>JAVXJA010000046.1:0-8160 GCA_036648085.1 Terrisporobacter sp.
GCTCCATAATAATTACACCTAGACCTTTACTACCTGCATATTTCAATCCTTCTATTCCAGCTTGAAACTCTGTATCTAAGTAATTAAGTTGAATTTGACAAAAATCCCAATGAGGATAATAGTCTATAATTTCCTTAAAAATCTTTATATCGTCATGAAATGAAAAACCTATGTTGTTAATTTTCCCCTTATCTTTCGCTTTTTTCATTTTATCAAGTATATTAAATTTCAACACTTTATCTTTCCATAGATTTTTATTTAGACCATGTAACAAATATAAATCTATACTTTTACTTTGTAATTTATTTAATTGTTCATCTAAAATTTTATCAAAATCCTCTTCATCTTCATAAAGCCAAATTGGTGCTTTTGTTGCTAAAAATACTTTTTCTCTATATCCATCTAATAGCGCTTTTCCTGTTATAATTTCACTTTGACCCTCTAGATAATTGTAGGCTGTATCTACATAGTTTAACCCTTCATCTATGGCATAACGTAACATTTCTATAGATAATTTTTCATCTACTTTTGAATTGGTTTCTTTATTAATTAAAGGCAGCCTCATCATACCAAATCCTAAAGGTGAAACTGAAATATCTTTATTTCCAAATTTCCTATATTTCAAAATACCATCTCCTTAACCTTAAATTCTATTATTTTAGTAAAGAATTTATGATATTTTTTATTAATTCAATTTTCTTTTCTTTTTAATAAAGCTGTATTATTATGATTTATAAAAACTTGAAATCTATCATTACCATATATATGTTCTAAATTATTTTCTTTATAACTTTCTAAATACTCTGGCTTTGGCATTTCATATACCCCTCACCACCTTATGCACATTTATGACTTTCTATCCATTTATGATGTGTCTCTAAATAGTCATAAACATCTATCCAATCTTCCATGGATATAATACTTTTTTCTATAATATTATCCATAAATTCACTAAAGTCTAAAGGATCGCACTTTCCATCAAATATCATACACAGTCCATATCCTATATTTTTCTCCACACTTTTATCATATTTTAAAAGCAATACTGCTCCTAAAAAATCTTTACATCCATTAAATCCAAAATTCACATCTTTATTAAATTTCTTATATAATGTATCATAAGTCAAATCCATCATATTTTTAAGTTGCTTCTCACTATATTTTTCGTAATATTTTCTAAATTCTTTATCAATTTGGTAGCTCATATTTATCCCCTTATTTTTTAATATGTTTTACACTACTTAATAATTTGTTTCTCTTATTATTCTATAAAAGATTACCTTATCCTCTTATTACATACTATATTTTAGAATATATTATTAAATTCAACATTATTTGCCAAAAACTATTCACTATGCAATTATAAAAAGCTATAATATTCTATGAAAGAAAATATGGGGGGGAATATTAAGTGAAATTAAGTAAAAAAATATTATTATTAGGTCTAGCTTTATTTATAAGTGCTGGAGCTTTTAGTGGAACATCTTTAGCAAAACAAAATATGCTAATAGAATTTATTGATGTAGGGGCAGGAGATGCTATTTATATTGAATCACCAAATGGAGATGACATATTAATAGATGCTGGAACAGGTGATAATGGAAGAAAGATTGTTGATTATTTAAAGAAACAAGAAAAAAATATGGATTTGGAATATGTTATATCTACTCATCCTGATGCTGATCATGTAGGTGGACTTAAGTACATCTTCCAAAATATGAAGGTTAAGAAGTTCTACTATCCAAAGGATGTATCTTATAGCACTGCCACTGCCAAAGAAGTTATTAACTTAGCTAAAAAAGAAAGTGGTTGTAAAATGTATGATGCTAAATCTGGTACAAAATTAAGTACTAGCGGGGCAACTTTAGAGTTTGTACACAGCAAAACTAATTATACTGGAGATAATGAAGACTCTATAATGACTTATGTTGATTATGGAAATTTAGAAGTTTTATTAACTGGTGATGCTGAAAAAGGTGCAGAAGCTGCAGGTAAAAAATATAATGTTGATATACTACAAGCTCCTCATCATGGTTCAAGCGGTTCATCTTCTTCATCATTTATAAAAAAGTATGATCCAGAAAACATAGTAATTAGTACTGATGGTAAAAAATATGGTCATCCATCTGCAGGAGCATTAAATAGATATATAAATTACGATGAAAATATAAATGTTTATAGAACTGATAGAAATGGAAATATAAAAATATATGCAAATGGAAGTAAATGGTGGGTTGAAAATAGTAAAAGTACATCTCAGAAGATACCAGTAACTAAACCTGGAAAAGAATCAACTTCTTCATCAGGTGGTTCATCTTCTAATACCACTTCTTCAAAATATGTTTATGTATCTTCTACAAATAAATATCATAAAACTGCTACATCTTGTAGAATGAAAAATTCAAAGAAAATGACATTAAGCAATGCTAAAAAATCAGGGGCTGTTCCTTGTAAAAATTGTTATTAATACTAAAAAATCAACATCTTATGTAGAGATGTTGATTTTTTTATACTATGTTCTTTATATTACCCTTATAGCTTCTTACTAGAAGATACAAATACAGGAATTAATATGTCATTTTTTTATCTAATTTCCATATGATTAATCCACATAAAATTACTATTATAGCCACAATTCCATAGGCATAAGCAAAGGAATACTGTGACAACATTTCAAATAAATAGCCATAAGTCTTGCCTGCTATAAATTTAGCTAGTGGCCATACACCCATCATAAGACCTAGTAATTTAGCTGGCGAGAACTTACTTATAAAGGACTTACCAAGTGGAGCAAATACCATTTCCCCTATAGAAATTAATATTCCTACTACTACTATCCACATTAAATTAGCTTGACCATCACCTCTTACTATTTCAGCACTACACATAACAATAAATGCTAATCCTAATAATATCATTCCAAGGGCAGTCTTTTTAAATATACTCATATCACCTTTTTTTGACTTAGCTTTTTTAGTCCATAGAGCAGCAAGTACTGGTCCTAAAACTATACAACAAAGTGAATTTAATGAATCAAACCAAGCAGATGGAACTCTAAAGTTACCTATTAGCCAATTTGCTTTATTTGCATAATCAAAATCAGGTCCCCAGTGATATAACACTGGCATATAAGTTAAATACCAAACAATCCAAAATACAATTGAGAATATGGTAAATACTATTATAGCTCCAATATTTTTCTTATCATTTGATGTAAGAGGAGTTCTGTATTCTTCAGAATTTTTTTTAGTATAAGTTCTATTTTCATTTGCTTCAAATGGTTTTTTACCTACTTCTCCAAATGTTGCTTTTCCTCCTAAATAAAACCATATAGTAGAAAGTACTAAAACTGAGGCACATACTAAGAAGGTTTCACCAAAACCTATTTTATAAGCTATAAAAGATACTGTTAATGTTCCAATAAAAGAACCCATATTTGCTATGGAATATTGAATACTAAAAGCTGAATCTAGCTGACTTTTATGAGCAAAAAGTCTACCACTTATTCCAGCTATATTTCCCTTATATAAGCCCGTTCCAAGTGATACTAGTAATATCATTATCCATAGTAAGTCTGGTGATGACATTACAGATGCTTGATATCCAAATACATAACCAACTGCCATAATTAATGATCCTAGATTAACACATAATCTGGGGTTCATCCACCTATCTGCAATATATCCGCCTAGTATAGGTGTTAAGTATGTAAATGAAACTAAATTTGCAGTCATTTTTGCACCATCAGCAGGTGTAAGTCCAAGACCACCTTTCATTACTTCTGTTACTACGAATATACCAATTAGCCATTTTGCTGAGTAAAATGCCATACGCTCTAGAGCATATGCTGTAGTACATACAAAAAAGCCTATTGGATATTTATTTTTTGATTTTCTTGTTATCTCCATGTTTTCCCCTTTTTTTATAAATTTATATAATACTCTTAAATATGGTTATATTATACAATAAATATAATAAGTTATAAAGTTTATTTATGTAAAATTTATACAAAATATGTAAATACTATAAAATAACAACTATCTCAGATAACTTCTTATCTAAAATAGTTGCTATTTTTAATATTGAAACAAATAAAAATATATTTTTATATATCCAATATGTTTTCTTCTAAGAATTTTTCCTTACTATATAAAATATCTTCTTTTTCTATAGTATTAATAAACTTAGAAGGTAACTTTTCATTAAAAGCTCTAATACTTTGTATACGTACCATCTTATCTAAAAACTTAGTTATCATTATAGCATTTTTTATACTTAAATTAGGTGTATTACTTATTTCATATATAGCTTTCTTTAATATCTCTTCACAGTTTTCACTTAATTCAAAACCTCTATTATTTATAAGATTAATACTTATATCGTAAAGTTCTTCATGAGAATAATCTTCAAAATCTAGCCATATAGGAAATCTATAGCTTAAAGATGGATTCTTCATAACAAATTCCTTCATACCATCCTTTTCTCCACAAAGAACTATTATTATTTTATTTTTATATTTATCTAAAAACTTTATAAGAGAAGACGTTAATTCTTCCGTATTATATTTATCTGTAAATAAATGGGCCTTATCAATTAAAACTAATTTACCCATATAATCTTTTAAAATCTCATCTATTTGCATACCACTATCTAACATGGAAGTAATTTCAATTTTATCAATTTCTATTAATTTTTTTGATTTTATAAGTCCCACACTATAATACATATCACATAGGATTTTTAATGTAGTTTTCTTTCCTGTTCCTAAATCTCCTGTAAATACCATATTTTTATATTTACTTAACTGACCTTTTAATCCTAGCTTTTCTCTTCTTTCCATGGATTTTATTATTTTATATTGATTTCTAAGAAAATCCTTGGCTTTTTCATTGGCAGCTAAATTACTTAATTTTTTTTCTAAATTAAAATCATTTTGTGATGTTAAATCATTTATGTCATCTATATCTTTGCTAGTAATTAAATTCATTTCATAAACACTTATGTCATTTTCAGCTATTCTTATACTTTGTGCTCTAATTAAATTTTCAACATAATTTCTCACCATTCTACCATTACCTGATTGCATGTCAGCATTTTCATATATATAAACAAAGCTTTTTTTCAAAGTTGTATAACCATTTTTTGAAAGTTTAAAACCTTTAGCTTCTATTAATCTTAAAGCCATTTCCAATAATTCATCTGGCTTATAATCTTCAAATACGGTCCACAAAGGAAATCTAGAACGTAGTCCTATATTCACATCGAAAAATTCTTCCATTTCCTTTTCATATCCTGCTAAAATAACAATTACATCTTTAGAATAATCTTCTATTAATTTTAATAAAGTTTCTATGGCTTCTCTTCCTAATTTATCATTTGCTAAAGTGTAAGCCTCATCTATAAATAAGATTCCTCCCATGGCCTCTTTAAATGTTTCTTCTGTTTTCTTTGAAGTTTCTCCAGGTACTTCTGAGACAAAATTAGATCTATCAGTTTCTATTAATTGTCCTATTTTTAATAAGCCCATGCTATTTAACATTTCAGCTACTAATCTTGCTATACTGGTTTTACCTGTACCAGGACTTCCTGCAAACACCATATTTAAATTTTGTTCTATTTGAGTTTCTACACCTACAGATTTTCTTTTTTCCTCCGCTACTATAAGCTTATATTGACTTGTAAGAAGTTTCTTAACTTCTTCTAGTCCTATTATTTTATTTAGTTTTTCTTCTAAATTAAATTTAGCTTTTGCTTTAAAGTTAAAGTTATGACCTTCTAATAAATCTATTTTCTTTTGCTTATCTTGTAAGTATTTCTTAGAAGCATCCATAATTGCATTTTCAATTATATTTCTTACAAATCTGGCATTACCTAAATCATTTTTTCCTGAAATTTGATTTTTGGCAAATAAATCTATTAAATCATCCTTTACATTTTCTGCTATCTTATAACCCTTTGCTTTTGCAATATTTATAGCTATTGCATACATTTCGTAAGGAGTATAATCTTCAAAATGAATTATATTTGGAAATCTTGACTTAAGTCCTGGATTAATACTCATGAATTTTTCCATATCATTTTCATAACCTGCTAATATTACAACTAAATCTTCTCTATTATCTTCTATTCCTTTAAGTAGGGCATCAACTATTTCTTTTCCCACCTTATCTTCTTCACTTTCACAAAGTGAATAAGCTTCATCAATAAATAATACTCCACCTAGTGCAGAATTTACTACTTCTATAGTTCTTTTAGCTGTATCCAACATATTTTCACTAACAAAGTCTGCTTTACTAACTTCTCTAAAAATACTTCTTGATAATAATCCCAGTGCATTTAAATATTCAAAGGTTATTCTAGCTGCATTAGTTTTACCAGTACCTGCATTTCCAGCAAATATCATATTCATGGATACTTTTGAAGTAGTAAGACCTAATTTTTCTCTAATCTGTTGTACCTTGTAGTTATTTTGTATATTATAAATAAATTCTTTTAACTCTTTTACACCTATTATAGAATTTAGCTTGTATATGGCTTCTTCTATAGTAGGTGTTGTGTATTCATTAAGTTTAAATACTTCATTATCTTTTTTACAGTAAACTTCGTTATTATCTACGTAAATAAAAAGTCTACTATTTTCTTTAATTTCTTCTTTTAAAACTAAATTTCTAATTGGATTATCTAATTGATACTCCACATATTCTGATATACCAAAGTTATCATCCGCCTTATAAGTTTCTTGTAAATACTTACAAATACCAAAATACTCATTGTTATCTTCACTTTTATTTAAATCTATCATTATGTCTAAATGTAAATTCTCATTAAGACGATTTATAGTTTCTATTACTCTTCTTCTTACAATTATTTTCCTTTCATTTTCATCTAAATCTTTTGTCTTAATTACCTTATCTATTAATTTCAAATAGTCTTCATCATAATCTTTTTCTAAATCCATATCTTTGTCATCACTAGTAAAAATTATAAATCTATTTTTACAAATCAATTGATTTATTCTTTCTTTATCAATTTTTTCTTGATTTATATCTTCTTCTGCTTTTATTAATACATTATTTTTTATAACGTATTCCTCATTTAAATTAAAACAAGAGTTTAAACATAAAGAAGATAGAATATTTATAATCTCCTCACTAGCTTCTTTAGTATTTTTAAATAATAAACATTTTGAATTGTTACTTAACTTATCATGTAAATCACTTAAAAAAGCATTATATCCTAATTTGAAATTATATGTAGCTAAGTTTATCTCATTTATTTCACTACTTTCAATAAGTCCACATTCATACATTTCTTTTATTAGTATTCTTATACTAGTCTTTTTTCCTGTGTCTTTTTCTCCAAGTAATAAAAGAACTCCTTTTTCCTCATTTATAATTTTTCCCTTTATATATTCAATTAATTTGTTAATATATGAAGATTGTCCTATCAGTAATTTATTTAAAGTTTCTTCTATTTCATTAAACTTATTATTAATTTGTACAGTTGATTTATCCATTATTAGCACCTCATTTTTAATCTTAATTATAAGATTCTACCTTTTCACATGTTATATTCAATAATAATTATAATTTATATGCATAATAGATAAATAATGTTAATTTAGAATTTTTCTTCTTGCAAAGTATTATGTATACTTGACTTTTATTAAAAGGAATTTAGCACTTACTGTCTAATTTTAGTAATATGAATTAATATTTTATATGTTATTAGTTCATAACTATACAAAATTAAAGGTTGGTGTAAATTATGGCAGTAAATATAGTAAATTTCCCTTATAATTCTTTAGGAGTGGCAAGACTAGAATCTAACGGAGTAGTTCACAATCACTTATATCATGAATGTGCAGTTGGAAGAATCCATACCAACAATATAATCCATAATGACCCAGTAAATAATGCTCCAATAGGAAGAGTTGATGATGATGGAGTAATACACAATCACCCTGTTACATATTCTCCAATAGGTAAAGTAGATAATGAAGGATATGTATACAATAATGAAAACAAGAAAATAGCTAGAGTAGATGGAGATAATCCTTACCAAGCTGGTGGTGCTTATTTATTATTAATCAAAAACTTAAGAGGATAGTAAAGTTTAATTACTTTAGTATATAGATTCACCTTAATTTCACATAAAAAT
>JAVXJA010000046.1:8260-22346 GCA_036648085.1 Terrisporobacter sp.
ATAGTAAAGTTTAATTACTTTAGTATATAGATTCACCTTAATTTCACATAAAAATCACACTACTAATAAATTTATTAACAGTGTGATTTTTTTTAATTTCTTTATAAAATGACTTTATTCTTGAGGAATATTTACCTCATTATTGTCAGGTTTTGTAACTCCTGGTTTACTAATTACTTCATTATTATCTACACTACCTTCTGTGTTTTCTTCTTTGTCTGCCCCTGGTTCTTTTGGTGGTAGCGTTTCTTCTATTTTATCTTTTTCTTCTTCGTAATTATCTTCTTCCTCTTCTTGTTCATAAATTAAAGTTGACTCTGAATTTTGTATATATTTTTTTGAAGCTTTTTTTGCATTTTCTTTTCTTTTAAGAGCATCTTCTTCTCTTTGAACTTGAAGCTTTTCCAACTCTTCTTTCTTTTTAATGGATTCTTTTTTTATTAAATTTGATCCATTATTTATATTTACTATATCATTTAAATCTGCTATGGCTTTATCATAATCTTGATTTTGCTCATGATTTAATGCACTTGACATTTTTCTACCTTGCATGTACATCGCTCTTGCTGATTTATTGTCTGGATCATCATTAATGATTTCTGTTAAAATGTCTAGGGCTACATCGTAGTTGTGGCTTTCTAGTTCATGTCTGGCCTTTTGTAATTCAGCACTTTCACTTACTTTAGAACAACCACCAAAAATTCCTGTTATGATTAATACTGCAATTAATAATGTTTTTTTCATAAAACCCTCCTCTGCTGATAATAGTTTATCATAAACAAAAGCTTTGTACATTATAAATGATTATATAAATATAATTATACATTTAGAGGATATTATACTTCTAATGACAATAAATCCTCGTAACTTTGTCTTTTACATACAAGTTTGTCTTCTCCATCTTTGACAAATACTACAGGATTTTTAGGAATTTTGTTGTAATTTGAAGCCATAGAATATCCATAAGCACCTGTAGATGTGGTAATTAATATATCTCCACTTTCTATATTAAATATATCTGTACTAGATACTAATATATCCCCACTTTCACAACACTTACCTGCTATAGTAACTTTGTGATTTGAACTTATATTATTCATTTTATTAACTATGGCACATTCATAACCTGCTTGATATAAAGATGGTCTTATGTTATCCGTCATCCCCCCATCTACACTTACATAAGTTCTTACATCTTTAATTTCTTTAATTGAACCAATAGAGTAAAGTGTGCTACCTGCATTTGCAACTAAAGATCTTCCTGGTTCAATTACTAATGTAGGCATATTTATATTAAGTTTTTTACATTTTTCTTCACATTTATTTATAATAGCTTCACAGAAGTCTTTTATGCTCTTTGGAGTGTCTTCTTCTGTGTAATAAACTCCTATTCCTCCGCCAAAATCTACTTCAGTAATTTCTATGTTGTATTTCTCCTTTAATTCTTTTACTAAATTAATCATTACATCTACTTCTTCTTGAAAAGGTTCTACTTGGAAAATTTGAGAACCTATATGAGCATGAATTCCCATTAAATTCACATTTTTATATTCTTTTAACTTCTCTACGGCTAGATAAAAATCTCCATTAGTAAGGGCAAAACCAAATTTCGAATCTATTTGACCTGTTCTTATATATTTATGAGTATGGGCATCTATTCCTGGAGTAACCCTAAAGTATATATCCTGTATCTTATTTTGCTCCTCACATAGTCTTTCTATAATATCAAGTTCATAAAAATTATCTACTACAAATCTACCTACTCCATATTTAATTCCCATTTGAATTTCGTCTAGAGTTTTATTGTTTCCATGAAATAATATCTTCTCCATAGGGAAATTAGCTTTATGTGCTGTAAATAATTCTCCTCCTGAAACTACATCTAAATATAAACCCTCTTCATCTATTAATTTGCACATATACAAAGGTAAAAATGCCTTTCCTGCATAAGCTACTTTATTTCCATTTTCCTTAACTTTAAAATTTTTTATATATTCTTTACAATTGTTTCTTATTAATTCTTCATCAAATATATATAAAGGAGTTGAATATTTTTCTGCCATATTAACAGTGTTTACTCCACCAATATATAATGTATCTGATTTAATTTCCATAGTTCCATGTAGTTTCATGAATGCCTCCTAAATTTATACGTTAAATTCTTTTGCAATTGCTTTTATTGCTACTTCTTTGCATGATGAATTTATTGCACAAGTAATACGTATTTCTGATGTAGTTATTAATTTTATATTTATATTATTCTCACTAAAAATTTTAAATACTTTTGATGCTACACCACTAGTATTTTTCATTCCCAGGCCTACCAAAGAGAACTTTGTAATCTCTTCATCTACTACTATATTTTCTTCTCTTACATAATTTTTAACAATTCCTCTGCATTGTTGTAAATCTTCCTTTGGAATAGTAAATGATACATTTACCTTATTATTAAAAGGTGCTGTTTGACTTATCATATCCACACTTACACCATCTACTGCTATATTTTCAAATAAAGGTGACACAGACTTTGTTTCTATATCTACTATTGTTATGGCTGCATCATCATCACATGTTGCGAGACCTGTTATTACTTTATCTTCTAATTTCATATCTTTACTCCCCTTTATATATGTTCCTTGTATATCACTACATGATAATCCCACATACAGTTCAACATCATACTTCTGTGCCAATTCTATACTTCTTGAATGCATTACTTGAGCACCTAGACTAGCAAGTTCTAACATTTCTTCATATTCAATTTCTTTTAATTTCTTAGCTTCACCATATTTTCTTGGATCTGTAAAATAAATTCCATCCACATCTGTATATATTTCACATGACCCCTTTAGTTTAACTGCCAGGGCAACTGCTGATGTATCTGAACCACCTCTGCCTAAAGTAGTTATATCACCTTCATCATTTAATCCTTGGAAGCCTGTCACTATAACAATTTCCCCATCATCTAAGCTTTCATTAATCTTACTTACATCTATATCATCAATTAATGACTTACCATGAATTCCACTTGTTTGTATATTTAATTGATAAGCATTATAACTAATTGATTCACATCCTAAGGATTTCAAACTTATGGCAAGTAGCGATGCTGATATCATTTCCCCCGTTGACATTAATACGTCTAATTCTCTTTTATCAGGAGATTTGGTAATATCTTTTGCCATACTTATAAAATCATCTGTAGTATCTCCCATAGCCGATACTACCACCACTATTTTAGGACTTGTTTTCTTTCTTTGTATTAATTTATTTGCTATAAGCTTTATTTTTTCTGTACTTGAAACAGAACTTCCACCATATTTTTGAACAATTATTTTATCCATTAGTACTCCCTCCCTTTTTATATTAAGTTCTTTGAGCAAGGTGTGAAACCATTATCAACATTAAATGATTCACCCACACAATGGCTCAATTATCATAAATTTTGCCAAATATAAAACGCCCAAAGGTATACTTTGGGCGTTTTAACTCACCATAGTAACCTTGTAGCACAACACTTTTGAAAAGTGACAGCCTTATACATATTCTGCATAAGTCCAGATAATTTATATGCCTATAAACTAACTTCGGCTATAATCCCTTTCTTTACAATTCATAGCTTGCAGCTCCTTGTAAATACTCTTGAATATAGCACCTCTACCTTGGCTTTTTTATTTCTTATTTTTATTTAATAATATATTAATAACACATTTACATATATCTTTGCAACGTTTTTAGTAAAATTTAACAAATATATAATAAAAGTATTATAAAACATTAAAAAGTTTATTTAATGATGAATCTATATTAAAAATCTGTTCATCACAACTACACTTCATACTCTTAAGTTCTTTGGAAGACACAACTATAACTTTTGGTATCATAAAAAAAGGTATAGTTGAATTATTAATGTCATTTTTTAAATCTGTATATTTCATAGAATTTATTTTGTTATCTAATTCTATGTCTATCAATGCTTGTAGTCTTATCCTATTTGGTGTTATATATTCAATAAAAATATCATAAACTTTATCTCCTACTTTAACATTACGATAAAACCTTACTGTTTCATAACCAGAGGAGTTCATCCTTATGGCAATTTCAGAACCTAAAAGCATTTTAGTTAAGTTTTTACCTTTTGTTATTGTACTACCATTTAGATAGTAAACACAGGTATTATCTTTAAAATTATTGTGATTAATATTACATGGAACTTTTCTTAAAGTATAATCATTACACATTTTTCTAAGTGTCTTTTTCAGGGATTTTTTTCCATACCTTTTTTTACTAGTAAATACTTTGCCCACCTGAATTTCAGTAACATATCTTACTCTACTTACTAAATATAATATATCTTTCTCTAATCCCACCATAGTCTGTCTCCTTGAAGCTATTTTACCAAGTTGTACTTTATTATATTAAAGTAGTCCAAGAAAATTTACACAAAAAAAAGGGAAAGATTTATTTTCTTTCCCTTTTTTATCCTATTACTACTTATTAAATTAGTTGTTTGTACTTTCTTCTTCAGTTTCCTCTTTAGTTTCTTCTTTTTTAGACGACTTTTCTTCTTTTTTGTCTTTTGCTGATTCTTTCTTTTCTCCAATGTTTAAGTTGTCAAATTCAGACATACCTATAACATTTGTATCAGATTTCATGTACATTATACTTACCTTATCCCCTACCATTGTTAAAGGTAGTTCATCAGATATTTTTGAGTTACCAGTAAATATTATTGTGTTGTTATCTATAGTTATATAATAAGTTGCATTTCCGCCCTTAATATCTTGATTTATTCTTGCTACAGTACCTTCTATAGTTATTAGGTCTTCGCTTTTTTCTATATCTATTTCACTACCTTCTGCTTCTAATACTTCTTTATAGTTTTTGAAAGCTTCTTCTTTACTTTCTCCAATACCTATCATAGAGTAATCTTCTACAGATACGAATGAAACATTTTTTACAAGCCCTGCTTTATCTTTAAGTCCTAAAACATAAGTTGGTTTTCCAAGAATGTTATACATTACTGGGAAAGTTGCCTTATAATCTTTTTCTTGAACTTTACCTTCTGCTGTATTCATGGCAGCAACTTCCGTTGCCCCTGTTTGCATATAGAATTTAGCTTCTTTTGTTCTTGAATCTACTAACATAAATCCTACTGTAGATTCATCTGCACCTGAAGATGTTATTCCTGTATACCAGTATGAACGTCCATCTTTTCCATAAACAAGTGAAGTTCCTTCTGATGGAAGTAAAACTCCTTCTTCAGATATTACTGAGTTTAAGAATCCTTTTATATATAATCCCCAGTCATTTATTTGATTAATTACAAAGCTTTCAGGTTGAATTCTATCTACCCATTTTGGCGTATCTTTTACTGAGTAAACCTTTACTTCTCCAGTTTGAGCATCTACTATTGCAGTTCCTGTTGCATTTGCACCACCGTAACCTACTTGATGATCATATAAAGTAACTACCCAATAAGGTCTACCATTATCATCAATTTCAAAGTTAAAGTCTGTCATACCATAATTTACAACACCATTTAAATAAATATGTCTATGTAAATCTTGTAAGAAGTATGCTTCTTCTTGATAAACTATTTTTAATTGTTTTCCATCTAAGTTTTGTACTAATCTAACATCTTGTGGATTAGTAGCAGAAACCATTATATATCCATTTGTTCCTTCTAAGTTAGTTATCCATTTTACTATATCTCTATGTACTAAAGGCGCTATCCAATATAATTCACCTTTAATATTTTGAATTGTATACTCCCCAACCTTAGATACACTTCCTATGGCAGGTATTTCACCTATCTTTTTCTCTCCAAGCTTCATTGCCATTTCTTCATCAACTATTCTTATCTCGTCTATACTAACTGGACTTACATCTTCAGTAAATACACTTTCTTCTACTTTTCCAAGTAAGTCTCTATATGTACTTGCTCTGAATATTGGTGATGTGATAAAGAAAGGAATTACAATTACTACAACTAATAAAAGTGCTGCAATTATAAAATTATTCTTTGCAATTTTAGAAGTTCTTTCTCCTCTATCAAGCATCATATCAAATATACCTGCTAATACAAAAAATATAATTACTGTACTAAACCCTGATGTGAAATCAAATCTAAGAACTGGTAACTTAACAAATGCATATATAGCTACAAATATAAATGCTATACCATAAGTTTTTAATATTCTTTTCATTTGTTTATCTTTCTCCTTTTTTCCTCTTATTTGTTTTATATCCTGTTTTTGCTAATATTATCCCTAATATTAATATAGCTTTAAAATAAAAAAATTACCATAGTAATATATGGTAATTTTTAACAACTTAATACACTAATTCTGTTTTTCTCTTCAAATGCTTTATAATTGCAAAGTAATCCTTCATATTCCAAAGTTAAATTTTCATTATTATAAAAATCTTCTGGTTTTGTTAAATAAGGTAATTTATCCACTATTTTAATATCACTTTTATATAGCATATCTGCTACAAAGTGAGAACAAACATATTTATGCTCACTTTCTCTTGATTTATTAAATGTTAAATATACAAGTGCTTTCACATCATAATTATAATTATTTCTATTATTATTAACTTTCATTATATTCTTTGTTAATTTTTCGTATTCTTCATATCTAACTTCCAATGAGTAAACTCTACACATTGCATTCTTTTTAATTTCATATAAACCTTCATTTATGTTTTCCTCTACAAAGCCTGCAAAAATTGGTGTCTTAGGATTAAGTCTTCCAAAGGAATACATAGGTGATAAGTCTTCATTTAAAGATAGTGAAATATGTGCGTAAGGACTTTTACTTACTTTTTTTATTAAATAAGATAGTAAAGTACCAGTATAAGTAGTTACTATATAAATTTTTTTCATGCTTCACCCCCAAGTAATAATCTTTATTTTATCACAAAAATCTAACTTATTCAAATTTATTAAGTATTTACATTTATTAACTATATCTATATTTCTATCTATTTTTATAATAACTTTTGGTTACAAATAAAATCATTTCGTTAAAAATGGTAATTTTTATTATATTTTTTACATATATATAATAAAAATCTTGAATTTGTACAATACTCTTATATATAATACATTATAAACAGTAAAAATTACAATTATACTTTATTTTTTTCACATATTGAATTAAAATTAATGTTATAATAATATGATACAAATTAATACATATTGATAATTAATAAAATGAACTGAGAGGTATAAAATATGTCAAACGAAAAAATTTCGAATAATTTCATAAAAAATATAATAGTTGACGATTTAAAAACAGGAAAACACGATAATATAATAACTCGTTTTCCACCTGAACCAAACGGCTATCTACATATAGGACATGCTAAGAGTATATGCTTAAACTTTGGTTTAGCTAAAGAATTTAAAGGAACTGTTAACATGCGATTTGATGATACAAATCCATTAAAAGAAGATGAAGAATATGTTAATTCAATTAAAGAAGATATCCAGTGGTTAGGCTTTAATTGGGACAACTTATACTTTGCATCTGATTATTTCGATGAAATGTACAATAGAGCTGTTATTTTAATAAAAAAAGGTAAAGCTTATGTAGATGATTCAAATGCAGATGAAATAAGAGAATCTCGTGGTACTTTGACATCACCTGGTGTGGAGAGTCCATATAGAAATAGATCTGTGGAAGAAAATTTAGATTTATTTGAAAGAATGAAAAATGGTGAATTTGCAAATGGACAAAAGGTTTTAAGAGCTAAGATAGATATGTCTTCTCCTAATATAAACTTTAGAGATCCAGTAATATATAGAATTGCTCATTCTACTCATCATAACACAGGAGATAAATGGTGTATATATCCAATGTACTCTTTTGCTCATCCTTTAGAAGATGCTATAGAAGGAATAACTCACTCCATATGTACTTTAGAATTTGAAGACCAAAGACCATTATATGATTGGGTTGTTAGAGAAACTGAAATGGAAAAAACTCCAAGACAAATAGAGTTTGCAAGATTAAATCTTACAAATACATTAATGAGTAAAAGAAAATTAAAATTATTAGTTGATGAAAATGTAGTAGATGGATGGGACGATCCTCGTATGCCTACTATATCAGGTGTTAGAAGAAGAGGTTATACTCCAGAGTCACTTCGTAACTTCTGCGCAGAAATAGGAATTTCAAAAGCTGATTCTAAAGTAGATAGTCAATTACTTGATCACTTCTTAAGAGAAGATTTACAACCAAAAGCTCCTTTAGCTATGGGTATACTTAATCCTCTTAAATTAGTTATAACTAACTATCCAGAAGATGAAAGTGAAATGATAGAACTTGAAAATATAGCTAAAAATGAAGAAGCTGGTACTAGATTAGTTCCATTTAGTAGAGAAGTTTATATAGAAAGAGATGACTTTATGGAAGAGCCAGTAGCTAAATACAGAAGATTCTTCCCAGGAAATGAAGTTCGTCTAAAGGGTGCTTACTTCGTTAAGTGTACTGATGTTATAAAAGACGAAAATGGAAATGTAGTTGAAATCCACGGAACTTATGACCCAGAAACTAAATCAGGTTCAGGATTTACTGGGCGTAAAGTTAAAGGAACAGTTCATTGGGTAGATGCTAAAACTGGTATTCCTGCGGAGTTTAGATTATTTGAACCATTAATTTTAGATGATGCTCCAGAAAATGAAGGTAAACATTTCTTAGAACAAATAAATCCTAATTCTCTACAAGTTCTTCAAGGATATGTAGAACCTACAGCAGTAAAAGACGCTAAGCAATTAGACAAGTTCCAATTTGTTAGAAATGGATTCTTCTCTATAGATAGTAAGTACACTACTGCAGAAAAACTTGTATTCAACAGAGTAGTTCCTCTTAAAAGCTCATTCAAATTACAAAAATAATAATTTATTAATAATATAGGTTAATGCAGAAATTATATATAAAAAAGACGAATATCACATTCGTCTTTTTTTATATTATTCTTCGTAACCTAAAATTTGTAATCCATCTTCAATACATTCTATATAAAGTGGGAAGTCCGGTCCCTTTTCTCCATCTATATCAGTTGTAAGCTCATCTCTACATTCAATATTTACGTCTTTAGTTTTAAAATACAGAATATCATCTTTATTGTATCCATCTAGATGCTCTCCTTTTAATATACTTATAAATAAAGGTAGCATATTAGGAAGAATTACGCCTTTTACTATTATTACATCTAATAACCCATCATCTACTTTTGCTTTATAAGCAAGATTAATATTTCCTGCTGTTTTTCCATTGAAAATCAACATTAAATACATATCACCTTCGTAAGATACTTCTTTTGATGATACTTTTATATTAAACTTTCTAAGATTTAAAGCCTCTTCTATACCTTTTATATAATATGAAACTTTACCTAGATTATTTTTAAAATCAGGATTAATCTTTTGAGATACATCAGTAAACATACCTGCACTTGCAACATTTATAAAATACTTGTCATTTACTTTACCTATATCTATTCTTTTAGGTGTCGATTTTATAATCTTTTCTATACATTCTTTAGTACCAAATGGTAGATTTATTGCTTTAGCAAAATCGTTAGCAGTACCAGAAGGTAAAATTCCCAGTGGTATATCCACATCTAACTTTTTCATAGCATTTAATACTAAATCTACGGTACCATCTCCTCCAGAAACTACTATGTGACTATAATCATCTATATCAATAAATGCATCACTTAAAGGTCTATTTCTATCCATTCTAAAAGGCACGAGTAAGAAATTTTCTCTTTGATATATTTCAATTATCTTATCTAATTCATGTGCTATTCTTCTCTCACCTGAATTAGGATTGTATATAAACTTAACTTTTTCCATTGTTTCCTCCAGTTTTAGAATCCTAAACTTTCGTTTACAAATATTACATGGATTCTATTAGCAGTTCTTTGTCTTTTTATTAATGTGTATTCACAGCAAATTCTATCTTCACTTTTGCAATCCATACAATGTCCTACTTTAGCACATGGAGTTGCAGTGCTTAATCTTTTTGCATTTGCTGGCCCACTAATTTCTTTGTTTCTTTTTACAGCTTCTTCTACATCTTTTACAATTTTATTAATCCCCACGATTAATATAACCTTGTCAGGTCCATATAAAATAGCTGCTACTCTATTACCATTTCCATCAACGTTAAAAATTTCTCCATTTTCAGTTATAGCATTAGCACTTGAAAAATATGTGTCTGCACTGAATGATTTTCTATAAATGTCTTTCATATCTGCTGGAGTAAGGTTTTCAGCATATCTATCTAAAAATTCATATCTACCACTTCTAAGTAAATCAATTACATCAGTTTCGAATAATGACATAGATCCACCTACTGAAACAACTTCACCTTCTTTAGCTATTTCTTTTACTATTTCTAAAACTTCAGCATTTTCTTTAGCATAATAAGCTTTCATATTATTATTTTCTAAAGCTGCCATAGTTCTTTCTATTTTTTTAGTGTTTAACCATTTTAAATTTTCATTCATTTTTATTATCTCCCTCATAATTATTACATTACTATTTTAACACAAATTTCTATATTTAAATAACATAATAAAAAAATACTTCATCTTGTGATAAAGTATTTTTATTATAAAATCTAAAAATATTTACTTCCCTTAGTAGTTAATCATTTTTTCTATTAAAAATAGAACTTATTATTATTATTTTGTAGATTATCAAAATATTCATCTTTTTCAAAATCTATATTTTCGCTCATATCACTTAAATCAGAACTATAAGCATCACTTCCCATTTCAATATCTCCATAATTGTTCATTAAATGGTAATCTGGCTTATGATTTAAGTTCAATGATTTATTGTAATCTCTTTTATTTTTCATCTCATCACCTCAAATTTATATTGTATAAATTATCTACACTTATTTTCACCAATATAAAATAAATTATTAATATAAAAATAAACTCCTTAAATTTTTCAATAAAAGGAGTTTATTTTTATATTAATTATTTATAATAGATTTCACTATCTGGTATTTTCCCACCTAAAACTTTAGGATTAAAAGATGATAAAGCCTTGAAATAGCTATCGTAATCATCCTTAGCATTTTCTATGCTTATAAATTTAATATTTGTTCTATCAATTGCTTTCTTTAATAATGGAGCTTTAACATTTACACCAAATTCTTCTGCAAACTTTCCTGCTTCTTCTGGGTTTTCATTAGTCCATTTTATATTTTCATCTAGTGATTTTATAAAATCATCTACAAACTCTGGATTTTCTTTAGCAAAAGATTTTTTAATTATTAATGTTGATTGAGGATATCCATTTTCATTTTTGAAAACTTTACTCCATGTATCATTAGCTCCTGCTATTACTTTTAAATCTGGGTTCTTAGTTAAAAGTCCACTTAGTGCTGGTTCAGGAACTATTCCTGTAGTTATTTTTTTAGTAGCTAAAAGTGATACTAAATCACTAGCTTCATTAGAGTAGTTAAATGTAACTGATGAAGTATCCACCCCTTGCTCCTTTAATAAAGCTTGAATCGTAATGTCTGGTGTTAAACCTTTACCTATATTTCCAACTTCTTTTCCTGATAATGATGAGTCTATACCTGTTACTAATTCATCACTACTTACTAAATAGAAAGAACCTTTTCCAACAGTCCCTGCTATTTGGAAATTAGATGTTTTATTATAAGCTATTGCAGCCATGTTTGAAGGCACTATGGCAATATCAAGTTCTTCTTTCATTACATCTGTTGATAATGCATCTGATGTTGCTTCTAAATTATAGTTTACTTTATATCCCTCTTTTATTTCAGGATTTTCTTGAGATAATTTTGCAATTGATATTGCTGGTAAACCATCTGGTGCTCCTACATTTACTGTAACTGCTTCTTTTTTTTCACTAACAGTTTCTTTTTTATTACTACAACCAACTAGCATTGATACTGATAATAGTGCTGACATAGTTACTGCCAAAATTTTTTTCATTTAAATACCTCCAAATAAATGTATTTAAGCTGATGAAGATAAGTAATTATTTAGTCAATTCTCTGCTTGTTTTGAGAAAAGTCTTTCACGCAAAAAAACCTTTACATCAAAGCAAAGGTTAGAATTAACTCATAAGTGATTATCTTCTTTACAAGAAAATACTTTAATAACAGACCAAACTAATTTCCTTCCCCCTTAGAAAACTCTTTAGAGTCAGCTTATACCTAGATGATAGCATATTATCCATATAATTACAATTATTTGGAAATGTTTTTTATTTTACATAAATATAAATCTACACTATTAATTTCAATTTGGAAATTAAAAAAGAAGTTGTTCTTTTAATGATTTAAATCATTTTGAGACAACTCCCTTTTTAATTTATATTACTTCTTTAGCTTTGAAATCATTTTCTTTTAATTTATTATAATAATTGTATACTGGTAAGCCTAATAAAGTTATTATAATTGATCCTACTGATAATATCCTATTAAATGAACCTGCAAAGAATAATTGATTTATAATTACAAATAATCCACCAGACATAGCAACTATAGGTATGAAAGGATACATAGGTACTTTGTAAGGTCTATGTAAACCAGGATTATCTTTTCTAAGCTTTATTACTCCATAGAAAGTTAGAACATAAAATGCCCATACTGAGAACATTGCTAAATCTGTAAGTAAGTTAAACTGACCTGATAGTGAATACACAATGGAAATTACTACTATAACAGCTATTGCATATGCAGGAGTATCTTGTTTGTTAAGTTTTTTTATAAATTTACTTCCAGGTATTAATTCTTTCACACCTAAAGTATATAAAGATCTTGAACCAGTTAAAATATATCCATTAACACAACCAAATAATGATATTAAAATACCACTTGTAATTAGTTTCCCACCTATTGGTCCTAAAATCATTTCGGCTACAGCAGAAGCCGGAGATTCAAAAGTAGCTAAGGTATTTGCTGGTAATACACAAAGATATGCTATATTTATTATGATGTATACTGACATTACTGCAGTTAATCCACCTACTATAGCTCTTGGTAAGTCTTTACCTGGATTTTTCATTTCACCAGCTATAGCTCCTACGTTCATCCAACCATCATAAGCAAATAATACTGCTATCATAAGTTGTCCAATTATTCCCATAGGTGATACTCCTTCTCCCACCATTGGAGTCATTATAGCTGCTGAAGATGGATCTCCTTTTACAAATCCTAATATAATTAAGACGATTAAAGGTATTAATTTACAAATTGTAGATACTGTTTGTATTATACCACTAGTTTTTGAACCAAGATTATTCATCATAGCTAAAAATAATATTACACCTATTGTAAAAGGTAAACTAAGTGAAGGATTATTAAACAAATAAGCAACTTGCTGACCAAACATTACTGATAAGGCTGCTATCATTGCTGGAAAAAATAATACACTTTGCATCCACCCAGTTAAAAATCCTAATTTTTCACCATAGATTTCTTCTATGTATACCATCATACCGCCGGTTTTAGGTATAGCTGCTGATA
Organism: Terrisporobacter sp.; assembly: GCA_036648085.1. Lineage (GTDB taxonomy): Bacteria > Bacillota > Clostridia > Peptostreptococcales > Peptostreptococcaceae > Terrisporobacter. Next base: position 21,796 of record JAVXJA010000046.1, read on the forward strand.
CTTCAGCTGCTGTTAGTCCTCCAGCTATGGTAAGCATACCTGCTAATATCCATGATAAAATACCAAGACCTGGAGCTCCTCCTGTTAAATTATAAACTGCTTGAGGTTTAAAAAACACACCTGCTCCTATAACCATTCCTATAACCGTTGATAATGCCGCTGAAAGTCCTAAATTCTTTTGCAAATTTTGTCCCATAATTCATCTCCCTTTTCATGTATAAATAATATTGATTAAAAATTCACCTTTTTTTCACCACGGTGAAGAAAACGTTTACTAGACTATTGTAGTATAATATAACTTTTACGCAACACTTTTTAAAATAATTTATTATTTTTATGTATTTAAAAATAATTATTATAGTTTTTAGTATAAAAAGGGACTATAGATAAACTGCTGATACCACTTCATTTACTGATACGTTTTGACATTTACAGGCATTTTGTAGAACTCTATCTATTTCTCTACTTTCTTCATCATTTTCTATTACTATATCTGACGAATATGGGAGGCTGTCAACAATTTTCTAAGTTATAAAACTTTAATATCATTT
>JAVXJA010000047.1:0-21766 GCA_036648085.1 Terrisporobacter sp.
ATTAAGTAGTATTTAAAGTACATTTAAAAATAAGATAATATGAATAAGGAGATACTAAGGTATAATTACAATAGGGTCTTCTTTCTTATCAGGTTTATTAAGTGATGGTGTTGTTACTTATATGACAGCTGTAGGTAGTTTATTAATATTAGTTCTAGGATTAAATATGTTAGGTGTATCAAAAATCAAGGTCGCTAATTTGCTACCATCTATGTTTATTCCTGTTTTTTTTGGTATTTTCAACATTATTTAAAAAAACTTTTAGACAAATTATTTATTTTGAAGGATTATTACTCTTATAATCAAATATTTAGTAATAAAATGAACTAGAATTTTGATATTTAGGGGGTATTGCTAATGTTTTCATTTGATATAAACGGGGCAGTAATTAAATTTGATGAAAAAAGAGATAATTATAATACTATAAGAAAAAGTTTCAAGGAATATGGCGAGAAAGCATCGTATATGTTTAAGGATTATTGTTTAGATAATATTACAAATACAAGACAAATAAATGATAAATATCTTGAGTATGGACAAAACTTAATTAATGATGCAATTAGAAAAGGTGTTGAAACTATTGTAAGTTATAACATTATTACTATAGATTACAATTTGTTTAGAGAATTGTATTGCAAAAAATATTCAGATTTTGATAGATTATTTAATAATGTAAACAAAGATATGTTAAATAATAAAAAGAATAAAAATAACAATGTGAAATTATTTGATGTTAAGCCAGTTATAAATAAATTATCTCAATATGTTTTTGACGATTGTTTTAAGATACATTATGCAGTATTAGATGCATTAATAGAAAATGGTGTAACAGAAGTAAATTCATATATTGATAAAAGAGCAATGAGACAGTCAAGTGCCTTATTTAATAACTATAAGGACGGTTTTATTAGCAAAATAGATGGATGCAAAGTAGTACAAAAGATTATAATGTCTAATCCCTATAGAAAAGAAGTCTATGAGTTCTTAATTAAAGAGGATGGAGATTTTTTAGGTGAAATTGATAATCTAACACAGTACTTAGGTATAGATTTAAGTGAGTATAAAGGATCACTAATGGATACATATATAAAAGAATTAATGGACAATGGAATTGGTGATATTGAATTTGCAAAGGAAAAGGTAAGAAAATATGCAAAATATATTGGTTGTAAAAAAGATTCACTTTATATAACTAGGATAGATGCAATCTACACTTTTGAGAATGCATAAATAACAAATTACCTTTATGTAAAGGTCTTGCTAAAAAGTATAATGGTGATGTAAGCAAAAAAGCTTCTACAATTATTAGTAGAAGCTTTTTTAATTTTCAATTGATTAATGAAAGTCTTTTTATAGCAGATGTATTAAGGTTAATGGTTTTATCATTAAAAATTTAGAAAATTTGGTCAAGTATGTTAAAAAATATTTAAAATAAATTAAAGAACATAGGTTCGAATACCGTAAATTAGTTAACATTACTTCGGTTTTAAACTAAATTAATATTCTAACTCTAATATTTATATAATTGTTAAAAAAAGTTAATATTAGTTCTTTTAGGTTATTTATAAATCTAAAAAGAAGAGATATGTAAAATATATAATGAATAAAGTGTTTATATGATAATTATAATTATTTCAAAATACAATAGCATTACTAAATAGAATTAATATAAAGAATAAAATTGTTAATAATTCTTTAATGTTTATTGAATAATTAGAAGATTCATAATTTAAAAATAGGATTTACCTTTAAATTTAAAATAATTTGTCTAAAAAATAGAAAAAAATAATACAAATAGTTAAATATATAACAAAATTTAATGTTTTTTGTTTGCTATAATTTCCTTTTTTTGCTAATATTAATATGAGAAGTAAATATAAAAATATATATACATTAGATTAGTACAAATTTTAAATGGGGGGTAAGTTAAATGAGTGAAAAATGTTGCTGCGGGAATCACCAAGGTCAAGACTTCAAAGAACTCAATCCTGTATTAGACAAATATGCAAAAACACCTGGTAGTCTTATAACAATTCTTCAAAAGGCACAAGACATCTATGGTTATCTTTCTATTGACACAATGAACTACATTTCAGAAGCTACAGGTATAAAAACAGCTAAAATTTATGGTGTTGCCACTTTCTATGCACAATTCAGATTACAACCAATTGGTAAATACTTAGTAATGCTTTGTCAAGGAACTGCTTGTCATGTTAACGGTTCTGAGATGATAGAAGAAGCTGTATGCGAATTTTTAAATATTAAAGATGGTGAAACAACTGAAGATGGATTATTTACTTTAAATAATGTTGCATGTTTAGGATGTTGCTCATTAGCACCAGTTATGATGATTAAGAGTGCAGAAGGCGACGAAACTTATGGAAACTTAACTAAAGATGCTGTTAGAGAAATTTTAACAGAAATCAAAGAAAGATCATAGGGGGTGAATAGGGGATGAAGGTAATAATCGGTCAAGGTAGTTGTGGTGTTGCAACTGGTGCAAAGAAAACAGCTGCTGAATTTGAAAGACTAATTAATGAAAAAAATATTGATGTTAAAGTAGATATAACTGGTTGTGTAGGTACATGTTATCTAGAACCTATAGTTGATATATATGATGACAATAACAAAATGACAAGATATGTAAAAGTAAAACAAGATAAAGTAGCTGAAATAGTTGAAAAACACCTTATAAATGGTGAAGTTGCAACTGATATAGCAATATCTGATGAAGATAAATTATTTATAGAAAAACAACATAGAGTAGTTCTTAGAAATTGTGGCTTAATGAATCCTGAGAGGATAGATGAATACATAGCACTTGGTGGATATGAAGCTACTAAAAAAGTTGTTACTTCTATGAGTCAAGATGATGTTGTTGAAGAAATAAAAGTATCTGGACTTAGAGGTAGAGGTGGAGCAGGATTCCCAACATGGTTTAAATGGAATGCTGCTAAAGAAAACCATGCAGACCAAAAATATATAGTATGTAATGCAGATGAAGGTGACCCAGGTGCTTTTATGGATAGATCTGTTCTTGAAGGTGATCCACATTCATTAATCGAGGGTATGATTATTGGTGGATACGCAATGGGAGCAACGGAAGGTATTATATATGTTCGTGCTGAATATCCACTTGCTATTCATAGATTAGAAATAGCTATGGATCAAGCTAGAGAGAAAGGATATTTAGGTAAAAATATATTTGATTCAGGATTTGATTTTGATTTAAGAATAAAAGCAGGAGCTGGAGCATTTGTTTGCGGTGAAGAAACAGCTTTAATAGCTTCACTTGAAGGTGAAAGAGGAATGCCAAGACTGAAACCACCATTCCCTGCTGCAAAAGGTTACTGGCAAAAACCTACTAATATAAATAATGTTGAAACTTACGCAAACGTTTCTTGGATTATAGTTAATGGTGGAGCTGCATTTGGTTCAATGGGAACTGAAAAGAGTAAAGGTACTAAAGTATTTGCTCTTGCAGGTAAAATTAAGAAGGGTGGACTTGTTGAAGTTCCAATGGGTCTTCCACTAAAAGATGTTATATTTGGAATAGGTGGAGGAATCAAAAAAGATAAAGCATTCAAAGCAGTTCAAATGGGTGGACCATCAGGTGGATGTATACCTGCACAGCTTATAGAAACACCTGTTGATTATGAAAATATAAATAAAACTGGAGCTATAGTTGGTTCTGGTGGTATGATCGTAATGGATGAAACTACATGTATGGTTGATATGGCGAGATACTTCCTTGATTTCACAAGAAAAGAATCTTGTGGTAAATGTAATTACTGTCGTGTAGGAACTAAGAGAATGCTTGAAATATTAGAAAGAATAACTAAGGGTGAAGGTAAAGATGGAGATATTGAGCTTCTTGAAGAATTAGCAGGAAAAATCAAAGATGGTTCAATGTGTGGTCTAGGCCAAACTGCTCCAAACCCAGTTCTTACTACTATTAAATATTTTAGAAATGAATATGAGGATCATATTTATAATAAAAAATGTACAGCTAAATCTTGTAAGTCTTTAATTACATTTAATATAACTGAAGATTGTAAAGGTTGTACAGCTTGTTCTAAGAAATGTCCAGTTGGGGCAATAACAGGGGAAAAGAAAGAAATGCACGTTATTAACCATGATAAATGCATAAAATGTGGTAAGTGCGAAGAAACTTGTAAATTCGGCGCTATCGTTAGAGACTAAAAGGGGAGGGTGATAATATGAAAAAATTCAGATTAAATATAGACGGCAAAGAAGTATTTGGACTACCAGGCCAAACAATTCTTGAAGTTGCAAGAGAAAATGATGTTTTCATTCCAACTCTTTGCTATGATGAAAGAACTAAAATATATGGTTCATGTGGTTTATGTGTAGTTGAAATAGAAGGAATGCCTAAAATGGTGAAAGCTTGTGCTACGGAAATTTCACCAAATATGATAATTAAAACAGATACTAATAGAGTTAGGGAATCTAGAAAAACAAATCTAGAACTATTACTATCTAATCACGTGGGAGATTGTAGACCACCATGTGTACTTGCATGTCCAGCAGGAACAGATTGCCAAGGATACGTAGGTCTAATTGCTAATGGTGAATATGATGCTGCTATAGAATTAATTAAAAATAAGATACCACTACCAGCTTCAATAGGTAGAGTATGTCCTCATCCATGTGAAGAACAATGTAGAAGAAAACTTGTAGAAGAACCAGTGTCTATAGCATGGTTAAAAAGATTTGCTGCAGATAAGGATTTAGAATCTGAAAATCCATTTTTACCAGAAATAGCGCCAGAAACTAATAAGAGTGTTGCTATAATAGGTGGAGGACCTATGGGTCTATCTGCTGCATACTTCTTAAGACAAATGGGTCATAGTGTAACAATAATAGAAGCAATGCCTAAGCTTGGTGGAATGCTTCGTTATGGTATACCTGAATATAGACTTCCAAAAGCGACTATAGATGAAGAAATATCTTTAATTGAAAGTATGGGAGTTAAAATAATTCCAAATACTAAAGTTGGAGTAGATATACCTTTTGAAAGTATAAAAGCTGATTACGATGCAGTACTTCTTGGAATCGGTGCTTGGGTATCTACAGGAGTTAGATGTAAGGGTGAAGATAGTGAAGGTGTTATTGGTGGTATAGACTTCTTAAGAAAAGTTGTTAGAAATGAAGAAATTAAACTTGGAGAAAATGTAGCTATAGTTGGTGGTGGTAATACAGCAATGGATGCTTGTAGAACTGCTGTAAGACTTGGCGCTAAAAAAGTTTATAACATATATAGAAGAACTAAAAATGAAATGCCTGCGGATATGGTAGAAATAGTTGAAGCTGAAGAAGAAGGTGTAATCTTCAAAAACTTAACTAATCCTATTGAAGTAATAGCAGATGAAGATGGAAAAGTAAAACAAGTAGTACTTCAAGTTATGGAACTTGGAGAAGCTGATGCCTCAGGAAGAAGAAAACCAGTTGCTGTAGAAGGAAAAACTGAAACTATAGATATAGATACTATGATTTTAGCTATAGGTCAGGCAGTTGATGCTTCTTATTTTGAAGGAATTGATAAAACTAGAAAAAATGCTATAGCTTACGATAAAGATACATTTATGACTTCTATGCCAGGTGTATTTGCAGGTGGAGACTGTGGTAATGATAAAATATCAATTGCTGTAGAAGCAATAGCAGATGCTAGAAAAGCTTCTTATATTATAGATTCATACTTAAATGGTGAAGAAGTTAAATATGAAAAACCATTTGTAGTTGAAAGATTTGATATAACAGAAAAAACTTTCGAAGATAGAGAAATATTATGTAGACCTGAGATGAGTCAATTAGAAGCGGAAGAAAGAAAAGATAACTTTACTGAGGTAGTATCAGGATATGATGAAGAACAGGCAGTTAAAGAAGCTTCTAGATGTTTAGAATGTGGTTGTCATGATTACTTTGAATGTAAGTTAATAGATTATGCTAATGAGTATCATGTTGAACCAGATAGATTTGCAGGAGATAAAAATAAGGTAGAGCTTGAAGATGATCATCCATTTATAGTAAGGGACCCTAATAAGTGTATACTTTGCGGGCTTTGTGTAAGAGTATGTGATGAAGTAATGGGTGTTGGAGCTTTAGGCTTAGTGGATAGAGGGTTTGACACTGTAGTAAAACCTGCTTTAGAAAAACCACTTGCTGAGTCTGGATGTATGTCTTGTGGACAATGTGTAAGTGTATGTCCTACAGGAGCTCTTCAAGAAAGACAAACAGTTATAAAAGAAGTACCTCTTGCTACTGATATAACAGATACAACATGTTCATATTGTTCAGTTGGATGTAGTCTACATCTTGAAACTTATGGAGATATGTTAATTAAATCTAATCCAGACAAAGAAGGCCATGTAAACAAAGGTTTATTATGTGGTAAAGGTAAATGGGGATTTGACTGTTCAGTTCTTGAAGGAAAACTTACTCATCCACTTATAAAAGGTGCTAATGGATTTAGAGAAACTACTTATCATGAAGCTTTAGTACTTGTTGCTAAGAAAGCTGAAATAATTGCTGCTAAATATGGCAAAGATGCAGTTGCTGTAGCTATTTCTGATAGATATACAAATGAAGAAGCTTATGTTATTAATAAATTAGCTAATGTTATGGGAGCTAAAACACTTTGCTTAAATAATAGAGAAAGTGGAGTAGAAAAAGTATTAGGAATAGATGCTTCTCCAAACACTATTGATGAATTATTATCTACAAATGTTATAGTAGCATTTGGGTTTATAATGGAAAATAATCCAGTAATTCAATTAAAGTTAAAACAAGCGGCTGCAGAAGGTGCTAAAGTTTATGTAGTTAATCCTACAGAATATCAAGTTAATAATATGGACTTTGCAACAAAAGTAGTTTATACAGAAAACAATACTAAAGCAGTTAAAGAAATTGCAAAATCATTATTAGACATGGGTAAAACTTCTTCTGTAGATAATTTTGAAGAATTTAAAGCTTCTCTTGATAATATAGAAGTAAGCAGTGATATGTTAGAAGTTGCTACTGCTTATGCAAATGCTAAAAAAGCTATGGTAGTATTCCAACAAAATGTAGTATCTGTGGAAGCTGCAACAATAATTGCTGAAATAGCATTATTAAGTGGACATATAGGTAGTCCAAGAGACGGTATACTTGAAATAAAAGCTAAAAACAATTCTCAAGGTTTAATAGATATGGGAATAAAAGCTGGAGCTGAAGGTATGGAAGGTGTTAAAGGACTTCTATGCTTTGGAGAAGACTTTAATGGTTTAAATAATCTTGAATTCTTAATGGTTTGTGATACTCATATGACTGAAACTGCAAAAGCAGCAGATGTTATTTTACCTGGAACTGGTTTTGCAAGCATAAATGGAACATATACTAACACAGAAAGAAGAATGCAACCAGTAAATGCGGCTATTACTGAAGATGTATCATTATCCAATTGGGAAATAGCTTGTGAAATAGCTAATGTATATGAAGTAGAATTTAATTATAGAGATACTGCTGATATTTCACTTGAAATGGAAGATGCTTTATTAACATATAGATATGCTAAACTTGGTGAAGTTTACGGAAATGTATTGTCTCCAGTAAATCCTAAGTTTGTAGTTGTGGAAGATAAACTATTTGTTGATGTATTACAATGTACTGATAATCTAATGAACGTTATAAATGAAAGATTACCAGAACAAGTTAAATAGTATTTAAGAAGTTTATATAAAAATAACAAGGGCCATCTAATTTAGATGGTCCTTTAAAATTACTATTATATCCAAGAATATTAAGTGAACTTTGAGCAACGAGATAAGTCTGAAGCGGTAGCGAAGACTTAGACGTTGGCTACATGAAGTGTTTCGCCGACACGTCGCTCAGACGAAGCGAATTTTATTTTGTGTTTTTTATTGCCTTTTCAGCATAGGAAGTATTTACTACTGAATCATAAGGTATTTTTTCTTTTAATTCTCCGCCTTTAATCATTACATCCATCAATCGATTCATACTTTCTTCTTTTAATAAAGGATCAGAAGACCAAGCATCAATTTCTTTATATTTTTGAGCAACAATAATTAAATCTTCTTTAGAAGTATCTTCAAAGAAAGGTTGCATAGCTTCTGCTATTTCTTCGTCGGAAGCTTTTTGTACCCATTGTTGTCCTTTATATAATGCATTAGTAAATCGTTGAATTAAGTCAGAATTTTCGTCCATATATGATTTAGTTGCAGAGTAAGCAGTAAAAGGTATTTCACCTGCATCTTTACCTACAGATGATACAATATAACCTGCACCTTCTTTTACTAGTTGAGTTGCTGTAGGTTCAAAAGCAGTTGTATAATCTGCTTCTCCAGCAGCAAAAGCACCAGCCATAACTCCAAACTGCACATCGGTTCTTACATTTACTTCACCAGAAGCTGTATTTTCTCCTATAGTAAGGCCTTCATTTTTCAATAAATATTCAAGTGTCATTAAAGGAACTCCACCAGCTCTTCCACCTAAAACTTCTTTTCCTTCAAGATCTTTGTAAGAGAAATTATCATTTTTTTCTCTAGATACTAAAAAACTACCATCTCTTTTGGTAAGTTGAGCAAAATTAATAGCGTAATCATCACTACCTTGATTATAAACGTAAATAGAAGCTTCTGGGCCCATTAACCCTATATCAGCTTCTCCAGAAATTAGAGCAGCCATAGTTTTGTCAGCACCTTGAGTATCTATTAAATCTACTTTTATTCCTTCATCTTCAAAGAAACCTTTAGTTATAGCAGCATACTGTGGAGCATAGAACACAGAGTGAGTAACCTCAGCAATAGTTATTTTATCTAGCTTTTTTTCCTGTGTTGCTTGCTTGTCGGGACTACAGCCACTTAAACAACAGACTCCCAAAGTAAGAGAGCTCAAAAGAGCAATAATTTTTTTATGCATAATCATATTACCTCCCCTATAAATAACGATACTATATAATATTAAATTTTCGTTATACTTGTTACATTTACTGAAGGAAAGTTAAAATAATATTCTACACAATAAAGATAAGAAGTATTTTATACAATTTATTTAAAAATAAAAATACCCTATATAAGAATCCATGTTTATAGACTCTCATATAGGGTTAAATTCAATAACTCTTAAATATTAATAATTAAGTTGTACATTACTATTATCTTTTAGATATGCATTATCTTTAGGATCTATATTGTTATATATAAAATCTTTTAAAACTACAGTAGAGTTTACATCGTATAGCCATACCCATCCAGCATTGTTATAGATACCACCTTTAGAGTGAATATCATCTATTATTGGGAACCCCATCTGTTTAATTGAATCGTTAATAGATTTACCAGATAGAATTTTTTGACTAGTATAACCTAAATCGAATATCTCATTAGTAGTTAAATTAGTAGTTATATAAGGAATAATTACATCTAGAAGAGCAGGATATTTTGTTGGAGACATATCTTTATATTTGTCTATTATTGCTAATATAATTTCTCTTTGTCTTTCATCTCTATTTATAGCACTATCTTTCTTTCTTATTCTACTATAAGATAAAGCTTGATATCCATTTAATGTTTGTTTTCCAGTAGTAGTTAATAGTTCCATTGATCCTTTTTTATCATTATCAGAGAAATTATAACACTCTGGTATGAATTTATTTACTTCTGAAATTTCAGTTTCAGAAACATCAACTTCCACACCATCTAGAACATAAATAATATCCATTAATGAAGTAAAATCAACTATAACAAATTTATCAATGCCTATACCAAATTTATTTTCGATAGTTTCAAATAATAAAGGTTCTTTTCCCCAGAAATAAGCAGAATTTAATTTGCCTTTACCTTGTCCAGGCATATCAACATATGTATCACGAGCTAAAGATGTAAGTTTAATATTTTTATTATTATTATCTATGGTAAGAATTATCATAGAATCTGTTCTAAATGAACTTTCTCCTTGTCTACCATCTGTACCAAGCAGTAGTATATTTGTTATACCATCAACTTCTTCTAATTTAGAAGTATATTTAGAATCTACAGTTATATTTCCAAGTTTAGAATGAAGATAACCATATACTCCTACAGGTATAATAATTATTATAGCAATAAGAATCACTACAATCTTTTTTAGTTTTCTCAAATAAATTCCCCCTAAAAAACTAGTATTTTTGCATATTTTGCATAAACATTATTATATCACAAATTGACTTACTATCAATAAGAAAGTTATTTATTTACAAATATGAAACTTTTTTGAGTTTCATATTTGTATACACAGAAAAAATACAAAAAACTTCCATATATTGGATAAATACAATATAATTAAATTGAGGCAAATCAAATATTTAAGGGGGAAACAATTGGAATGAAAAAAATACTAACTATTTTATTATCATGCGCTTTATGTTTAAGTTTAGTTGCATGTAGTTCAACTTCTGATGAATCTAGTGACAAAGCTAGCGATGGATCGGAAATAGCAATGATAACTGACATAGGAACAATTGATGACAAATCTTTTAATCAAGGTACGTGGGAAGGAATAAAAGCTTATGCTGAAAAAAATAAAATAACTCATGAATACTATAAGCCAACTGAACAATCAACAGATGCATATCTTGCAGCTATTGAATTAGCAGTTCAAGGTGGAGCAAAAGTAGTAATAACACCAGGATTTTTATTTGAAGAACCTATTTACATAGCACAAGATAAATATCCAGATGTAAACTTTATATTAATTGATGGAAACCCTCATGATGCTAAAGGTAAAGATTATAAAACAGGTAAAAATGCAGTAGGAATTGTCTTTGCAGAAGAGCAATCTGGATATCTTGCAGGTTATGCAGCAGTTAAAGAAGGATATACTAAATTAGGATTTATGGGTGGAATGGCAGTTCCTGCTGTAACTAGTTTTGGATATGGATTTGTTCAAGGAGCAGATGCAGCAGCTAAAGAATTAGAAATAGACAATGTAAATGTAAAATATCACTATACTGGTGGATTTGATGCTACACCAGAAGTTCAAACTCTAGCTTCATCTTGGTACACTGATGGTACAGAGGTAATATTTGCTTGTGGTGGAGCTGTAGGTAACTCTGTTATGTCAGCAGCAGAAGCTATTGATAGTAAAAAAGTAATAGGCGTTGATGTTGACCAAAGTTCAGAATCAAAAACTGTTATAACATCAGCTATGAAAGGTTTATCTTCTGCAGTAGAGCAAACTTTAGATCAATATTATAATGATAAATTCCCAGGGGGAGAAGCTCTAGTATTAGGTGCAGATAAGGATGGTGTTAAACTTCCTATGGAAACATCTAAGTTTAAAAAGTTTACACAAGCTGATTATGATAAAGTATTTAAAGATTTAGCAGACGGTAAAATAAAACTACAAAAAGATGACGTAAAAAATGCAACTGATTTAAAACTTGATATTGTAACTATAAATTTCGTAAAATAGATTTTATAAACTTAACTTATAAAGCTAGTCCTAAGGGGCTAGCTTTATATATTGACGGAAATTATAATTTATTTGGTTTATGAATAAATATAAGTATACTTTGTTTGTTTTTACATATTTTTCCTATATAATTTACTTAAGTAAAATTTAAAAAAGAGGGGATTTATTATGGAATATATTGTTGAAATGCTTAATATAACCAAAGAATTTCCAGGTATAATAGCAAATGATAATATAACTTTACAACTTAAAAAAGGAGAAATTCATGCACTACTTGGGGAAAATGGTGCAGGTAAATCAACTTTAATGAGTGTATTATTTGGTATGTACCAACCGGAAAATGGTATTATTAAGAAAAATGGTGAAAAAGTTAAAATTAACAATCCTAAGGATGCAAATAATTTAGGAATAGGAATGGTACATCAACATTTTAAATTAGTTCATAATTTTACAGTGCTACAAAATATTATATTAGGTGTGGAAACATCTAAACATGGCATTTTACAAATGAAAGAAGCTAGGGAACGAGTTATAGAGTTATCACAAAAATACGGATTGATGGTTGATCCAAATGCTATTATTGAAGATATTACAGTAGGTATGCAACAACGTGTGGAAATATTAAAAATGCTATATAGAGAAAATGAAATATTAATTTTTGATGAACCTACTGCAGTTTTAACTCCTCAAGAAATTGAAGAATTGATGAAAATTATGAAAAATCTTGCTAGAGAAGGTAAATCCATATTATTTATAACACATAAGTTAAATGAAATAAAATCTGTGGCAGATCGTTGCACAGTATTAAGGAAAGGTAAGTACATAGAGACCGTAAAGGTTGACTCTATTTCAAAAGAAAAATTATCAGAATTAATGGTAGGACGTAAAGTAAGCTTTGATATTGATAAAAAAGATGTTGAGTTAGGTAAGGTGTCACTTAAAGTAGAAAACCTATGTGTTAATTCTAAAAATAAAGATAAAAAGTCAGTTAATGAAGTTTCATTTAATGTAAGACAGGGTGAGATAGTTTGTATTGCAGGTATAGATGGTAATGGTCAATCAGAGTTAGTATATGCTTTAACTGGACTTGGACCAATAGATAGAGGAAAGATTTTCTTAAGTGATATCGATATTACAAACTATCCTGTAAGAAAACGAAATATGTTAGGTATGGCACATATTCCAGAGGATAGGCATAAGGACGGACTTATACTAGATTATACATTAGAACAAAATCTAATTTTAAAAAGATATTTTTACTCAGAGTATCAAAATAAAGGTTTTACAAGGTTTGATGCAGTAAGAGAATACGTAGAAATGTTAATAGACAAGTACGATATTAGAAGTGGTCAAGGAGTTAAAACTTCATCAAGAAGTATGTCTGGAGGAAATCAACAAAAGGCGATTATAGCAAGAGAAGTTGATATGGATCCAGAAATACTAATAGCTGTTCAACCAACAAGAGGTTTGGATGTAGGCGCAATTGAGTATATACATAAACAATTAATAGATGAAAGAGATCGAGGCAAAGCTATACTTTTAATATCTTTGGAGCTAGATGAGGTTATGAATTTAAGTGATAGGATTTTAGTTATACATGAAGGACAAATAGTAGGAGACTTAAACCCAAAAGAAGTAACTATACAAGAACTTGGTTTATATATGGCAGGTTCTAAAGTACAAATAGAAAGAGGGGTAGGGTCTAATGAATAAAGTAAAGAAGCTAATTAGAAGTGAAGGTTTTAATAATGCAACTTCCTCTTTGTTGGCAATATTAATAGGTTTAGCATTTGGATTTGTAATATTGCTATTAAGTGAGCCTTCAAAAGCATTAAGTGGATTTTTAATAATACTTCAAGGTGGATTTAGCACAGGAGCAAAGGGTATAGGTCAAGTACTATACTTTGCGACACCATTAATTCTTACAGGGTTATCTGTAGGATTTGCATTTAAAACAGGGTTATTTAATATAGGTGCTCCCGGTCAGTTTATAATGGGAGCCTTTGCAGCAGTCTATATAGGAGTTAAATGGACTTTCTTACCAGCACCTTTTCATTGGATAGTAGCTCTTATAGGTGCTGCAATAGTAGGTGGTTTATGGGCACTTATTCCAGGAATATTAAAAGCTTACTATAATGTACATGAAGTTATTTCTACTATAATGATGAATTATATTGGTATGTATTTATGTAATATGTTAGTTAAATTAACAATTTACGATTCTAATAAATCTTTGTCTCAAAATTGTGCAGTTAGCGCAGATTTGCCTAAATGGGGATTAGATAAAATATTTAGTAATACTATTGGAACCTATCGTGATATATCAACAGTAAATATAGGCATAATTATAGCAATTTTAGTAGCAATATTAATGTATATTGTTTTGAATAAAACCATATTTGGATATGAGCTTAAAGCTTGTGGATTTAATGAAAATGCAAGTAAATACGCAGGAATTAATGAAAAGAGAAATATAATCTTATCTATGGTAATATCAGGAGGCCTTGCAGGATTTGGTGGAGGACTTCTTTATTTATCAGGAGCTAATGGCCGTCATATTAAGGTAGTAGATGTTCTTGCTACGGAAGGTTTTAATGGTATACCTGTGGCTCTTCTTGGACTCTCTAATCCAATAGGTATTATATTCTCAGCAATTTTTATATCTTATTTAACACTAGGTGGAAATTATCTACAAACTTTAAATTTCATGCCTGAAATAATAGATATAATAATAGCATGTATAATATACTTTAGTGCATTTGCATTATTTTTAAGATCATTACTTCCTAAAATGATAAGAAAAAGAGAAGATAAGAGTAAGGAATCTTCAGATAAAGTTTATGGAGGTGATAAATAATGGATATATTATATTTAGTAGTACAGCAAACAATGTTTTTTTCCATACCTCTTTTAGTAGTAGCTCTTGGAGGTGTATTTACAGAAAGAAGTGGAGTTACTAATATTGCATTAGATGGAATTATGATAATGGGTGCTTTTACTAGTGTATTATTTATAAATAAGATGCAAGGTAAAATGAGCGGTCAATCCTTATTGTTAATTGCTATACTTATTGCTGTAATAACAGGAATGCTATTTTCGTTGTTATTAGCTTACTCAGCTATAAACATGAAAGCTGATCAGATAATTGGAGGTACAGCTTTAAATATGTTTGCACCTGCTTTTGCAATTTATGCAGCTAGAATGATGCAAACTAATGGAGTACAACAAATTTCATTTGATAATACATTTAGGATACCATCTGTTCCCATATTAGGTGATATACCAGTAATTGGAGATTTGCTATTTAAAAATTGTTATATAACTACATATATAGGTATAGCAATATTAATTGTATCTATTATTATTTTATATAAAACAAGGTTTGGACTTAGACTTAGAGCTTGTGGTGAGCATCCTCATGCAGCCGATTCTGTTGGTATAAATGTTTATAAAATGCGATATGCAGGTGTTATGATATCAGGAGCTTTAGCAGGTCTTGGAGGATTGATATTTGTAATACCAACTTCTACTAATTTTAATGCAACAGTATCAGGATATGGATTCTTGGCCCTGGCAGTAATGATATTTGGACAGTGGAAGCCGATGAGAGTATTATTTGCAGCTTTCTTCTTTGGATTAATGAAAACTATAGCTTCTGCATATTCAGTTATACCTATACTTTCGTCATTGCCAATACCAAGTGATGTATATAAGATGGTACCATTTATTGCCACATTAATAGTCTTAGCATTTACATCTAAATCATCTCAAGCGCCGAGAGCAGTTGCACAACCTTATGATAAAGGAAGTAGATAAGAAGCTTAAAATAATATTATGTAGTATGATTAGTATAATAATGATTTGAAAATTTAACATATTGTGAAATTAAAATAGCAATTACCTTAGATACATTATCTACAGTAATTGCTATTTTCAATATAAACTTACTAATAAAAGTACTTTGGAAAATTATCCTTTTACTTTTCTTCTTCTATAGTAATAATATTTTTCTATTAAATTTACTATTTCGTACATAGCCCATGCACATACGGCTAATACAAATACACCCATCATAACTACATCTAGTTTGAATACTTGACTACCGTATACTATTAAATAACCAATACCATATCTAGAAACTAAGAACTCTCCAACAATAACTCCAACCCATGCCATGCCAATATTTATTTTAGTTAAATTAATTAAATTTCCAATATTTCCAGGTAATATAAGTTTAACTAAAATTTGAAACTTTGTAGCACCGAAGCTTTTTAACATTTTAACTTTTTCTTCATCAACATTAACAAAGTAATTATATGCTGAAAGAATAGTTATGACTATTGATATTGCTATAGCTGTTACAATAATACCTTTAACACCGGCGCCAACCCAAACTATAATAATAGGGGCTAAAGCTGTTTTTGGAAGGGCATTTAAAACTACTAAGAACGGGTCTAATACTTTAGACAAGAATTCAGACCACCAAAGCATAATAGCAATAATAATTCCTAGCACACTTCCTATTACTAAACCTATAACTGTTTCGTAAACGGATATATATATATGTTTATAAAGAACCCCGCTGGAGGTATATGTTATAAAAAGATTATATATATCACTTGGTTTACTAAATAAAAAAGTACTAATTATATCTTTATCTGCTAGTATTTCCCATACTAATAGAAAAGTAACTAGTAATAAAATTTGAATAATAATAATTTTTATTTTATTTATTTTTAAGTCTCTTAAATATTTTTTGTATGCATCTGAAGAAGTACTAAATTTCATTGTTATCTAACTCCTTCCATAGTAAATCAAAATATGTTTGAAAGGATGGAACTTTACGACACTTAAAAGGAGTACGATCATCTTTAAGACCTAAATCTATATCAAATGTCTTTTTTATAGTAGATGGTCTTTTAGATAATACAGCCACAGTATCTCCCATAGCTATAGCTTCACTTATATCATGAGTTACTAATATAACAGATTTATTTTCATTTTTAATTATTTTATATACATCATCATTAACCATAAGTCTTGTTTGATAATCAAGAGCAGAAAAAGGTTCATCTAAAAGTAAAATATCTGGATCTACAGACAGAGTTCTTATAAGTGCAACCCTTTGTCTCATACCACCAGATAATTCATTAGGATACATATTTCTAAAATCCCATAATCCATAAGTTTTTAACAAGCGTTCTATTCTTTCCATAGATTTTTTATCATTTTTCTTATGCATTATCTCTATACCTATTGTTATATTATCCATAATAGAGCGCCATTCAAGTAAATGATCTTTTTGAAACATATATCCAATAGTTCCATTAATACTTATTTGACCAGACGTTGGTTTAAGAAGATTTGTCAATATGTTTAAAATAGTTGATTTTCCACTTCCCGATGGTCCAAGTAAAGATAAAATTTCACCTTGATCAAGTGAAAAAGATATATTACTTAATACTTCAATTTCCCCTTCCTTGCTGTAGAAGTTCTTAGTGAGATTGTTAACCTCTACGATTGAATTCATTATGTCACCCCCATGTAATTATGCTTGATATACTATATAGTATTATGATAAGTAGATATATGTACCATATAAAAGGTCAAATATTAAAAAGGAGAGTTAAGAACCCTCCTTTAAGTAAAATATTAGCATATAAATGTATCACAAGACGCATTATTAAAGTTTATCTGTACACTAGAAGCTGTGCATGTACCACAACTATTATAATTACATTTACCAGCCTTACAAGCTATATCAGAAGATGTAGTAAAGGTATTACTTGTTTGATTTGAGAGACTATTGTTCTGAGGTACAAAAGTAGAACAAGTAGTATTTGATGTAGTTGTAGCATTTGTACCATATATTTTTATATTTCCTGCATAACAAATACCGGAATTATTATAAAGACAATTATTTGCCGAACAATTCAGTGTCATATATTTACCTCCATTATTTTGTTTTACATATTATTTGTTAATATTTTATATTTTATTCTTAATACCATTTTAATATAAATTCTGTAGCTTTTAGATGACAGTTTAATAAAGTATATTAAGTGAACTAAATAGAGAAGAGTGTTGATAACAAAAAAAGAACACAGATAACTATTTACTCTGTGTTCTTTCTTCATTGTATTTATTATGTATAATTTGTGAAGGTTGAAGAATATTTAATTCTTCCAAGTCACTCTTAGTATAATTGAAATAATTTAAGTTACATTCCTTTATAAAGTTAAAACAACTACTTATATTTTTCATAACTCTTATACAATTCTTATATTCATTGTATAAGAATATATTAACGAAAAACATAACGAGCATTACTTTAATAGATAGAAGCTTAAAGTAGAATTTGTATGGTCTATAAATATTATTGTTTTCTAAAAATAATCTAATATAACCATAGGCTTTAATATAATCATTTTGTGTGTTGATAGAGTAACTTCTAACAATGCTAGTTTTTCTAATTCTATAATAATATAAAGCATCATTAATTACTGCGATTTTTTTTGAATTATAAATTAGATCACACATAATAGCAATGTCTTCAAATTTCATTATAGGAAAAGATACATTGTTAAATAATTCCTTTTTCCATAACTTATTCCATAAATAAGAATGTATAAGATTATCAGGTATTAAACCTTGTAAAATATCTTTTGAATTATAAATACCTTTGCTTTTTTTATAAATAATAGGTAAGGATAATCTACTGCTTTCAAAATAGCGATAATGATTACATATTACTACGTCAGCATTATTAGTAATAGATTCCTTATATAATCTTTCTAAGTAGTTAGGTTTTATATAATCGTCGCTATCTACAAATGCAATATATTCACCTTGAGCTAAGTTAAGAGCAGCATTTCTAGTAAAAGCCACACCTTTATTTTTTTGTGAAATTGCTTTGAAGTTATCGTGATTCATTTCAAATTCTTTTAATATCTCAAAAGAGTTATCTGTGGAACCATCATCAATACAAATAACCTCAAAGTTTTGAAAACTTTGATTTACAATGGATTCTAAACATTGATTTAGATATGTACTCGTATTAAAAACAGGAACGATTATACTTATTATAGGTTTTTGTTTTTTATACATTACTTTTTCCCCTTAAACGTTGATTAATGTTAATTAGAAGTATATCATATATTTTAAATTTAATACTACATAATATACATAAAATTCATCAATATATTATAACTAATAATAAAGTGAAAGTATACAATAAATACGTATAAGAAAAAACCTTATTATAATCTTTACATAAAATAAAAAAATAATATATGTTTAACTAGATTTCGTGTATAATATAATAAAGTCAATAATTACATAATTTTTGTCTAATAATTTACATAAAGATTTTAGGAGGAACAAAATATGAGCAATTCAAATGTACCTACACCTCATATAGGAGCACAAGTTGGTGAAATAGCAGAAACGGTACTTTTACCAGGAGATCCTTTAAGAGCTAAATTTATAGCAGAAAATTTTTTAGAGGATGTAACTGAATATAATACTGTTAGAGGAATGTATGGATATACAGGATACTACAAAGGAAAAAGAATATCTGTTCAAGGTTCAGGAATGGGTATACCTTCAATAGGAATATATTCATTTGAATTAATACATTTCTACGGAGTAAAGAATTTAATTAGAATAGGTTCTGCAGGAGCACTTAGTGATAAATTAGATTTATATGATATAGTTATAGGTATGGGAGCATGTACAGATTCTAACTTTGCTTCTCAATATGACTTACCAGGAACATATGCACCAGTAGCAAGTTACGATTTACTTCAAAAGGCTGTAGATGTTGCTAAAGAACAAAATAAAGAAGTTCACGTTGGAAATATATTGTCAAGTGATATATTCTACGGAGAAAAAGGATTAGACGGTCTTAGAGCATGGGCTAAGATGGGTGTAATGTGTGTAGAAATGGAAGCGGCAGGACTATACATGAATGCAGCGAGAGCAGGAGTAAATGCTTTAGCTATATTAACAATATCAGATTGCCCATTAGAAGGAAAAGCAACTTCATCTCATGAGCGTCAAGTAGCTTTCACTAAAATGATGGAAATAGCTTTAAACTTAGCTTAATTTTATTTAATAGTATTAAAAAAAGTCTTCTATGAAAATAGAAGACTTTTATAATACTCTAAAAACGCCTCTTACAATTCCGACGATTTCTATATTTCTTTCATCCATTATTATAGGATCCATAAATTCATTTTCTGGTTGAAGTCTTACATTTCTACCTTCTTTAAAAAATCTTTTTACTGTAGCTGATTCGCCATTAATTAGTGCAACTACAATATCAGAGTTAACAGCACAATTATTTTTATCTACTATTACGTAGTCTTTATCCATTATTCCTGCATTAATCATACTTTCACCACGTACTTTAAGTATAAAATTATTTTTACCTTTAACTAGATTAGTAGGTAGTGGCATAAATTCTTCAATATTTTCATCTGCTAATATTGGTTCACCAGCGGTAATTTGACCAACAATCGGTATAGCAATGATTTCTTGATTTAGACCAGGTGGAGCATCAACAACACTATTATTGTTTAATATTTCTATAGCTCTTGGCTTAGTAGGATCTCTACGTATATATCCTAAACTTTCTAATTTATTAAGATGAGCATGAACTGTAGATGTTGATTTTAATCCTACTGCAGAACAAATTTCTCTAACTGATGGTGGATATCCCTTATCAAGATGTTGTTTTTTTATAAATTCCAAAATCATTACTTGCTTATCTGTTAAGTCTAAGTACATATTATCACTCATTTCTTTTTAATATTTTATAGTATTATAAATGTATCTATACTATTTATTGTACCATAAGAAGGCTAAGTATACAAACATTTGTTCTTGATGAGATAAATTTGTTCTTTACAATGTAATATTACAATTCAACACTATAATAAGTAGTAATTATAAGGAATTTAAATCTATTTTATCATTACCTTTTGTATCAGAATCTTCTTCGTCTATCCATTCAAAGTTATTTACAATATCTCTCTTAATATTTTTTTTATGAGCAGCATAAAGCTGGGTAGTAGTTACATTATCATGATCAAGTAGAGTTTTTACATCGTATATAGAAAATCCTGACTGAATAAGAGAAGTAGCAGCAGTGGCTCTTAGCTTATGAGGGCTATAGCCATTATTTCTAGAAGTATTCATACAAATAGATGTATACTTCTTTACTAATTGTCTTATAGCCTTAGATGTGATTCTCTTATTTTGTAAGGATAAGAATAATGCGTCTTTAATATCTTCTGGTAAATTATCACTATTTGTTCTTTCATTGTACATGTAATCCTTAACAACATGCTCACAAGTTTTATTAATAGGCATAAGAACTTCTTTACCTCTTTTACGATAAATTTTAAATTCACCTCTAGAAAAATTAAAAGAGGATATGTTTAATTCTCGAAGCTCATTTAAACGTAACCCATAAGTAACAAATAAAGCTAAGATTGCTTTATCTCGAAGCTTAGTTTTTTCCCAATAAACTTTTTCTTTTTCTGTTAATCCTTCACCAGTTTCTGTTATTTCTAACATAATAGCAACTTCATCTATATCTAACCTTTTAATAGCGTCTGGTTGAGGCTTAGGAAGCTTAATGGGATTAAAGCCATCAGTGATGTTGTTATCAAGTTGTTCGTTTCTATATAGAAATTTAAATAGGGTAGAGATAGACGATTTTTTTCTTGCTAAAGCTCTATTATTATTTTCATAGATAAGTGTATTATTTTCTTTTTCTTTATAATACCTAGGACAATAGTCTCCTAGAAAAAGATTAACATCTCTGGACTTTATATTATTAAAGTCATCAATAGAAATATTCTTTATATCTTTTGATGTAGTTAAATCAGTTTCGTGAAGTATGTAGTAACAGAAGAAACATATATCTTCTAGATAAGCACTACGTGTAGAAACGGCTACAGAGCCTTTCAAATAGATAAAATAGTCCTTCATAAAGCAGGGAAGTTTATTTTCATAGTTAAGACATTTTTCTATTATTAAATGATCACGAATTACTATATTATCAGGTTTATCTGATTTATTGTTGATTTTTAACGATTTTTTATTATTCACCTTTTCCTCCTAAAAAATATATCTTAAATATAATTATCATATAATGTAAAGATTTTCAACTAATTATAATATTATAATGAAGAATAGTCATTAATTATTATAATTAATGTATATTGGTAATTATGATTAATATGTTGCAAAAAGAGTGGTATTTTATCTTATTAGATATAACTATTCC
>JAVXJA010000048.1:0-21533 GCA_036648085.1 Terrisporobacter sp.
ATCTTATTTATGTACTTTTGCCACAAATGCAGCCATGTGTATTGTAATATAATCGTCTATATCATCATTATCACTATCAAATCCCCAGTGATCTTCTAAAACTCTTATACTTCTATAGCATAAGCCAACATCTTGCTTTAATGTAAAATCTATAAGGTCATATAACCAACATTCACGAGTATTTTCTTCCCATAGATTATTACTTTTTATATGTTCATCTAACATTAATTTGTATTTTAACAAAGTAAATCTATCAATTGTTATATTATTTATACCTACGTTAAACTTACTTCCCCTTGTCATACGCTACCCCCTAATATTTAATGATTTCAATTAAATTATATCATAAAATTGGTAGTATTTAGACTTATTTGTCACTATAAACTATTTTTCCTTCACTTATAGTGTACTTAACTTTTCCATATAGTTTTTCGCCTACAAATGGAGAGTTTTTAGCTTTAGAGTCAAAATCTTTTATCTCATAAAATTCCTCTGGATCAAATATTACAACGTCTGCGATGCTTCCTTCTTTTATAGTACCTCTATCTAAGTTATAAAGTTTAGCAGGGTTTATAGTCATCTTCTCTAATAAACTCATTAGATCTAAATGATTTTTCTTAACTAAAGATGTAATTCCTAGAGCTAAACATGTCTCCAAACCTATGATACCACTTGGACAGCCACGAAAAGCTAAACTTTTTTCTTCCATAGTATGTGGTGCATGATCTGTGGCTATTATTTCAATAGTATTATCTTTTAATCCTTCTATTAAAATATCTCTATCTTTTGCAGTTCTAAGAGGAGGATTCATTTTAGCTAATGAGCCATATTTTATTACATCATCTTCACTTAAAGTAAAATGATGAGGTGCAGCTTCTGCATATATATTTGCTCCTAAAGATTTTGCAAATCTTACAGTTTGTACTGCTACTCCTGAACTTATATGTTGTATATTTACTTTTGCTCCAGTTTCTAAAGCTATCATACAATCTCTAGCAACCATTATATCTTCTGCACAAGTTTTTGCTCCACCTGTAAGATTTAATTTTTTAGCAATTTCACTATGATTAACTCCAGCACTTTCTATAAAGTTAGGATCTTCTTCGTGAAGACTTATAGGCACATCTAGCTCTTTTACTTTTAACATAGCTTCATATAATAATTTTGTATCCATTAAAGGAAGTCCATCATCACTAAATCCAACTGCACCGTTTTCAAAAAGTTCATCTAAATTATTTAATTCTTTTCCTCTAAATCCTTTAGTCACACTTCCTACTTGAAGTACGTTTATACAAGCATCCTTTGCTTTTTCTTTTATGTAATTTAAAGTTTCTACATTATCAACAACAGGCTTAGTATTTGCCATACATACAACTGTTGTAAATCCACCTCTTGCACCTGACTTTGCTCCACTTATTATGTCTTCTTTATGTGTAAAACCTGGATCTCTAAAATGAACATGAATATCTATTAAACCTGGAGAAATAACATGATTAGTTGCATCTATTATTTCTTCGTATTTTTCAGTATCATCTATTTTTCCTATTTTAGATATTTTTCCATCGACTATTTCTATGTCTACTATTTCGTCTCTTTTACTTGCAGGGTCTATTAATCTACCATTTTTTATTAAAATCATGAATATCTCCTTTGTTGTATATAAATTATAAATATTGTACCATTTTTTAGAGAATTTTGAAATTAATTATTATAGTTTCACATCTATCACTATGTATTTTTAAAGTTCCTTCACCTTGCTTCCCTACAGTCTTTATATAAGTTCCACTCATTCCACCTCTTAAAGGAAGTAACTTAGGTCCTATTAATTCTATATTTCCTTCAACTTCTAATAGCAATGGCTCTTGATAAAATCTTAGTAAATTTCCATTTTCATCAACTGCTTTTATTCTTATAGAAGCTACATCATAAGTATTTTCTTCTATTAAATCATTTTTATCTACATCTACTTTTAGGTTTACACTTATACCTGGTTTCTTTTCTACAACTTTAACTACCTTATCATCTTTAATTCCTTCAAAACGATATGTAGTAATTTTATCTCCCCAGTTTCCAATATATCTATTGTATAATCCAATTATTTCGTCCATACTTATATTTTCTTCTACCATTAATTTACCTGCTAAAGTTAATATTTCCGTTGGAAGATGATTAGGTCCATATTTACAAGATGCACTTAATATTTTCTTTATATCATCACTTTTTTCTTTACTATATCCTTCTTTAGTTTCTAAATTATTACCTACTAGGTCATCTATTAATATTGGACCATGGTCTAAGTATTTAAATAAGGTGTCTTTAGTATTGTATTCTTTTATAAATTCATTATTTTTATATAATCTTATAAAGTCCATATTACTATAAGCATATACATCTCCTCTTAAACTGGCTGGATGCTCTCCTATATCCATACTTGCTGATATTTCTAAAACAGGCTCTTCATCTTGTTGACATTTATATATAGTAGAGGCTAATTTTTCATTTCTAAACATATCCATTACTCCATGATAACAAATTCTATCCCCACTACCAAAGTCCTTATGAGTGTTGTAATCAAACATACACCACCCAAATCCTCCAATTATGTCTTCATGTTCATATAAAGAATTTAATACTTTAGTATGTCTTAAAGCATGTTCTGCTACATGCTCTCCACTATCAAAGGATTTCGTTGGGAACATATGACCATTATATTCTGTTACCATATAAGGTGCTTTCATATTTGAAGTAACATCTTTCTTTGGATCTAATCCATGAGTTTTTCCATCGTGAACGAAATCATTATATGTATACACATCTTCAAATAAAGTACTGTTTTTAATACATCTAACTCCACCTGTTGCTCTACTATAATCAAATTTATGAGATACCTCATTAGCTTCCTTATAAAAATTATTATCATCTGGAGATTCATTAATTCTCACACCCCAAATAATTATAGAAGGATGATTTCTATATTGTAATACCATTTCTTCTATATTTTTTAAAGCTACTTTCTTCCACTCATCATCACCTATATGTTGCCATCCTGGCATTTCAGTAAATACAAGTAATCCAATTTCATCACATCTATCTATAAAATGTTGGGACTGTGGATAGTGAGAAGTTCTTACAGCATTTAGCTTAAGCTCATTTTTTAATATTTCAGCATCTTTAATTTGAGGAGACTTAGGCATGGCATATCCCACATAAGGATAAGCTTGATGTCTATTAAGACCTCTAATTTTAACTTTTCTTCCATTTAAATAAAAACCATCATTTTCAAATCTAACTTCTCTAAATCCAAATCTTGTATTTTTCTCGTCAATCACTTTTTCATCATAAATTAACTGAGTACATAAGTAATATAAATTAGGATTATCTATATCCCAAAGATCTATATTATCTACTTCAAATTCATAAGCACTCATCTTATCTTTAATTTCTTCTTCGTTTAAAGTTATAACTTTATTTTCTTTTATTAAACTTTGTCTTATAAAAATTTTTTCTTTATAATTCTTTATTTTTATTTCAGTTTTAATTTTCTTTTTCTCTTCCAATACATTTTCACTTACTACAAAAACATCTTCTATATAATACTTTTCCTTTATATCTAAATAAGCCTCTCTATAAATCCCACCATAAGTTAAATAATCTATTACATTACCAAATGGTGGTATGTTTAAATCCTCTTTACTATTTACTTCAACTGTCAAAATATTTTCACATCCAAAATCAACATATGGTGAAATATTAATAGTAAAAGCTGTGTATCCACATTTATGAGTTGATACAAGTATATTATTTATATAAACCTTAGCTACATGAGCTATCCCCTCAAAAGTTAACAACATATTTTTATCTTTCCATAATTCATCAATATGTAATTTCTTTCTATAACCACTTATCATCTCATAAGAATTTTCATCAAAGTAGTTATAAGGAATCTCCACATTAGCATGAGGCAATCTAACTATGTCTAAATTACTTTCATCATAATTTATCTCACACATTTCTTTTTTAAAACTTTTTAAAAATCTCCAATTATCATTTAAATATATACGTTTATTCACCTAAGTCATCCCCCTATTTAACTAATCTCTTTTCATTTTCCTAAAAACTATCTTTACTTATCTTATTTCCATAAAAATAACAGATTTTCTTAATTGCTACAATAATATAAAATTATTTACATATAATTATATTTAAATTTGAAATTATTAAATCAAATTTTGCATTTTTTGAAAAAAAGTAAGAAATTTGTCGAAAAGCCTTTACATTATTTTATTTTAATATATAATATAATTTGTACAGGAGATAGAATTTAAATGTTACTAGTTATTTAGTAATTAATTAATAAGCAATTACAACGCTTATTTAAATACTGTTTCTTAGGAAAACAATATCTAAATAGATGTTGTAAAAAAATAAAATTATTTTCAGGAGGAAATCGATATGATTCAGATTTTAACAGGTACTGCATTATTATTAGTAGTATTAGCATTATTTACATTATTTAGTTACAAAGCTCCACAAGGTATGAAAGCTATGGGTGGTCTTGCAAACGCTGCTTGTGCCAGTTTCTTAGTAGAAGCATTCCACTTCTCATTCTTTGGTGAAGTATTAGGTATAAAATTCCTTGAAAACGTTGGCGCTGCAAACGGTTCATTAGGTGGTGTTGCAGCTGCAACTTTAGTACCATTAGCTCTTGGAGTATCTCCAGTATATGCTGTAATGGTTGGACTTGCATGTATGAACTTTAAAATATTACCAGGGTTTATAGCTGGTTATTTAATATCATTCGTAATAAAGAAATTTGAAGAAAAAGTTCCAGCAGGACTTGATTTAATAGTTATAATAGTTCTTGCTACTCCACTTGCTTACTTAATAGGAGCTGTAACAAGCCCAGTTGTAAACGGTGTACTTGAAACAGTTGGTTCAGTATTAACTCAAGCTTCATCTGCTTCGCCTTTATTAATGGGTGTAATCCTTGGTGGATTAATAACAGTTGTTGCTACTGCTCCATTATCTTCAATGGCTTTAACAGCTATGATAGGTTTAACGGGTGCTCCAATGGCAATAGGTGCTTTAGCAGTATTCGGATCTTCTTTCATGAACTTCGTATTCTTCTCAAAAATGAAGTTTGGTTCTAAGAAAGATAATATAGCTGTTGCTATAGAACCTTTAACTCAAGCAGATTTAATTTCTGCCAATCCAATACCAGTATATGTAACTAACTTTATAGGTGGTGCAATGTCTGGTGTAATAGTAGCTTTAATGGGTCTTACTAACATGTCTCCAGGAACTGCTACTCCAATAGCTGGTCTTGCTGTAATGTTTGCATATAACCCAGCTCTAGAAGTTATAATAGCTGCTACAGGATGTGCAATAGTAAGTATAATTGCAGGATTCATAGGACATGCTATATTTAAAAATTATAAAATAACAACTGCTGATGTAGTTCGTGGAATTGCAAAAGAAGACATAGCTGCTTAATTAAAAGCTGCAAAAGTAACCGAGGTATTTATCTCGGTTATTTTTTATTTCATTAGTTTATAAGTAGGTGGTATGTTGGATATTCAATATCATACATTTCGGTTTAGTCTCTTGTGTTTTTTACAGCAAAACCACGTAGAAAATAAATATTGTAATATATATAAAAGCTGTAGTTGAGAAATCAACTACAGCTTTTATATATATAATCTTATGCGAAATATCTTTCTAATAATCCTAAGAATGCCTTACCATGTCTAGCTTCATCTTTACACATTTCATGAACTGTATCATGTATAGCATCTAAACCTAATTCTTTAGCTCTTTTAGCTATTTTTAATTTTCCTTCAGTAGCTCCATACTCAGCTTCTACTCTTGCTTCTAAGTTCTTCTTAGTATCAGCAACAACTACTTCACCTAATAATTCAGCGAATTTAGCAGCATGTTCTGCTTCTTCAAAAGCTATTCTTTTGTAAGCTTCTGCAACTTCTGGATATCCTTCTCTATCAGCTTGTCTTGACATTGCTAAGTACATTCCAACTTCTGTACATTCTCCAGTGAAGTTAGCTCTAAGTCCTTCTAATATTTCTTCATCAACACCTGAAGCTGCACCTATTCTGTGCTCGTCAGCCCAAACCATTTCACCTGACATTTCTGAGAACTTTTCAGCTCCTACTTTACAAACTGGACATACTTCTGGAGCAGTTTCTCCTTCATGAATGTATCCACATACTTGACATACAAATTTTTTCATAGTCTTATATCCTCCTAATAATTATATTGCATTATTTATACTTCATATATACCCGGCGATTTTTATACTAAACATATTTTATAAAATTCCCATAAATATATCACTTCTCTCTTACTTATAAGTTATTTAATCCCTCTACTAATTTATCAATATGATCTTTATCATTAAAATATCCAATTAAAATATATTTTCCCTTCAAAGTCTTTATTTTATAGGTTTTTACTTATTTTATAAAAATATTTTTTAATGTTTTTAAATAAATATTTTTATATGCAAAAAATCTCAAAAAAATCAACAGTAGAATATTATTTTTTTTTCTGATAAAATACAGAAGACATTATTTTTAGAGGGTGATATATAAATGAACAATAGAGGTATTTTTATTGCAATCGAAGGACCTATAGGGGCAGGTAAAACTACATTAGCCAATTTACTAAATAATAACTTTGGCTATACCCTACTTAGAGAAATCGTAGAAGATAATCCATTTTTATCAAAATTTTATACTGATATTAAGGAATATGCTTTACAAACAGAGGCATTTTTTTTATTCAATAGAGTAAAACAATTAGAAGACGTAGAAAAAAATTTTCTTAATAAATCTAAAGGTGTTATAAGTGATTATCATATTGTAAAAAATCTTATTTTTGCCGGAATAACGCTTGATAGTAATCAATTCCATAGATATAAACAAGTTTATAATGTTTTTGTAAATGACTTGCCACAACCAGATATTGTAATATATTTGAATTCAAATACAGACACTTTAATGAGAAGAATAGCTACAAGAGACAGAAGTTTCGAAAGACAAATGGATAGAAATTATATAGATAATCTTCGTAATGAATATAAGTATTATTTTAATCCACTTTCAATTAAACATAACTTCACAGGTAAAGAACCTATTATAATAGAAATTGATAATTCTAACTTAGATTTCTTACACAATGTGCAAGACAGAGAATTTATAAT
Organism: Terrisporobacter sp.; assembly: GCA_036648085.1. Classification (GTDB taxonomy): domain Bacteria; phylum Bacillota; class Clostridia; order Peptostreptococcales; family Peptostreptococcaceae; genus Terrisporobacter. Next base: position 7,217 of record JAVXJA010000048.1, read on the forward strand.
AAACAAAGTTAAAGAAGCAATATCATCTTTAGGAGGAAATACAGAATGTTCAATTTAGTAAACAAAACTGATAAATCTGCCAATAGAGATTTATTTATAACTGTTGCGGGAAACGTAGGCGCTGGAAAATCTACTTTAACTAAATTAGTTGGTAAAAGATTAGGATTTGAAACTCACTTTGAAAAAGTTGACGGAAATCCATATTTAGAAGATTTTTATAAAGATCAAGAAAAATGGGGCTTCCATTTACAACTTTATTTCTTAGCTCAAAGATTTAAACAACAAAAAGAAATCCATGCCAATGGACTTCACAATATCCAAGATAGAAGTATCTATGAAGATGTAGAAATCTTTGCTAGAAACTTATATGACAACGGAAAAATGACTAAAAGAGACTATATAACTTATAGAGATTTATTTAATGATATGGTTCCTTATTTAAGAAAACCAGACTTAATGATATATCTTGATGGTTCAATAGATACCATTATAAGAAGAATAAACTTAAGATCTCGTGATATGGAAAAAGATGTAGACACTGAATATTGGTCAAATCTTCATAATAGATATGAAAAATGGATAAATGAATATGATCAATCTCCTGTTTTATATGTAAATATAAATGAAGTTGATTTAATAAACAACCCTGAGCATTTAGATATGTTATGTGAAAAAATAAAAGAAACTTTAAATATATAAGAAGATATAAAAAAGATATTTTAGAATAACTTTAACATTGAAAATAGTATCTGTCTTAGATTACTATATCTAACACAGATGCTATTTTTTATATCCTTATTCTCCTTCTATTTTAACTAATTCATCTTCATATTTTTTCCTTTTTAGGAATGATAATTTAGTCTCAGAAATAATTATGGATACAAATATTATTATACAACCTATTACCATTCTAGCAGTTAATATTTCACCTAATATTAATATTGATAATGTTGCACCAAAAACAGCTTCCGTAGATAAAATAATAGCTGTTCTAGTTTGATCAACCATACTTTGACACTTTGTTTGCAATAAAAATCCAATGGCCGTACTAAATAAACCTAAATAAAATACTCCTGCATACCCCATTGGTGTTGCATCTATATGTCCTTGACCTGTAACTATTTGTAAGCATAATGATAATACAAAAGCCATTGCAAATTGTGATACTGTTAAAACATAAGGATTATACTTTTCACTAAATTCTCCTGTAAAGAAAATATGAAGTGCAAATCCAAAAGCACATAAAAATGTTAAAAAGTCACCAAAGTTTACTGATAAGTCTGGCTCTAATGACAACACTGCAATTCCTACAAGAGCTAAAATACTACTTCCAACACCCATCTTATCTAATTTCCTTCTATAAAGAATAAATCCTATAAATGGTACTATAACCACATTTATAGCTGTAATAAACGCATTTTTTGACGCTGTAGTATAATCTAGTCCTATAGTTTGAGTTGCAAAACCTATAAATGAAAATACACCTAATATTGCTCCAGCTTTAAATGATTGCATATTAATGTTTGCTTTTATTTTTCTGAAAAATATTACACCTAAAATAACACTTCCCATTAAATATCTAATAGTTAATGTTTGCACAGGCGTTAGTCCACCATCCAAGGCTAGCTTAGCACCAACAAATCCACTTCCCCATATAATTGCTACTATACATAATCCAATTTCGCCTAAATATTTTTTCATTGTCTCCCCCTATAAATTATTTGAAGTCCATATATCCTCAACTATACATTAATATATTTAACACATTTTGTAAATATGATGAATAGCCTATCTTAATATCTTTTTTCATTTAATTTTTTTCCAACACTTTACTTAGATTTCTTATAACTTTTTAGTAGATATTTTGTCGAATTTTGTGTTAATATGTATGTATCATATAATTAAGCCAAGGGGGTATATTATGAGTAAACAAAATAAAAGAAAGTCAACTTTAATAATCTCTATTTTTGCAGTAGGTTTTTGTGTTTTAATTGGAGGTAATTACATCCTAAAATCAAATGCTGCTGTAGCTGAAAATAAAAAACAAGAAGAAATTCAAAACCAAATAGAAGCTGAAAAAAATAAACCAATTGTAGGTGCTAAGGAAGAATCCGTAAAAAAATATGGCTATGATGCTAGAAAAATAATGAAGAAAATTGAAACATATGATTATTCTAATGATGGTAAAAAAATGGTATTCTTAACTTTCGATGACGGACCATCAACTACTAATACACCTGCTGTATTAGATACTCTAAAAAAACATAATGTTAAAGGAACATTCTTCACTTGTGGTTATACAGTAAGAGATGATAAAACTAAAGCATTATTAAAAAGAACTTTTGATGAGGGCAATGCCATAGCTAATCACACTTACTCTCATGATATACACAAGTTATATCCAGGTAGAAGTTTAGACTTAAATGCTTTTGTAGATGATTTAAAAGCCAATGAGCAAGTAATGAAAGATGTTATTGGAGATAACTTCTCAACAAGAGTTATAAGAACTCCTGGTGGTTTTTATTCATGGAAAAACATGAAGCCTTTGAGAGAATATATAAATGAAAACAATATGGCAAACATAGATTGGAATGCTTTAAATAAAGATGCTGAAGGCGCTAAAAAAGTATCTTCTCAACTAAGCAATATCGCCATAGAAACATCAAAAGACAAAGATATTGTTGTATTATTAATGCATGATACTTACGGTAAAGAAGAAACTGTAAAGTCCCTAGATGAAGTTATTAATTACTTTAAAGAAAATGGATATGAATTTAAAATCTTAATATAGCAGAAAAAAGTGAGTAGTCAGAATTAATCTGCTACTCACTTTTTATTACTATTAAACTGCATTTTCCTTTAATTCTTCACTTATATTATTTGAATACTGAGTTAAATCAATAGTTCTATGACAAATATTTTTTATTAAGTTCTTGTCATGACTTATTACTATTAACCCCACATTATTTTCCTTACAATAATCCGTTACCACATTCCATATCTGTGCTTGAGTAATGGCATCTAACATGGTTGTCATCTCATCTGCTATTAGGAACCTAGTATCTTTACTCAAAGCTCTAAGAACACAGAATCTTTGTAATTCTCCTCCAGATAATTCACTTGGCCATCTATTTAACCATTCTTTTTTTATGCCCATAGCTTCAATCATCTTATCCTCGGGCTCATAAGCTTCATTTAAAATTTTTTTCATTTTCCATTTTGTATTTACCGATTTTTCAGGATGTTGGAAAATCAACTGAACAGGATTATAATTACTTTTATTAGTTCTATCACCTTCTAAAGTTACTCTGCCTTTATCTGGTTTAATATAACCTGCAAGTATTTTAGCTAAAGTAGTCTTTCCAAATCCACTAGGCGCTAGTATTCCTACTATTTCATTACTTTCTATGCTTAAATCAATATCCTTTAATATATAGCTATCTCCTCTATATTTAAAATTAATTTTTTCAGCTTTAAGTAGCATATAAACATCTCACCTTCCCATTTTTAATTTCCTTCATTTCAGGTTTTATGTTTTCACACTGCGGTGTTCTTTTATTGCATCTTTCATAAAATAAACATCCATTAATTACTTCACTAGATAAAGGTTGACTTCCCTTTATAGGTGTGAATTTCTTATCAGGTAAAGCATTATACAAGGCTTTTGTATAAGGATGTCTTAAATACTCTCCATTATTTTCAAAATCAGATACATTAGCTATCTCTAAAGTTGTTCCAGCATAGAAAATTGCCACCTTATCTGCAATTTTTAAAGCTGAACTTATATCATGAGTAATAATTAATATGGCACATCCTTCATCTGCCAAATCTCTAAAATCTTTTAATACTTCATTTAAAGATTTTTCATCTAATCCAGGTGTTGGCTCATCAGCTATTATTACTTCACATTCTGGAGATACTAAGGCAGAAGATAAAAGCACTTTTCTTGCCATTCCGCCAGATAATTGGAATGGATAATATTTTTCCACCTTTTTATCCAGGTTATATCTTTTAAATACCTTCCTTAGTATATTATCAGAATTCTTTTTATCACTAATTGATATTTTTACTTGTTTACCAACTTCCATTAAAGGATCTAAATAATTTACTGATTGAGGAATAAATACTATTTCTTTTCCTCTTAATTTTTCCTTAGCTTTTTCATCTAAACCCTTATTTTTATAAATTATATCTCCTCTAGTAGTTGCATTTTGAGGTAAAATTCCAAGAATAGAATGAGCTAGTAAACTTTTTCCTGAACCACTAGAGCCTACTACTGCTAATATTTCACCTTTATATAAATCTATATCTAGATTATTTATTACTTTTAAATCTACCCTATTTAATCCTTTAGTATATTGGCTAAAGCTTATTTCCAAGTCTCTAACACTTAATATTGGTTCTTTTCCCATGACTACCTCCTAATTGTAAGCCGTTTTTGGATCAATTAATTTCCCTATTTTTTTACCCATGTTATCCACCATCATAGATACTAAAACTAATGATACTCCAGGGAAGAATGCTAACCACCATTTTCCGCTACTTAAATACTTCATAGCTTCAGATAGAATAATTCCTATGGCTGGTTCATGTGATTGAAGTCCAAATCCTAAGAAAGTAACTGAGGCTTCATGTAGTATGGCATGGGGGAAAATTAAAACTGTTCCTACTAATAATTGAGGTATTATGTGAGGTAAAATATGATTTTTAGCTATATATAAACTTGATTTCCCAAAATTTCTTGCTATTTTTGCATAATCTGATTCTTTTACTACCATAACTTCTGCTCTTATTATTCTAGTAAGTGATGTCCAGTGAGTTAAAGATACTCCAAGTACTATACCTTTCATTCCTCCTCCTGCTGCCATTGATATTAAAATAATAATTAATGTATGAGGTACTGATAATACTAAGTCAATAAACCAAGTAATTACTCCATCTACCTTTTCTCCGCAAGTTGGTCCTATTACTCCTAAAATCACAGCAATTATACCACTTATTATAGAAGATAAAACACCTATCTTCATACTTATACTAAGTCCCTTTAATGTTCTAAAGAACATATCACGACCTACCCAATCTGTTCCAAATAAATGAGCAGAAGAAGGCGCTTGATTTTTATTTATTAAATCAATAGTAAAACTATCTGGATCTATTATACTTCCAGCAATAATTATAGCTATAAAGAAAACTAAAAATATACCTAAAGATAAAATAGTTTTTTCTCTAATTCCAAACTCAAGAGAAGACATTTTTCTTTTTTTTATACTACTATTAACATCGCTCATTATGCCATCTCTCCTCCTTTGATTCTTGGATCTATAACTCTATACAGTAAGTCTGCTATTACGTTTCCACTGTAAACAAATATACAACTTATTATTACTATACCCATTAACAAAGGTAAATCTCCTTTAAGTCCTGCTGAAACTGTTGCTTGACCTAATCCTGGATAAGAGAAAACTTGCTCTGCAAATATGGTTCCTGCAAATAATTCACTAAACGATAAAAATTGTAATGTTATGGCAGGTAAAGAAACATTTTTAATAACATGATTAAATATTATACTTTTTTTACTTTCTCCACGAGCTTTTGCAAATAAGACATAATCACTATTAAGTACTTCTATTACTTTTTCTCTAGTATGTAAACAAATATTAGAGACACCTATTAAACTAAGTGTTAAAGCTGGTAATACCATATGACTAACTAAATCCATAAAGGTTACACTATCAGAACTTACTCCTATTGGCACTCCTAAGGCTACAGGGAACCAACCAAGCTGAACTGAAAATACCATAATAAATAAAATACCTAACCAAAATGTTGGTGTTGATATAACCATATAACAGTATCCACGTATTATTTTATCTATTACTTTATTTTCATTACTTCCACTTATAATACCCATTACAAATCCTAGTACGCCGGATATTACCCAGGCTATCATCATTAGATATAGTGATGCTTTAAACTTTTGCCCTATAACTTCTAATACTGGTCTTCTATAAATTAATGACGTTCCCCAGTCTCCTTGTATTATAGATTTAAACCAGCATATAAATCTTTCTACTGGTGGTTGATTTAACCCCCAATGTTCTGCAATAAGCTCTCTTTGTGCTGCACTTACCTTACTACTAGCCCCCACATATGCTGTAACTGGGTCTATTGGAGATAGCTCCATTAGAACGAAAGTTACTATACACAAAGCTATTAACAATGTAATTAGTCTTATTATTTTTTTAGATAGAAAAACTCCTATGTTTTTGCTATTTTTCATCCAATAAACTCCCTTTCCATATATCGAATTCGAGGACATTCTTAAAAGAATGTCCTCTTATCATTGTAGCTAATATTTTGTCTTATTTCCACGACCATTCTGTAACATTATCAAAAATTCTTCCTCCATGAGGTTGTACAACTGGTTTTCCTATATCAAATCCTTCTCTTACTATATAAACATGATTAGCATTTGCTACCCAACAGTATGGTGCATCGCCTACAGGTGAAGCTCCTGTTTTTCCATCATATTGTGCTTTTTGCCAATATGGTAAAGCTTCTTTCTCATCATTACTATTTAAAGCTTTATCTATATAAGAGTCAACTGTTTCATTTTTATAATGTCCTGCATTATCCCATGGTACTGGAGATGTTGCAGCCCCACCATAATATAAGTTGTAAAGTTCTGATGGATCTCCTGAACCCCATCCAAATAACACGGCCTCTTTATGAATATCTTCTACTATTGTGTCCCAAGTTTTTTCTTCTAAAGTTATCTCTATTCCTATTTCTTTTGCTTTTTTAACAATTTCTAATCCCATTGCTTGTCTGTAGTTACCTGCTGTATATAATAATTTAAATGATGCTTTAGTTCCATCTTTTTCAAGAATTCCATCATCATCAGAATCTTTCCATCCACCATCAGCTAATATTTTTTTAGCTGTATCTACATCATTATATTTAGATTCATCAAGTTCACTATCTTTATTTAACCAAGGCATCTTTTCAAGACCTGTAGTAGATGCTGTTCCATATCCATTTAATACACCATCAACTATTCCTTGTCTATCTATAGCTGTATTCATTGCTAATCTTATAGCTTTATCACTAGTAACATTATTACCTATTTCATATCCATCTTTTGTTTTTTCTCCAGTGTTAGCTACCATTGGGAATTCTATACCATAAGTTTCTATACTTTGTATATCTAATATTTCAGTACCTTCCACTTTTTCTTTAGCTAATTCACCATTTATTGTAGCCATATCTACATCTCCTGTTTTAACAGCAGCGTAAGCAGCATCAGTATCTAAAAATACCATAGTTAATTTTTTCATACTTGGTTTGTCACCATAATAATTTTCATTTGCTTTAGCTATAACTTGTTGACCTTTATCCCATTGAACAAATTCATATGGTCCACTTCCTATTGGCTTATCTTTAAATTCATCATTGTAAGCATGTTTTGGAACTATACCACACGCACCTAATTTCTCAACAAATGTTGACATTGGTCTAGTTAATGTAAATTCTACTGTAGTATCATCCTTTGCTTCTACTTTTTCCACCATTGTTAAATCTATTTCTGTAGAACTATCTTTTGTTGTTTGGTATGTAAACGCTACGTCTTCTGCTGTTAAAGGTTTTCCATCTGTAAATTTAGCATCATCTCTTATAGTTACTGTCCATTTTAATTTATCTTCTGATATTTTATAGTCTGTCGCTAAATCATTTTCCCATCCCAGTTCTTTATCTCTTTTTAATAATGTTGAGAAAAATACTTTTGTTATTGATCCATGTCCCCCTGTTATTGCATCAAACCCTGCTTCAGGTTCTGCTCCCACTGCTACAACTAATTCATTATTCTCTTTTCTTGTCTCAACACCTGAAGTTGAAGTTGATTTTGATGTATTTGAACATCCTGCAATGGTTCCCATCATTAATACCATCGCTAATACCTTTGCTAAATTTTTCTTTAGTTTCATCTTGCCCCATCCCCCTAAAATTTTTCATTATAATTACTTGTGTTTCCATTAAAAAAAGCCATGAAAGTAAATATACATAGTATGTATATTTATCACCTTCATGGCTCGGTTAATCATTCATGATTAATTCTCATATTCAAAAAAAATTACATTTTGCTTCATTTTAGCAACCACACGTCTCTCTGGAGAAACTAATTTTTATACTAAAAGTGTAACATTAATGTTTTTTAATATCAATATAATATTTTATTTTTACAATTAATTTTTTTATTATATTTTATAAGTTTCAATCAATTTATCTGTATGACTTTCTACCACGTTGTTTTGTCTCAATCTTAATTGTATTTTTTTATCCATTATTATAGCAGTAATTACAAATACAGTACTTGTTATTAAAAACATTTTAAAAAGTAAAACTAAGCTTGCTATCATATATATAATACTTAAATACTTTTTCTTATATTTAATATTTATATAATTACCTATAGTCATATAGCAGTCCCTAATCACAAAATAATAGCATAAATATTCTATACAAGTTCCTATAGTTTTTATATATACTACACTTAATTTTATATTTAAAAGTCCAAGTAAATTAAATATTAATATATATCCTATAGCTAAATAAAAATTTTTATTACACATTGTCATAAAACTGCCTAAGTTCCTAATAGATCTCATCATAAAATATTTTCTTTTTTCATTTTCTTTTAATAATCTTAATTTTTTACCAAACATTAGCGATATAAAATAAATACTAAATACCATTCCAAATGGGAAAATAGCTATAAATGAATAATAAAGTATCTCAAAGTTTATATGTTTTATAAAAGGTAAATATGTAAGTAAATAAGTTGGTGGATTTTTGAAAAAATCTATATATCCTTGAAATTCTTCCATAAAACTATATCCAATTAAATTTCTTGCATATATATCAATTAAAACCATAAAAATAACTCCACCTATGGAACCCAAAAATAAATCATCAAATATACCACTATTTAAACATAATAAATATCCGCAAATTATTCCAAGTAAAAAACTTTGACTTATGAGTATTGCTGTTATAAAATTTCCAAGTACTAGCATTATAATTGCTATGGAACTTATTCCTGATAATAATGTGTATTTAAAATCACATCTAAAATATATAAGTGCAAAAACTATTGGCACTCCAAAATCTAAATATATACCATATCCTATACCTGTTGATAAAGCAAAGAGAGTTATAACTATGAATACTGATGTAAGTATTGCTGCTTCTGTTAATTTTCTTATTGAACTATTCAATTTTATGCCTCCAAAAACTTTTAAATTAATCTTAGTATCCCCTTTTTTTAAATTATATCTGTTATAATAATACCATATAATGTTTTTTAGGGGGATGAAAATATGACTTTTGAACAAATAAAGTCTTTTTTAGCAATAGTTAAATACAATCATTTCACCTTAGCATCTCAAGAATTATATATTTCTCAATCATCAATTTCAAAACATATTAAATCATTAGAAAAAGAGCTAGGGGTAGAACTATTTAATAGACAGCATCGAAGTATACGACTTACAGAAGCTGGAGAAGAATTTTATAAATTCGCGAAAAAATCTATAGCTGGATACAATACTATAATTTCTGACATGAGAAAATATTCATGTGAGGAAAGTACCTCTATATCCATTGGTGTAATTGATACTATGGTTGAATACGGTATTGCTACATTAATAGGAGACTTCCAAAAACAGTATCCTCAAATTCAAGTAGATTTAACAGAAAGATCTAATAAAAAAACACTTGAATATTTAAATGAGTCAATAGTCAACCTTGCCTTTATTAATTCTCATTATGAGCATAATAATATTTTAACTTTACATAAAATAGTACATGATGAATTAGTTTTGATAACTTCAAAAGAGCATGCTTTTTCTTCATATGAGTCTATAGACATCTTTGATACATCAAAAGAAAAATACTTATGCGTAAATGGTGATTACTACCTACATAATGTTTTTTTAAATACTTGGGGTAATTTAAATTATTTTCCAAATACATCTTATATTGATAGTCAAACTAAAACTCTTTTTGCTTTAGTTTCTGAGAATATTGGAATTACCTTATCCCCATTCAAAGTTGCTGAAGATTACAAAAACAATGTAAATAATAATATACATATCTGCAAACTAAAAAATAGCTTCTCTGCCAATATATTTTTGGCTCAGTTAAGAAACAAGAGATTAACTAAAAATGAATCTTTATTTAGAGATTTTACATTAAAATGGTTCGAGGATAATGAAATTAATTTATTATGTGAATTAACTTCTTAAATAGAAAAAGAAGCTGTATCATTGTACAGCTTCTTTTTCTATTATTTCTTTTGCTATTTTTTTGTCATCAAAATCTAAAACTTTATCTTTTATTATTTGATAATTTTCGTGTCCTTTTCCAGCTATTAATACTACATCTCTAGTCGTTGCACTTTCTATAGCTTTTTTTATAGCTTCTTTTCTATCTTCAATTATCAAATAATTTTCTTTATTTTTATCAATACCTTTAACAATATCATTTATTATATCTTCTGGCTCTTCAAATCTAGGATTATCAGAAGTAATTATTACTAAATCAGAATACTTTTGAGCTATTGATCCCATAATCGGTCTTTTTCCTTTTTCTCTATTCCCACCGCATCCAAATACTGTAATTATATTTCCTTTTACAAAGGATTTTACACTTTTAAGTACATTATCTAAAGCATCTGGAGTATGAGCATAATCTACAAAAACATTTAATCCTTTATTATTTTCCACCTTTTCAAATCTTCCAGAAACAGATTTTAAATTTCTTAAATATAAAATAATTTCATCTATATCCATATTTAGTGCATAACAAGTGCAAATAACTGCTAGTGAATTATATACAGTAAATTGCCCTGCCATATTTAATACAATCTCTTTTTCTATATCATTAGGTCCAATTAAAGTATATATAGTTTTATCTTCGTGTAATTTAACATCTTTTGCTGTAAAAGTTCCAGTATTATTCATTCCATAAGTATAATAAGGTATCTTTAAATTTCTTATATTATCTAATATAATCCTTCCATTGATATCATCTATATTAATTATATTTTTATCAGTAGTTTTATAAAATAATTTTTCTTTTGCTTTTCTATATTCCTCAAAGGTTTTATGGTAATCTAAATGATCTTCCGTTAAATTCGTAAATATACCAATATTATATTGTAAGTTGTCTACTCTATTTAAAGATAAAGCATGAGATGATACTTCCATAAAACAATACTCACAATTATTTTGTATCATATTATATAAGTTCTTTTGAATTTCAATATTATTTGGTGTTGTATTATCTGTTTTTAATAAATTTTCACCATCATCTATACAAGTAGTACCTATAAATCCACAATTACATTTTAATTTAAATATTTCTCTTAAAAATGTTGCTATACTTGTTTTTCCATTAGTTCCTGTTACTCCAATTAAATTTATTTTCTTTGATGGATTGTCATAAAAATTATTAGCTATAATAGACATGGATACATTAGTGTTTCTAACTTTAACATAAGTATATCCTTCCTCGTAATCCACATCTTCTTCAATTAAAAAGCATACCGCTCCTCTTTTTTTACAATCTTCAATAAAAATATGACTATTTATATTACTTCCATTTATACATATAAATAAGCTATTATTTTCTACTTTTCTAGAATCATATTCCACTGCTAATATTTCAACTTCATCAGAACCAATAAGAGATATAACTTCTACGTCTTTTAATAATTTTTTTAATTTCATATTTTCACCTGCTTACATTATTTTTAAAACCTAAGATTTGAGTAAAGCATATAATCTCTTATCCTTTGTAAGCATAAGTTAAATTTTTCAAGTTAAATATCTAATTCACTATAAAATTATCTTGGATTTATATGATAAAAATCTTTCTTTTATATCATTATTTTCATTAATAAAATTAATTAACTCCTCAATTTGTATAAGAGTCTCCAGATTTATTGTATGTTCAATCTTTTCTGTTTCTTCATGTATGGACTCTTTTATACCTATTATAGTTAAAAACTCTCTTATTATATTATGCCTTTTTAACAATCTATCTCCAACATTAGCGCCTAATTCTGTTAGCTCTATAAAGTCATATTTTCTATAATCTAACATTTTTTTCTCGCCTAATTTTTTCACCATTTTTGTCACTGATGGAGGTTTGATATTTAACTCCTTAGATATATCCTTTACTGCAACGTTTTCATTTTGTAAACTTAATCTGTAAATCATTTCGAGGTAGTCTTCCTCACTAGGGGTCAAATTATTATTTTTCATATATTCATTAAATGTATAGTAATCTTCTTTTCTTCTCATATAAATTCCTCCTATAATTTTTATATTTCTTATATTTATTATTTATTACTTTATTTCATAGAACTTTTTTAATATTAAGTGCATATTGTAAAATTAAGAATGTTAGCTTAGGCTAAAATCAATGGAGGTTGACAATGAAAAAACTTACAGACATCGGAGTGAAAAATACTGTTAAAGTAGAAAATCTATTATCTACAGGTAATCTAAAAGAAAGAATGCTTGCTTTAGGACTTACTGAAGGAGCACAAATAAATGTTTTACGAAAAGGACCTAAAAATAATTTAACAGTATATAACATTAGGGGAAGTAAAATAGCTTTAAGAAAAGAAGAAAGCAATTTAATTATAGTTTCCGAAATTTAATTCTTATGGGGGGGATTGCAACATGGGTCTAACACAACAGTCTACAAAAATGAAATCCCTTGAGGATATGTTTTCTATAGAAAAAAAAAATGATCAATTTATAATCGCACTTGCAGGAAATCCTAATACAGGTAAAAGTACTGTGTTTAATTATTTAACAGGGTTAAAGCAACATACTGGAAATTGGCCTGGTAAAACTGTATGTACAGCTAGAGGAGATTTTTCTTATGAGAATGTTAATTATTCACTTATAGATTTACCTGGTACTTACTCCCTTTTTCCTTTATCTCAAGAGGAAATTGTAAGTCGTGATTTTATATGTTTTGGTAATCCACATGCTGTAATTGTAGTTTGTGATGCTACTTGTTTAGAAAGAAATTTAAATCTACTTTTTCAAGTAATGGAATTAACTGATAAGGTTGTGTTATGTATAAACTTAATTGATGAAGCTAAGAAAAAAGGTATAGAAATTAATAGAGCTAAGCTTGAAAGAAAATTAGGAATACCTGTTGTTTTAACTGCTGCTAGAAATGGTTATAACATGGATAAGTTACAAGAAACCTTAAATGAAGTTGTAAAGAATAAATATAATTTCAATACTAAATTAGTCAAGTATGATAGCGAAATTGAAGATATTGTAAAGTTCATAGAAAAGGATTTGATTAATTTAGTTCCAGATATTAATCCTAGATGGCTAGGTCTTAGATTAATTGATGGAGATGAGAGTATATTTGAATCTTTAAATAGTTATTCTAAGGAAAATATCTTAAATGATTTATTAAAAATAAAAAGTAAATTGCCATCTGATTTAAATAAAGACAAAATAAGAAATAATTTCACCAAAACAAATTATGACTACGCAAAAGCTTTAGGAGATAGTGTAACCATATTTAGTAACAAAAAAGCTTTAGATAAAGATGAGAAAATAGATTCCATAGTTACCTCTAAATATTTAGGACTACCAATTATGTTACTTCTATTATCTATAGTTTTATGGATTACTATTCAAGGTGCCAATTATCCTTCTCAATTACTTTCTAATTTTTTATTTAGCTTTGAACCTACTTTATATAATACACTACAAAATATGGGCTTACCTATAATGATTTGTGACATGTTGTCTTACGGACTTTATAGAACTTTGGCATGGGTCATTTCTGTAATGCTTCCACCTATGGCAATATTTTTTCCTTTATTTACTTTGTTAGAAGACTTAGGTTATTTGCCAAGAGTAGCCTTTAATTTGGATCACTTATTTAAAAAAGCATGTTGTCATGGTAAACAATGCCTTACCATGTGTATGGGTTTTGGATGTAACGCAGCAGGTGTAATCGGGTGTAGAATTATAGACTCTCCAAGAGAAAGATTAATCGCTATTTTAACTAATAACTTTGTTCCTTGTAATGGACGTTTTCCTACTCTTATTGCTATTTCTACTATCTTCTTTAGCTCAACTATTAGTAATTCTTTTTTATCAAGTAGTATTACTGCACTTTCAATTACTGCCTTAATTATTGTTGGCGTACTTACTACTTTGCTTGTTTCATATGTTTTATCTAAAACATTATTAAAAGGCGTACCATCTACTTT
>JAVXJA010000049.1:0-20255 GCA_036648085.1 Terrisporobacter sp.
AGTAAGCATGGGATTAATATTATAATATATAAGCTAAAACTATTACAAGAGCCTGTAGCTATTAAGAAAATCTTAATAACTACAGGCTCTTTTGACACTTATTGGAGTCAGAAATAGAGAATTAATAAGAGATTATAACGGAACAAATAGAGATATGCTAAGAGTTAGATATGGTATTAGTCGGGAACATATGAGGAAGATATACAAATAAGGAAGTTGTATACACGAAAATGAGTTTAGTAAAAATATAATGGAAATATAGATATAAAACTAAATGCTTAGTAAAAAATAGTAATAAAATAAAGGGTTTTATAATATAAATTAATATGTGTGTGGTGCTAGCTAAAAATTATAAAAAGCTTTACTACTTAAAATATTAGCACCATGCACGACTATTCTTGGAGCAACTAAATAGTTGTCAAAAATATATCCAAGTATACGCTAACGTATACAAGTATATTTTTGAAAATAAAAAGCTCCCTACATTCATAAAGAGTGTAGAGTGGTAGATATTAATCTACCCAAAACTCCTTTAATTGCTGGAAGTTCCTAAAGCTAACTAAACCACAACATAAGGATGAAATAAGCCTAGGTGTGAAGTGAGTGGCCCACTAAGTGGCTCAAAGGTTACGAAAGTAGAAAAAATTAGTTAGATGGTATAAGGTTAAATCCTAAGTGCTTTAATAATGGATAATCAGCAGCGAAGCTTCTAATAGAAGAACGTTCAACGACTAGAGAGAAATCTCGTACCTGCAAGTGTGGGGAAATGGGGAGCATCCAATTAATTGGATGGTGATATAGTCTGTGCTTATGTGAAAGCATAAGAAGTTCATAAAAGTAGTCGCCAACGCGGTTGCTTAAGAGAACTGGTTAGGAGTAACGAACCTAATTGAACACTCTAAAAATATATACAAATAATAGATATAATTCAGTGGATAATTGTATTTAAACCGTATCATTAACAAAGTGTAAATTTGAGCTACTAAGTGGTACACATGCAATTTTAAAACTCTATATGAAATATATTTCTAAAATACTAATAAATAATTTTATATTACAAAAACTATTATTACAAACATATGGTCTTTAAAACGAACAAAAGGGTAGGTGATAATAGTTTTTAAAATTTCATGTGCTCACAGGGTAGCTTAAAAATTGCATTTTGCAACTTTGTGGCTTAGATACGGTTGTAGGATAAAGCGTAGTAAGAATATACACTTAACTGGTACATCCAAGGCTTAAAACTATCAAAGGATAGAAAAAGCGCGAATTATCTAGAAGATTATATTAAATTACTTAATATGAGTATATTTGTATATATTTTTAGAACCAGGTGATGGCAATTAAGAATCTACTAAAGATAACTTTTGTACTTTTAACTATGTTTATGATTAACTTGGTTTTCGGTGTAAAAGTTGAGGCCCTTCCTAAAGGGGTGGAAAGGGTAAGCATTGAAAACTGGATAAAGACTAGAGAAGCTAATGATATTGGAGAGGGGAATGGTAAAAAACTCAATGGTGTAAGCTTTAATGAAATTGAAAATATAGGGATTGGAGATGATAAGGTACAGATACTTGATATCTTATATCAAGATAATATTACTAGTAATAGAGAAATGAGAGATATTAATACATTAAATAAGTTGTTACAAAAGGAAGGAAAGGAAACAGTTGAAGAAGATAAGATATTAAGAACATCTATATCAACTGATCAGAGTGTAAACCCATACAAATTTTCAAGTATATTTTCATGGTTGAAAAATACAAATAAAAATCAGTCTTTGAATGTTAAGTGGAAGGAAGGTATTAATGGAAATAAATATATAACATGGCCATGTTATAGTATGTATATAGGAACAGAAAAGCCTATATATGGAGTAGTAGAATATAGAATGTTAGAAGGTGAATTTAATTTAACTAAAGAGCAATTTAGTGCCATTTCTAAAAATGATGTACAAGCTGTATTAGGAGTTAGTACAGACAATAATAAAGCATTTGAAATGATTATTCCTTTTAAGGACCTAATTAATATTGTTATTAATGAAGATTTAATTCCACTTAATTATAGAGCAGTTAAAACTAATTATAATTTTAAATATATTAAAGAAAAGGGTGGCTTACCTATAAGATTAGAATATTTGGATTCTAGGCCTAAAGAAATTGATAAATATTGTAATGAAAAAGAGCATGATTTGCTAACTGATAATCTAGATAAATCTCATGCAGACATGAACATTTTAAAAGAAGAACCCAGTAGTGGAGTTTATAAAATGAAGGGTGATATTACATCATATATAACTAAAGAAAACAATAAAATACAAGTATTAATTGGACAACTTGTTAGACCAACAGATAATCCTAAAGAAGCATATGGAGGTATTGGAAAAATAGATTTATTTTTAATAGAAACTCCAAAGTTTACAGTTAAATTAAAGCCTTATTTTATAGAGAATAATGAAAAAATATATTTAGATGAGGATTATAAATTTTCTTCTGGAGACAAAATTTATTATGATGTGGAAATAATTAATGAAAGTAATAGTTTCTCATATGAAAATTTAGATTTAGTATTGAATTTTATTATAGGAAGTCAAACACCAGAAGATGTTTTAAAAATTAATTCAAACAAAATTACATATAAAAATGAAGATATTACAAATGAAACTAAGATATATTATGAAGAAGAGCTCACTGATTTAAATTCTTTATCTAGCTTAAATATTGGTGATAAGATAACCATATCTAGTGATAAAATAAATTATATTGTTACTGATTACAATAGTTTAAAAACAAAAATTGATTATAATTACATATTAGAGTTTAACTACTTGGACAAGTATTTATTTTATAAGAGCCAAGGGGTGGGAAGTAATAAAGTAAATCAACTAAAAGGAAGATTAGACATCACTGTAGATTGCCAAGAAAATTGCAGTGATCATTTTTATGTAAAAATTGAAGGGAAAAATAACAAATGTAACTTAAAAGTAAAGTCAAATAATACATACACTGTGGATGGTTTAGATTTAGCGTATGATTATGAGGTGTCATTAATTAATAGTAGTACACATAAACCAGTTAAAAAGCAGATAGTAAAGCTGACGAATGAAACAAATGGAAGTAAAAAATCTATAAGATTTAGTACAAGTACTAAATCTAATAAATATTTTACTCAAAGAAAAATAGAAGATTTACAGATTATCAGGTGATTAATATGAGAAAAAATAAGATATTAATTTTTATAATGGTACTATTTGTTATTTTATGTTCATGCTTAGCTTATGGGGATATGTTCTTCTATGGATTTAAAACTTATTTGTATAAAGATAGAGCGGGAAAGATAGAAATTACTACAGAAAAAAACGATGATAGTAGTAATTTAGGTGTGAATTTTAAAAATGAAGGAAGCTGTGATGTATTTATCAGAGTAAGTGTTTTTGTGTACGTTTATGATGAAAAAAATGAGAATAACACAAGAGCTTTGAATAATTCATCTATAATAATAAATTATAATCAACAAGATGAAGAAAATTGGTACAAAGGAAAAGATGATTACATGTACTATACAAAAGCTTTAAAGGTGGGACATAGAACTGAAAGACCTTTGATAAAAAGTATAGAAATTAATTTAACTAAAGAAGAAAAAAAGTTATTAGAAGATAAAGAAATAAAAGCAGATATTATAGTTGAAGGTGTGCAGGTAAATAATTTTGCATACAAATATGAGTGGGATATAGAAGATTTTACAATAGAAGATTATTTTGAAAAAGTCATGAATGAGAAAAATGTGGCTTTTGAAAGTGAAGAGGAATGTAAAGTAATAGTGGAATAGATGATAATAATATTTAAAAAACTGGAGGGAATATATGAAGAAAAAGAAAAATACATATAAAAAATTAGCCTTAGTATTGGCTTTAATATTATTACCAATAGGAGCATTTACATTGGGGTACTTCTTTAAGAAAACAGAAGCAGATCAAAGGGTTACAAATACTTTAAAAGTAGATGGAAAAATAGATGGGATTACAACTACTGATGTCCCAAGTAATACTAATGGAATAGTTCCAGGAGATGAAGTTACTTTACCTGTAGGTATAATACCTGAGTCAACAGCAGATAGTTTACTGAGAGTAAAGGTTGAACCTTACTGGATGGATAGCCAAGGAAAAGAAAATAATAATTCAGCTGATAATATTAAAATTTTATTTGAAGAAAGCGTAAAAAATATATTAGAGGAATCATCTGAAAAAAGTAAAGATTACTGGTATTATAATGAAAATGATGGATATTTATATTATATGAATACTGTAAAAAATACAAATAATAAATTAGCCTTAATAAAAGGCGTTAAATTTTTAGGGAAACATGAAGGTGGAATAGGAACTGCAAGTGAAAATATAGTAAATGAAATAGATAATAATTCTTACCAAGATATGAACATAGGTTTAAAAGTTACTATGGATATGGTTCAATGTGGTGACTATGCATATAAAAGTAAATGGAGTGAAAGTAATATCAGTGGTAATCTAAAAGATAAATTAGATAGCTTATGTAGTAAAGATAATTAATAATTAATTACATATATATAACGAAAACTAGCCTTATTGAATAATACTACCAATTGTAGTACTATGAACATAAGGCTTTACTTATTTATATAACTAGGATACAGAAATGTTAGGGGGAGAGCTTATAGATGAGTCAATATACTACAAAGAATAAAAATAAGATAATAGAAGATAAAAATAAACTACAGGTAGCACTTTCATGTGTTATCCTGTTATTTTTATGGGAGATAATAGCTATAAAAATAGATAATGATATTTATCTACCTACCTTGGGACAAGTATTAATAAGTATAAAAGAAATAGTTTTTACAGATAGATTTATAATAGATGTAATATCAACTTTAGGAAGATGTATAATAAGTTTTATTGCAGCCTTAGGAGTGGCTTTTATTTTAGGAATAATATCCTATAGCAGAAGTTGGTTCAAAAACTTTATAACACCAATTACAACTTTAGCAAGTGCCATTCCAAACATGGTACTTATAGTCCTGGCATTAATTTGGTTTAACAAAGAAAGTGCACCTTATATAGTTGTATTTATAATGGTATTTCCAGTTTTATATGATTGTATTTTAGGATCTATGAACAGTATAGATAAGGGCATTTTAGAAATGGCAAACTTATATAAAATAGGAAGTAAAAATAAAATAATGAAGATATATCTTCCAGCCATAAGATTTAGCTTAATATCCATATTATCATCCACAATTTCTCTAGGTTTTAAAATTGTTATTGCAGGAGAAGTTTATGGGCAACCTTTATACGGAATAGGGGCAATGATACAATCTGAAAAAGTAAACTTTAATACAACAGCTATTTTTGCATGGATAATAATAATTGTTGTAATTTCATTTTTATTAAATCAAATTGAAAAATTCTTAGTAAGGAGATCATTTATATGGAAAAGATAAATAATGTTATTTCTATTAAAAATCTTAACAAAAGATATAATAATAAGGTGATTTTTCAAAATTTCCATATAGATTTTTATAAAAATCAAGTCAACTGTATTATTGGCAAATCTGGATGTGGAAAAAGTACATTACTAAATATAATAAGTGGAATGATAGACAGTGATGATGAAGACTTTAATACTATAGAAAAAGAAGGCTTAAGCTATATTTTTCAAGATGATAGATTAATAGACTGGCTAACTGTGAAGGAAAATATAAGTTTAGTTGTTAATAAAATTTATAATAAAACAGAAGTTGAAGACTTATGTAATAAATACTTAGACTTAGTTGGAATTAAAGAGTATAAGAATTATTATCCTCAAATGTTAAGCGGAGGATTAAGACAAAGAGTAAATATTGCCAGGTCTCTTATTTATCCATCCAAGGTCATAATAATGGACGAGCCTTTTAAGTCCATAGATGTTATTAATAAAGAAATTATTATGAATAATCTAAAGGAAATTTTACACAAAGAAAATAGAACAGTATTATTTGTAACTCATGATATTGAGGAAGCCCTTATATTATCCGACAAAATTTATGTCCTGGGAAATTCCCCAGTGGAGATAAAAAAAGTGTTTAATAATAAAGATATTGCAAAAAATGAAATTTATAGTTTGATATGAAAAGCTTCTGCAAAATATGTAGAAGTTTTTTTGTAAAAAAAATTAGGTGCGGCATAAGAAAAATCATTTAAATAAAATAAAATTTATACTGTGTAACCAATTAAATAAATCAATTATATCATTGATAATGATGTAATAATAAGGTAAAATTTGTTTTAGGGTTATTATTTATGGGGGAGGTAAGAATGAATTTTAGAGAAGAAATAAAAAATTATTCACCATATAATTGTGAAGAAGCAAAAGATAAAGAGATAATATTAAAATATATAGATACTTTTGATGATGTACTTACTAGAAACAACGAGATAGGTCATTTAACATCTTCTTGTTGGATAGTAAATGAAAGCAGAACAAAGGTCCTTATGGTTTATCATAATATCTATGACTCATGGTCATGGGCAGGCGGACATGCAGATGGTGATAGTGATTTACTTCAGGTTTCATTAAAAGAGGCAAGAGAAGAAACTGGTCTTAAAGAGGTGAAATATTTATCTAAAGATATTTTTTCCTTAGAAGTTATGGGTGTAAATGGACATATGAAAAAAGGAAAATATGTTTCATCTCATATACATCTAAACCTTACTTATTTATTATGTGCACATGATAATCAAATAACACATATTAAGAAAGACGAAAATAGTGGTGTTAAATGGTTTGATTTAGAGGAAGCTGTAAAAATAAGTAAAGAACCCTATATGAAAAAAATATATATAAAGTTAAATGAGAAACTAAGACATTTTAACGAGTAAAGGTGGTTTAATTATGGTTAACGACAGAATTGCAAAGTTAAGAAGTGTTATGAAAGAAAAAGGTATATTTGCATACGTAATACCTTCTGCAGATTATCATCAAAGTGAGTATGTTGGAGAATTCTTCAAAGGAAGACAATATATATCAGGGTTTACTGGTTCAGCTGGTACTGTAGTTATTACGCAGGAAAAAGCTATACTTTGGACAGATGGAAGATACTTCTTACAAGCAGATAAAGAGTTAGCAGGAACTTGTGTAGAACTTTATAAAATGGGTGAAGAAAACGTTCCTACGACTTTTGAATACATAGAAAATGAAGTTCCAGCAGGATGTAAAATAGGATTTGATGGAAGAGCTATGAGTGCTGGCATGGGGAAAGATTTTGAAGCAAGTTTATCTAAAAAAGATATAACAATATCTTATGAAGGTGACTTATTAGATGAAGTTTGGGAAAATAGACCAAGTTTATCTGAAGAAAAAGCATTCTTATTAGATGTTCAATTTAGTGGAGAAGATTTCAAAAGTAAAATAGCTAGAGTAAGAAAAGCTATGGAAGCAAAAGGAGCAACTGCTCATATATTAACAAGTTTAGATGATATAGCTTGGTTATTTAATATAAGAGGTGGAGATGTTAAATTTAATCCAGTTGTACTTTCTTATGCAGTAGTTACTTTAGAAAAAGCTACTTTATTTGTTGATGCAAATAAATTAAATGAAGAAATATTAGCAAGCTTTGGTGAAGAAACTGTTGAAATAAAAGGTTACTTCGAAATAGATGAGTTTGTTAAAACTATAGAAGAAAACCAAGTAGTTTTAGTTGATAACAGCAGAATAAACTACACTATATTAAAAAATATACCAGCTAATGTAAAGGTAGTTGATGCTATGAACCCAACTACTATATTTAAAGCAGAAAAAAATGCTGTTGAAGTAGAAAATACTAAGAAATGCCACATTAGAGATGGTGTAGCTGTAACTAAGTTTATGTACTGGTTAAAAAACAACATAGGGAAAATAGAAATAACTGAAATAAGTGCAGCAGATAAAATGACTGAGCTTAGAGCTCAACAAGGTAACTTTATAGAGCCAAGTTTCGCTTCTATAGCTGGATACAAAGAACATGCTGCTATAGTTCATTATAGTGCTACTGAAGAAACTAGTAAGACATTACAACCAGAAGGATTATTCTTATTAGATTCAGGTGGACAATACTTCGATGGAACTACTGATATAACAAGAACTTATGCTCTTGGAAATCTTACTGAAGAAGAAAAATCTCACTTTACATCAGTTGCTAGAGCTATGATAAGATTATCAGGTGCTAAATTCTTACACGGTGTAAATGGATACTACTTAGATATATTAGCTAGAGGAATCATGTGGGAACAAAATCTTAACTACAACCATGGTACAGGTCACGGTATAGGACATGTATTAAATGTTCATGAAGGACCAAATGGTGTAAGATGTGATAATAGAAACTCTGCTACATTAGAAGAAGGAATGATAACTACTAATGAGCCAGGATTCTATGCTGCAGGATCTCATGGTATAAGACTAGAAAATGAAATGCTTTGTAAAAAAGGCGTTAAAAATGAATTCGGTCAATTCATGGAATTTGAATCAATAACAATAGCTCCAATAGATTTAGATGCTATAAACGTTGATTCAATGAAAGAAGATGAAAAAGTATACTTAAACAAATATCATGCAATGGTATTCGAAACAGTTAGTCCATTCTTAACTGCTGAAGAAGCTGAGTGGTTAAAAGGATATACTAGAGCTATATAGTTTAGAAGGAATAAGTCTCTTTAATTAGAGGCTTATTTTTAATTACAGTAGATATATTGGTAAAAAAGCATGATTACGATGCGGCATGGAAAACCATATTAGAGGCTTTTGAAGAAGAAATAGTTAAACTTTTATTTCCTTAATTATACAATAAAATAAATTGGCAAATAAAAAAATCCCTTTGCTCATGCCGCCAACGGGATGCCTTGGCTATCGCTTCAGACAACTCCGTTGCTTAAAAGTGAAGCATTGGATAATGAACTTTTAGAAATTCAAAAAGATATTTTTAGTAAGGAAGGAGGAATAAAAGAAGGTGAAAAAAAGAAAGCTATAGAAATAGCAAAATCATTGTTAGATGTAGATACTATAGCATTAAAAATAGGGTTATCTATAGATGAAATAAATAAATTAAAATAGATTGAGATGATATAGTCATTGACGTAAAATCAGTGGCTTTTCTGTTATAATTAAGAGATAAATTAGAATTTATATGGTCGATTATTTAAGTCAGTATGTATATAAAAACATTTGGTTTAGTGTACATTTTAAAATAATATTGTATTATAATTTGAATTATGATGTAATAATAATATAAATATTATAGATAGTCGGAGGAATAACAATGGAGGCAATAGATGCAATTTTAAGTAGGCGTAGTATAAGAAAATTTGAAAATAAATCAATATCTAAAGAAATAATAGAAAAAATTATACTGTCAGGTATGAGTGCACCATCTTCAAAAAACAGACAACCTTGGAGTTTTATTGTTTTTCAAGGGGATGAGAAAAAAGAAATGATAGAAATATTTAGAAAAGGAGCAATTGAAGAATTTAACAATCCTAAATTACTTCCTAATAGTGGTAAATTTGAGTCTGGAACACGTTATACCATAGACATTATGTGCCAAGCATCTACAGTTATTTTTGTATATAATCCATTTGGAAAATCTCCAATAGAAAATTTAAGTTTAGAAGAGCGATTCTATGATATGGCTAATTTGCAATGTGTTGGAGCTTGTATTGAGAATATGTCTATATCTGCTACTGCACTAGGAATAGGAAGTTTATGGATTTGTGATATTTACTTTGCGTATAATGAATTAGTTAATTGGTTGAATATTGATGGACAGTTAATTGCTTGTATGGCATTTGGTTATCCTGCAGAGAATCCTAAACAAAGACCCAGAAAAAAAATAGAAAACATAGTTGAATGGCGTATTTAATATACACGAATAATATGTAATTTTAAATATGTACAAAATATATATAAATAAAGAGTGTTTTCTAATTGCAAATAGCGGGAAAGAGCTTTAGAAACAACTAAAAATTGGAAAAACAATATTAAACCGTACAATGAAGTTATATTTTATGAATCTAAATTAGAATCTGAAAAATAATTGAGATTTATTAATATTTAAGTTCTGAAAAATAACGGATTTAAATTTATGTTTCCTTATAAATTCCAATTTCTTATATTAGGTAATCACAGTATAGAAAGGATGAAAATTTATGATTCAATCAATAGTACATATTGCTTTAGTAGTGAAAGATTATGATGAAGCAATTGATTTTTACACCAATAAGCTCCATTTTGAACTAATAGAAGACACATATCAGCCAGAGCAAGATAAAAGATGGGTGGTAGTATCTCCACCAGGTTCAAATGCAACAACTATATTGTTAGCAAGGGCATCTAAATCAGAACAAGAGGATTACATAGGAAATCAAGCGGGTGGAAGAGTTTTTCTTTTTCTTGGAACTGATGATTTTTGGCGTGATTATAATGAAATGAAAGATGTAGGAATAGAATTTGTTAGAGAACCCAAAGAACAGGACTATGGTGTTGTTGCAGTATTTAAGGATTTATACGGTAACTTATGGGATTTAGTCGAGTTCAATAAAAATCATCAAATGTTTAAAAGGGTAAAATAAATTTCAATAAGTAGAGCATATTGAAAAATAGTAAATTTGATGGAGAGATTATTAAAATATGATTAAGCAAAGGGTGTGATTGTATGAGAGGACTGCTAGATCCTAAGATGTATTAGATGTAGAAACAATAGCACTAAAAACAGGGTTATCTATAGATGAAATAGACCAAATTAAAATAGATTAAGATAACATAGTCACTGATATATAATCAGTGGCTTATTTTTTTACACATATAAATAAAATTATATTGTATAAACCTTATATACAACCATATAGAATAGATAAAGGACATTGTTTCTTTAAGTTAGTCGACAAATGTCTCTTTATAAGAGAAATATATAAACTATTTTAAAATTACTATTGTTGATACTATATAAACATAAGGGAGACAGAAATGATTAAAGCAACAAGTAGACAAAGAGGAATAATAAATGCAATTATAAGTTCAAATGGATATGTAAGTGGAAATCAATTCTTACCATTTGCTTCACTTGCTGGACTACCATTTATGTTTGTTTTAATAACTCCACTTGCAAGAGGAGATTTCTTCAGAACATTTGTAATAGGTGTTATAGTTGTAGGAGCAGGTTTATTAATCGTAACAAATATGTCACCACTATTTACAGAAGCAGCTTTAGCAGCTAAGTTTGCAATACCAGATGGTGCAACAATGATATCAAGTATTGATTATGGATCAAGTCCACTTCCATGGTTAATAGTAAAATTAACTGAATTCAAAACAATTGGAATAGGAGCTTTAATAGCATCTACAGTAGGTCTTATGTTATGGAATAGAAGTATAATCATAAAAGAAGATCAAGGAACTGATGAATCAAATAATTCATCAAGTGATTTAGGGCAAGCTAACTAATTTAATGATTTTGATAAAATAAATTTACACAAAAAACAAGACTCTTTTTATTTAGAGTCTTGTTTTTTTATGGCTTTATAAACAATACTTTCTACAGAAGAATTACATTTACCACAAGCAGTACCGGCTTTAGTAACAGATCTTACGTGACTTATACCAGTACATCCATTTTCTATAGCATTTTTTATATCATGATTACTAACGTTATAACATTTACATACTTTCTGCGGTGTACTTTCTTTTATTTTTTTATATTCTTTGTATTTATCAACTAGTTTCTTTATCATAGAATTATTCCTCTTTATTTATTTTATAATATAATAAATTTATACCCATATGAATTTACATATATCAATATAAATTACTTTTATTATTATATGATGATATAATATAAAAACAATTAGGATAATATGTAAATATAAAAGTTTAACTTTATTAAGACATGAAATAAATGAACTATGATTAAGGAGATGAAAAGATAATGTATAATATATTAATTGCTGAAGATGATAATGATATCGCTAAGTTGCTTCAATTATATTTTGAAGGAGAAGGATATACAGTTTATTCTGTAGAAAACGGAAATGAAGCATTAGATACAATAAATAATAAAAATATTCACCTTGCTGTATTAGATATAATGATGCCAGGGTTAAATGGGCTAGAGGTAACAAAAAAATTAAGGTCAAGTAGTAATATTCCAATTATAATAATATCTGCTAAAGATATGGATGTAGATAAAATTTTAGGATTAAGTTTAGGTGCGGATGATTATTTGACTAAGCCTTTTAATCCTCTAGAAGTTATGGCTAGAGTGAAATCTGCTCTACGTAGAGCCTATGAATTAAGTGAAAATAATATAATTAAAGAAGATATATTAAAAAATGGTGATTTAGAAATTAATTTAAATAGTGCAACTGTTAAGAAAAATAATGAGGAAATTTCATTAACTATTACAGAATATAAAATACTTGTATATTTAATGAAGTCTAGAGGACGTATCTTTACAAAGGAACAAATATGGGAGCATATAAATGGAACATATTTTGACGGAGATGAAAACACAGTGATGGTACATATATCTAAACTTCGTGGAAAAATAGAAGAATATCCTCAAAATCCAGTTTATATTAAAACTGTTAGGGGGTTAGGTTATAAAATTGACAAAATTAAAAAATAATAGCTTTTTTTCATCTTTAATAAAAAATTATTTCTTCTTTACTATGGCGATGAGTGTTGCTTTAGTAGTAATAATTTCATTAAGCTATATGATTATTGTAGCTATGTTAGAGCATTATCTAGAGATGAACACCCAACTAGAAATTACAGAAACTATTGTTAGAGAGGCATATTTCACTGTTACACCTGTTTGGTTTAAAATAGTTTCAATAGGTATTATTATATTATTTATATTAGTTTATATTGGTATATTAATTGGATTTTCGAAGGTATTAACCTCAAGGGTAAAAAAGCCACTGAATAAATTAAATGAGGGTTTACAATCTATAGCAACTAAAACTAATGTAGAGCCTATAAGTTTTAAGGGGGACAAGGAATTTGTTCAAATATGTGATAGTTTTAATACTATGGTAAATCGACTAAATAAATATGAAGTAGAAAATAAGAAATTGCAAGAAGAAAAGCAGAAGATTATAGCTGATATATCCCATGACTTAAAAACACCAATTACATCTATACAAGGTTATAGCAAGGCTTTGTGTGATAATTTAATACCTGAAGATAAAAAACAAAGCTATTTACAATTAATATATAGGAAGTCTGAGGAATTAAATGAATTAATTAATTTCTTTCATGAGTATAGTGTGGTTGAAAGAGAAGACTATAAAATGAAGACTGAAAAAATTAATATTAATGAGTTCCTGCGTAAATTTTTTGCATATAAATATGAACAAATTGAAGAGGAACAATTCATTTTAGATGTAGATATTCCTGAGAGTAAGCTGTTTGTTAATATTGATACATTACAGTTTAAGCGTGTTTTAAATAATTTGATAAATAATAGTATTAAGTATAATCCAATAAATACAACTATTTCCATAGGTGTATATGAAGAAAATAATAATTGTATTATAGAAATTAGAGATAATGGCGTTGGGATACAAAAAAATTTACAAAGAAATATTTTTGATCCACTAGTTACAGGGGATGATTCTAGAGGGAGTAAACATGGTACGGGACTTGGTCTAGCAATTACAAGATGTATAGTAGAAAAACATAAAGGTAATATATGTTTAGTCTCAGATGAAAAAGAAAATTGGAGTACAATATTTAAAATTACTCTTCCAAAAACATAGAACTACTTAAAGCGCGGCATTTTATAAATGTGGCGTTTTTTCTTTAGGTAATCTTAAGGTAACCTAAAGAGAAAAGCAAGGTTTGATTGATATAGTATATTTATCAAAGGAAAAATAACTATGTAATAAAGGTAAACTTTGAATAAGAAAGGAAGTATTTATATATGAAAAAGAAGATTATAATAGCTACCATAGTAGTTGGAGCAGTTTTAGCAATAGGGATAGGGATGATATTTATGGGAAATGGTGTTGATAAAAATTCACCACAAGTAATTCAAGAAGGTAAAAAACTAGCTAAAGCTAAAGATGTGGAAACATACGTAGATAATGCTTTTAAAATGTATAAAAAACATGGTCCTATGTCAAACGATGTATGGAAAGGCTATGATTTAAAAGAAAAAAATATTATTGTAGGAGAAAGAGACAATAAAACTGACAAAGTAGTTAAGGCGTGGCTATTGACTCAAACAGATAAAAAAGAATTAACAAAAGATGAAATGAAAGGGATTAATTTTCCAAGTGCAGGAGGCTATAGCCCAATTAAATTTGAAAATAAAGAAGGTATAGTTATGTCCATTAATAAAGGTCTAATACCAATGCTTTCATTTATGAATTTTAATTATATTTATGATGTGGCAGTACACGAAATGTATCATTTCTATGGAGATAATATGGAAAAGTATGATGAAGTTGTAAAAGATGGAGCAAATAATAATGAACGTTATACAGCATTTCCTAAAGAGGTTATGCCAAGAGTTTATCGTAAGATGATTTATGATAATCTAGTATTAGCCTATGAAAATCCAACAGATGAAAAAATCTATTTAGGAAAAGCTAAATATTGGAATGAAAAATGGGGAAAAGAATATCTTGATGAATATAAACAAGCAAATATAACAGATATAGCAGAAGGTAAAGCTAGATATATTGAGTATTTAATGTGTATAGATTATAAAGGTATTTCAGATAAGGAAAAAATAGAATCAATTAAATATTTATTTAATAAAGAAACCGAAGTATTTGAAGGTAGTGATGACGAATCTTATGAACTAGGATTTGTGTCAGGAGTGTTATTAGATAAGAGCAATCCTAATTGGAAAAAAGAAATTGATGAAAATCCACAAAGACCAGTAGAGATGATTTTAAAAGATGTTAAAGCTGTAAAAGATGATTCTGATCACTATGACAAAGTATTAAAAAAGGCAAACTCTCAAATTAACAAAAGTAATAAAAAAATAGAAAATAAAATAAAGAATATAAAAGATGCGGAAAATGATAAAAATATTCCATTATTACAATTGAATAATAAATTAATGAATGGAAGTTATACAACTAGCGATTTTATAGAGTACGAGGGAAAGGTTGTAATTGTTGATTTTGGTGCAACATTTAAAAATGACAATGGAAGTGCCAAAATAGATGGAGTAAGTTCTTATGTATTAAAAGAACAAGAGGGTATTTATAATTTACCACTTACAATGAAGTATAAATTTGAAAATAACAGATTAATTATAGATCAAAAAGGTGTAAAAGTAGATGCAAAAGTAAAAGAAACAAAAAATAGTGATGGAAGAACAGTATATATTATGGAATAAGCGCTATATAAAAATTATAGTTCTAAATAATAGTCAGTAAGTTAAAAATTAACTTACTGACTATTTTAATTGTTAGGATTTTTTATTTTATAAAAATATAATTAACTAACATATTGTTGTAAAAAACGATTTATAGTTTTCCAATATAAATTAGGTCTCATTATATCTGAATTAGCATGCTCCCCAGGTCTTATATACAATCTTTCTTTAGGTGAATTAGTAGCCTCATATAATTCAGTCATCATAGAATAAGGCACAAATTTATCTTTGCAGCCATGAATATAAAGAATAGGTACAGTAGCTTTTTTTACTTGTTCTAAAGCAGAAGCATCTTTTATAGAATAGCCAGCGTTAAACATAGTTACTAAGTTTATAAAGTTCATTATAGGAAAAGAGGGTATATTTAAATAAGTTTTTAATTCGTAACTAAATACATCCCAAGCAGAAGTATAAGAACAATCTGAGACTATAGCCTTAACATTAGAAGGTAAATCTTCTCCTGAGGCCATTAGAACTGTAGCACCTCCCATGGATGTGCCGTGAAGTATGATTTCTGACTTAGGATTATTTTCAACTATAGTATTAATCCATTTTATGACATCTAATCTATCATCCCAACCCATTCCAATATAGTCACCTTCACTTTTTCCATAAGCTCTCAAATCAGGAATTAAAATATTATATCCCATATCATAGAAATACTTTGCCTTTTGACTCATTAATTTGCCTTCTTCACCATAACCATGAACTATTACAGCCCATTTATTAGTTTTTAATTCATTGTTAATTACATAGGAATGTAACTTTAGATTATCAGAGGATTTTATATACTGATCACTGTAGTTAGATTTTTTTGTAAGCCAGCTATCATCATTAACAGTATTATCATATATGTAATCAGCATAAGCCGTATTTTTTGAAATCTTTGGACTTATTACTAAACTATAAAAAAAATTTCCGATAAAAGTACCAATGCCTAGACCTACAAGTAATAAAATCACTATAGTTATTAATAAAAATTTTTTTATTTTCCTCATGATAAATTCCCCCCTTTGAAAATAAGCAAAGCTAATTCATAGCTGATTAAATATACTTTTAATTGTAGTGATGAATAGTTAGATTTTCAACTAGTATCTTTGCAAGTAAATTATGCTACACTTATATCAATAAGTAAAAATGGGGTGAAAAAAGTGAATAATATATACGATATAGTAATCATTGGAGGGGGAGTAGTTGGAAGTTCCATAGCACGAGAGCTTTCTAAATATAAATTGAAAATTTGTGTATTGGAAAAAGAATTAGACGTATGCTTAGAAACTAGTGGAAGAAATTCTGGAGTTTTACATGCCGGATTTAATAATGAACCAGGCTCTTTAATGGCAAAATTTTGCGTTGAAGGAAATGAAGGATTTGATGAAATTGCAAAGGAATTAAATATTCCATTTAAAAGAACTGGAAAATTAGTAGTAGGTTTTAGTGAAGAAGATAAAGAAAAATTAATAGAAATAAAAAAGCAAGGAGGGGTAAATCATGTTGAAGGGCTACAAATTATAGGTAAAGAAAAAATTAAAGAATTAGCTCCTTATGTAGATGGAAACTTTGCTTTATATTCTCCAAGTACAGCTATATTGAATCCATTTATTTACACTATTGCTATGG
Source organism: Terrisporobacter sp. (assembly GCA_036648085.1). Classification (GTDB taxonomy): domain Bacteria; phylum Bacillota; class Clostridia; order Peptostreptococcales; family Peptostreptococcaceae; genus Terrisporobacter. The sequence continues at coordinate 17,056 of JAVXJA010000049.1, forward strand.
CAGAAAATGCAAAAGAAAATGGAGTGGATTTTTATTTAGACAATGAAGTGATAGATATAAATAGAAATAATGATATTTATGAAGTAAGAACAATTAAGGACACTTATAACTCTAGATGGATAATAAATAGTGCAGGACTTAACAGTGATAAAATAGGAAAAATGTTAGGAATAGAAGAATACACAATATACCCCTGTAGAGGAGAATATTTCATATTAGATCAAAAAGTAGGAAAATACTTAAATATGCCAGCATATCCAGTTCCTAATTTAAAAGAAGGAGGTCTTGGAATACATTTGACACCTTCCATAGATGGAAATGTATTTATAGGACCGAGTAATGAGTATATAGATTCAAAAGATGATTATTCAACAACAAAAGAGGTCATGGATTTATTAATAGAAGATGGAAACAGGATATTTCCTCATATTAAAAAAGAATATTTCATAAGAAACTTTTCTGGAATTAGACCTAAATTAGTAGGAAAAAATCAAGGAGGTTATGGAGATTTTATAATAGAGTTAAGAGAAGATATACCTAATATTATTAATTTAAGTGGAATAGAATCACCAGGACTTACAAGTGCAGTACCTATAGCAAAATACGTAGTTAATCTATTAGGTGAAAAAGAAAATCTAGAAGAAAATCCTAATTTTAATAAATATAGAAAAGGAATTACAAATTTTAACGAACAGCCTATAGAAATAAAAAGAAAATTAATAGAAGAAGATGAGAATTATGGAGAAATAATTTGTAGATGTGAAACCATAACAAAGGCAGAAATACTAGAAGCAATTAATAATCCGCTGGGGGTAGATACAGTTACAGGAATAAAATACAGAACTCGTGCCATGATGGGAAGATGTCAGGGAGGCTACTGTCAAACACGAATAGCTAAATTAATACAGAAAGAAAAAGATAAAAGAGAAGAAGAAATACTATACTCTAGAAAAAATTCAAATATGTTTGTGGGGAAGGTGAGAGTATAATGGCTATAAAAAAAGACGTAATAATAATTGGAGGAGGTCCAGCAGGATTAGCAGTTGCAGTAAAATTAAAAAAATGTGGAATAAAAGATATAGTAATAATTGAAAGAGAGAAAAAACTAGGAGGAATACTTAGACAATGTATCCATGATGGATTTGGTTTAACTAGGTTTAAAGAAACACTAAGTGGGCCAGAATATGCTCAAAGATTTATTGACAAGGTAATTGAGGAAAAAATTGAATATATAAGTGATACCACAGTAATAGACGTAAGTAGTGATAAAAAAGTGATTGCCGTAAATAAAAAAGGATTATTGGAATATGAAGCTAAGGCAGTTATTTTAACCATGGGATGTAGAGAAAGAACGAGAGGTGCCATAAGTATACCTGGAAGTAGACCAGCAGGGGTATATACTGCAGGTGTGGCCCAATCTTATATGAATTTGCATAATACTATGGTTGGGGAAAAAGTAATTATATTAGGTTCAGGTGATATAGGTTTAATAATGGCTAGAAGAATGACTTTAGAAGGAGCAAAAGTAGAAGCTGTTTTTGAAATACTACCATATGCTAGTGGACTTCCTAGAAACATAGGGCAATGTTTAAATGATTATAATATACCTTTATATCTAAGTCATACAGTAACTAAGATTAAAGGAAAATCAAGAATAGAAGGAATAACAGTAAGTAAAGTAGATAAAAATATGCAAGTTATAGAAGGTAGTGAAAAAGATTATGACTGTGATACTTTAATATTGTCAGTAGGATTAATACCAGAAAATGAGTTATCACTAAAAGCAGGAGTTAAGTTAGATAATAATACAAAAGGACCTATGATAGACGAAAATTATGAAACAAGTGTAGAAGGTGTTTTTGCTGCAGGAAATGTATTACATGTTCATGATTTAGTTGATTTTGTTTCATTAGAAGGAGAAAGATTGGCAGAATCTGTAGCTAAATATATAAAAAATGAAGAACTTCCTCACTGTGAAATAAATATAAATAAAGACAATAATATAAGCCATATCATACCTCAAAAAATTAGTGGGGAGAATGATGTGATTTTATCTATGAGAGTTAGAAAACCCTACAAAGATGTTGAAATAGAAATATTACAGAATAACAATCTTATAAAATATGTAAAAATGAAAAAAGCAATACCAGCAGAAATGATTCAAATAAAAATAAATAAAGAAGATATACTATCTAAAGAAGATTTGGAGGTAACTATAAAATGAAAAAATTATTTACCTGCATAATATGTCCAAATGGTTGTGAAATAGCGGTCGAGGTAGAGAACAATAATATTAATAAAGTTGAAGGAGCCTTGTGTAAAAAGGGAAGAGAATATGTAAATCAAGAATTAACAAACCCTCAAAGAAATATAGCAACTTCAGTTAAAGTAATTAATGGAGACTTAGAAATAGTAAGCGTTAGATTGAATAAAAATATACCTAAAGATAGAATATTTGAAGTTATGGAAGAAATAAAAAAAATAGAAGTGAAAGCACCTGTAAAAATAGGTGATGTACTAAAAACTAATATTGTAAATTTAAATGTAGATGTGATAGCTACTAAAAACATAGATTTGAAAGTATAGAATTTTTTATTTTAAATATCATCGAAATTAACATATAGAATCATATACTTAATCACCTCAACAATAAATCTATTGTTAGTGCGAAATGCCTTGTTATATTATATTAATTAGGATGCAATTGTTATATAGTGTGAAGTAAATTGTATTATGATATGTTTTTAATTATAATACAATAGTGTATAATATAGTAAATAGTTTAAAATAGGAAAGGTTGATTAAAAGGCCAACGATAAGTATGTTTTACGGAATAATAATCAGAATGTATTGTGCTCCAAAGGAACACGCACCATCACATTTTCATGCATATTACCAAAATGAAGTTGCTGTAATAGATATAAAAACATGTGAACTGATAGATGGTAAACTACCTAAAAACAACTTAGATTAGTTCTTGCTTGGGCAGAGCTACATCAAGAGGAATTATTAGTAAATTGGGAAATAGCTATGAATAGTGAACTACCATTTAAAATAGAACCGTTAAAGTAAGGGGGTATTATATGTATTTAGCTATAAAAGATGTTAAGCCAATAGATAATTATAAATTAATATTAACCTTTGAAAATAAAGAAGTTAAGTTATTTGATATGAGCCCATATTTAAATCAGGGGATATTT
>JAVXJA010000050.1:0-20049 GCA_036648085.1 Terrisporobacter sp.
ATAAATGTGGATTTGAAATAGATAGAGATAAAAATGCCAGTATAAATCTTGGTAATTATAGCATACACCTTGGGTATGGATTAGTATAGGTGAATTTTGAGAAATTACTAATCTAAGTAGGACGCGTTGTATCCGAATTTAAGCCTTTGGAGAGCTACACCAAACTAGAGTAGATTGTTAGTTATAACTTTTGAAATAGAGTTCTGTGAAGAAGGAATTAAACAAATTTTATATAGTTTTATAAAGTTTTGGCAACGGCTTTACTTTAATAGAAATGGTAATAGTCATAACCATAATAGGATTGCTATCTAGTATAGCAGTAACTAAGTATTCAAAGGTACAAGAAAATGCAAAGTTAAATGCAGATTATGCAACAGCATCAAATCTTGCAACGGCAGCGATGATGGCTATAAACAACGGAGAGACATCAGTAGAACCAGCAGACTTAGTAAAAAATCAATATATTCAGTTTGAGCCTAAATCAAAATCTGGAGATAAGGGTGCATTTACAATAACAAAGGGAGCTGGTGATTCAATAACTGTAAAAGTAGGAGAGAAAGTTTTTTACCCTAAACCACAAGAATAAAAATAGAAAAGTATATGTTTAATTAAAAATAAAAAGGGGTGATTTTATCAAAAGGTTTATGATTATAGGGTTAAATAATAATTACTTAGAGGTTATTTCCTTATCTCAAATAAGAAGTAAGTTTTACATAGAAACACATAATATTTATGACATGAAATTGAATTTATTATTGTCTAAAGATAAAAGCCATTATAAACAAGAACTATTAAATAAAATAAGAAAAGATATTGATATAAATAAAAACTATAATGGTATATTTTTTAATATTCAAAATGAGCAAATTATTATTAGAAACATTGAAAATATAAAATCAAAAAAACAAAATCATATTATAGGACTAATTAAATGTCAGATAAATCAGTATATGCCAATAGATTTACAGAATTATAGTATTAAATATAAAACAATAAAAGATGAAAATAAACAAGAATTAATTCAAGGAATACTGGTACCTAAAAACATAATAAACTTATGCTTAGACTTGTCACAAGAGCTTGATATAAATAACAAGCACCTAAATATAGATTTTGATATTTTAGAAAGATTAATAAAACTTAAGTTAATTAATGGTTTACATGAAGATAAAATATCTTACATAATAAAAAATAGAAAAGATGATTTAATAATTAATGCAACTTATAATAAGCAAGTTATAGAGTCACATATAAGAATAAAAAACGATAGGACAAAAGCATATTTAGAAAATTTATGTGAAAGTAATTCAGTTTATTATTATGGTGTAAAAGATAAGTTTATAGAGGAAATTCATATGAGCACATTAAGGATAAAAAGCAAATTAAATATTCATAATAATGGAAATGATAAAGAAATAACTACAAAATATATATCGGCTTTAGGAATGATTATTTAATGAAAAAAATAAAAACTATAAACTTTTTAAAGAAGGATAAAACAGAAGATAAGCTTTTTACATGTGTAGTATTAATACTAATATATTTATTAGTGTTTCAAGGATTTTCATATATAAAATCTATTAATCTTTTAGAAGATGAGATAAGCAATATTAAACTTTCTATGAATAAGAAAGAAGAAAGTACTTTAGAAGTAAAGAAAAGCACTTTGCTAGGTGATACTAAGGAAGTATATGATTTATTAGGAGTATCTAATATACAAAGGCTCTACATAGATAATAAACAAGTAGAGATAGAAGGAAAGTGTAAAGATTTAAAAGTACTAGATGAACTAGAAGAAATTAAAAGTGTTAATGATGTTTCGGTTAGCAGCATTGAAAAAAAAGGAAGTAAATACTTTTTTAAAGTGATATACCAAATAGGAGGTGCCAACTAATATGAAAAATAAAATTCAAATTAAAAAAATAGGCTTAGCAGTTTTAGTATTTTTAATGATGAGTATAATTACATCATATCCAATGAAAACAAGGATCAATGCTTTGGAACAAGAAAAAACTAAATTAACTGAAGAAAATAATGAAAAATATAAAGGTGATTCTAGTGATGAGGAAATGGATAAAATCAATGATGATATAGTAATAAAAATAATATCGAAATTAGATTCTACACTAGATATTAACTATGTAAATAAGTTTGATGAAGTAGATGAAGAAAATAAGGCATATAGCAAAATTGAACTTAGTGTTTCAGGAGATTTAAACAAGATTAAAGGTATTGAAAAGGTACTAAATGATATGAAGTTAAATTATAAAATTGAAAACATGGATGTAAAGAATAGAGCAAAAGAAAACGGAGATAAAATAGATAATTACGTTGATTGTGTTATGACATTTACAGTCAAATAAAGAAAAAATTCAGATTATAACTTAAGTAAATGAGTTTTTTTGGAATAATATGAAAGAAATAGTAGTACGATACTTATTAATTCTAAAAGGATAATAGTACATTTTCTAGAAAATTATATTAAAGTAAAATTATTAAAGTATGGATGAAGGGAAAATTAATTTAATTAATAAAAGACGAAAACTTAAAATTAAATAAATAAAGCCGTGCTTAAAAATAGTGAAGGAGTGGAGATAATTTGATAGGTAGAAATGAACTATGTCCTTGTGGTAGTGGAAAGAAATATAAAAAGTGTTGCTTACAAAAAAACCAATTAATAGAGTTTACAAAGAATAAAACTATGTATGCAAAGGGATTATATAAAAATTTAGAAAGTAAGATTATTGAATATAGCAACCAAGAAATATTTAGAGAAGATAAAGAAGGTTGCAAAAAATATTTCTATATATCAGATGTAAAAGATAATAAAATAGATAAACTATTTAAAACTTATTACTTACATGATTACACTACACAAAATAAAAAAGTAATTGCTAATATGTATGTAGAAGATAATGAACCAGTTTTGAGCAAAATACAAAAGAATATCTTACTAGGTATGTTTAATTCTTATGTAAGTTTATTTAGAGTTGAAGAAATTAAAGCCACAAAGGCATTGGTAAAAGATATTTTCACAAATGAAAATATAAGTATAGAAGATATAGATTTATTTAAAAATTTATGCGTTGGAGAATGTATAATTGGAAGACCTATAAAAATTCAAGATATGAATGTGTTTATAGATCCTAGTATCAAAGTATGTGAAAAAAATGTAGATATTATAGTTAAGAATGTTAATGAATTATATAAAACAAATAACAAAAATATAATTGGCAATATTAAGGAATTCTTAATGTATAATAGCGAAGTGATTTATAACTTTGCTCAACAAATATTAATAAATGGTGAATCTTACATTGTAAAAACTCAATTATTACTTGATGAGAATAAACAAGAGAAAGACAATGACCATGATATCTATGAATTGCTAAAAGGCAACATGGAAGAAGAGTATTTACAACAAGGAATAGATTTGTGGGAGGAATTTCTTAAAGTTAAGAAATCTATTACAGGTAGCGAGAATGGATGGGCTGCTGCAATAGAGTATTATGTTAAAAAGGATGCGGGCGAAACTATAACACAAGTTCAAATATCTAAAAAATATGAAGTAAGCCCACGTACTTTAGGTAAGAGATATAAGGAATTAAAAACCTCATAAAGTATAAAAAATACTATCAAAATTACCAAAAGATAGTATTTTTTTAATTGTAAGGATTTTTATATTTTATCTGTTTTGTAGATGAAATATAAAAATCTAACTGCTTAATGGAGCAACGGACCTGTTTTTCAAGGTCGTTGGCGACATGAGCTAAGCGAATTTTTTTATTTTAATTTAAAAAGTTGTAAAAAAAGGTTTTAATATATCTAAAAGGTGATAAAATAATACATATATAACAGAGAAAGAGGTAAAAATATGAGTCTTAGTTTAGGAAATGGAATTGCAGTATCAACTAACTTTATAAAATCAAATCCAGCAGTACCTGTATATAATGGAGAAGAAAATCCAAGTAACCTATATGCGGTGATTTACCATATAGAAATAGGATATAATGAAGGTAAAGAACAAAAAGTAAAACAATACATAATAATTGACTATAAAGACTTTGATTTATCTTCAAAAGAAAGAAATGAATTATTTGAAATAGCGAAAAAATACTGTGACACAAAAGGTATATCAGAAGAACAAGAATTAGAAATTACATTATTAGATAATGATGAAGCTGAAGATTTCCTTGAAAAAGTATTTAATAATATGAAAGTTATTAGAGGTCTTATTACTAAAAGAGACTAGTAGTATTTAAGTGCTAAAAATAAATAAGATAATCAAAATAAAAATCAAAGGCTCTGGAAATACTCCTAGCTTTTGATTTTTTTTAGACCAAAGAAATATAATGTCTAGATATTATTTTTCGTGGTAACTATAATAAGGTAAGTCGAAATAAATAATCATACAAAAGGAGACAGTTATGTTAAGAGTATCCAATATAAAAATTAACATTGATGATGATAAATCTAAAATAGTTAAGTTATTACTTAATAAACTAAAAATTAAAGAAAAAGATTTAATAAAGTATCACATATATAAGGAATCTATAGACGCTAGAAAAAAAGGTAAAATAGATTTTGTTTATACGGTAGATGTGGAAGTAAAAGGTGAAGATAAGTTATTAAAAAAAGGATTAAAAGATGTGGTTGAAGTTAAACAACCTCATTATATAGGAGTAGAAAGTGGAAACGAAAAAATTAAAACTAGACCTGTTATCGTAGGAAGTGGACCAGCAGGACTATTTGCTGCTTTAGTTTTAGCCCAAAGGGGTTACAATCCTTTATTAATTGAAAGAGGATTAGATGTAGATGAAAGAACTAGGGATATAGATAATTTCTGGATTAATAGAGTATTTAAAAATAATTCAAATGTCCAGTTTGGAGAAGGTGGGGCAGGAACTTTCTCTGATGGAAAACTTACTACAAGAATAAAAGATATTAGATGTAGAAAAGTACTTGAAGAACTTGTTAATTTTGGTTCTCCAGATGAAATTTTATATTCACATAAGCCACATGTTGGTACAGATATATTAAAGAATGTTGTAAAAAACATAAGAGAAGAGATAAAAAGATTAGGTGGAGAAGTTAGATTTAATACTTTAGTAACGGATATAGAGGTTGAAGACGGAAAAATTAAATCAGTAATAGTAAATAATAAAGAAAAAATAGATGCACAGTCTGTAATTATGGCTGTAGGACATAGTGCAAGAGATACCTATGAGATGCTTTATTGTAAAGGTGTAAAAATTATTCAAAAACCTTTCGCCATAGGTGCAAGAATTGAACATCCACAAGAACTTATTGATAAATCTCAATATAAAGAGTTTTATAATCATCCTAGATTAGGAGCAGCAGATTATAGATTAATAGAGCATACTTCAACAGGAAGAACAGCTTATTCATTCTGTATGTGCCCAGGAGGAACTGTTATTGCCTCTGCATCAAATGAATTTGAAGTTGTAACTAATGGTATGAGTGAGCATGCTAGAGATCAGACAAATGCTAATAGTGCTTTCTTAGTAAATGTTACTCCAGAGGACTTTGGAAGTAATCATCCGTTAGAAGGAATAAGATTCCAACAAAAATACGAAAAACTAGCTTATGAACTAGGTGGAAAAAACTATAATGCACCGATGCAATTAGTCGGAGATTTCTTAAATGATAGAATTTCAACTGATATAGGTAAAGTAGAACCTTCTTATAAGCCAGGAGTCACTTATAGTGACTTAAGAGAGTGTTTGCCGGAGTTTGTAACTAATACTATGAAAGAAGCTCTTATGTCCTTAGATAAGAAATTAAATGGATTTGCTATGCATGATGCAGTTTTAACAGGAGTTGAAACTAGATCATCTGCACCAGTAAGGATAGTTAGAGATGAAACTACATTAGAGTCTGTAAGTACAGCTAACTTATACCCATGTGGTGAAGGAGCAGGATATGCAGGTGGAATTGTAACTGCTGCCGTAGATGGTATAAAATGTGCTGAACAAATCATTAAAAACTATGCTCCTAATTGTTAAAATTATTTAACAATTAGGATGGCGAATGCTAAAAAAATTTAACAAAAATTATGATATAATAGTTATGAATTAAGTCATAAATACATAATAGTTAGATTTTAAGTTTGGGAAAATTTAATAATTTAAAGGTCTCAAATGTATTAGTAACTAAGAATGTATTAGTAACTAAGGAGGAATACAATTGGATATTATTATAAGTATAATGGGGGGATTAGGTTTATTCCTGTTTGGTATGAATCTAATGGGAGAGTCCCTAGAAAAAGCAGCTGGAAGTAAGCTGAAAAAAATTATTGAACTACTTACTAGCAACATACTAATGGGAGTTTTAGTAGGAGCATTAGTAACTGCAGTTATACAAAGTTCAAGCGCTACTACAGTAATGGTAGTTGGTTTCGTTAATGCTGGAATCATGACATTACCACAAGCAGTGGGTGTTATAATGGGTGCTAATATAGGTACAACTATAACAGGTCAGTTAGTATCGTTTGATTTAAATGGACTAGCTCCAGTAGCATTAGGCATAGGTATTATTCTTTATTTATTTGGAAATAAACCAAGAACAAAACATTTTGCTGAAGTTTTAATAGGATTTGGTATATTATTTACAGGTATGGACTTTATGAAAGAAGCCGTTAAGCCATTAGTTGAATATTCAGGATTCACTAATGCATTACTTACTTTTGGTAAATATCCATTATTAGGATTATTACTAGGATTTGGTATAACAGCTATAATACAAAGTTCAAGTGCATCAATGGGTATGCTAGTAGTATTAGCATCACAAGGTTTAATACCATTATCAGCATCATTACCAATACTATATGGGCAAAATATAGGTACATGTGTTACTTCGTTATTATCAAGTATAGGGGCAAGTATAAATGCTAAAAGAGCAGCCATTATACATATAATATTTAATATACTTGGTACATTTGTATTTTTACTATTCTTCAATGGCATAGTTGTAAAAGCAGTAACTGCAATAGATCCAGACAATGTAGCGAGACAAATAGCAAATGTGCATACTATATTTAATATAGTATCAACATTAATGTTATTACCGTTTAGTAAGTTTATTATTAAATTAGCCACTAAACTTGTGCCGGATAACAATATAGAAGACGATGATATTAAAGTTATAAAATATATAGACGATAGAATTATAGAAACACCTTCTATAGCATTAATGAACGTTGAAAAAGAAACTCTTAGAATGGGTGAAAAATCAAAACAAAGTTTAGATAGTGCAATGAAGGGTTTAATGGAAAAATCAGAAAAAGATATATCTTCTGCCCTTAAAAAAGAAAAGATGATAAATCAATTACAAAAGACTATCTTAAGTTATTTACTTAAATTATCTAAGGCACCATTAAATGATGATTCAAGAGAATCTATAGATGCTTTGTTTAATACAGTAAATGATATAGAAAGAATAGGTGATCATGCTGAAAATATAGCAGAATTAGCTCAAGATGGTATTGAGTCTAATATTGAGTTTTCTGATAACGCAAGAACTGAATTAAATGATATGTACAATAAAGTAATATCAACATATACTTATGCATTAGAATCTATGAAAACATCAGATGTGGACCTAGCTTGTAAAGTAATAAGGATGGAAGAACAAGTAGATGCTATGGAAAAATCATGTAGATTAAGTCACATGAGAAGATTAAATAATAACTCATGTAGCATAGATAATGGTATTATTTATTTAGAAATAATAACTAACTTAGAAAGAGTTTCAGATCATGCTGTGAATATAGCTCAACAAGTTATAGCACAAAGTGTATCTGATAAATAAATAAAAAATCATTAACAAAAACACCTTACAATATAATGTATTCTAAGGTGTTTTTTATGTTATAATTTATTGTGAAAAATAAAACACAGAGGGAGTAAAAATATGAACAGAGTTAATTTTAATTACAGCAAAGCATTAGATTTCTTTAGTAAATATGAAGTTGATGCTTTACAACCTTACGTTGATGTAGCACATGAAATGCTTCACAACCAAACAGGGTTAGGAAAAGATTATTTAGGGTGGATAGATCTTCCTAACAATTATGATAAAGAAGAGTTTGCAAGAATAAAGAAAGCAGCAGAAAAAATTCAATCAGATTCAGATGTATTAATAGTAATAGGAATAGGTGGTTCATATTTAGGGGCAAGAGCTGCTATAGAAAGTTTAGGACATTCATTTAGAAATAGTTTAAGTAAAGAAGAAAGAAAATTTCCAGAGGTTTACTTTGCAGGAAATAATATAAGCTCAACTTACTTAATGGACTTAATAGATATAGTAAAAGATAAAGACGTATCATTAAACGTTATATCCAAATCAGGAACTACTACTGAACCGGCTATAGCTTTCAGAGTTTTTAAAGAATTTTTAGAAAATAAGTATGGAAAAGAAGAAGCTAAAAATAGAATATATGCAACTACAGATGTTAACAAAGGTGCATTAAAGCAATTATCAACAGAAGAAGGATATGAAACATTTGTAATACCAGATAACGTTGGAGGAAGATTCTCAGTATTAACACCAGTTGGATTATTACCAATAGCTGCTGCTGGACTTGATATAGATGCAATGATGAAAGGTGCAGACGATGCTCGTGTAGATTTTTCTACATCTAACTTAGAAGAGAATGATTGTTATAAATATGCAACAGTAAGAAACGTATTACATAGAAAAGGTAAGGATATAGAATTATTAGTAAACTATGAACCAAACCTGCATTTCGTAAGTGAGTGGTGGAAACAATTATTTGGTGAAAGTGAAGGAAAAGACCAAAAAGGTATATTCCCAGCTTCAGTAGATTATTCAACTGATTTACACTCAATGGGTCAATATGTTCAAGACGGTAAGAGAATATTATTCGAAACAATTTTAAACGTTGAAACATCAAAAAGAGTAATAGAATTAAAAACTGAAGAAAATGATTTAGACGGACTTAACTACTTAGGTGGAAAAACTATGGACTTTGTTAATGAAAAAGCATGTCAAGGTACATTATTAGCTCACACAGATGGTCAAGTTCCAAATTTAATGATAAACATACCGACTTTAGATGAGCACAACTTCGGATATCTAGTATACTTCTTTGAAAAAGCTTGTGGAATAAGTGGGTATCTGCTAGGAGTTAATCCATTTAACCAACCTGGAGTAGAAGATTATAAAAGAAATATGTTTGCTCTTTTAGGTAAGCCAGGATTTGAAAAAGAAAAAGAAGAATTAGAAAAAAGACTTTAGAAATTAAGGTTTAATTAAGAATAAAATATTATAATGAAATCATCATAAGAGAATTATAAGTATCTTGTGATGATTTCTTTTTTTATAAAGAAATAAAAATAAGACAAGTGTCATAAAGTAATTTAGTAAAATAAAGGGTTATTAAAATAAGAAGAACTTTATTTGTTAGGAGGAAAATTTATGTCTAGAAAAAGAGGAATAGGATTAGTAGTAGTAGTAGCAGTTATTTGCTCAATACTTAGTTCATGCTTAACGGTAGTTTTTATGAAAAATAATTTAAATTTATCATCAGGTTCATCTTCATCACAAAAAATCAATATTAATAGTAGTGGGAAGAATACAAATGTATACCAAGCAGTTTCCCAAAAGGCAATGCCATCAGTTGTAGGTATAACAACAACAGTAACAAGTGTTGATAATCCATTTTCATTCCCAACAGAAGCAGAGGGTGTTGGAACTGGTATAGTAGTTGATGCAAATGGATATATACTTACAAACTCACATGTTATCTCAGATGGAGAGGCAAAAACTGTTAGTGTAATGTTCAATGATGGATCAAGTAAAGATGGTCAAGTAATTTGGCATGATGCTCAATTAGACTTAGCTATAGTAAAAGTTAATGCAAGTGGACTTACTCCAGCAGAACTTGGTGACAGTGATAAAGTTTCTATTGGTGATATATCAATAGCAATAGGTAATCCATATGGATTAGATTTAAAAGGAACAGTTACACAAGGCATTATAAGTGGTTTAGATAGAACAATTAAAACAGAACAAGCTACAATGACTGGGCTTATGCAAACTGATGCAAGTATAAACTCAGGTAATAGTGGTGGACCATTATTAAATGAACAAGGTCAAGTTATTGGTATAAATACAGCTAAAACATCAGAAGGTGAAAGTTTAGGATTTGCTATACCAATAAATTCAGCAAAAGCAATAGTTGAATCTGTAATTAAAAATGGAGATTATGAAAAAGCTACTTTAGGTATAAAAGGCGGAGATGTATCTGCAGTTTCAGCTTATGCACAAGCTCAAGGTCAAAAACTTGATTTAGATAAAGGAGTATATGTTTCTGAAACAATATCAGGATCTTCAGCTGAAAAAGCAAAAATAAAACCTGGTGATATAATAGTAAAATTAGGTGATACAGAAATAACGAGTATGTCTGATCTAACTAAGTGTTTATATAATTATAAATCAGGAGATTCAGATAAAATAATAGTGTACAGAGATGGAAAAGAGAAAACATTAAATGTTACTTTCTAAAGTAATATTTATAATAATTAATAAATAATATTAAAAAATAGTGAACTCAAAGGAGTTCACTATTTTTTTTATCTATTCATCTATTCATTTGTAGCTTTTGCATGACATGATCCACTTGAAGCACAAGAGGAGCAATTACTACAACCACTTGATTTTTTTCTAAACATTTTAAATAATATATAAGATGCAACTAAAACTATAGTACCACCAACCATGTATTCTATAGAAGCACCACCACTCATTATTAAATTACCAACTGCACTAACTATAAATGCTGCTACCCAAGCAAGTAAGAATTGATAAGAAAGAGATATCATCATCATTTTATTACCATATTCTTTTCTCATAGTAGCAAGGGCTGCTATACATGGAGTGTAAAGTGCAGAGAATACTAAGAAAGCATATGCAGTTACACCAGTAAATACTGTAGGTAAAACTTGTGGTAAGTTACCAAATAAAACCGTCATAGTATTTATAACTATTTCTTTAGCACCAAGACCTGTAAGCAGAGAAACAGAAATTCTCCAATCAGTAAACCCTAAAGGTGCGAATATTGGGGCTATTAATTTTCCTAAGCCCGCTAAGAAACTTTCATCCATGTTTTCTGTAAATCCACTGAAGTTAAATGATGATAAGAACCAAATAACAACTGACATAGCAAACATCACAGTAACAACTCTAATTAAAAACCCTTTAGACTTACTCCAAGTATTTTTTAGTAAAGATGATACGGTAGGCACCTTATACTCAGGTAACTCTAAAACAAAGGGTTCAATTTCTGTTTTATAAACTGTTTTATTTAATACTAAAGCAACTAATATTGCTACAACTATTCCAAGTAAATATAAAGATGTAGTAACTATAGCTTCGTTTTTAGGAAAGAAGATAGTTACGAATAAAGCATATATAGGTAACTTAGCTCCACAAGTCATAAGAGGAGCAATTAATGCTGTTATTTTTCTATCTTTTTCACTTTCTAAAGTTCTTGTTGCCATTATAGCAGGAGAAGAACATCCAAGTCCCATAACCATAGGAATAAATGCTTTACCTGATAATCCAACTTTACTCATTATCTTATCCATTAAAAATGCTGTTCTTGACATATAACCACTATCCTCGAATAAAGATATACCAAAGAACAGAGTAAATATTAATGGGAAGAATGGTAGAGTACCAGCAACACCACCTAAAACACCGTCAACTATAAGTGATTTAAACCAAACACTAGAATTAGCTAACAGACCATCGACTGGAGTCATAACATAATTTTCAATAAGAACCGTAAGCCCTTCTTGTAAAGGTCCACCTACCCAGTCAAAAGTAAATTTGAATAAAATAAGTAATACTCCTATAAATACTGGATAAGCTAAAATTGGATTTAAAACAACCATATCTATATAATCACTAATTGATTTTTTATTTTGAGAAGGAACTATAGTGCTATCAGCTATTATAGTTTCTAATTTTTTATAAGTTTCAGTTTCATTACCAAATTTTATTGGATAATCTACTAATTGTTTAGGAGCATTTTCTATTATAGATTCAATATTTTCTAAACCACTTTTCTTCTTAGCTATTATTGGTACAATAGTTACATTAAGATTTTTAGATAATTTATCGTAATCTATTTTAATTCCTTTTGAATCTGCTACATCAATCATATTAAGCAAAATTACTATTGGTTTGTTGTACTTCATAAGTTGAGTAGTAAGATACAAGTTTCTATCTAAGTTAGAAGCATCAACTACGTTAACTATTACATCAACATCACCATTTTCTAAGAATTCCTTAGATACTTTTTCTTCATTCGAGAAAGTATCCATGGCATATATACCAGGCAAATCTACTATTTTAATATTTTTATTTAAATATCCTTCTTTTCTATCTATGGTTACCCCAGGCCAGTTTCCTACATATTGATTAGATCCTGTCAATAAGTTAAATACAGTAGTCTTACCAACGTTAGGGTTACCAAATAACGCTACGTTAATCAAATTAAATCACCTCTTCATCTTTTAAATAGATATTTTTAGCATCAGACTTTCTTAAAGCAAGATTTAGTCCCCTAAAATTAACTATTATTGGATCTCCTAATGGAGCTATTTTTTTTATCTCTATTTCAGTGTTATTTATACATCCTAAAGCAAGTAATCTTTTTGCTAATTTTTCATTTCCATCTATATTATTAATTGTACCTTTTTGGCCAATTTTCAAGTCGTAAACAGTCATCATTAACACCTCCTAATGAAATTCATTCTCATTTATATTATATGATTTTTGACTTCATATGTCAATGAAATCATGAGTATATATTATTTTTTTAGCAAGGTCGTTACCTGAAGCGAGAGCGAAGGTATCTCGTTGGCGATATGAGCGAAGCGAATTTTTTATTAATATATTAAAAAATTAATAATATGGAGGTTTATTCTTTATTAAGTTATTATATTATTATAGAAAAAAATATATGGAGCTGAAATTTAATGAAAACAAAGAAAATGACCTTTTTAGGTTTGATGGTGGGATACAGTTTGATTTTATATATAATTGAAAGTTACATACCAAATCCATTAATAGCAATTTTCCCTGGAGCAAAGTTGGGGTTAGCAAATATAATAACATTGATTTCTTTGGTAGTATTAGGAGTAAAGGATACTTTAACTATTTTAACAGTAAGAATTATACTTTCTTCTATCTTTGCAGGTCCGATTTCTTATTTATTATTTAGTATAGGAGGAGGTTATTTAAGCTTAATACTTATGTATATAGCAAGTAAAGTAAAGGGATTATCTTTAATAGGAGTCAGTATTACTGGGGCAATAGGACATAATATAGGACAATTACTAGTAGCTAGTGTTATAATAGAAAACTTAATGATTGTTAGTTATTTACCATTTATGTTGATAACATCTTTACTTACAGGATTGTTTGTAGGATTAGTGTCAAAGTATTGCTGTCCAAGGGTGAAAAAGTTTTCCAAGGAATTGTTGACAAAGAATAACAATTTTTGATAGAATTAAATAAAATACATGTTGATAGTGGTGATTTTTTATGGAAAAATGTGAATTAGAAACACTAAAGAAAGAAATTGAAGCAGTAAGGGATCAAATAAATACTTACATAGAGTACCCCGAAATATTTCAAGATGAGCTAATAGAGTCAAGTAAGAAGATTGATGTTTTAATAAATGAGTATATAAATGCATGCAAATAACCCACAGGATAAGTGGGTTTTTTTGTGCTTATTTATGGATTTTAAATTATTATAATGAGTATACTAAAATATAACTGAAATACAAATATAAATAATATTTATTAAATTATTATACTCAAGGTGATTACATGTTTATTTCAAAAGTAATACGTAGCATATTTATTGTACTAATAGCATATATATTGTTAAAAATTATACAATTTCTTTTAAAAATTTTATTTAAAATTACTAAATTTGATGAGAGATATGAAGATACTCTCTGCAGTGTATTATGTTCCATTACTTATTACATAATGCTTGTATTGAGTGTTATTTTAATACTTAAAGAATTTGATATAGTAGATGCTACACATTTTGGATCTTTAGTTACAGGAGCCAGTATTGTAGGGGTAGTTGCTGGTGTTGCATCTCAAAGTATTTTAAAAGATATTTTTAATGGATTTTTTATTTTATTTGAAAGACAGATTCAAGTTGGAGATTTTATTGTAATTAATAATGAATACCGAGGGGTAGTTGAAGAAATAGGTATAAGAAGCACAAGTATTAGAGATTGGGATTTAAAAAGAATTACAATCCCTAATGGAAATATTAATAGTGTAAAAAATTATAGTAAAACTGTAATGAGAGTTGTGGTACATGTAAGGGTATCTTATGAAGAAAACCCTAAAAAAGTAATGGACTCATTAGAAGAAGTATGCAAGATAATGAATGAAAATTTTAAAGAATATATACATATAAGTTCAAATCACAGAGCTGGTTTTAAGGTATATGGAATAACTGATATAGAAAAAATTTCTATAGGAGTTAAATATACTATAACAGGGGTGGTGAAATCAGAAAGATACTTCTCTGCACTTAGAGATACCAAGTTGCAAATATTGTTGGTATTTAGGAAAAATAATATTAAAATTGGTTACCCAACTAACATAAACATATTATATAAGGATGACGATAATATATTTGACTAAATGCTAAACTTATAATTTCAAAACAGAATAGGGAGACATATACTATACTAAATATATATGCTTAAAAAGCTAAGTTTAAGGGGGGAAAATGTGGGATATATTATTAAATAATGGGGAAGTAATAGTTAAATTATTATTAGCTGTAGTAGTAGGTGGATTTACTGGATTAGAAAGAGAAAAATCCAATCAATTTGCTGGCTTTAGGACACATATCTTAGTATGTATCGGTTCATGTGTTACCTCCATTATAGGTTTACAACTTTTCAACCAATATAGTGGTGTAAGTAATATGGACCCGGCTAGATTGCCAGCTCAAGTACTTTCGGGTATAGGTTTTTTAGGTGCAGGAGCAATATTAAAAAATTCTAATGGAATAAGAGGGTTAACTACAGCGGCAGGTATATGGACCACAGCATGTATAGGAATTGCCATTGGTTATGGTCAATATGTCCTAGGAATTACTGCTTGGGCCCTTGTTTTAGCAACATTATATTTATTAAAGAAATTTGATAAAGTTATAAAGAAAAGCCAAACTATTTTGAAAGCCACAATTTTTAATTTGGATGATGTGTCAGTAGTTTTTAATAAGATTAAAACTTATCCTATAACAATAAAAAGCTTTCAAATTGAAGGTGGAGAAGAAAATACTTGGTATGTTAATTTTCTAATAGAATATGATAAAAAAAACATACTAGATCAATTAGTAGAGGATCTGAAAAAAATAGATAATGTTATATATATGGACTATTTAAAGTAAGAATTTAAATTTGATTTGTTATACTAGCTTTTGGAAATACTATTATTAATATTATGCTATGAAAAAACTATAAAAGTTTATTAGATAAATAATTATAAAGGAGATAAGAAAATGGAGAGAAATACAATAGAAAATAAGTTCAAATGGACTATTGATGAAATGTATCCAAATGCAGAGTCCATTGAAAAAGATATACAAAAGGTAAAAGAATTAATTGAAGAAGCTAAGAAATATAAGGGAATACTTGCTGATAATGAAGAAAACTTATATCAAGCTTTAAATATTTCAGAACAAGCATCTAGAATGTTACAAAATTTATATGTATATACTCATATGAAAAGTCATGAAGATACTAGAATAAATAAAAATCAAGCTACGGCAACTAAAACAGATATGTTATCTACAGAATTATCAATGGCAACATCATATATGGTACCAGAAATAATAGCTATGGATAGTGATAAATTAGAAAAGTACCTATCAACTGATAAATTATCACAATATAAAAAACATGTAGACGATATATTAAGATTAAAACCATATACTTTAAATGAAAGAGAAGAAGAATTACTAGCAGCAGTTTCTGATTTATCATCTGTATCAGAAAATATATATGATATGTTGTCTTTTGCAGATTTACAGTTTCCAGAAATAAATGATGAAAATGGAGAAAAAGTAAAGATTACTCATGCTAATTTCAATGTATTCTTAAAGAGTAAAGATGCAAGAGTAAGAAAAGATGCTTTTGAAGCTTTATATTCAGTTTATGACCAATATAAAAATACATTTGCATCAACGCTTTATGGTGGAATAAAAAGCGAAATTTTCTATGCTAAAGCTAGAAAATATGAATCAGCTTTACAAGGTTCATTATTCCAAGACAATGTAAGTATGGAAGTCTATGATAATTTAATAGGTGCAGTTCATGAAAATTTAGGAACATTAAATAAATACGTGGACTTAAAGAAAAAATTTCTAGGTTTAGACAATATAAATATGTACGATTTATATGTACCTTTAACAGATAACTTCGATATGGAAATACCATATGAAAAAGCTCAAGAAATAGTATTAGAAGCATTAAAACCATTAGGTGAAGAATATTTAGAAACAGTGAAAAAAGCATTTGCTGAAGGTTGGATAGATGTATATGGAAATGAAGGAAAACAAGGTGGAGCTTATTCTTGGGGTAGTTATGATTCTAAATCATATATTTTATTAAGTTATAAAGATGACTTAAATTCATTATTTACTTTAATACATGAAATGGGTCACTCAATGCATAGTTATTACTCAAAAAATAATCAACCATATTTATACTCAGGATATAAAATCTTCGTAGCAGAAGTTGCATCTACATTAAATGAATTATTATTAATCAACTACTTATTAGAAAATGCTAAATCAAAAGAAGAAAGAGTATATCTATTAAATTACTACTTAGAACAATTTAGAACGACTGTATATAGACAAACAATGTTTGCTGAGTTTGAAAAGATATGTCATGGTAAAGTTGAGAGTGGAGAACCTTTAACAGCAGAAGAATTCACTAATGTTTACTATGATTTAAATAAATTATATTATGGAGAAGCTTGTGATGTTAATGAACAAATAGGTTTAGAATGGGCTAGAATACCTCATTTCTACAGTAACTTCTATGTTTATAAATATGCTACAGGATTTTCAGCTGCAAGTGCTTTAAGTAAGGTAATACTTGAAGAAGGTGAAAGTGCAGTAGAAAGATATAAAACATTCTTAAAGAGTGGTGGTTCAGAATTCCCACTAGACCAATTAAGAAAAGCAGGGGTAGATATGGAAAAGAAAGAATCTGTTGATGAAGCTTTAGAAGTATTTAAAAATCTTGTTGATAAACTTGAAAAAGAGTTATAAAAATTAACTTCGTTTGAGCGACTGTGTCGGCTGTTAGTAAGAATAAACTTATTAACAGCTTTTTTGTATGGGTAAACTTTTACTTATATAAGTGAAGGCAAAGTATATTATAATTAATATAAAGGAAAAGGAGGGGGATTATTTGAAGAAGTATATAATTATATTTATAGTGGCATTTATTGGCGGAATATGTGGATTTACCTTTGGAGACTTAGGTATAGATATGGGTAGTATATTTATTTTTATACCTGTACTTATTTTAGAATTAATATTATTTGTAATTAGTCATGAGTTGAATCATGGATTTGCAGCAGAGAGAAATGGATTAAAGTTTACTGTATTATATTTAGGTCCATTCACTTTTAAAAGGGAAAATAAAAAATTTAAAAGAATAAAAGGGACTTCTAATCAATTAGCTTATTTAGGTAGAGCTCAAATAGATAATGGAGAGATTTTAAATGAAGAAGATGTGAATAAACACATTAAGTCTTGGATAAAAGCACTTCAGGCAGGACCTTTAAGTGATGTTATCTTAAGTATAATAATGATAATTTTAGGATTTACTTTAAAATTTTATGTACTAATAGCAACTACTATTGTAATAGATATTTTCATGTTTTTACCAAGTTATATTATGGGTGATGGAAAACATATTAAACAGATGAAAAAAGATAAAGTATTTTCAGATATTATTTTATATACATATAGTATAGCTGGAAATACCCCTATCTCGAAGCAATCTAAAGAGTTTCTTTTGAAAAGAATATTAGAGGATATAAATAATAATGTGGTAACTAAAGAAAACTTAATAAGTATGACTTTAGCTACTCAATCAGCATACCAGGGGATTTTATGTGAAGATTTAAATTCTACACCAAAAGGTATGGAAAAAATTGTTGATATGGCAATAAAAAATAAGAATATGTTCTTAAAGAAACAAATAGAGCAAACTTATTATAAGAGCCTTATAAACTTTTCTATTATTTATGAAGTAATAATTAATAATAATAAAGAAAGAGCTTTAGAATTATATGAAGAAGTAAAAAATGAAAAACATGATATGCCTGGGGAAAAACTAGATTATTATAGAGTTCAGCATGTTTTAGAAATTTATAATAGAAAATCTGAAATATTAAATGAAAATTTAATGAATCCTGTTTTCAAAGGTTGTGAAGGAATAACTCGTATTGAAGAAAAAGTAAATGAAATAATATTGGCTAAAAGCTTTGTAAGATAGAATTTGGGTTTAATATGGATTTAACATAATTTACATTCTCTTAATGTATACTTAATACATGCTTAACATTCCTCTTGTATTATTAAAGTGTAAGATAAATAAAGACGAAGACAAAAATAATACTAAAATAAAAGAAAATAATTAGGGTGTTAGGGAGGAATTATATTATGTTTAAGAAAAAGATAGTCGCGTTATTATGTGGAGCAGTAATGGTAAGTGGATTAGCAGTAGGATGTGGTTCAGGATCAAGTGCAGAAGGTGAAGCTACTAAAATAACAGTATCAGGATCAACTTCAGTAGGACCTACAGTAGAAGTATTAGCAGAAGCTTATGAAAAAAATAATGATGTTAAAATAGAAGTACAACAAGTTGGTTCATCAGCAGGGATTAAAAATACTATAGAGGGAACTTCAGAACTTGGAATGTCATCAAGAGATTTAAAAGATGAAGAGACTAAAGATGTAGATGGAACTCAAATAGCTATAGATGGTATAGCAGTAGTAACAAATACTGAAAATAAAATAAGTGATTTAACTAAAGAGCAAGTTAAAGATATATTCACTGGAAAAATAACTAACTGGAAAGATGTTGGTGGAGCAGATGGTGAAATAGTTGTAGTATCTAGAGAAGAAGGTTCTGGAACAAGAGATGGTTTCCAAGAAATATTAGGATTTGAATCAGAGGAATTAACTAAGAATGCTCAAATAAGTGATGGTTCTGGAAATGTTAAATCAACTGTAGAAGGAAATAAAAATGCTATAGCATACATATCTTTTGGATACCTAGATGAAACTTTAAATGATGTTAAGATAGATGGTGCAGAAGCTACTGACGAAAATGTTGTAGCTGGAAAATATCCAGTATCAAGACCTTTCTTATTAGTAAACAAAAAAGATAATTTAAGTGAAGCTGGTAAAGCATTTGTAGATTTCATATTAAGTGAAGAAGGTCAAAATATAGTTTCAGAAGAAGGATTTATAAAAGCTCCTACGAAATAAATTTAAAAATAGATAATATCCAATTTGAAAGCTGAACTCTAACTAGGGTTCAGCTTTTTATATTATAACTATTATTTGAGAGAATAAAGTTATAGTTCAAATTATTATTTTGTTTGTAATATTGGCAACTAGAATAATAAAGAGAGGAGAATATATGTAAAAACTTGCCGATAAATATGAGGAAAATAAAGATTATCAAATTTCAGTAGTAAACAAAGACTTACTTGGTAAAGTAAAATATAGTATGCCATTAGTTAAAAACTATGAAATAGAAAAAATCAATTTATCTAATGAGAATATAACAAGTGGAGCTATAGTTAAAGATATAAAATTGCCAGGAAAAATAGTGAGTTTTAGATTAATAGATAGTAACTCATCTAAAAATATAAAATACGAAGTAAAAATAGGTGATGGAGATTACAAAGAAATAAAATCGGAAGA
>JAVXJA010000051.1:0-20036 GCA_036648085.1 Terrisporobacter sp.
CAAGCACACTATTATATTTTATATCATTTTTTACTTTTTTTCAAGTTTTTTTTATGATTTTACAAAATATTTTTTATATGTAATCTTCATTACATTTTTTTATTGAGGATCTTTACGGGTACTACGTTAGTATATCTTTTTTTAATAACTTTGTCAATAATTTTCATGCTTCCAAAGTTTAGATATTTTTTTAATTCTATTATTTTTTAGAACAAAAAAAGAAAGATGAATATTCATCTTTCTTTTTATTTATGTTAAGAATAAGAGAATTATTCTACTATAGAAGCAACAACACCTGATGCTACTGTTCTTCCACCTTCTCTTATTGCGAATCTTAATCCTTCTTCTATTGCTATTGAGTTTATTAACTCTATGTTCATTTGGATGTTATCTCCTGGCATAACCATTTCTACACCATCTGGTAACTTACAAGCTCCTGTTACGTCAGTTGTTCTGAAGTAGAACTGTGGTCTATATCCATCGAAGAATGGAGTATGTCTTCCACCTTCTTCTTTTTTAAGAACATATACTTCTGCATTGAACTTAGTATGAGGCTTAACAGTTCCTGGCTTAGCTAAAACTTGTCCTCTTTCTATTTCATTTCTTTGTATACCTCTCATTAATGCTCCTATATTATCTCCAGCTTGTGCTTGATCTAATAATTTTCTGAACATTTCAACTCCTGTAACAACTATTTTTCTTGGCTCTTCAGAAAGTCCTACTAATTCAACTTCGTCTTGAACTTTTAATACTCCTCTTTCTACTCTACCTGTAGCAACTGTTCCTCTTCCTGTTATAGAGAATACGTCTTCTACTGGCATTAAGAAGTCTTTATCTACATCTCTCTCTGGAGCTGGTATATATTCGTCTATTTGCTCGAATAATTCTACTATCTTATCTCCCCACTCTGAAGAAGTATCTTGTAATGCCATTAAAGCTGATCCTCTTATTATTGGAGTATCATCTCCTGGGAATTCGTACTCGTTTAATAAGTCTCTAACTTCCATTTCAACTAATTCTAATAATTCTTCATCGTCTACCATATCACATTTGTTTAAGAATACTACTATGTATGGTACACCAACTTGTCTTGATAATAATATATGCTCTCTTGTTTGAGGCATTGGTCCATCTGTTGCTGAACATACTAATATAGCACCGTCCATTTGAGCAGCACCTGTTATCATGTTCTTAACGTAGTCAGCATGTCCTGGGCAGTCAACGTGAGCGTAATGTCTGTTTGGAGTCTCATATTCAACGTGAGCTGTTGATATTGTGATTCCTCTTTCTCTTTCTTCTGGAGCTTTATCTATATTAGCGAAGTCTACTGCTTCTCCTAATTGATATCTATCGAATAATGTTTTTGTTATTGCTGCAGTTAATGTAGTTTTACCGTGGTCAACGTGACCTATAGTTCCTATATTAACGTGTGGCTTGTTTCTTTCAAATTTAGCTTTAGCCATTTTGAATTCCTCCCTTATTTTGTATTTGTTAATGCTTACATTAAGCTTATGCTAAGTATTTTACTATTAATTATTTCTGTTTTCAAGATATTTTTCCAATTTTCTCTTCACTCTTTGTAGAGCATTATCAATTGATTTTACATCTCTATCTAATCTGTCTGCTATATATTGATATGACTTCCCATTTAAATACAATTCTAAAACTTCTAATTCTAATTTACTTAAAATTTCATTCATCTTTGACTCTATATTTTTAAGTTCTTCTTTACTTATTATTAACTCCTCTGGATCAGTTATTATGCTTGTAGCTATTATATCTAATAGCGTTCTATCTGATTCCTCATCATATATAGGTTTATTTAAAGATACATATGAATTAAGAGGTATGTGTTTTTGTCTTGTTGCAGTTTTTATTGCTGTTATAATCTGTCTTGTTATACATATCTCTGCAAAACATTTAAATGAGTTTGTCTTACTTCCGTCAAAATCTCTTATAGCTTTATATAAACCTATCATACCTTCTTGGATTATATCTTCCTTATCAGCTCCAACTAAAAAATATGACTTTGCCTTTGCTTTAACAAAGTTTTTATACTTAGTAATAATATACTCTAGTGCTATTGTATCCCCTTTATTAGCTTTTAATACTGTTTCATATTCCTCTTGCTGCGAATTACTTACAAATTCAAAACCCTTATCTTTAGCTACTAACATTTTTTATCTCCCCCATTACTTAACTTCATAGGTATATTATAGTTTAAAAAACTTAGTATTTTCAACGGTTTCTACGAATGTTCTCAAGTTTCGACAAAGTTTCTTTATCTAGTCTATCTTCTAACCAATTTCTCTGAATTTTGCGTTGTGAACTTGTTTGCTTGCTTTTCATCCTCGTTTTAGCTTCTTCAACATCTATTTTCAACTCTCTAGATGACACTCTAGTAGCACCTTTTCCTAAAATTATTTGCTGCTCTGCATAATCATTTGTAGCTACTTTAACAACATCATATTTATGTAATGATGTTATTAATTTCTCAATATAGCTATCTGCAGTTTGATGCTCTTTTGTGTATACTACAGTTATATATTTTCTTTTTTCAACTTTTTCCATTGAATTTTTTACATTATATGCATCAAAAACTACTATAGCCTTTTGACCTGAAAATTCGGCATATTCTATAATAATATTAATTAATTTTTCTCTAGATGCATCTAGATCATCTATTGCTATACGTTTTAAATCTTCCCATGCATTTATAATATTATATCCATCAATTATTAGATAATGATTGATTTTTCTTTTCATTATCTACTTAGTACCCATTCTTTGTTTAAATATTTCATATAGAAGAATACTTCCTGCTACTGATGCATTTAGTGATGTAACATTCCCAACCATAGGCATTTTAACTGTAAAATCACAGTGTTTTTTTACTAACCTTGATATTCCAAAACCTTCACTTCCAATTACTAAACCTATTGGTCCTGTTAAGTTTTGTTCATAGAATGTTTGACCATCCATATCTGCTGCTGCAATCCATAGCCCATGTTCTTTTAATGTTTTTAAAGTGTTAACTATATTAGTTACTTTACATACGGGAACATACTCTACAGCTCCAGCAGATGCCTTAGCTACAGTTGGTGTTATATGAACAGATCTTCTCTTTGGTATTATAACTCCATGAGCTCCTACAGCATCAGCAGTTCTTATTATTGACCCTAAGTTATGAGGATCTGTTATTTCATCTAATATTATAAAAAATGGGTCTTCACCTTTATCCGATACACTTTTAATTAATTCATCTAATTCATGATATTTATAATCACTTACATTTGCAATTACACCTTGATGAGCATGACTTGTACTTATTTCATCTAATTTATTTCTATCTACATATTGTATTATTATATTTTTTTCTTTTGCCATAGCTACTAACTTTTTTATAGAGCCTTCTTTAGCTCCATTTGCTATCATTATCTTGTCTATCTCTCTGTCGTTTTTTATAGCTTCTATAACTGGATTTCTTCCTTCTATGTTTGCCAAACTCTTCACCGCCTATAAATTATTAAACTTTTCTCTTATTTGTATAATGTTTCCACACGTCATTTTTCCTTCTGGACAAGGTCCTTTTATACATTTAGGTCCTATATTTTTAAATAATATAGGTGATATCTCTCTTACTTGTCTTAACATTTCCACAGATAAGTCTCTTATTTCCCACTGTGCTCTTTCGCAACATCTATGATTAAAGAAATTATATAAACTTCTAGTGTTCATAGTAAATACCATTTTTGTCTCACATGCATTAGGAAAAACATATCTTGCATCTTCTATTGCTTTCTTTTCTGCATTCCTTTTAGCTTCTTTTTCATTTTTTCCACATTTTATTAAATTATTATAATGTTTTTCAAATAAAATATCTACTAACTTATCATATGATTCTTGGTCTTTATTCATAGCGTCTATAAATACCGCTTTAGCTTCCTCTATTCGCTCTATTTCAGGAGGAACTATATATTCAAATTGATTTAGTTTAACATATCTTTGACTCTGTTGTGAAAAACTAGCTATACGATGTCTAACAATCTGATGAGAACAACTTCTTGAAATACCCTCTACAGCAAATGTAAATGTAACATGCTCTAATGGAGATTCATGTCCTATATTTATTAACATATTTAAAAACTTTTCTACACTTTCATCAGTTAAATTTTGTTCTATTTCATCTACCCCTACAGAAGAGTAGCATAATTTTGCAGCCATTGATATTACCTTTTCAGGATCAGGCGTATGAGCTATTACTTTAACTTTCATATGTATACCTCCTTAATAGTTTATTATATTATTATACCTTATTTTGTCTAAAAATGGAGTTTATCAAAACAATTAGAGTGATTCTTAAGTAAAAAGGAGCTATTCTCTGACTCGAGATAGCTCCCCCTATTTATTATATACTCTCTTCTGTTATTTCAATCGCTCTTTGAATTATATCTTCTAATCTTTCATAGTCTTTCTTCATATGCAGATAACCTATTAAAGCCTCAAATGCAGTTGCATTTTTATAATCTATAATGTCTGCATTTTTAGGTGTAGTATGAGATTTTTGATTACGACCTCTTTTGTATATTCTATGTTCTTCCTCTGTTAATGTATCTTCTATGGTAAGTATTACGTTAGCCTGCGCCTTAGCTCTTACATACTTTATAGCTGTCTTGTGTAAATCATTAACCTTTCTATTTACATTCTTATTTATAAGATACTCTCTTATACGTGATTCATATACAGTATCTCCTAAATAAGCAAGTACTAAAGGTGATACTGTAGCTAAGTTTATATTATCCATTCTTACACCCTTTTCCATTTAGTTCCTTGTCTTGTATCTTCTAAAACAATTCCCATATCTAATAATTTTTTTCTTATTTCATCTGCTAATGCAAAATCTTTATTTTTCTTAGCATCAACTCTATCTTGTATTAATTTTTCTATATCTTCATCTAAGCATTCATCTTGCTTTTTATTTACTATGTTTAGTACTTTAGTTAATTCTTTAAATTCACGTAAACATTTCTCAGCAAACTCAATCGAAGAATCTTCATTTACATTAGTATTTATAAATCTAGCTAATTCAAATATAACACTTATAGCATCTGCTGTGTTTATATCATCGTCCATAGCATTTATAAATTTAACTCTATATGATTCTAATTCATTCATAAACTCTTGTTCGTTTTCTTTTAAATTTTCATCTTTTAAGTTGCTTAATGTGAACTCTAATTTTTCTTTAGTATTATATAATCTTTCAAGTCCCGCTCTTGACTGTGTTAACATTTCATCACTAAAGTTTACTGGATTTCTATAATGAGCTGATAACATAAAGAATCTAACAACTTCTAAATCATATTGATCTGAAATATCTCTAACTGTAAAGAAGTTACCTTTTGATTTACTCATTTTTTCATTATTTATATTTATATATCCATTATGTACCCAATAGTTAGAGAATGTTTTTCCACTTCTAGCTTCACTCTGTGCTATTTCATTTTCATGGTGTGGGAATGCTAGGTCTTGTCCTCCTGCATGTATATCTATAGTATCACCTAAATATCTTTTTGACATTACTGAACACTCTATATGCCATCCTGGTCTACCTACACTCCATGGACTTTCCCATCCTGGTTCTCCCTCTTTTTTAGGTTTCCATAATACGAAATCCATTGGATGTCTTTTTTGAGAGTTAACTTCTATTCTAGAACCAGCTTCTAAATCTTCTTGATTTTGTTTAGAAAGTTTTCCATATCCTTCAAATTTCTGAGTATCAAAGTATACTTCTCCATTTACTTCATATGCATATCCTTTTTCTTCTAACTCTTTTATGAATTCTATTATTTCATTTATATTATCTGTAACTCTTGGATGTACTGTAGCTCTTGTTATCCCTAATCCATCAGCATCTTTAAAATATTCATCTATGTATTTATCAGCAACCTGTTCAGGAGTTATTCCTTCTTCATTACTTCTTTTTATTATTTTATCATCAACATCTGTAAAGTTTTGAATATATGTTACATCGTACCCTCTATATTCTAAATATCTTCTAAATGTATCAAATATTATAAATGGTCTAGCATTTCCTATATGGAAGAAGTTATAAACTGTAGGTCCACAAACATACATTTTTACCTTTCCTTCTTCAATTGGAATAAATTCTTCTTTTGTTCTAGTTAACGTATTGTATAACTTCATTATATTCACCTCACTGTTATGTTTAAAGCTCTTTTCTAACCATATAATCTATTATAATTTATATTCTCTTTAATTAATAGTACTACTATTATACCCTCATGCATTTATAAAGAAACGTCTTAATTTATACTTCATCTATTTTTTCTAAAAAGTCAACTTTATTTGATATACACTTATGGTATGTATCCCTATTAATAATGTTCTCATTTTTCATCTTTGTTATTATATTTATGTATTCCTCGCAAAGTTGATTTAATTCCCCCTTTATTTCCTTGATATCTATACTCATATTTTCCTCCTAGAAATATACATTTTAATTATAACTATTTAAAATATATTAAGTTTTTAGTATGAAATCCCTCTATTTTTAAATTATAATCTTTCTTCAAAAAATTACATAAATAAAAAAACCACCTTAAATAAGATGGTTTTTTTATTTATAATAAATTATTTTTTACATATTTAATTCTATTTAAACAAGTTTGCTTGCCTATAACAGCTGCTGCTTTTGGTAAGTCTGGACCATGCATTTGTCCAGTTAATATAACTCTTGTTCCCATAAATAAATTTTTACCTTTTATTCCATGTTCTTTTTGTATTTCTTTTAACATAGCTTTAAAGAATTCTTCAGTTATTTCTTCTGAATTATTTATTTTTTCTTCTAATGAATTTATTAAAGTAGGTATATGTTCTAATTGTAAAAATTCTCTACACTCTTCAGTTTCTAACTTAACTTCATCACCAAAGAATATGTTAACATGTTCTGTTACTTCTTTTACATATTGTAATTTTTCTTTAACAACAGAAACCATACCTTTTACAAAGTCGTATCTATTTGTAACATCTTCTTCTGTTATATATCCAGCTTCTATTAAAAATGGTATAGCTAAATCAGTTATATATTCATCTGAAGCATCTTTTATATAATGTTGGTTAACCCAGTTTAATTTATCTGTATCGAATACTCCACCACTCTTAGAAACTCTTTCAACTGAGAAATGTTCTTCTAATTCTTTCATTGTGAATAACTCTTGATTATCTTCTGGTGACCAACCAACTAAAGCAACATAGTTAACTAAACCTTCTGGTAAGTATCCCTTTTGTTTAAAGTCTTCTACTGCAACTGAACCATGTCTTTTACTTAACTTTTTCTTTTCTTTATTAAGTATATTTGGAAGATGTACGAAAGTTGGAGCTTCCCATCCAAATGCTTCATATAAATATACATGTTTTGGAGTTGATGATATCCATTCTTCTCCCCTTATAACATGTGTTATTTTCATCATATGGTCATCTACTACTACTGCAAAGTGATATGTAGGGAATCCATCTGTTTTTATTAATACTTGATCATCTAATTCATCAGTATTAAATTCAGTTTCCCCTCTTACTAAGTCAGTAAACTTTATTACATGATTTTCTGGCAATCTTAATCTTATTACATGTTCTTCACCAGCTGCTAGTTTAGCTTCAACTTCTTCTTTTGATAAATCTCTACAGTGTCCATCATATTTTGGAGTTTCTCCAGCTTCTTTTTGTTTTTCTCTAACTTCATCTAATCTTTCTTTTGAGCAGAAGCAGTAGTATGCTTTACCACTATCTAATAATTGTTGTATATAGTCTTTATATATATCTAATCTTTCAGATTGTATATATGGTCCATATGGTCCAACTTGAGTTACTTCTTTATTTTCTCCTAATATAACACCTTCTGTATGGTTAACTCCAGCCCATGCCATAGCATCTAGCATATTTTCTATTGCACCATCAACAAGTCTAGTTCTATCAGTATCTTCAACTCTTAATATGTATTCTCCACCCATTCTTTTTGCAAATAAGTAATTATATAAAGCCGTTCTTAAACTACCTATATGTACAAATCCAGTTGGACTTGGAGCAAATCTTACTCTAACACTCATAACTTTACCTCCTAAATAATATTCTATATATTATAATACCAAATTTAATCAATATTTATAATACAATTTTCTCTTATTAAAATTATAAATACCCTATTTTATTGTGTTTTTATCTGTGGATAAATATATTTTTATATAAAATTAAATAGCATATATATCCACATTTTGTCGAAAATGTTAATAACTTAGTGGATTATATATACTATTTAGCTTTTAAACTATCCTAATTTAACTTCTGATTTAACAAATTCAGATTTTATTCTATCAGCTATATCGTCTAAAGATATTAATTCTTTTTCTGATTCACTTCTCAATTTAAACTCAACTTTTCCATCTGTTATATCTTTACCTACTGTAATTCTCATAGGTATACCTATTAACTCAGAATCTTTGAACTTAACTCCTACCCTTTCATCTCTATCATCTAATAAAACTTCTACTCCCATAGCAAGTAATTCATTGTATATTTTTTCGGCAGCTTCCATTTGCTCTGCTTTCTTTATATTTACAGGAACTACAACTGCATGATATGGAGCTATAGCTAAAGGCCATACTATTCCATTTTCATCGTTGTGTTGTTCTATTACAGCCGCAGCAGTTCTTTCAACTCCTATACCATAACATCCCATAACTATTGGCTTGCTCTTTCCATCTTTGTCTATAAAGTTTGCTCCCATAGTTTCAGAGTATTTAGTTCCTAGTTTAAATATGTGACCAACTTCTACCCCTCTAGCTATTTCAAGTGGAGCTCCACAACATGTACACTTATCTCCTTCTTGTACATTTCTAAAATCTCCTACTATTCCATCAAAGTCTCTTCCGAAGTTAGCATTTCTTATGTGGTAATCAGTTTTATTTCCACCTACCCCGATATTACTTTGCTCTGCTACTTCTTTATCTATAAATATATAATCAGCTTGCATACCTATTGGTCCTGCAAATCCAACCTCTGCGTTAGTTAACTCTCTTACTATTTCTTCTCTAGCTAATTCAAAATCTATAACTTCACCTACAGCATTTGATACCTTAACTTCATTAACATCTCTATCTCCTCTTACTAAAACTACAACTGTTTTTCCATCAGCTTCATATATTAAAGTTTTAGCAAAAGTATCAGCTGTTGTGTTGAAAAACTCACATAGCTGATCTATAGTAGTTACACCTGGAGTATGAACTGGCTCTAAATCTTTCATTTCCTCTTTTGCTTTTAGGTCATCTACTGAGTGAGCTTTTTCTATATTAGCTGCATAATCACACCCACTACAGAATACTATCTCATCTTCTCCTACAGGAGACTTAACCATAAATTCTGCAGAAGTAGAACCACCTATAGCTCCAGAATCCGCTTGAACTGGACTATTCTCTAATCCACATCTTCTAAATATCTCTGTATATGCATCATACATATCTTGGTATGATTTATCTAAACCAGCTTCATCTGTATCAAAACTGTATGCATCTTTCATAGTGAATGATTTAGTTCTCATAACTCCAAATCTTGGTCTTCTTTCATCTCTATATTTAGTTTGTATTTGATATAAATTTAAAGGTAATTGCTTATATGATGTAACATCTTGTCTTATTATATCTGTGAAAACTTCTTCATGTGTAGGTCCTAGACAGTAATCTCTACTATTTCTATCTTTTAGTCTAAACATTTCTGCTCCCATTACATCCCATCTTCCAGACTCTTGCCATAATTCAGCTGGTATTAATGCAGAACATAATATCTCTTGGCATCCTTTTTTATTTAACTCTTCTCTTATTATATTTTCAACTTTCTTGAAAACTCTTATTCCCATTGGCAATTGGTTATACACACCTGATGACATTTTCTTTATCATACCAGATCTCATCATTAATTGATGACTTGTTATTTCTGCATCTGCTGGAACCTCTCTTAATGTAGGCATAAACATTTTTGACATTTTCATATAAAATTTCCTCCTGTTATTTTTTTATTTATAATCAAAAAAACCCTTCATCTCTATATAGAGACGAAAGGTTGTATTTCCGCGGTACCACTCTAGTTAATTAATATTATAAACATATCAATTCTCTTTATAGGATATAACGGTCCTTACCGTAAGAACTTTTTAACGTTCTTAAGCTCTGAGATTGGTTCAAAGACTTATTTATAGAAGCTCTCACCTAATACTTCTTCTCTGTAAAAAATACTATCTTCTACTATTTCTCTTCTTAGCTTTTTTTATTTCCAATTTATTTAATATCATTTTATAGCAATTATTTAATATTGTCAATCTTAACTAGTAAACATATGCTTTGTGCTGATATTCCTTCTTTGTTACCTGTGAAACCAAGGCCTTCTTCTGTTGTAGCTTTGACATTTATACTATCAATGTCACAGTTTAATGCTTTAGCTATATTAGCTCTCATAGTTTGTATATGAGGTGCCATTTTGGGTGCTTGAGCTATTATTGTAGAATCTAGATTACCTATCGCATATCCTTTTTCTTTTATTAAATTATATACAAATTCTAATAATTTTATACTATCAGCACCTTTGTATTTTTCATCTGTATCAGGGAAGTGCTTACCTATATCTCCAAGCGCTAAAGCTCCAAGTATAGAATCCATTATAGCATGTAGCAATACATCCGCATCTGAATGCCCTAACAATCCTTTTTCATGTGGTATTTCAACTCCACCTAATATTAACTTTCTATTTTCAACTAACTTGTGAACATCATAACCCATTCCTACTCTCATAATTATCCTCCGTTAATTTTTATTTTTTAATATTTGTTCTCCAAATTTCAAATCTTCTTGTGTAGTTATTTTTATATTATCATAAGAACCTTCTATCATTTTAACATTATAACCTATTCGTTCTACTAACATTGCATCATCTGTTCCATAATAATTACCATTATATGCATCTTCATATGCTTTTGTTATAACTTCATACTTAAAAACTTGAGGAGTTTGTACAGACCATAAGTAACTTCTATTTGGAGTATCTATAATATTGCCGTCTTCTCCAACTATTTTTATAGTATCCTTTACCTTAACTCCTACAACTACAGCATTATGTTTTTTAGCTTCTTCTATAGAATTTTTTATTATATCATCCGTAACAAATGGTCTAGCTCCATCATGAACAATTACTACATCACAATTTTTATCAAGCTCTTTTATTCCAT
The DNA here is from genome assembly GCA_036648085.1 of Terrisporobacter sp. Classification (GTDB taxonomy): domain Bacteria; phylum Bacillota; class Clostridia; order Peptostreptococcales; family Peptostreptococcaceae; genus Terrisporobacter. The sequence continues at coordinate 11,288 of JAVXJA010000051.1, forward strand.
TGTGAACAGAATCCTGTCTTTCATTTCCACCATAAGTGATTTTTATATTATCAAATCCGTATTTCTTTATTACGTTATTTATAAAGTATTCTTCTTCACTTTCTTTTATAACAACAACTATATCATCGATGCTGTTATTATTATAAAACTTATCTATTGTGTGAACTATAATCTCTTTATTATTTAATTTTATAAACTGTTTATTTATATCTTTATTCATTCTACTTCCAGTACCTGCTGCTACTATTATAACCCCATTCATACTTTCACCTCTTTAATAAGCTAAAATAATTTATATATATTTTAACACATAGATATTAATAATTATTATTAAACTAAAAAAGTCTTCAGAATTAACTTCTGAAGACTTTTGTTTAATCTACTTTAGGTTTTCCAAATATCATTCTTCCTGCTGGAGTTTGTAATACTGATGTCACTAAAACTCTTATAGTTTCTCCCATGTATTTTTTCCCACCATCAACTACAATCATAGTACCATCGTCTAGATAAGCAATTCCCTGATTAGATTCTTTACCTTCTTTTACAACTTGTACTATCATATGTTCACCCGGTATCGCTACCGGCTTTATAGCATTAGCTAATTCATTTATATTAAGAACTTCAACACCTTGAACTTGAGCAACTTTATTTAAATTGTAGTCGTTAGTAACAACTTTCCCTCCAAGTGTTTCTGCTAGCTTTAATAATTTCGCATCAACCTCCGCTATATCGTCAAAATCTTTACTACTTATTTCAACTTCTATGTTTAATTCTTTTTGTATTATATTAAGTATATCTAACCCTCTTCTACCTCTAACTCGTTTTAAATCATCAGATGAATCTGCTATGTGTCTCAATTCATCTAGCACAAATGTAGGGATTACAAGTTTACCCTCTATAAATCCAGTTTGACATATTTCCGCTATTCTACCATCTATGATAACACTAGTATCTAAAACCTTAGGTGGTATACTTTTTTCTTTTTTAACATTTTTATCTTTATTTGGTGCTAACCTTGTTAATTTATTTAGGTTAAATATATCATCTTTACTTTTCAAAGCAATTCTGATACCTAAATAACCTACAAATACATATGTAAATAATGATAATAAATTACCTACTATAGGTATCTTAAGTGATAAAATCAATTGACTTACTAAGTAAGCTATAACAAGTCCAACTATTAAACCTATAGTACCTAATATTATATCAGTTTGAGGATATTTAGATATTTCTCTATCCATATCCTTAGCTATTTTTCTAGATTTATTCATAATCCAAGGTCCCATCATATACACTATGAACCCTATTACTAATCCCACTACTATTGAAGCTATAAATCCATATAGTTCTGATCCGAATGAAAGCATAGGAAAATTTTGAGCTGCCGATATATAAGTTGTCATACCTACTGCAAATCCTAATATTCCAATTATTACTCTTATTATCTTCGATAACAAATTTTCACCCCCTATATTTTTCCTTAATATTTTCTTATTATAATCAAACTATTAACTATATTCAAGAACAAAGTTATATCAAAATTTTATATATGCCTATCTATAAGCGATAATTCTTGCATTTTTATAAGTCCATTTTTTATATACTTAGCTCTTATCTCACCAATACCTTCAACATCATCTAAATCTTCTATAGATGCTCTTAATATATCTTGGAAATCTTCAAAATAATTCACTAAGTTTTCTATTATAGTGCTAGGTAATCTATGTATTTTATTTAAAATTCTATATCCTTTAGGTCTTACTGGCATATCCATGCTCTCTGAAAAACCAGTATAACCAATCATTTTAGCTATATTTGCTAAATCTAATAATTCTTCTGATGATAATGATATAATTTTTTTCTTAAATTCACCTAAAGTCATATCATTTCTTTTATAGTCTTTTAAAATTTGATTTTGATCTATCTTTGTAGTTCCCATCAATTCCTCAACCTGCATGCTTAAAAGAGTTCCTTCTATCCCTAATTCAACTATATATTTCTCAATTATATTTGTAACTCTCATAACCATTTCTATTTTCTGAACTACAAGTACTACATCATATAAAGTTACCAAATCTTTAAATTCTAATGCAGTTAAGCTTATTATAGCTTGGTCTAAAACTGATTTATATTTTTCTAGAGTCTGTAATGCTTGATTTGCTTTAGTAAATATTTTTGAGATATCTTCAATTACATATTTTTTATCACCTTGATAAACTGTTATAACATTTCTTCTTTGTGATATAGCAATCACTATAGATCCTGTTTGCTTTGCAACTCTTTCAGCAGTTCTATGTCGAGTTCCAGTTTCACTAGTCTCTATAGAATAGTCAGGTATAAGCTGAGCATTTGCGTATAGTATTCGTTTTACATCTTCGCTTAATACTATAGCTCCATCCATCTTAGCTAATTCATATAAATAAGCTGGAGAATACTCGGCATTTATATTAAATCCTCCATCAACAATCTTAGTTACATCATCTCCATCTGCTATAACTATAAGACCTCCTGTTTTAGCTTTTAAAACATGGTCTATACCTAATCTAAGATTTGTACCAGGAGATATCATTTTCAATGTATTAATAGCTTTTTTGCCACTAAAAAAATCGCTCATTTTTATCTATTTCCTCCTAATACTATATTTATAGCTTGTCTTACACTATCTACAGGACATATATCTATACCTTTTACATCTTTAACTGCTTCGTAACTACTCTTTGGAATAATAATTTTAGTAAACCCTAATTTTTTACATTCAGCTATTCTTTTTTCTATAAAACTTACAGCTCTTATCTCTCCCGTTAATCCAACCTCTCCAGTTATAGCAACATTCCCATCTATAGGTATATTTCTAAAACTAGAAGCTATAGCCATTACTATCCCTAAATCTATAGATGGCTCATTTATTTTTATACCACCAACAATATTTATATATACATCTTGATTTTGTATTTGCATACCAACTCTTTTTTCTAAAACTGCCATAAGCAAGGATACCCTATTATAGTCAACACCTGTTGCTGTTCTCTTTGCAATTCCAAAACTTGTTGGAGACACTAATGCCTGTAACTCTAATAACATTGGTCTCGTCCCTTCAACCGTTGATATAATAACTGAACCAGCTACATCTTTAGGTTTTTCAGCTATCAATATTTTGGATGGGTTTTCTAATTCTACTAACCCAACCTCTCTCATTTCAAATACGCCTAATTCATTTGTAGATCCAAATCTATTTTTAACAGCTCTTACCAATCTATATGTATTGAATCGTTCTCCTTCAAAATATAATACCGTATCAACCATATGCTCTAATACTTTTGGCCCTGCTAATGCACCTTCCTTAGTTACATGTCCAACTACAAAAGTTGATATACCCATTTTTTTAGAAATCTTCATAAACCTAGAAGTACCTTCTTTTATTTGGCTTACAGTTCCTGGAGCAGATGTGATTTCTGGACTAAAAACAGTTTGTATAGAGTCTACTATTATCAAATCTGGGCTTATACTTTCGAGATGAGCTTCTATTATACTTAAATTGTTTTCAGCAAATATATATAAATTATCGGACTTTATTCCTAATCTTTGAGCCCTCATTTTTATTTGTGATGCAGATTCTTCTCCTGATATATATAATACTTTTTTCCCACTATTAGCTACATTACTAGATACTTGTATAAGTAATGTAGATTTACCAATACCTGGATCTCCTCCTACTAAAACTAAAGACCCTTTAACTACTCCACCACCTAAAACCCTATCCAATTCATTTATACACGTAGAAAATCTTTGTTCCTTTATAGTTTCTATAGAGTTTATATTTAAAGGTCTAGATGCCGATTTATCTATAACAAATACTTCTTTACTAGAATTAGAACGTTTTTCTTCTATTTCTTCAACAAAAGTATTCCATTTATTACATTCTGGACATTTACCTAGCCATTTGCTATTTTCATATCCACACTCTTGACACACATATTTAGTTTTTATTTTTGCCATTTATAAACTCACCCTTATGTAAATTTTTTATATAGTATTAATTTTAACATATATAACCATTAATATGTTAAATTTATAATATATAAAGGAGCTTATTTAAAGCTCCCTTGTATATCTTACAACTTACTTTCAAATACAACTTTATCATTTATAATTTTAGCTATAATGTGATCCCCTTTATTTATATTTTCACTCAATAATTCTTCTGCTAATTCATCTTCCAACTCTTTCTGTATAGCTCTTTTTAAAGGTCTTGCTCCATATTCTAAATCAACTCCATGCTTAGCTATAAATCCTATAACCGACTCATTTATATCTAAAATTATATCCATTTGTTCTAATCTATTTATTAATTGGTTTATCATTAACCTTGCTATATCATATAAGTTATTTAAGCTTAATTTATGAAAAACTATTATATCATCTATTCTATTTATAAACTCAGGTCTGAATCTATTTTTCAATTCTAAAATTATCTTATCCTTCATATCATCGTAATCGTTCTCTTGTATTTTTACTTCATTATAATGCTTAGCAAATCCAATTGATTTCTGTTTTATTATAGATGCTGCACCTAAATTAGACGTCATTATAATTACCGTATTTTTAAAATCTACAGTTCTACCTTTAGAATCCGTCAATCTACCTTCATCTAGTATCTGTAACAATATATTAAATACATCTTCATGCCCTTTTTCTATCTCATCAAACAAGACTACTGAATAAGGATGTCTCCTAACACTTTCTGTTAATTGGCCTCCTTCATCATGCCCTATATATCCGGGTGGAGAACCTATTAATCTAGATACTGAATGTTTTTCCATATATTCAGACATATCTATTCTAATTATCTGATTTTCATCTCCAAAATGAGCTTCAGCTATAGCTTTACATAACTCTGTCTTACCTACACCTGTAGGACCTAAAAACAAAAATGATCCGATTGGTCTTTTAGGATCTTTGAGTCCTGACCTTGATCTTCTTATTGCTTTTGATACAGCACTTACAGCTTCATCTTGACCTATAATCCTCCCATGAAGTATTTCCTCTAAATTTAATAACTTATTACATTCTGATTTAACTAATTTATTTACAGGTATACCAGTCCAAAGTCCAACAACTTCTGAAACTATCTCACTAGTAACTAATAGGCTATCTTTTTGTTTTTTATCATTATCTATTCTAACTCTAGATGCTGATTCATCTATTATATCTACTGCTTTATCTGGAAGATATCTATCTGTTATATATCGGTTTGATAATTCAACTGCAGTTTTTATTGCATCTTCTGTTATTTTCACATTATGATGTTTTTCATACTTTCCCTTTAGGCCTTTTAAAATTTTAATTGCATCTTCTTTATTTGGTTCTTCAACTATAATAGGTTGTAGTCTTCTCTCTAAAGCTACATCTTTTTCTATACTTTTTCTATATTCATCTATAGTTGTTGCGCCTATTACTTGTATGTCCCCTCTAGATAAAACTGGTTTTAATATATTAGATGCATCCATTGAATTTTCACCTGTTGCTCCTGCTCCTACTATAGTATGCATTTCATCTATAAATAATATTATTTCTTTAGCACCCATAACTTCATCTAATACTTTCTTTATTCTTTCTTCGAATTCTCCCCTATACTTGGCTCCAGCAAGCATTCCACCTATCTCTAAATTATATATAGTTTTGTTTAATAATGATTTAGGCACTTCCTTATTTTCTATTTTGACAGCCAATCCTTCAATTATAGCTGTTTTCCCCACACCTGGATCTCCAATTAAAATAGGGTTATTTTTGGTTCTCCTACTCAAAATTTGAACTATTCTATGCAGCTCATTTTCCCTTCCAATTAGAGGATCTATCTTATTTTGCTTGGCATAGTCATTTAAATTTATAGCATATTTTTCTAAAGTTGGTATTTTAGGTTTTTCCTTATTTATTTCTTCACTTTCAATTATTTCTCTATTAAATCCTATATCATATTCTATATCTATATATTCAGCTATAGATTTCACTAATACTTGCTTATTTATACCTTTTTTTTCTAGTATCTTAACAGCTAAACTGCCCTCTTCTTGTACAAGTGCCAATAATATATGTTCAGTATCTACTATATTACTTTTAAATCCATTAGCGAACATAAATGATGTATCTAATATGCTTTTGCTTCTAGGACTTAAAAATACATCATCTGTGTTATCATTTATTCCTATACCGTATATATCTATAATCAGTTTGCTTAACTCACTACCTTCTATACCTAATTCAATTAAAATTTTTGAAGCAATTCCCTCTTTTTGCTTAACTAATCCTAGCAGTATATGCTCTGTTCCAACAACTCTATGGCCAAATTCTTTTGCACAAGTAATAGATATATCTATCACTTGTTGAGCATTTTTTGTAAATTTATCAAAATACACTAAAATCCCCCTCCTTTACATTAGAGTGTTCAATATATTTTAACTAGATAATTTACTAGTTTTATTGTTCCATTGTATGCATTTTAAATAATAAAATTTACTAGATAATAGTTAAAAAATAAGGGATTAGATATATATCTAATCCCTTATTTTTTAACTATTGTCTGAACTTAATATTATTTTATGTGATAATTGTACTGGAACCTCTTCATATTTATCTAATTCCATTTCAAAATATCCTCTTCCTTGAGTCATAGCTCTTAAATCTATTGCATATTTAAAAGTTTCAGCTTGTGGAGCATTAGCGTATATAACTTGCTTTCCATTATCTATTGGCTCCATTCCCAAAATCCTACCTCTTTTTTTATTTATATCCCCCATTATATCGCCCATATACTCATCAGGAACAACAATAGTAAGCTTCATTATAGGTTCTAATAAAATAGGTTTGGCTTCCTCTATACCCTTTTTAAAGGCAATACTAGCAGCTAACTTAAATGCCATTTCAGAAGAATCAACATCATGATATGATCCATCATAAAGAGTAGCCTTTATATTTGTTACAGGATATCCAGCTAATATTCCTTTTATCATAGACTCTCTTATTCCTTTTTCTACTGCTGGTATATATTGCTTCGGAACAGAACCTCCAAATATATCTTCCTCAAATTCAAAATCATTTTGAGATCTTTCAAATTTTATTTTTACATCTCCATATTGTCCATGCCCTCCTGATTGCTTTTTATGTTTACCTTGAACATCAGAGCTTCCTTTTATAGTCTCTCTATATGCAACTTTTAAATCAGTTAAATCTATATCTAATCCAAACTTTTCTTTCATCTTTAATTTTGCTATATTTATATGAAGCTCACCTTGCCCACCAATTAAAACCTGTTTAGTTTCTGTATTTCTATTCCAAGTTATAGTAGGATCCTCATCAGATATTTTATTTAATACTGTGCTTATTTTATCCTCATCCCCTTTATTTTTAGGCTGTATAGCAAAATATATCTGAGGCTTAGGAATTTTAATACAATCTTCTAATTTTTCATTTTGATTTAATGATATACTATCTCCTGTTTGAAGAGAATTAACTTTAGTAGTAATTATAATATCACCTGCATTTGCCATCTCAACTTCTGATAACTCATTTTTATCAAAAGTATATATATTATATATTTTTTCTTTTATATTTTTATTAAGATTATATATATCCATATCTTTACTCATCTTTCCTTGTAAAATCTTAATATATGACATTTTCCCGATGAATGGATCCACTATAGTTTTAAATACCATCCCTTTAAATTTTTTCTCTTTTTTATCGAACTTAGGCTTTAAATAAGTAGCTATAATATTTAGTATTTCTTTTGTACCTATATTATTAATAGTAGATCCACACACAACAGGTATTATATCCCCGTTCTGTATTCCCAATGTTATTCCAATTTTGATATCTTCATCTGTAAGTTCTTCTCCACTGAAATATTTTTCTAGCAAATCATCGTCTGACTCTGCTATTAGCTCCATTAAACTTTCCTTTATAATATTAGCTTCCTCTTTGAATTCATTACATAAATCCGACATATCTTCAAATATATTATGTAATTTTTTAAATTGACCACCCTCATATACAGGCATATACATAGGTATAATTTTATTACTATATTTTTCTCTTAGTTCTTCTATTAAATCTTTATATATAGATTTTTCATTATCTATTTTATTTATGAATATAAGTTTAGGTATAGATTCTCCTGTAACTTCTAAAGATTTTTCAGTTCCAACTTGGATATTAGTAGTTGCATCAACTACAATAATTGCTACGTCACTAGCAGATACAGCTGAAATAACATCTCCAGTAAAATCAGAATATCCTGGAGTATCTAATAAATTATATTTATAATTTTCATATTCTATAGGAACTAAATTCATACTATATGTCATATTTGTCTTGTCAGTTAATTTAGGCATTTTACTTGAAGTTTCAGAAGTATAAGCCATTGCTTCGATTAGATTAGTTTTACCACAACCGCTATGTCCTAATATAGCTACGCTTCTTAACATATTACTATCATATACCTTCATACTTAAGCACCTACCTTATATCATTTTTATAATTTATATGCATTTAATATAAGTCTTTATGTGCAATTATTCTAAAAAGTATATTAGTATCAATAATAAATACATTTTGTTTACCGTGAAACATCTATTAATTAAAAACAAAAAGGGAGAGTACTTACTGAAGTAAGTACTCTCCCTTTTTATTTTTAATTAAAAAAGATTACGCGGCTACGTCCTACTCTCCCAGGCAGCTTCCCACCAAGTAC
>JAVXJA010000052.1:0-1690 GCA_036648085.1 Terrisporobacter sp.
AAGGCTATTATAATAGTTTGAAAATAGCAATACTTTAAGGTACAATTAAATTACTAACTATTATAAAAAAGGGGAACATAATAATGAAAAAAATATATTGTTCCAATATTGAAGGAGATGATATTTTGAAAAGGGCATTTACAATAATAATATCTGCAATAATTATATGCTTAACAGGTTTAGGCATAATAGGATATTTCGTAGAGCAAGGTGAAGAAAATAATGCAGCAAAAACAGAAAAAAGTGTTAGTGGGGAAGAAGCTCAAGGAATAATTTTAGATGGAAATTCCTTGGATATATATAAAATAGAAGGATTTACACCAGGAGGACAAGTTAAACCTAGTGATAACAATGATTTGAATACAAATTTAGATGATGTTGAAGTAAAAGACTCAACAAAAAATAATTCAGATGAAACTACAGAAGTGGGAGGCATGACTTTACCATATACACCTGCATACAAAGATATGGAGATAATAAGCATTGGTAGCTACGATGGAAAATTTGTAGAAGATGGTAGTGATACAAAAAAGAGCAATGTTTTAGCTATGGTTATAAAAAATACTTCTGATAAAGTTATAGATTATGGACAAATCGTTATGAAAATATCAGGTCAAAATGAAGGTATTACTTTCCAATTAAGCAACCTTAAACCAGGAGCTGCAGCTTTAGTCATGGAGTCAAGTGGTCAGGTTGAATTTAATGAAGATGATAAGTATATTTACTTAGATTCGAGAAATGATCTGGTAGATGAGATGCCACTTATGGAAAATGATATTAAAATTGCTGCTAAAAAGGATGAGTTAACTGTGGAAAATCTTTCTGACAAAAACTTAAAAACTGTTTATGTTTATTATAAAACGGTGGATAAGGCAGGGTGCTATTTAGGAGGAATAACTTATAGAACAAAGTTTGATAGGGTTACGGCAGGAAAAAGTGTAACTGCGGAAACTATACATTTCTCTAAGAAAAGCAGTGAAATCATTATGGTAGAATCAGTAAAAGAATAAAAGGCTAGTACAAAGGGGAAATTTAGAAGAATTAAATCTAAAGTTTAGGTATAAAATTAAATGATTCGACGTATTACTTTATTTTTGTAAAGAATTGTTGAATAAACTAGATTGATACTTGTTGACATTAAAGTTAACCTAAAGTAAAATTTAACTGTTGATTGTTTACAAATTAACAGGAAATTTTGAGGTGCAAAAATGTCTAAAATATTTGGATAATATAGTCCCTTAAAATAATCGAATTTTTATAATACATTAACAATATATTTCATATAATAATAGTGATGTAGAATTTCAATTGGAAGGGGGAGAAAGTATGGAAATTAAAAGAGATTTTAATTTACGTAAAATAGCCGGCGAGTATATACTTATGCCCAAAAATACTTCATACAATGAGGTTATTAGTCTAAACGAGGTGGAAGCTTTAGTTTGGAAAAACTTAGAAGATTGTAGAAATGAAGATGAAATACTTTCCCTAATAAAAAACACTTACATGATTCATGAAGATGTTGCAAAAAAAGACTTGGGGGATTTTCTAAAACAACTTCAAGAGGCAAAGATAATATAAAAAAGCCAATCACAAAATAAAAATATATTAAAAGACAGAGTTTTTACTCTGTCTTTTTGCGTTCTCTATTTAAATTAATTAACCAATGCAGTAGCTGAATTTGAGCGAAGTG
>JAVXJA010000052.1:1790-19775 GCA_036648085.1 Terrisporobacter sp.
GTGGACTGGAACTGATATAGCTATATGTACTAGTTTAGGTTTATTTATCTTATCAATAATAATTACCTTTATTAGAAAATACAAGCAATAACACTTAAAAGATAGGGAGAATTCTCTATCTTTAAAATTATTATAGATTTATTTTTTTGGACAAAGTAATTTTCACTAAAACTTAACACAAATTCTGTGTATATTTCATAGTATAAAGTGTATGTACTTTAGCATAGGATTTATCTGTACTTAGGAACAGATATATTCGTGGAAGATAGAAAGGAAGAATAATTTATGTGAGGGAGGTAAATAATGAGAAAGCTAAGAAATACCATTGTTACATTATTGATTACTCTAGCTATGATAACGAGTACATTTCCAATAATGGCTTTTGCTCAGTCATGGTACAATAATGAAGAAAGCGATGAAATAATAATGGATGAGACAAATGAAAATACTGAAGAGAATTTACCTGGATATGAGGAAACAGATCCTTACCTTGAAGACCAAAATACAATTGAAGATACGAAAGATACTACAGTAGGGGAGGAACCTCAGTTAGAAGAAATAGCTCCAGAGACAATTTCATTGACTATACATTTTGTAGATTCATATGACAATACAAAAGAAATAGGAAATCTTGTTTATGACAATCTAGCATTAGAAGATAGTGTAGATTATAGCAAAGATGTTTCTAAAGAAGCAGAAAAATATATTGAACAAAATTATTATCAAATGAATGATGATAGTATTACTGGAATTATAGGTTCTGGAGATTTTGTACCAAATGAATCAGATAATATAGATTTATATGTTAATCTTGAGTACAGACCATATACAGTAACTTTTAATTACTTAGAAGAAGGAACAGAAAATGAATTACAATCTCAAAAATTAGAAAAGATACCTTTTGGTGATTATGATTATTCAAAAATAGATAATCCCAAAATTAAAGATTATGAATTTGTAGAAATGACTGGCGATGTAAAAGGAACAATAGAAGCTATTCCAGGAGAAAAGGAAACAATAGAAAGTGCTGCACAAAAAAGTATAGTAATAAATGTTTATTATAAAAAAATTAATGATGAAAAACCAGCTAAAGATTTGAAGGTTATATTTAACTATTATGATGAATTAACAAGTGAAAAAATAGATAAATCAGATGTAGCTTATTTTCCATCTTTAGATAGCATAGAATATGATACACCAGAATTTAAGGGTTACACATTCCACCATGTAGTAGAATTAATTTATGCAGATGGTACTGTAGAAATTAATTTATTTTATGGTAAAGCAGAAGTAAGTGGAGAGTATAGGGTAAAAATTAATTATTTAGAGGAAGGTACTGATAAAGTATTATCAGATGCATTTATATCAATTAAAGTTCCAGGTGGGTTTAAATATGATGTTACTTGTAAAGATGCATTGCATATTCCAGGATACAAATATGTTAAAACTACTGGAGATGTAAAAGGTACTGTAAATGATAAAGATGTAGTAATAAATGTTTATTATAAAAAAGTACAACAATATACAGTTACAGTAAATTATATTGATTTTAATAACAAAGAATCAATTTACAAGTCTTTTGTATCAGTTCCTCTTAATGAAGGAGAAAATTATAGCGTAACAAAATTAAATGGACTAAAATTAAATGGATACAAGTATTATAAAACTACTGGAGATCCTTTAGAAGGAACTATAAATGAAAATAAAGTTATAAATGTTTATTATCTAAAAAATGGTGAAACAGCAGTAAAGACAGGCGATTATAACAATATTATGTTATGGTCAGGTATAGGAATTGTAGCTTTAGTACTAGTGGTGATTTTAGGTATGAAAAATAAATCTATGAAGAAATAAGTTTAGTTAAAATAAATAAGCAATAAAATAGGTGTAAGTGGGATTGTAAAATCTTCTTACACCTTATTTTTTCTTGTTATTTTTTTTGAGATGATTTTTTACGTACCTTTTTATTTGAAGCCTTTTTTTCTATGTAGTTTCTTTGGGTACGACTTTTCATCCTATTATTACTTTGCTGAACATCATTTACATCTACTTCGAAATCGGTTTCTTCACTATTTTCCTCACAACTACCTCTAATGGAAGCTGCAAAAGCCAGTTGCTCACCTAAAGCAACTAAAAATTCTGCGAAGATTTCTAAATCATCTGCATTATCAAATTCTTGATTTATAATTGCAGCGTAAATAGTAACCATAGTCATATACTGATCTGCCAAACCTTTACAGCCACAGGAATTATTTCTTTTTTTCATAAATCCTCCTCACACAGTATAATTATATTATGCAAAAATATAATAATGTGTGACAAAAAATAATAACATGGTTGCATAGATTTAATGAAAGCAGATAGAGATAAATCTTTATCTGATTTTTTTCATATATTAATTTAATTATATTGTTATAATTTACATATAACAAATGATATAATATATTTGGACAAGGAGGGGGAAATTATGACGGATTTATATATAGATTTAATTATAGGTGTACTTGCCATAGTTTTAGGTTATGCAACTATAAGATATAATTTAGGACACTACATAATTTTTGTAAATAATAAAAAATATGATAGCAATAAAGTTGGAAAAGTTGCTGGTACTCACATCTTATCTTACGGTTTTCTAGCAATTATTTTATTAATTGCTAGATATATTACTAAAGGTAGTGAAGTTGGTGATGCATTAAATAAAGCTAGTATAGTAGTTATATTCGCTATAGGAGCTTCTATGTATTATAATATACGTAAAAAGTGCAAACTAGAGAAAAAAGAAGAGAAAAAAGAATTATATACAAAGAAAAAAAAGAAGAAAAAAAAGAAGAAAAAAAAATAAAACATATAAAAACATATAAATAGATAAGATGAAGAGGTGATTTTTATAAAAAATCATCTCTTTTTTTATTAGCGTAATTTTCAGAATTTACTTGTATTTTTAAGGATTTAAAGGATTAAAGTAAAATTATAAAGTTTAATTTTGTAAGTATATAAGACGGTTTAAATAAGGGGTAATTAGGGAATATTACATAAATGTAATAATGATTTCATTGAAAATAAGCTAGATTTATGTTATTTTTAAACATGAAGAAAATTTAGAAAGAAGACGAAAGAGAGGAAATCATGGATAAATATATAAGTAATAAAATTAAAAATATGTCATTAATCATGACTTTCCTAGTTGTAGTGCTTCACTCAAACAACTTGGAAAATCCGTCACTGTTTAATGTAAATACATTAATACAAAACGTAATAGGTCAAGGTATTGCGAGGCTTGCAGTTCCAATATTCTTCTTTATATCAGGTTATTTATTCTTTTATAAATTTAACCCATCAAAATCAGCATGGATTTCAAAATTTAAGAAGAGATTTAAAAGTTTATTTATACCATATGTAATATGGTGTACAGGATGGTTAGTTATTTTATATATTGTAGAACTTACTGCCTTCGGTAGAGCAATGTTTTCAGACAGAATAATAACTGATTATAATTTCATTGAATTATTTAAAAATACATATATATACCCACTGCCATATCAATTCTGGTATATAAGAGCATTAATGTTAAATGTTATTCTTTCTCCAATTATATATTATGTAGTTGTGAAACTAAAAGATAAAGCATTACCTATAATAGCAGTATTTTGGTTCTTCGATGTAATTTATTATCCAATATTAATGTTTGCCATAGGAGCATGTTTATCAATAGGTGATTACGATTTACATTTTGCAAATTTTAGAAAAAGAATAAAACTACTTGGAGTAGGATTTGTATCTGGAGTAATAATAAAAACAATAATAATATACATGCCTCAATTGCCTAATCAACAATATTTAGAATTATTGGGTGAAAATGTAATTATATTATTTGGTATTCCATTTGCATGGTTATTATACGATGTGATAGGAGAAATATACAAAGATAAATTTGATTTAGGAAAAGAAATGAAATTAGCTAAGTATGGAATATTCATTTACTTCTTCCATATACCACTACAATCAATAATTAAAAAATTATGGTTTAAAGTTATGCCAATAACAGATATAAGTAGTTTATTAATATTCTTTGTAGCACCAGTAATTACAATAATTATTTGTGCTCTTACAGGAATATTCCTTAGAAAATACATGAATAAGTTCTACGGCTTACTTACTGGTGGTAGATAATAATTTTTAAGAAGCTTATGAAAATCTTTTTTGATTTTTATAAGCTTCTTTTTAAATAATAAAGACCTTCTAAAGGCATTTATTTACCATCTTTGGTTAACATAAGAAGAGTTATAACAGTGATGCCAAGGAGGGGAATTATGAACAAAAAAATTTCTGATAAAAAAAGAAAAGTAATCTGTATTATAGGATTGATAGCATTTGTATCCTTAATGCTTATATTAGGATTTACAGTGGGAAGAAAAATAGTGACCCTTGCAAAGACCCCTAAAAAATTTCGCCTGTGGGTAAATAGTACAGGAATATGGGGGAAATTTATTATGATTGGTATTGCAGCTTTCCAAATAATTGTGGCAGTAGTGCCTGGAGAGCCTATTGAAATAGCAGCTGGATATGCTTTTGGATGGTTACAAGGAGCAATTCTTTGTCTTATTGGAACCTTACTTGGACAAGCCATAGTTTTTTTATTTGCAAAAAAATTTGGTATGGATTTTGTTCAAGTTTTTGTTAAAAAAGAGAAATTAGAAAAAATAGAATTTCTTAAAAATAAAGATAAATTATATAGCAGCATATTTTTTATATTTCTAATACCAGGAACACCAAAGGATGTACTCTCTTATGTTGCAGGAATAACGCCTATTAAGCTTATTCCATTTTTGCTTATATCATGTCTTGCTAGAATTCCATCAGTAGTATCTTCTACTATAGGAGGAGGGCTTCTTGGGGGGGCAAATTATAGGATGGCAATTGTAGTATTTATAGTAACCTTTATTATTAGTTTAATATGCTTTTTTATTTACAAAAAATATGAAAAGTCTAGAGCCTGATAAAATCACGTAAGAAAAACTTAAGAATTACCTTACTAATTTGTAAGATAGCCTAAAGGTAACTGTAAGATTGTTTGGATATAATTAGGATATCAAGAATAATGTGAGGTGATTTTTTTATGGAGATTTTAATTTTAAGTGGAGCCTTTGGTATGGGTCATAATTCAGCAGCCCAAGCCATAAAGGAAGAGATTTTATTAAGCGAACCTAATGCTAAAATAGCTATAATAGATATGATTGACTATATATTTCCAAAGCTTAAGGGTATAATATATAGTTGTTTTAATTTTTTAGTAAGTAAATTTTCTTTAGTGTATAATTTTTTCAACAGAATATCAGCAAGAAGAGCTAGTGTGCCTCTTAAGAAATCTGTGGTGAAAAAAATAGATAAATTACTAGGTGACCAAGAAGTAGATTTGGTAATTTCAACTTTTCCTCTTTGTACTCAATATATATCTACTTACAAGAAGATGAAAAATTGTAATATACCACTTTATACTTATATTACAGATATCTGTTCAAATGAAGAGTGGATTGGAGAAAAAACAGATATGTATTTTGTAGGAAGTGAAGCTACAAAGGAAGAACTTATTAATAAGGGCGTAGATGAGAAGAAAATAGTTGTTTCTGGAATACCTGTAAAAAATAATTTTAGAAATAAAGTAGATACAGATAATAATAAGAATAAAAAAGAAGTTTTAATAATGGGTGGGGGTTTAGGTATTATTCCTTATGGAGATGATTTATTACAAAGTCTTTGTAAAATGGAAGATGTAGAGATAACTTTTATTGCTGGAAAAAATGAAAAACTTTTAGAAGAAATAAAAGAAGAATATCCTGAAATAAATGCAATTGGATATACAAATAAAGTTCATGATTATATGAAAAAAGCAGATTTAATTATAACAAAAGCTGGTGGAATAACTTTATTTGAAGCTATTTATAGTAGCACACCTTTATATGTTATTAGACCATTTTTAAGTCAAGAAATAGGAAATGCAAGATTTATTGAAGAATCTCAAATAGGAAAAGTAATATGGACAAAAGGAACAGATGTATGTGAAGATGTAACTTCCTTATTAAAAAATGATATACTATTAGATGATATGAAGCATAATATGAAGAAAACAAGAGATAAATTAAAAAGTATTTCACCTATTAGATACTATGAAATGGGGTCAAGATTATGTTACTAAAAATTATAATAATACTATTAATTATAGTTTTACTTTCTTATAGTATTCTGCCTACTTTTTTATATAAAGTAAACCATAAACTATTTCAAAAAAGTAAATATAAAAATTCTAAGGAGAGAGTAATTTATTTAACTTTTGATGACGGACCACATATATGGTATACTCCAGAAATTTTAAATGTATTAAAAAAATACAATGTTAAAGCTACTTTCTTTGTAGTGGCTTCTTTTGCAAGGGAAAATCCTGAAATAATAAAAAGGATGGAAAAAGAAGGTCATGCAATAGGATTACATTCTTTAGAGCATAAAAATGCACTATTCCAAAGTAAATCATATACGGAATATGATTTTGGCGAAAGCATAAAAATAATGAATGATTTAAATATAGATGTGAAATTTTTTAGGCCACCCTGGGGTCATTTTAATATAATAACAGCAATGCAGATTAAAAAATATAATTTAAAACCAGTAATGTGGGATGTAATGGCACAAGACTGGGAAGGTGATACTATATATGAAATTATTGTAGATAAATTAATGAGAAGAAGTAAAGATAATAATATTATATGTCTTCATGATGGACGTGGTAAAAATGAAGCGCCAAGGAGAACTATAAAAGCATTAGAGAAAGTGTTACCAGTATGGAAGAAGGAAGGCTATAAATTTTTAACTGTGGAGGAATAATATGGACAGAGAAGTCTCGACCAATCAAATAATAACAAGAAAGAAAATATTAATAAATGGTAGCATATTTTTAGGGCTAATTTTATTAACTTTTTATGTTTTGTTTCGGGATAATAATATAAATGATGTTATAAATGTAATGTTAAGTGTAGATGAAAAGTATGTATTAATAAGTATATTATGTATGTGCGTATTTGTTTCTTGTGAGGCAATAAATATAGGTAGAAGTCTAAAATTATTTCAATATAAAATTGGATTTTTTACTCGTTTAAAATATGCTTTAGTAGGTTTTTTTTTCAGTGCAGTAACACCTTCTGCCTCTGGAGGTCAGCCTATGCAGTTATATTTTATGCATAAAGACAGGATAAAAATAGGTCACTCAACTTTAGCTTTATTAATGGATTTAGCAAGTTATCAATTTATTACAGTTTTTATGGCAGTAATAGGTTTAATAACTAATTATGGATTATTAGATGAAAGCTTAGGTAAAATTAAATATTTATTAATAATAGGAGTAATATTAAATACTTTAGCTTTAGCAATTATTTTAATAGCAATTTTTTCAAAAAGACTTATGAGAAAACTTATTGATTTAGGAACTTTCTTGCTAACAAAATTCAAATATAAAAAAGTAAATACTTTAAGGGAAAAAGCTATTACAGTAGCAAAAGAATATGAAAATAGTGCAGTGTATTTTAGAGAAAATAAATTAACTATAGTGAAAATACTAATTACTACTTTAATACAATTAAGTACCTTAAATAGTATTCCTTTTTGGATTTATAAATCATTTGGTCTTAGTGGATACTCAATAGGAAGTGTAATAGCTCTACAATCAGTTTTATTTATTACAGTGTCAGCATTACCACTGCCAGGGGCTGTTGGAGTAAGTGAAAGTGGATTTATGATAATGTTTAGAACTTTATTCCCAACTCAGATTATAAGTGCAGCTATGCTTTTAAGTAGAGGTATTAGTTTTTATTTATGTACTTTAATAAGTGGTTTAATTATATTAGTTGTTTATGTTTTTACAATGAAAAGGAAAATTTACCAAGAAGAAGTGGGTGAAAAAATGGGGGGGAAAAGAATTGAACTATAACATACTTGTAGTAGAAGATGATATAGATATAGTAAAACTATTAAAAATATATCTTGAAAATGATGGTCATAAGGTATACTGTTCAGAGAATGGTGTGAAGGCTTTAGAAATAGTAAAAAATACAAAAATAGACTTAGTGGTTATGGATATAATGATGCCTGAGATGGATGGTTATGAATTAACTAAGAGGATAAGAGAAAAATACACTATTCCAATAATAATACTTTCTGCTAAAAATGAAGATAGCGATAAAATACTAGGACTTAATTTAGGTGCTGATGATTATATAACAAAACCATTTAATCCATTAGAAATAGTGGCAAGAGTTAACTCAAATCTACGTAGATTTTATGACTTAAATAATAATGTTAATCCTACAGGATCTAAAACAAAATTAATTGTAGGAGACCTTGTCTTAGATATACAAAAGTTATCTTTATTTAAAAGAGGAGAAGAAATAGTTATTACCCCAACAGAATATAAAATACTATCTTTACTTATGAAAACTCCAGGACGAGTTTACACGAAGGTACAAATGTACGAAACTATTAATGGCGAATATTTTGAAAATGATGATAATACTATGATGGTTCACATATCAAGACTGCGTGATAAGGTAGAAGATGATAGTAAAAAACCCGAATATATTAAAACTGTGAGAGGTATAGGGTACAAAGTTGAAAAGAAATAAAAGTAAAAAAAGAGGTAGTTTCTTTACTCTTTTAGTACGTAACTATATAGTTTTTACAATAGCTATAGGGCTTGCTATAGTGAGCTTAGTTACAATTTCAAGTATTAGAGTGGCTCAGATATTAAAAGAGCCAAAGGTAAAAGATGTAGTAGACTATGCAAGTCTACTTTCTACGGAGCAATATGGAGAAATTCCTATAGAATACCTAATGGGCAAAGGTTCATATATCAAGGTTTTAGATAAAGATAATAAGATTGTATATGAAAGTGATCCAAAAAAATTTCGTGATAATCTTACAAAGGGGGAAGTAGAATGTATTCAAAACTATGCTCCCTATGGTGAAACATATGTGGAAGAATATTATAATGATAAAGGTGAAAAAAATACTTCTATAACCATATATTATAATGAAGAATATGAAAAGAAGGATAAAATTTATATAGTAGATAAAGATTTAAATTTAATCTATACAAATACTAAAACTAAAAAAAAATCCTTTACAAAAAGAGAATTTGAGTACCTTACAGGAGAATACCCACAAGGATATGACATAAAAAAATATAATTTTCATGATAAAAATAATAATGATTTAATGCTTATAATGTATGTTCCTACATTTAGAGAAGAGACAATGAAGAAAATTGATCGTATTACGATTATTACCTTAATTGGATTTGCTATTATATATATTATTTTGATAACAATTTTTATAATTTGGATGAATAGAAAGGTAAAAAGACCTGTTAATCTTCTTAATAAAGCTATTGTTAATTTTAAAAATGGTGAACGTGAAAAGTACTTAAATTATGATGGACCACAAGAGTTTTATGATATTTGTGAAAGCTTCAATGATATGTCTAGACAATTATATGAAAGTGAAAAAAAGAGTGAAAAGTTAGAAGAAGATAAGCAAAAAATGCTAGCTGATATATCACATGATTTAAAAACCCCAATAACTGTAATTAAAGGATATTCAAAAGCAGTTTGTGATAATTTAGTTTGTGAAGAAGAGAAAAATCAATATCTTATGACTATTTATAAAAAGGCAGATAATTTAGATCAATTGATTAATACTTTTTATGAATATAGTAAAATGGAACATCCAGAGTATAAATTAACTTTAGAAAAGTTAGATATTTGTGAATATACAAGGGCATATCTTGCTGAAAAGTATGATGAACTTTATATTAGTGGTGTAGAACTGGAAGCAGATATCCCAGAGGAACCTATTTACTGTAATATAGATAAAGTCCAGTTAAAGCGTGTATTTGAAAATATAGTTTCAAATACTTTAAAACATAATAATGAAGGAATAAGTATTTTATTTGAGGTTGAAATACTGGAAGATAAAGTAAAAATTATTATTGCTGACAATGGATGTGGAATTCCAAAGGATATTGCTAAATCAATATTTGAACCATTTGTAGTAGGACAAAAATCTCGAACAAAACAAGGTTCAGGTTTGGGATTGGCTATAAGTAAAAAAATAATAGAAGGTCATGAAGGAAGTATAAAACTTATTTCTTCTAGAGATAATTATAAAACCCTATTTGAAATTTCACTTCCTATAAAAATAGAAAAATAAATTAAATAATTAGATAAAAAAGACATTAATTAACAATATAATAATGTCTTTTTTTTAACGAACAAATAAAGAAGTAAATAAATAAATTCTATTGAATTAAAAAAACTTTATATAATTAATTATCTGAAAAGAATGAAATGAAATAGTTTTGATTTTCATATATATATAAATAATTTCGTAAACAGTAAAAAAATAGAATTAATATTCAGTAATATGAAAAAAACAGCGAAAGATTGATTGACATTTAACATAGGTGAATATACAATTTAATTGTAATAATGCTCAAAATAATAATTAAAAAGGGGAGTAACAAAACATGACAGCATTAAACGGAGAAGGAAAAATAAAACAACCAAAAGATCTATACTTTTGTGGAGTAATGTTAAGTTTTACAGGATTTTCATATTATGCTATGAAATTAGTGTTATTATTATTTTTAGCAGAAGCACCAGCTAAAGGGGGACTTGGATTAACATCAGCAGAAGCTACCATAATAATGGCATCTCTAATGGCATGGTCGTACTTATCACCTATAGTAGGAGGATGGATCAGTGATAGATTTTTAGGTCCTAAAAGATGTATTTCCATAGGATTGTTAATATTATCAGCAGGTTATTTAGTAGGTTTTTTTGCAACAAGTAAATTTATGGTTCAAATAATGATACTTTTATGTGTAATAGGACCTGGATTATATAAAGGTAATTTACAAACTCTTGTAGGTAATATATATAGTAATGATGATCCAAGAAAAGATGGAGCATTTTCAATAGCATATATGTTCACCAATATAGGCGTATTTTTTGGGCCATTATTAGGGGGATTAGTAGCAAATCAATGGTTTGCCAATAAAAATGGAGCTGAAATTGCAATATATGGATACAAATATGTATTTTTACTATCTGCTATAGTTGCATTTATAGGATTTATAGTATTTACAATAGGACAAAGAAAGTATTGTATAGAATCAATTAATAATAACGAGGAAAACGATACTAAGGCATTGTTAGAGCATAAAAAGGAATTAGCAGCGAAGCCTTTAACTAAGAAAGAAAAGGAAAAAATGGTTGTTATACTTACATTAGCATTCTTTACAGTATTCTTCTGGTTAGCTTATAATCAAGCGTCAATGTCTATAGCACTTTACACTCAAGAAAATATAAATCTAGCTGTTGGTAATTTCCAAGTACCGACATCATGGATAGATTCATATAACGGACTTTTATGTGTATTATTAGGACCAGTAATGGCTGCAATATGGTTAAAAATGTCTAAGACAAAAAGAGGGGATTTAAGCATACCTTTAAAGATGAGTTTAGGATTTATATTCTTAGCAGGTGGATTTGCATTTATGATAGGTGCTGTAATGCAAAGTGGTTATGGAGATGCAGTAGTGCAAAAAGCAAGCATATTTTGGTTAATTGCTTTCTTAACATTACAAACTGTTGGAGAAATGTGTTTTGCTCCAGTAGGATATGGAATGGTTAATAAACTAGCTCCAGCAAAATATTCATCTTTATTTATGGGAGTTTGGTTTGCATCAACATTCTTTGCTAATAAACTAGCTGGATATGTTCAAGTTGTGATAGATAATATGGGTATACTACAAGTATTTATAATAATACCTGTATCTTTATTAGCCCTAGGTTTAATACTTGCTATTCTTAATAAAAAATTAGAACAATTAGCAAGTGATGATAATAGAAAACAGTTAGTAAGTTAAGATAAAATAATAGGGGGGATATAAATTGAAAAAAATAGAAAAACTAGTAAGTTTATTAGAAGAAAATAAATTAGATGCAATATACTTAACAGATAATCAAAATGTTAATTACATATCGAATTATACGGATGAAGCTGCCTTTGCTATTATTTCTACAAAAGGAAATTTTTTAATTACAGATACTAGATTTATGGAGTTGGCAGAAAGTTGTTGTAAAGGATTTGAATTAGTAAATTGGCATTTATTTGATAGAAGCATACCTAAAGCAGTGGAACACATTTGCATTAATAATAATATAAAAACTTTAGGATTTGAAGGTTCTAACTTAACTTTTGATAAGTATGAAGAGATTAAATCTATATTAGAGAAAAGTGATATAAGATTAAGTAGTACAGAAGGCTTAATAGAAGAGTTAAGATATATTAAAACGGAAGAAGAAATAAAAAATATAAAAAAAGCTTGTGAAATAGCAGATAAAGCGCTGGAAGAGTTAATACCTCATATAAAGGTAGGTGCTATAGAAAATGAATTAGCTGCTAAGTTAGAGTATTTTATGAAAATGAATGGAGCTCATGACTTAGGTTTTGAAACTATATTAGTATCAGGAGCAAAAACATCTCTTCTTCACGGAAAACCAGGTGATAAAAAGCTAGAAAAAGGCGATTTTTTACTTATAGATTTTGGTGCAATGTACAATGGATATAGATCCGATATGACTAGAACTTTCATAATAGGTGAAGCTGACGAAAGACAATTAGAGTTATATAATTTAGTTAAAAAAGCCCAATTAGTAGGTCTTGAAAATATGAATGCAGGAGTTCATGCTACTGTTCCAGACATGAAAATAAGAGAAGTAGTTAAAAAATATGAAGATAATTACTATAGAGGATTAGGACATGGTATAGGAAGAAAACTTCATGAAGAGCCTTTCCTTGGAAACTATGGAACTAAGACTATGAAAGAAGGCTGTGTTATAACAATGGAACCTTGTATATACTTCCCTGGCTGGGGTGGTGTTAGAATAGAAGACACTGTTTTAATAACAGATGGTCAACCAGAGATTTTAACAAAGTTCCCTAAGGAATTAATGATATTAGATAAATAAATTAAATATACCACTGATAAAAGCTCCCAGTATATGGGGGCTTTTATGATATAATTAATCTATAAAATATTAATTTTTGAACAAAGGAACAATGATTATAGGAGGATTATATGGAATTTAGAAAATCAAAAAAAGAAGATATAAAAGATATCATGGGGATTATATCCCAAGCTCAAGAATATTTTAGAAATAATAATATAGATCAGTGGCAAAATGGTTATCCAAATGTAGATAGTATTACAAGTGACATAGAAAGTGGAGAATCATATGTATTAACACAAAATGAACAAATAATTGCAACGGCTTATCTTTCTTTTGAGAAAGAAAGTGATTATGATAATATCTATGAAGGTCACTGGTTAAGCAATGAAAATTGTGCAGTAGTACATAGAATAGCTGTTAAAAGTGATATAAAAGGTAGAGGTATAGCAGGTGAAGTATTTAAACATATAGAATCAATGTGCTATGAAAAATCCATTTACGATATAAAAATAGATACTCATAGAGACAATAAATCAATGCAGAAATTTTTAGAAAAACAAGGGTTTGCATGTTGTGGGGTAATTTATTTAAAAGACAACAGCGAAAGAATAGGATTTGAAAAACTATTTTAATTATAAATAGCACCATTAAAAAAAGAGATAGAAGGTAATTAAAACCTTTTATCTCTTTTAATTTTAGTTTTTTAATCTTCGAAATATTCCTCTGGGTATAATGGGAATTTTGAGATTAATGATCTTCCTTGTTTTTTACATTCTTGTAAAATATCTTCATTATCTATATTTTCAGCGACCATTTTCATAATATCTGCAACTTCAGATATTTCGTTATGAGCAAAACCTCTTTCAGAAACAGCTGTAAGTCCTATACGAACACCACTTGTTACAAATGGACTTTCAGGATCATTTGGTATTGTATTTTTATTGACTGTTATTCCTATAGATTCTAATGCTTGATCAAATTGTTTTCCTGTTATTTTCTTAGGTCTTAAATCTACAAGTACTGTATGATTGTCAGTACCTCCACTGACTACCCTGAAACCTCTATTTTCTAATTCTTTTGCAAGGAACTTTGCATTATCTAATACACGTTCCATTGTAGCAATAAACTCTGGTTCCATAACTCTTTTAAACATGTTGGCTTTTGCAGCGATTCCGTTTAATTGAATTGAACCAAGTGTTCCTGGGAAAGTTGCTCTATTTAAAGCTTTTGCATATTTCTCCTTACACATTACAAATCCACCTCTAGGACCACAGATTGTTTTTGAACAAGAAGATGTACAAAAATCTGCATAAGGTACTGGTGAAGGTATTACACCTGCTCCCACAAGTCCAGATATATGAGCCATATCTACCATTAAATAAGCTCCTACTTTATCAGCTATTTCTCTCATTCTTTTATAATCTATAAGTCTAGGATAAGCACTTGCACCAGCTATTATTAATTTTGGTTGAAATTCTATAGCTTTTTCTTCTACATCATCATAATTTATTATTTCAGTTTCTAAATCTACACCGTAATGTTTGTAGTTATAAATTTTACTTACAAAGTTTGCTGGAGAACCATGAGTTAAATGTCCACCATGATCTAATCTCATAGCTAATATTTTATCTCCTGGCTCAAGTATGGCATTAAAAACAGTATAGTTTGCAGTAGCGCCAGAGTAAGATTGAACGTTTATATATTCACATCCAAAAGCCTTTTTACCTCTTTCAATACATAAATTTTCTACTTCATCAGCATGCTGAGAACCTGCTTGATATCTTTTTCCTGGAAGTCCTTCTTCTGTTTTATTAAGGAAGACAGACCCCATTAATTCTAATATTTCCGTAGGTGCAGAGCTTTCTGATGCTATCATTTCAATATTGTATTTTTGTCTTTCTAATTCATTAGCTACTATTGAATATAATTCTGGGTCAGTTATTTTTGTGGTTTTTAACATAATTATTTCCCCCTAAAATATTTTCGTTAAATATATCTTAATAAATTAAATCTAATTAACTAAATAGTAGTGGCGTATTTATAATTTGTCAATCTAATTTAATAAATTTATTATGATTTAACATTTTGTAAAATTTATTAAATGAGGAACATAAGCTTTTAACATATACTAATCTATCAAATGAGATAGAGTAGTATATGTTATAATACATAGATAGATATATAAAGGGGGGGATTTTATGAATTGAAGTATAATAGTAGGGTGTATATTAATATCACTTTTATTTACATATACTGACTACAAAGGGTATTACAAAATTTCAGTAATAACTAAATCTTGTGCCACATTATCAATATCAATTCTTGCTAATATCTGTTTTATAAATAATCCGAGTAATCCTAGCAATTACTTCATATTAGTATTATTAGCTATAATATTTGGATTAGTAGGTGACTTTTTCTTAGCACTAGATAATTTATGCAATGAAACAAAGACTATGTTTATTATGGGGTTGATTGCATTTTTAATAGGCCATGTATTTTATATATTAGCTTTTAATTTTATAAACCCTATTAGCATTTTTGATTTTATATTTTCAATTTTATTTTTAGGTATAGCTTATTTAGCTTATAAAAAAACAAAATTAGAACTTGGAAATCTAAAGATGGGTGTATTTTTATATGCGATGGTTATTTCGTTTATGTTAGGAAAAGCTACATCTATTTTATTGTTGTCACAGAGAAATTTATTAGAAATAGTTATTTTTGTTGGAGCATTATTATTTGTACTTTCAGATACGGCCTTATCTTTCAGTATATTTGGAAAAGAAAATAAAAAGAAATTGTCAGTTTTATGTCATATACTTTATTTTCCTGCACAAATAATATTAGCTCTAAGTGTTTTATTATATTAAACAAAGATTTTATAATGAAAATCTTACATTAAAACTATCTTTAAACAAGGTAGTTTTAATTGTAAGGAACTAGTATGATAATATTAAATAATAAGTCTAATATAAGGATATAAAGAAGAATAATAAAAAAATAGCTAGAAAATTTTATTTATATATAAAAAATGAACAAAACTCTATCTTATTTTATAAAAATATTATATAATTCATTATGAAAATACTAAATGTTGGCAAATTTAGAGAAATCTAGAGACGCAAATATAAATAAGAATAACAAAATTTATTTAAGTATGAACATTAGGTTCTAGGATACATCCCTTGTATATAGATCCTTCAACTATGTAATTAGATACACCCCTCGTAGATAAGTACATAAATCATACTTGAATAAAAAACCCTAGTATTTAAATATAACAAACCCAATATTTAAGTACAAAACCCCATATTTAAATATTGTAATCCCAAATTATTAATATTTAAGTATAACAAACCCCGTAAAAAGACGAAGTTTCATTGGGAAACTTAGTCTTTTTTTATTGTATAGATTTAAAGAATTTAACTCACAAATGAAATTAATTAATATTTATAAAGCATATAAAAGTATATAATTTATAACTAAAATTGGAAGAATACAAAAGAGTAGAAAAAAATTACTGGAGGAGAGAATGAAAAAATTAACAGATTTAAAATTAAGAAATCAACTTATAATTTCTACATATATAATGGTTTTTCTTTTATTTATAATAAAACCAACATTAATACCAAGTATATTTAATAAATTTATATTTGCATTTAAACCTTTTATAATGGGGGGAGTAATTGCATTTTTAATAAATTTACCAATGAAAGTTATAGAAGAAAAAATAGTAAAACATTTATGTAAAAGGCATAGGAAATTAGAAAAAATGTGTAGGCCTATAGCTTTAGTATTTACACTAACAATAGTAGGTATTTTAATTTGGATATTCTTAAGTTATATAGTGCCTCACTTAATTGAAAGTATAAGTATTTTAACTAATGATATACCGAAATATTTAAATTCTCTTCAGGATTACATAATAACAAAGTTAAATGATTTGAAGATGTTAGAAAGTACTAAATTTGATGTGCAATCTATGGTTCAAAAGTTTTTAACTTACGTTGGGAACTTTGTTAATATGTTTATATCTAATTTCTTTAATTTTACAGTAAGTATAACAAACTTCTTTGTAAATTTATTTTTGGGAATGATAATATCTATCTACATTTTACTTAGTAAAGAAAATCTTATTTTACAGTTTAAAAAATTAATATATGCATTTTTAAGTGAAAAAACATGTGGAAAAATAATATATGTATTGAAATTAACTCATAATAAATTTTCGAGATTTATATTAGGTCAATCTACAGATGGATTAATATTGGGAAGTATATTTTTTATAGTATTTACTATAGTAAAAATACCTTTTGCTTTGTTAATTAGTATATTAATACCTATATTAAACTTTATACCCATATTTGGAACTTATGTTGGTATTGTAATATCTGCATTTATAATACTTATGGTAAAGCCTTCATCAGTAATATTATTTTTAATTTTAGTATTTACCATTCAACAGTTAGACGGAAAATTTGTATATCCTATAGTAGTGGGTAACTCTTTAGGACTTTCACCACTATGGATATTGTTAGCTATAGTAGTTGGAGGAAATTTATTTGGTGTTATAGGAATGATATTAGGCATGCCATTAGTAAGTGTAATATATGAATTATCATCATATGCTATTAATAAAAGAATTAAAGAAAAAAATATAGAGATTAAGAATTGATAGATGCATGTTTTATAGCAAAGCGTATAACAGAAGTTATGCCGGAGTTACCTAATGGGTTAAAACCACGTAATATACATGTTATTGACTGTATAGCAGAGCTTAAGAAGGAAAAAGAAATAATAAATAAATACAATGAAAAAGAAGATAAAAGAATAGTTAGTTTATCTTTAACAAGTTATCACGTAGAAATATTGTAGAAAATAAAGAAGAACTTAAAGCTAAATAATTATAAAAAGAATGTGA
>JAVXJA010000053.1:0-19417 GCA_036648085.1 Terrisporobacter sp.
TTTAAAAAGAATTTTTATAATTAACCTACTGTTTAATTTTCAAAGTTCTTGTCTGTCTTTCTTACAAGTTATACTTTATCACTTAATTTACATACCGTCAATAGTTTTTTAATTTTTATTTTATTTTTATTTATTTATCTTTTATAATATAATGAAAACGTAACCATACATATTAATTATATTTTACGATAGGAGTGCTTTCAAATGAATAAATTAGAAAACAATAACTTAATTATTGAAACAAAAAGTCATGGAGCTGAATTAACAAGAATATACTCAAAATCTACCACTCAAGAATTTTTATGGAATGCTAATAATAAATATTGGGCTAGACACTCACCTATACTATTTCCTATAGTTGGTAGGCTTAAAGATAACGAAACTTATATAAACAATACTTTAT
Source organism: Terrisporobacter sp. (assembly GCA_036648085.1). Lineage (GTDB taxonomy): Bacteria > Bacillota > Clostridia > Peptostreptococcales > Peptostreptococcaceae > Terrisporobacter. The sequence continues at coordinate 404 of JAVXJA010000053.1, forward strand.
ATAATATGAATCAACATGGATTTGCTAGAGATATGAATTTCAATTTGATAAATTCAGATTTTAATTCTTTAACATATAAATTAAAATCTGATGATACAACTAAAAATTATTATCCATATGACTTCGAGTTGTTAATCAAGTATACTATTAAAAATTCATCTATACATATAAATTGGACAGTTATAAATAAAACCGATTCAGAAATGTACTTTTCAATTGGTGGTCATCCTGCATTCAACATTCCCTTTAATAATATAGATAAAGTTGATAATTATTATTTAAAATTTAAATCAAGTAATCCTGTTAGTTCATATAAATTAGATGGACCATATGTATCTAGTAAATCAAGCATAAATAATTTAACTGATATGAGTTTAAGTTCCGATTTATTCGCAAATGATGCACTTATATATGATAATGTAGATTCAGTGTCTATATGTTCAAAAAATAGCAGTACTTCTATTGAGCTTAAATTTAATAATTTTCCTTTTGTAGGTATATGGTCTCCTTATTACAAAGAAACAAACTCAATAGCTCCATTTATATGTGTAGAGCCTTGGTACGGAATAGCAGACTCAATCGACAGCAATAAAAAATATACGTCTAAGCTAGGTATAAATAAATTAAATAAAAACGAAATTTTCGAAGCTTCTTACGAAATAAAAATCAATATTTAAATAAAAGGGTATGAACTAAAGTTTCTCTTATCTATAACTTTAATTCATACCCTTAACTTTATTTATTTATTTGTTCATTTACCCATTTTATAGCGACATCTAATTGTTTATTTTCATCTTTCTCTTCTATATTAGGTTTAATTCCCTTACCGTTTATATAGTCTCCATCTGGAGTATAATATTGAGCTGTAGTAAGTTTATATCCAGTTCCGTCATTTAATCCTCTTACAGTTTGAACTAACCCTTTACCAAAAGTAGTAGTTCCTATAGATACTCCTTTTTCATTATCAACTATAGCCCCTGTAAGAATTTCAGATGCTGATGCACTCCCCTCATTCGTAAGAATAGCTATAGGTATATTTAATTCTCTATTATTATCAGATTTAAGATATTCAGCTTTATCACTATTATCTTTAACAGATACTATAGTATCTCCTTCAGGTAATATTTCATCAGCTATATCTTCACATATGTTTAACAACCCTCCAGGATTATCTCTCACATCTATAATTAAGCCCTTTATACCTTTTTTATTCAATCCATCTAAAGCCTTTTTAAAATCATCATATGTATGTTCATCAAAAGAAGCTATTTTTATATATCCTATATCATTTTCCAAAACTTTAGAATCTATAGTTTGCATAACTATCTCTTCTCTTTTAACATTTATATCTAATATTTCTTCTCCTCTTTTTATATCAAGCTTAACATTCGTTCCTGCTTTTCCTTTTATCAAACTCATTGCTTTGTCCATCTCTTTTGAATTAACAGCTTTCCCGTTAACTTTTAATATTTTATCTCCTGGTTTTATCCCACTTTTTTCAGCTGGAGATCCTTTTATTGGAGATACTATTGTTATTAAATCATCACCTTCTACAGGACTTATAACTACTCCAATACCAACATAAGTACCCGATGTTTGTTCTTTAAGCTTTTCAAATTCCTTCTTAGTATAATATTGAGAGTATGGATCATCTAAACTCTCAAACATACCCTTCAAGGCTCCTGTTGTTAATTCTTCATCCTTAGTTTGTTTATAAAAATCTTTATCTATAGATCTTTTCAAACCTATAATTTTATCGTACTCTTTATACTTAAATCCAACAACTTGAGATGTTATTAAAGCTGTTGCAATAATAAGTACAATAGAATAGATTATGACTCTTTTTTTAGATATCATTAATTGCATCTCCTTTTACATAATATACTCTACCAGTATATGTTTTAGTATTTTTTTTATTACTACAAGCCTTTTTGTTGCTATGTTCTCATCATAGTATTAAACTTCTTATTAGATAACAATATAACATATTATACCATACCGAATAGGAGTGATTTTCAATGAAAAATGATTTTAGAAAAAAAATTATAGAACTTAGAAAAAACAAATCCCCTAACTTTATAAATGAAGCTTCTAAAGAAATAATCAATACACTCTTAACCCTAAAAAATTTTGAAAAAGCATCTACAATTATGATTTATTTAGATTTCAATAACGAAGTACAGACTAGTCATCTAGCAAATATCTTAATATCTTTAGGTAAAAAAGTATTAATACCTATAACTGTACAATCTACTAAAGTTTTAATTCCTTCTGAAATTAAAAACCTAGAGTTAGAACTTCAATTAGGAACTTACGGTATTCGTGAACCAAAAGAACAATTCATAAGAGTAACTCCTATAGATTCCATAGATATTTTAATAGTACCAGCTGTTGCATTTGATATTAATAAATATAGATTAGGATATGGTGGTGGTTTTTATGATAGATTCATTGAAAAACTACGAAAAGATTCAATAACCATAGGACTAGCTTTTGAATTTCAAATTTTCGATTCTATTCCAAGAGAAAGCCACGATGCTAAATTAAACTATGTTATAACAGAAAAAAGAATAATTAAGTAGAATTATTGTGTTTTTAAATAATAAAATAGAGTAAAAATCACATTCACTCTATTTTATTATTTATTTATTATTTACTTTCTTTTTCATCATCGTGTTTTCTATATGACTCCAATTGATCATTTACTTTTTTATCAATTTCCTCAATATCCATATCTGTAAGTATTCCTAATCCTTCTTCTATAGTAGCTATTGCATATATACTAAACATTCCTTGTCTTACAGCATCTACAACTTCATCTTTTAACATTAAATTTTTTACGTTCTGTATAGGCATCATTACACCTTGTCTACCTGTTAAACCTTTTATTTTACAAACATCAAAAAAACCTTCTATTTTTTCATTTATACCACCAATAGGTTGTATTTCTCCTTTTTGACTTACTGACCCAGTTACAGCTATACATTGTTTTATAGGTATATTAGCTATACTAGATATTATTGCATATAATTCAGTACTTGATGCACTATCTCCATCAACCCCCGAATAATTTTGTTCAAAAGTTATAGATGTAGTTATTGATAGTGGTTTTTCCTTCCCATATTTTTCTCCTAAATATCCAGAAAGTATTAAAACACCTTTATCATGTATACTTCCACTTTTCTTTATTTCTCTTTCAATATTTATAATTCCATTTCTCGCCTTATATGTCGATGCCGTTATTTTAGATGGTTTTCCGAAACTATATTCTCCATTGCCCATAACTGCTAGACCATTAATTTGTCCAACCTTATATCCATCTATATCTATTAGTAAAGTTCCATCTTTAAACATTTCATTTAGTTTTTCTTCATATTTGTTATTTCTATAATTTTTTTGAATGATAGCTTTTTCTACATCATATTTATTTATAATCTTAGAATTTGAGTCACTTATCGCATCAGATTCATATATTAAATCTACAATTTTATTGAATCTAGCCGTTAACTTTTCTTGATCATCGCTAAGTCTAGTACTATACTCCAATATCTTTTCCATAGCTTTTTTATCAAAATGTTTTAAGTTATGTTCTCTACATTGATTTGCTACCAATTTTATAGTTTTATATATGTTTTCATCATCTCGATTCATATCTAAATCAAAATCTGCCATTATCTTAAATAAATTTCTAAAGTCCTCATCATAAGAATACAATAAATTATATATATAATTATCTCCAATTAAAACCACTTTAATATCTAAATCTATAGGCTCTGGTTTTAAAGTTGATGTAACCAAATGTCCATACTGCTTATTTAAAGACTCAATACTTATTTTTTCAGTTTTTAAAGATCTTTTCAGGCATTCCCAGGAAAATGGACTAGATATTAAATCTTTTGCATTAATTATTATAAAACCTCCATTAGCCTTATGTAGTGATCCAGGTTTAATTTCCATAAAACTCGTAGTAAGCGATCCAATTTCATTTTTATAATCTACCGCTCCTGTTAAGTTGTAATAAGTTGGATTACTTTCATTTATTACCATACCTTCTTTACAATTACTATTATCAATTAATAAATTGATCTCATATCTTGAAAAAAACTTCGAATCATTTTTAGGACCCATTAGTCCAAGTAATGCCATAGGATTTTGAGCACTTTCCTCTCCTACAGTTTTAAATTTACTTATATTTTTAACTATATCATCACTCAAATCACTTATATAAGTTTTTACTTTTTCATCTTCTACATATTTATCTAACAGATAAGCTTCATAAAATCCAACAAGACTCTTACCTACATTTCTATCTAATTCATCTAATTTTTCTTTATATAACTCTTCACACATTTTTATTTCATTTATATATTCTTTACTGTCTTGATTTAAATTAATTCCTTCTTCTCTTAATAATTTTATTTCTTTTGGTGTTAATTTTCCAATTTCTTCTTCACCCAAAATATTACCATCTTCCTTTATCGGTATGCTTATTAACCCTCTTTCTGTTACTTCAAATTTAAATCCTCTCGGCATAGCTAGCTTGTTCAACTTATCTATTATATTTTGTATGCTATTTTCAAGTTCTGTCATCAATAATCGATTATGATATTCATATTCTTTTGCACTAAATATTTTAGGTACTTCATTTTTCAGTTTATCTATTATCTCTTCTATATCTTTTTTAAATATTTTCCCTTGTCCACATTTAAAAGATAAAGCTATTGGTTCATTTTGATTTTTAAAATTATAAACATAAACCCAATCTTTTATATTTATGTTATTTTTTTTTATTTTATTTATAAGCATATTAGTATAACTATTCCTACCTGTTCCACTACACCCAGCAGCATATATGTTATATCCTTTTTGCTTCATTTTCAATCCAAACTCCAAAGCTTGAACAGCTCTTTGTTGCCCTATTATTTCTCTTATCGGTTCTATTTCTTCTGTTGAATTAAAGTTTATATCATCTAGGTTAAAACTGTATTTCAATTTAGTAGTATCTAACTTAAATTTATCCAAATTAAACATTTATTCACCTCATATACATTATTTTAATATTTAGTTTTACCTATATAATTCAAATAATGTAATTTATATTTAAGTAATTAAAAAAGCTGTACCTCAATAACATTTAAATAATTTATAGAGATACAACTTTAAATTTTTATTTTGAATTTAATTCAATTCTATCTGGCAAATCCTTCATATTAGTTTCTACTACTATGTATGGATGGGCCTCTTCCTTATTTTTATGTACAACATCTACCTTCATAACTTTCTTATCTTCTTCTTTAGCCATTTTTATAGAACTCATTTCTATTCCATGTTCTTTATCTTTGCCTCTGGTTACAACAACATATATTTTATTATCAATTTTTATAGCTAAAGCTCTTTCTTCATCTGTATATTTGCCCATTATATCCAATATTTTTTCTGGTATTTCATTTTTAGGTAACATTATATAATCTATAGGCTTCGATTTATCCATAAATATATTAGGTATAAAAATAAATCCACCTAAAACAAGGATTAAAGCTACAATTCCATAGATTACACCTTTAATATTAAATTTAATTTTCAATTTATCACCCCCATATAATAAAATATATGTTATTTTTTTTAATATAGAAGATTTTTATTAAAAAATAAAAAAAGCCATAAATATTATGTTCTCTAGTAAAAGATACTTATAATTTTATGGCTTTATATTATATTAAATATACATTTTATTATTTAGCTATAGCTTCTTTAACACTCTTAACTAATTCTTCAGCAGTTAATCCATATGCTTTTAATAATTCTTTTGGAGTTCCTGATTGTCCAAATACATCTTTAACTCCAACTTTTTTCACTATAACAGGACACTCTTCACTAACAACTTCACTAACCGCTGATCCAAGTCCTCCTATAATACTATGTTCTTCAGCTGTAATAATAGCTTTAGTTTCTTTAGCCGCAGTTATTATTAATTCTGAATCTATAGGTTTTATTGTAGGCATATTTATAACTCTTACATTTATACCTTCAGCTTTTAATTCTTCATGTGCCATTATAGCTTCATTAACCATTATTCCACAAGCAATTATAGTAGCATCATTTCCTTCTCTAACAACTACTCCTTTGCCTATTTCAAACTTATAATTTTCATTGTTTATAGTTGGAACTGCTGATCTTCCAAGTCTCACATATACAGGTCCATTATATTTAGCTACTTCAAATATAACTTGCTCAGTTTCTACTCCATCAGCTGGAACTATAACAGTCATATTAGGTATAGCTCTCATTATAGCTATATCTTCAACACTCTGATGAGATCCGCCATCTTCACCAACTGTTATTCCTGCATGTGTAGCACATACTTTTACATTTAATTTAGGATAACACGCAGAGTTTCTTATTACTTCAAATGCTCTACCTGTTGCAAACATTGCAAAACTACTTGCAAAAGGTATTTTTCCTGCTGCAGCCAATCCACAAGCAGCACCTATTAAGTTTTGTTCTGCTATTCCCATATTAAAGAATCTATCAGGAAATGCTTTTAAAAAGTCATTTGTTTTTGTAGATTTAGATAAATCTGCATCTAAAACAACCACATTATCATTTACTTGACCTAACTTTACTAGGGCTTTTCCATATGCTTCTCTAGTTGCTATATTACTCATTATCTGCACCTCCTAATTCAGCTAAAGCTTTTTCTAAATCACTATCACTTGGAGCAGTTCCATGCCAAGAAGCATTATTCTCCATAAATGATACACCTTTACCTTTTACAGTCTTAGCTATTATAATAGTAGGCTTTCCTACTGTCTCTTTAGCCATATCAAGAGCCGCAAATATTTGATCAAAATCATGTCCATCTATTTCTATAACATTCCATCCAAAACTTTTAAATTTAGCACCGATAGGTCCTATATTCATAACTTTCTCTACTTCACCATCTATTTGTAATCCGTTATAATCTAAAAATGCTACTAAATTGTCTAATTTATAATGTGCCGCACTCATTGCTGCTTCCCAAACTATACCTTCTTGAACTTCTCCATCTCCAAGTAAAGTATATACTCTCCATGGTGCATTATCTAATTTAGATGCCATAGCCATCCCACTAGCTATAGAAAAACCTTGTCCTAAAGAACCAGTAGACATCTCAACTCCAGGAGTTCCTTTCATATCTGGATGCCCTTGTAACATAGCCCCTATTTTTCTTAGTGAATTTAACTCACTTTTATCAAAGTAACCTTTTTGCGCTAAAGTTGAATATAAAACCGGAGCTGCATGTCCTTTTGATAGTACGAATCTATCTCTATCTTCTTTTTTTATATCTCTAGGATCTACGTTCATTTCATCAAAATAAAGCGCTGTTAATATCTCAACTGCAGATAACGACCCTCCAGGATGTCCAGACTTAGAACCATGTATCATAGTAACTATATCTTTTCTTATGTTACGTGTAATTCCATTTAATACTTTATGGTCTCTCATGTAATTGCCTCCTTATATTTATGAGTAAAACTACTGCCTCTATATTATGTACGTTGTAAGTGTACCATATCAATTCCATATTATTATATCACTTTTTGCGTTTTTTTTGCTTAAAAATGCAAAAAAAATTATCGATATACATACATCATATATCAATAATTTAATCAAATTTGAAATAGTCCTAAACTTATTTGTAAACTATTATTTACTTTTTCCATCATACATTCATCTAGATAACCTATTTTTTCTCTCAATCTTTTTTTATCTATCGTTCTTATTTGTTCCAAGAGAATAACGGAATCTTTATTAAGCCCATACTCATTAGAACTTATCTCTATATGAGTTGGTAATTTAGCCTTGTTTATTTGTGACGTTATAGCCGCTACAATAACTGTTGGGCTATACTTATTCCCAATATCGTTTTGAATGATAAGTACAGGCCTTATACCGCCTTGTTCAGACCCAACTACAGGACTTAAATCTGCATAATATAAATATCCGCGCTTTATATCTAAATTGTTAGAACTCACCTTGAGCTATAATCCCTTCAAGGTCATCCTCAGAAGATACCTCATTTGTCATTCCTAGCTCGGCTAAAGTTAAATTTATTTGACCCATTTCTTTATACCCTTTTATCATGGACTCTTTTAGGTCAAATTTTTTCTTTTGAGTAATGTAGAATTGAAAAGCAGCTTTTGCAAAATCTTCTCTATTAGTATTCTCTATTTGAACTATGTGGTCTACTTCAGAAATTAGAGAATCAGGTAAAGTAAATACAATTTTTTCCTTACTAATATTGCGCACAAAATCGCCTCCTAGGGTATACCATCATCTTTATTTTACCAAATAATTATATTGTTGTACAATTGCATTTCTTTCCATATAAACACGTTCAACTCTTCTCGAAATCATGCATAAAATTTCATAGTTTATTGTTCCTAAATCTTCAGCTATTTTTTCTATGCATTGATTTTCGCTCTCAGAAAATATTATAACCTCATCTTCAACTTTTATGTCTATTTCTTTATCTATTTTTACCATACATTGATCCATACATATCCTTCCGACAACATCAAACTCCATACCTTTTATATATACTTTAGGATTTTTCTGCATTCTAGTAAATCCATCTGCATATCCAATAGGTATTGTAGCTATTTTTTCATTTGATTTAGTTTTATATTTAAGCCCATAACTTATTCCCATGTCTTTTTCCAACTCTTTTATATGAGATATTCTTGTTTTCAATGTCATAATCGGCTTAATTTTAACTATATCTTTATTTACTTCATCAGAAGGATAATGCCCATACAGTATGATTCCACACCTAACCATATTGAAGTTTAAGTCATTACATTCCATAATAGCTGCACTATTTGAGACATGTTTAATTGGAATATTAATGCCTAGTTCATCTAATTTTTTGATCACTATATTATATTTATATATTTGATTGTAAGTATACGCCTTGTCTTTTTCATCTGCAGTAGCAAAGTGAGTATATATTCCCTCTATAGATATATTTTTAAGTTGATTTATTTTTATTATTTCACTTATAGCATCATCATTAACTTTTAATCCAATTCTACCCATTCCTGTATCTATTTTTATATGAATTTTAGCTATTTTATTTTCCTTCTTTGATAATTCATTTATGAATAAAGCAGTTTCATATGAAAATACAGTTAAACTTATATCACTTTTTACTGCTTCTTTCAAAGAACATTCTGGTATATAACCTAAACATAATATAGGGATGGTTATATTATTTTGTCTAAGTTCTAAGCCCTCTTCCAATCTAGCTACTGCTAAATAATCTACCTTTTCTCGTTCTAATAGTTTTGATATTTGCACTGCTCCATGTCCATATGCATTAGCCTTAACTACTCCACAAATTTTAGTATCTTCTTTTAATATTTTTTTTATATTTTTCAAGTTATATTTTACATTATCTAGATTTATCTCCGCCCATGTAGGAACTGTTATACTTGTATTCATTTTTGTCTCCTTGCTATTTTTTGTATTCAAAATTAGAATAATTAACTATAAATCGATTATTCCCCTCTTGATCCACTATTTCTAATTTAGCAGGATAATTTTTTTTAGAATCTACATAAAGTATCTGCTTACTAAAATATTTAGTGTTTCCTGGTATAGATACTGTAAGTATTAAATATCCATCCTTCATCTCAATCTCTACATCTTCCCCTTGCAGATAATTTTTTATAAAATCTCCTATGAATAAATGCTGACTATCTTCTCCTACGTTAGGAATAACCAGTTTATCTTTTATATCTGGATTAGTGACAATTATCTTATTTTGTTGATATTCTATAGTTTTTCCCTTTAAATGCTTAGGTTCTATAACTTTTAGCTTAAAATTCCCAGAACCATTATACTCATGTACTAGCGAATATTTTTGTGAACTTTTATTACCTAAAACCTCTACATCTGCTATGCATTTGTAGTATTCCATCTTAGATATTTTATCTTGAAATTCTTTGTATGCTTCTTCTTTAGTGGCCTTGTGTTTTTCACAACCTATTACAACAGAAGTTAAAACGAGAATTATAGCTATAATTATAGTCCACTTATATCTCACACAGCACCTCCTAAACTACTACAATCTAATTTTCATACATAGATTTTATTATATCGTATCTACAAATAATTCCTTTAATTCTATTATCTTTATCTACTACTGGAACTCTATTTACAGATTTTTTTATCATTATATTTGCTACATCATCAAAAGTATCATCTTCATGTACTTTTACAACCTCTTTAGACATCAAATCTTTTACTTTTATAGCTGCTATATCCTTTATATCATGTTCCATTTTTTTAAAATCATCAAGACATATAATTCCTTGTAAAAATGTTATATATTCCGGAGGATTTATATATTTTTCTTTTTTCATTATATCTGTTTCTGAAATAATTCCAACAACTTTATTATCTTCATCTACTACAGGAACACCACCTATTTTTTCTGTTATTAGAATATTAGCAATATCCTTTATAGTATCTTCTTCTTTTGCTACTTTCACGTTTGCAGTCATTATATCTTTTGCTTGTTTAGTTTTCATTTATATCACTCCTTAACCATTACAATAGCATTTGCCACTGCATAATTTTTACTATGAGATATGGATACTTTTATTTCTAAAACATTATAATCTATGCACATTTCTTTTAAATTATTATAAGTTTTAACTATAGGTTTTCCTTTTTCATCTCTAATTACTTCTATATCTTTGAATTCAAAATTTCTTATTCCTGTTCCAAAAGCCTTGCTTATTGCTTCTTTCGCTGCAAAGTTCCCTGCTATAGTTTCTACCCTAAAATTTTTACTTTCAAAATACTTTCTTTCATTTTCTGTAAAAATTTTTTCTGTAAACCTATTATTTTTCTCTACTATATCTTTTATTCTATATATCTCTACTATATCAATTCCTATACCAAATATATTCATATATACCTCCAAATTCTCACCATAGTATTATTTTGTTACGAATCCCTAAATATATTCAGTCCATTTAAATAGATTAAATTATATATATAATACTATTACATAATTATTTTATTTAACAGTTCCACCATAATATATTTTTTGCTTTCTAGTGGTATTTAAAATGCAAAAAAAGACTAGAGATAATCTCTAGTCTTTTTTTTATAACCATTCTGCAGATTCAGTTAAAATAACAGCTTGCTCTTTTTCAACTTGTATGAATCCTCCAGATATTTTTGCATCTTTATATTTGCCTTCTTTTTTTATACGTAAAGTCCCATCTGATAATCCTGAAACTAAAGGTCTATGGTTTTTTAATATACCCCTATCTCCTTCAGTAGTTCTAACTATTATCATTTCTGTTTGACCTTCATAGAAGATTTTTTCAGGAGTAACAATTTTAACCGCAAATTCACTTGCCATTATTATCTACTCTCCTTCGCTTTTTCAACTGCCTCTTCTATGCTTCCTACGAATAAGAATGCTGATTCTGGTAAGTTATCATGCTTACCTTCTAATATTTCTTTGAAACTTCTTACAGTTTCTTTAACAGGTACATACTTACCTGCAAATCCTGTAAATTGCTCAGCAACAGTGAAAGGTTGAGATAAGAATCTCTCTATCTTTCTAGCTCTGTTAACTGTAACTTTATCTTCATCAGATAATTCATCCATACCAAGTATAGCGATTATATCTTGAAGTTCTTTATATTTTTGAAGCATAGATTGAACTGATATAGCAACTTCATAATGCTCTTTTCCAACTACAGCTGGATCAAGTACTCTAGATGTAGACTCTAATGGGTCAACAGCTGGGAATATACCTAGAGAAGCTTTTTGTCTAGATAAAACTGTTTTTGCATCTAAGTGTGTGAACGTTGTAGCTGGTGCTGGGTCAGTTAAGTCATCGGCAGGTACATATACAGCCTGAACTGATGTTATAGACCCTTTATTTGTAGATGTTATTCTCTCTTGTAATCTACCCATCTCTGTAGCTAATGTTGGTTGGTATCCAACTGCTGATGGAGTACGTCCCAGAAGTGCTGAAACCTCAGATCCTGCTTGAGTGAAACGGAATATATTATCTACGAATAATAAAACGTCTTGTCCTTCTTGATCTCTAAAGTGCTCAGCCATTGTAAGACCAGTTAAAGCAACTCTCATTCTTGCTCCAGGTGGCTCATTCATTTGTCCGAATACTAGAGCTGTTTTCTTTATAACTCCAGATTCAGTCATTTCTGCATAAAGGTCATTACCTTCTCTTGTTCTCTCTCCAACACCTGCGAACACTGATATACCACCATGTTGAGTAGCTATATTGTTTATAAGCTCTTGTATAAGAACTGTTTTACCAACTCCGGCTCCACCGAATAAACCGATTTTACCACCTTTTAAATATGGTGCTAGTAAGTCAACTACTTTTATACCAGTTTCTAATATTTCAACACCTGGCTTTAATTCATCAAAAGCAGGAGCTTGTCTATGTATAGGGCTTTTAGGAGCATCTTTTGGAGCTGCCTTACCATCAACTGGTTCACCTAATACATTGAATATTCTTCCTAAAGTTTCGTTTCCTACTGGTACACTTATAGCTGCACCTGTGTCAACAACTTCCATACCTCTTACAAGTCCATCCGTTGAACTCATTGATATACATCTAACTGTATCATCACCTACGTGTTGCGCAACTTCTATAACTATTTTCTTATCTCCGTGCTTTATCTCTAATGCATTTAATAGATTAGGTAAGCTTTTTTCATCATTGAACTTTACGTCAACTACTGGCCCGATAACCTGAACTATTTTACCTATGTTTGCCATGTCCTAACCTCCTTATTTATTGAGCTGAAGAAGCTCCTGCAACTATCTCAGATATTTCTTGAGTAACTGCAGCTTGTCTTGCTCTATTATATTGTAACTCTAAATTAGATATCATTTCGTTAGCATTGTCTGTTGCTGATTCCATCGCTGTTCTTCTTGCTGCTTGCTCAGAAGCATAAGATTCAGCTATACCTCCATATATGCTTCCAGAAACATATTTAGGAACTATGAAACCAAGTACAGCGTCTGCAGAAGGTAGGTACTGTACTGCAGCTCCACTCTTCTTTTCTTTTTGAGTATTATCTATAGCTATTGGTAATAGTCTTGATACTCTTGGTTCTTGACTTAATGCAGAAACAAACTCTGTATATATTAATTTTACTTCATCTATTTCACCATTTTGGAAAGAATCCATTATAGTTTTTGATATTTTCATTATATCTTCGTAGTTAGCATCTTCAACAGAACCAATTGATTCTATTAAGTCAAAATCTCTTTTGCTAACAAATTCTCTTGCTTTTTTTCCTACAGTTATAACTTTAGAATTAGAAAAACCTTTAGATTCCGCAATTAAAGTTTTAAAAACATTTGAATTGTATCCACCTGCTAGTCCTCTGTCTCCAGCTATAACTATGAAACATTTATTTTTAACTTCTCTTTCTTTGAGAAATTCATTTTTAACTCCACTCGTATTTTTAGCTATATTTTGAACAGCCTCTTGTAAAGTGTTAAAATATGGCTTACAACTTTCAGCTTTTTCTTTAGCTCTTCTAAACTTAGAAGAAGAAACTAATTCCATAGCCTTAGTTATTTGCTTTGTATTTTCAACACTAGCAATACGAACTTTGATTTCTTTCATTCCAGCTCCTGCCAATTGGGTTACCTCCTTTTTTAAAAAGGATTACGCTTCTATAACAAATTTCTTTTTGAAATCGTTTATAGCGTTTGTTAATTCTTGAGAGAAGTCTCCATTCGCAAGAATTTTTTCTCCTATTTGTGGATAATTCGCATCTATGAATTCCATTAATTCAGATTCAAATCTTCTTATATTGTTTACAGGTATATCTGCTAATAAGTTATTTACAACAGCATATATAATCATTGCTTGATTTTCAACATTCATTGGTTGATGTTCACCTTGCTTAAGAACTTCAACTATTCTTTCCCCTTGAGCAAGTCTCTTCTTAGTATCTTCATCTAAATCAGATCCGAATTGAGAGAATGCTGCAAGCTCTTTATATTGAGAATAAAGAAGCTTTAATGGTCCAGAAACTTTCTTCATTGATTTTATCTGAGCTGAACCTCCAACCCTTGAAACTGATATACCAGGGTCAACTGCAGGTCTTATTCCTGCGTAGAATAATTCTGGTACAAGGTATATCTGACCATCTGTTATAGATATAACGTTAGTTGGTATATAAGCAGAAACGTCTCCACCTTGAGTTTCTATTATAGGTAATGCAGTTATAGAACCTGCTCCTAATTCATCTGATAACTTAGCAGCTCTTTCTAATAATCTAGAGTGTAAGTAGAATACGTCTCCAGGATAAGCCTCACGACCTGGTGGTCTCTTAAGTAATAATGACATCTCTCTGTATGCAACGGCATGCTTAGTTAAGTCATCATATACTATTAATACGTGCTTTCCATTGAACATGAATTCTTCACCCATTGTAACTCCAGCATATGGTGCTAAGAATTGAAGTGGTGCAGATTCAGAAGCTGTAGCTGATACTACTATTGTGTAGTCCATAGCTCCATGCTTTTCAAAAGTATTAACTAACTGAGCTACCGTAGAACGTTTTTGCCCTATAGCAACATATATACATATAACATCTTTACCTTTTTGGTTAAGTATTGTATCTATACATATAGATGTTTTTCCTGTTTGTCTATCACCTATAACAAGCTCTCTTTGTCCTTTACCTATTGGTATCATGGCATCGATAGCTTTTATTCCTGTTTGTAATGGCTCATGAACTGATTTTCTAGCCATTATTCCAGTAGCTTCTGATTCAACTGGTCTGAATTTATCAGTATTTATAGGTCCTTTTCCATCAACTGGTTGCCCTAGTGAGTTTACAACTCTACCTATCATAGCATCTCCAACTGGAACTTGAACTATATTACCAGTTCTTTTTACGATGTCTCCCTCTTTTATTCCAGAGTCATCTCCTAATATAACTGCCCCAACCATTTCTTCTTCAAGGTTAAGAGCCATTCCGTATATTTTTCCTGGGAACTCTAATAATTCTCCAGCCATAGCTTTTTCTAATCCGTAAACACTAGCTATACCGTCCCCAACTTTTAAAACACTTCCTGTATCTGTTAACTCTACTTTATTTTCGTAGCTTTTTATTTGCTCTTTTATTATAGCACTTATTTCTTCTGGTCTTAAATTCATGGGTTCACCGCCCTCCTAAGATATTACTTGAGATAGTTGTTCCTTCATCTTATCTAAACGATTTTTAACTGTTCCATCTATCTCTTCGTTTCCAAGTCTAACTAGGACTCCGCCTAATATAGACTCATCTACTTCATTTTTTAGAATAACTGTTTTATTGTACTTAGTTGAAAGCTTAGCCTGAAGCGCTTTAACTTCATCTTCTTTCATACAAACTGCTGTTATAGCAATTCCTTCTAAGATATTATTTTTCTTGTTTAATAAAGCTTTAAAAGCTTCTTGTATATTAGCTAGAAAAGATAATCTATCTTTGTCTGCTAATATTTTCATGAAATTTAACATTTCTTTATCTATTTGAGCTCCAAATATATTAGATAGTAAAGTTTTCTTATCTTCCTTTGAAACAATAGGAGATTTTAATATATTGGAAAACTCTGTGTTTTCTTTTATTATATCTACTACAGCCTTTAGCTCATTATATAGCTTTTCAGTTGAGTTAGACTCTTCTCCAACTTGGAATAAGGCTTCAGCGTATCTACTAGCAATTATATTTATCATTGAGCTTCGCCTACCTCTTTTATAAAGTCATTTATTAGCTTTTCATGCTTAGACTTATCTAGGTCACTTTCTATAACCTTCGATGCTGCAAGTAAAGCTATTGAAGATATATCATCTTTAACTTCATTCATAACTTTTTGTCTTTCTTGTACTATATCTTTATTAGCTTTTTCTTTTATGCTTGTAGCTTCATTTTTAGCTGTAGATATTATTTCTTCTGATTTTTGCTCTGCTCTTAAAGTAGCTTGCTTTATTATTTCTTGTCCTTGATCTTTAGCAGAACTTAATTTCTCTTCATATTCTTTTTTGAACTTTTCACCCTCAGATTTAGTTTTCTCTCCTTGAGCTAAGTTAGTTTGAATATCTTTATTTCTAGCTTCTATTATTCCTAAAACAGGTTTAAATAGAAGTTTCTTTAAAATAACAAACACTAAGAATGTATTTATTAATTGGAATAATAATTCATATGTTACTCCAATTAGCGGTTTTAATTCAAACATCCTTATTCCTCCTTTCTACTAATCACAATTCGTAATTAGGAGATGGTTACCCACCTCCTAGTTATGATGACTTAATTTTAATTATCTTATAATTTGTTTATGAATGGATTAGCGAATAGAAGTATTATAGCTACAACTAAACCATATATTGCTGAAGACTCTGCAACTGCAGCTCCTAGTAACATTGTTTGAGTTATTTCACCTTTCGCTTCTGGTTGATTACCTACTGCCTCAGCAGCTTTACCTGCAGCGAATCCTTGTCCTATTCCTGCACCTATACCTGTTGCAACTGCGATACCTGCTCCTATAGCTGAACCTGCTAATAATATAGCCATTTCCATGATTGTTTCCTCCTTAAAATTTAAATAATTTTATTATTTTTTATGTTACATATCAACTACTCTGTAGCATTTGATACAAATACCATTGTAAGCATTATGAATATGAATGCCTGTAATAAACCTGCAAATATATCAAAGTATAAATGTAGTGGTACTGGTATTATTAATTGTCCAAAAGGTATATTTATACCTGTTAATGATGTTGATACAAATCCTAAGAATTCATATAACAGCGCCATTATAACAGATCCTCCTAATATATTACCAAATGGACGGAAACTTAATGATATAGGTTTTGCTAATTCACCTATTATATTAAGTGGTAATAAAAATGGTATTGGCTCAAGTAATTCCTTGAACATTCCTATACCTTTTTTCTTTACACCTGCATAATAAATCATAAAGAATGTTATTAATGCCCATGCTAGTGTAGTGTCTAAGTCTGTTGTAGGTGATCTAAATCCTAACAGTCCTATAAGGTTTGATACTGCAAAGAATAAGAATAAACTTCCTAAATACGGCACCATAAAAGGTAGTTCTTTTATTGCAGTTGGACCCATAGTATCTTTTACAAATTTATCAAATCCACCTATTACAAATTCTAAAAATACTTGTACTTTACTAGTTGGAACTTTCTTTAAGTTTCTAGTTAGTAAGTAAGATGCTAAAGCAAGACCTGCTAATATTATCCAACTTGTTATAACTGTATCACTTAATTTAAAATTACCCATGTAAAGTATAAATTTAGCTTGTTGCATAATTACGCCTCCTTTCTTTTAAGTTTATCTATTACTACTGTTTTGCCTAATATAGAAAACTTAGTGCTCAATAAGCCTATGGTAGTTCCAATAATATTTATATGTGGTGACTTTGCTGAAACAAATAAAACCACACCCACTATAAACATTCTTATTATGTACCTACTCGTTGAGTAGATTTGAGCCTTAGTAGGAGGATATGTTACTGACTTTTGAAGTGATATAGCTAACAACTTAAAGTTCAATATAGCTATTATCGTTCCAAACAAAAGACCTGTAAGCATTTCCTTTGCAGAGCTTGATAAAAAAATAATTAGAATTGCTGCGATTAAATCAATTATGACTACACCTTTTATTACGTCTCTTATTTGTTTTTCTAAAGTATTATTCATTTAATCACTTCCTTTTAGTATATACGATAAGAGTTTTATAAACTCCACTAAAAGCTCCGCCTATACCTAATAATAAAAATATTAACAATAAAAACGGGCTTGTTCCAAATTTATCGTCTAAGTACTTTCCTAAAAAAGCACAACCTAAGATAGGTATTACTATCATTAGGCCAACTTGGCTTACTAAAGAAAGCATACTAAGAGCTTGCATATATTTTTTACTTTTATCCATAAATAGTATCCCTCACCGTCATGGTTTGTTTTTTATTTAGTTTAAATAAACTGTTAATATGCCTCTAAATATTTTTTGTTTGAAATATGAATATTTTAATTCTAAATTATATTTTATTATTATATTTCTTTTAAAAACTTTTATCAATACCTAATATAGATTTTAAAATTTCTGTTTTTTCTATTTTGTGTAAATTTTGAATAATTATTTTTTAATTATTCAAAAGTTTGCAATTTAGAAATTTTAATTTCAAACTAAATTTAAGTTGATTTATATTTAATATAATCTTCATTATATTAGTATTTATGCATATTTTTACATACAAAATTTATATTTAGGTTAATATTAACTTACCCTTAATCATATAAACAAATGTATACAGTATATATCAATTTTATACCTTTTATGAAAATTTTTCTACAAATAATTACATTTTTTTTAAATAAATTATAATATTTTTTATAATATTTTTTATAATTTCATTAATATTATCAATTAAATTCAGTATTTATTGTAAATATTTAACATATATTTTATTTATTTAAACACAAAAAGGTACCTATAAATACATATAGATACCTTTATTTTTATTATTAACTACTTAGTTCCAAATAATCTATCTCCAGCATCTCCTAAACCTGGAACTATATATCCATGATCATTTAACTTTTCATCGATATTAGCTACATATATGTCTACATCTGGGTGATATTTATGAACTTCTGCAATACCTTCTGGCGAAGCAACTAAGTTAACTAATTTTATAGTTTTTGCTCCATCTCTTTTTAATACATCTATCGCTGCAACAGCTGATCCACCAGTCGCTAACATTGGATCAACTACTATCATTTCTCTTTCTTGTATATCTTGTGGAAATTTACTGTAATACTCTACCGGTTGTAAAGTTTCTGGATCTCTGTATAAACCTACATGTCCAACTTTAGCTGCTGGAACTAAATTTACAAGTCCATCTACCATTCCTAATCCAGCTCTTAATATAGGTACTATTCCTA
>JAVXJA010000054.1:0-19160 GCA_036648085.1 Terrisporobacter sp.
AACCTTCGGTTGTCAGCCCCAGTATGTCCAATGCTTTCACTTCGTAAAAAATAAGACATACAAAGAGAGGCTACAATATAGCTCATATGACAGAGGATTTTTTGATTATGATATGAGCTATATTGTAGCTTTATTTATGTGCTTAATATTTACTGCGTTTCAGCCTTGGACATACTTTCCCACCGCGCTCTCTGCTCCCCCACCATCCATCCCTGTGTCTAAATTAAGTTAAGGTCCGATAAATTTAATATAATTGCTTTAGTTAAAGAATAGTGATGGAGGATAGTTGAAGAAGGAGCAAAAACCGCTCCTACATCAACTATCTTTATTTATATGTTTGGGTCAAAAGCTATGAGGTCTAGCCTGACCTCACAGATTGCAGCAAAGAGCGCTGCAAACTGTGAAGCCAGACTAAAACCTTAGTACATTACTTATAGGTAAGTAAGTTTACAATTTATTAAATGCGAAGAATAAACCTGATAAAATAATTGAAGCTAAAGTCATACTTATAGCAAATTTTACAGCTATAAAAGACTTATATTTATTTTGTTTAAATTTTATTTTTTCCAAGATATCAACTCCTTTAGTATTTGAAGTATTATCTTTTAGTAAAGGAGTTAAACTTTAATTTTTATTGTGTGATATAGATAGTATTATTGCTATACCTGAGTTTGATACTTATGGAGTTTGGCTATCGCCACCGCGCTTTACGTTCCAATCTTTTGAGCAAAGAGCGCTCAAAAGGATTTCCACTACAATCGCTAACTCAAAACCATATTTTAATCGGAAGTTGTATAGATATTGGGAGCTTATAGGTTTGAAGTTAGTTGGTAGTTAAAGATAGGCCTATCGGCCATGCCCCTCTGACTAATCCTCAACGCACGAACACCGTTCACTGCATAACATACTGCGCAAACATCATATTTCATATCAAGTCTGCTTGTATCTTATTTGTTCACTATGTCCGTAGCTTTTGAGGATAGCCATTCACTGCCCTAAGCCCAATGCCCTGTGGCTTTACTTTTTTTGGGTGCATAGTTCCAAATCAAGATTGCTGTGCCTCCACGTGTTGTATAACTTACTGCATTGGTCCTTATAAGTTTAGTAGGACCTATAAATATATAGGTTGTAGTTACTTGGTGTCGGTATGATCGGTTATAGGTTGGTATCCCGCATTGTATAAAACCGTTGCTCCGCTATACAATGCTAGTGCATATATAGCTTTTAAAATGAACATATATTATTAAATTTAGACATTTGGAAGTAATCTAAATGACGTATCCATAAATTCCATAATTGCGTCATACATTTTAACTATATCTTCATATTGTAAATAAATCTGCTTATCTTGATCTCTATAACCTATAGAAAATTTATCAAACTTTTTAAAATCCTTTTCTTTGATAACTTTGCCACCATTATGTACAACAGAATTTCTTGCATCCCTTATAGCGGTTATATATTCCCACCTTCCAGAAGTGAATCCTTCTATCTTAATATAATCTTTTATATATTTGGAAGCGCGTTCTAATCCTGTTCCTTCTCTAAAATCTTTTAGTTTAACAGGGATATTATTTGTATATTGATAGACTCTACAAAGTGTATTAACAGCCTCCTCTAGCAATGCAACCATCGTAAGAAGTAATGAGTACTGTGTAAGTAAATCTACTCTACATGAATGCAAACTATCACTTGTCATTGCCCAGCACTCTGTTTGAAAATCACCTATATCACGAGCTTTACTTGCTATATCTCTATACCCTTCTCCAATAGAATCTAAAGCAAGTTTATTATTTTCTATAACACTTCTAAATGGATAGAAGTCACAATGAGCTAAATATAATGCCATCAATCCTGGATTACTAACGTCATATTGAGCCATATCAGGAAATTTAACATCACTTTCTATACTATTCATTTACTTATTTCTCCTTATGTAATAATATTTTATATACACAATAACTATATTACATATATATAATAATTTAAATGATTTTTAGTATAGATTATATTATGTATACATCTTTAAACCCCTTATCCCTAGCTGACTCAACTTGATTTAAAGCATTATTCTTATAACGATAAGCTCCAATACAAACCTTATACCAAGTATCATTAGTAGCCACTTCTAAATCTAATAACTTAACTAAATTATTTTTAATAGCTACAGCTACAGCTACAGCTCTAACATTAGCACTAACATTAGCACTAACTTTTAAATCTTTCTCCGCTTGAGCATTTGAAATGAAATCAACTTCAATTAAAGCAGCTGGCATTGTTGTGTTTCTTAAAACTGAAAGCTCTTTACTTAGCTTCAAACCTCAACACCTCTTACAGTATTATCTTTAGGCGAATTGATGTGAATTGATAAAAAATAATCTGCTATCTTAGCTCTTTCTGTTAGTGAAAGATATTTATTTGATAGCCTTGTAAACTTGATTTCAAGGTTACAACCTTTCAATAGTTCATTAAGTTCTTTTCCTATAGCTAAAATAATATCTGATTAATGTGTTTTATTTGGTCCGATAGCTCCTGGATCTGTGCCACCATGACCCAAATCAATAATTAATTTTTTCATAGTATCCTCCTTACCACTTATTAAAATTCGCTACACTTGAGCAACTACGTTGGCGAACTACTTCATTTTGCCGATGAAGTCGCTCAAATAAGGTTATAATTTAATTATAGGATTTGGAGGGGGTTTCATGGGGAAAAAAAGACATAAACGCAATATTTTTAAAAAATATAATCGCCAACGTCCATTCGGCAAGCTCATGTCCCATTGCTTAAAAAATAATTTCAAGATACTTATGGATTATCTATAGTATTTAAGTACATGAAAATAGTCCGTATTTTAGCTTGTACGGACTTTTATATTTATTTACTATCATTTGTACTAAAAGCGAAGCTTTTTAGCTCTATGCCCTTAATTTCATTACTAACCCAACTATCTTTTACCTTTTCTTCTTTTTCATTCATACTATGTACTTTATTGTTGGACCTTGAGCCTTTTGATTTAACCATTTGAGCAGCTAATTTTTTAGCCTGAGCCTTTGAGCAACTACTTTGGCGAACCACTTTTTCTTTTTTCTCAAGCTTCTTTTTATAATCTTCAAATTTTAAAGTCCCAAATGTTTTAATCATTGCTTGCTCTGTTATAATCCACGTTCTACCCATCTTCTTTACGTCTTCACCAACAACAAACTTATCACGAGCCACTTGTTTTCTCAAACATGAATCATCAATGCCATATATCTCGGCCACTTCAAGAAATGTATATAATCCTTTAAAACTACCATTTGCCATATTGTTCACCTCATAAATTTAAAATATAGGAATTTCATATCTTTAATATTCCCGTATACGTCTGTTTTTAGTCCTTGGAGCTAATTTATATATTCAATAAAGTTATTTAAATCCTTTTTTAAATTCACTTAAACGTGAAATTTATATATCCAAGTTGGGGTTTTGTTTTCACGTTTAAGTGAAAAATTAAGGGTAAGTATTTTATTATAATTCACGAAAACGTGAATTATAATTTGGGGAAATTTTAGTTTAAAAAAGTGAAAAGAACAATAAAAAATATATCTTTAAAGTATAGTATTTTAAATGGTTTGAAGTATGTTTTTTACTTATAAAGGACATGACATAAATATAGAAATAAAGTTAAAAATTACATCTAAGGAGTGGAAAAAATGCAAATATACATAGCGGTTATTTAAAAGGAGAATGGATTGAACTTCCTACAGAAAATGAAGATATACAAGAAGCTATTTTAAGACAAAGTAAAAATGGACAAAGTGATTTTGCAATTCACGACTACGAACTACCATTTGAAATTGGAGAATATACAGACCCAATAAAAGTAAAATGCTTCGCCGACGCAGTCGCTCAAATGAATTATGTGAAACAGTAGAAGGATTAGATTTAAATAAATATTTAATAGAACACCTTGAAGATACTTATGGAATTGAGTTGAAAAATCTAGATCTACATATGATTCAAAAAAATTTAGACGATGTTTATACAATAGAAGGCAGTAATAACAATGAGTTTGCACAAAATTATATGTATGAGTTTACGAGGAACTAATTGAGGAAATGCCCTGGGAGTTATCTTATAGCATAGATTACGATACAGTTTTCAATAAATTACAAATGACAATGAGCATAACAAAAAATCCTGATGAAGATATATTTTATTATTCAAATAACTAGGAGGTAAGCCAATGATTAAAGCTAAGAACAAAATATACATAGGAAGTAAAATAATAGGATATTTAAGTGAGGAAATGATAGCGGTAATATATGATTATGTAGCAAATCAAGAAATATATGAATTTACAAAAGCTAAGCCAAGAAAAAGTGCTTCGCCAACACGTTGCTCAAATTGGAGATGGATATTTACTAGAAATTGAACTAAATGACTACACAAAACAATTATTAAAAGATTTAAAGAGCATGGATGAAATAAAATTATATAAAAGAATTCAGTCATGGAAAAATATTTATAAAATGGCAGATACAACAGTGAAAAGCTCCTAATTTATAGGGGCTTTTGATATGTAGTTATTTTTAATATACTAGTAGATTAGTATCTATTATGAATTAAGGAACAATTATTCCTTAAAAGCTATATATGCACTAGCATTGGATAGCAGAGCAATGGTTTTATCCAATGCGGGATACCAAGCAATAACCTAGCACACCGACATCAAGTAACTTTAACCTATATGTCTATAGGTTGAAGTTACAATGATCTATTTAGTAAGTTATATAAAATGTGGAGGACGATTATCTAGAGGGACATGGCCTATAGTCCTATTTTTAAGTACCAAATAACTTAAAACCTATAAACTCACAATATCCATGCAACTTCCGATTAAAAGATGGTTTTGAGTTAGCGATTGTAGTGGAAATCCTTTTGAGCGAAAAGCGCGGTGGCGATAGCCAAACTCCATAAGTATTAAATATAGGTATAGCAATATAAGTATCAATTAGAAACTATAATCAAATTAGAACTAAAATAAGGACTCCATGTGAGTCCTTATTTTAGTTCTAATAAAAAAATAAATCCACTAAAGCTTAAGATATCAATGATTATAGAGATTTTTAATAAGCAATAGTTCTACAGACTTAACTAAAATTTGGATATTATGTAGACAGAAAGAAAAATAAAGGGAGGAAATATAAAATGGCTAGAGAACAAAAGCAATATTCTAATGTATTTTTAGATTATCAGGAGTATATAGTTAAAAATGAGAACTATAGAGGGATTCCATTTAATAGAAAGGCTGATGGAAGTGTAGTTTGGTTAGCTACAAAGCAAACTGAAGTAGGGAAAGGGAGAATTGAGTGGGCAAAAAAAAGAGCTAAAGAATTTGGAATAGATACAAATGAAGATGGATGGATGGCAAAGGTTATGTATGAAGTTCATCCAACAAAAATAAAGCCATGCCAAATTTGTGGAAGAGAATTAAGCTTAAATTATGTATATGCATCAAAAAACTTTATAAAATCTATACTTAAAGAGTTTGATTGTATAGATGATGGTTACGAAATAACTGAACTTACAGATATAGTTCAAATTATAGACATTTTAATAGCAAGTGAATATGAAATGGATTATATAAAAGAATTTCTTATAGAAAAATTTAGATTAAGAGAATTATCAGAGCGTAGTAGTATAGGTGAAGTTGTAGATGCATGTATAAATGCATGTAAGTACGGTACATGCATTTATTTGAGCCCTGGAGCTATGTCAAACTACCCAGACCGTCTTTGTGGCTTCCATTCATACAATAGGTGCTGTAGAAGTAAAGAGGATAAAGGTAGACATAAAGAAAATATGGACAGTTATAACAAGGATAGAAGAGCATATGAATATTGGTCAGATGGGAACATATCATTAGCAAATAAATATATGAAGAGTAAATATTTTAAAGGAGCAACAGCCGATCATATAGGTCCAATAAGCTTAGGATTTAAGCACGAATCGGTATTCATGCAGAGGGCAACGTCATCAGAAAATTCATCTAAAAGAGATAGAATATCAGAAATAGATATAAAGAAGCTATTGAAGCTGGAGCGTAAATACAACAACAATAGCATGTCCTGGTACGGAGAAATAATCTGGGAATTTATAAAAAATAACTATCAAGTTTTAAATATGGAAGATGTAAGGAATGCACTTAAGCAAAATGTTCATAACTATATGGAAATATTATATGTTATAAAGAATAATACAGGTGTTGATTTTTTATATAATGCACTTATAAAGCATAAAGAGCAATATTTTGATTATGATTATAAGTTTGATGAAAATGGATACCCAACTCAGATACAAGAGAAAGTTAAAACAGATCTATACGATAAAGAGATATCTAGGCTACATAGAGTAAGTTTAGAATCTATAGATGAATATCACAACAAAGAAAATAGAAACTTAAAATTTGATTTAAGCGATGAACAAGTAGAGATACTAAAATCAACTATAGCGATGATAAGAACAGGTAACTATCAAATGTCTTTAAATAAATTAAGAGAACTAGTATATAGCATACAAAATAGATTAATAGAATGTTACTTAAAGTAAGAGCAAATGATTAATAGAATATGCAAAAACATCTCCAACCTTATATATCTGGTTGGAGATAAGAGTAAATGCAAACTAGATACAGAATATATAGATAGTTTTATTATAGCACTAATACCCACCAAGGATAATAAAGAGTGTTTATCAGATAGACAGATACGTAAATTTATTAAGGGTGAAGTGAAAGATTTAGAACTTATGACTTTATTTTCTATAGCATATAGTGTTGATATTTCTATGGAAAAGTTTATGTTGGATGAAACAGAATTTAAAGATATATATATATCAACAATGGTATTACCTAAGAAAGTATTTAATTTAAATGATATGAAGTTAAAAAAAATATTTATAAAGAAATTCCAAGTTGAATTAAACCAAACATTGAAATTAAAGTTAAAGACGAAAGAAAAATCTAAAAAATATTTTTTATATAAGCAATCTAAAAAACAATATATATTTGAAATAATGTCAAATAAAAATACGAAACTGCCTCGAGTAAATACACTTTTAAAGTTATTAGAATCTATAGGATGTGAAGAAATAGATATATTTATAGAAAGCCTATATGATAGTTGGAGTAAAGAAATAGAAATATATTATAGAACGTTAGAAAAAAGATGAAGAAATAGAAATCTTCATCTTTTTTTATGTAGTAATGGGAAATATATATCATTGAGAATAATAGTACAAGCATATATAATAAGTATTATTGACAAATTGAGACATATGGAGAGGTTCTATGAAATTAAGTATGAGTATGGAAGAAGTATTGCCTATTTTGAAAAATATTAATATAGACAATGTAGAAGATATATATATAGCTACTTTAGACGTAGTAGAAAATATAGTATTAAATAATAAAACTGATAAACAAGATGAATTATATTTAAGTATTGAAAAATATATAAAACAAAAGATAAATATCGAAGAAAGTATAACGGTTGAAACTATAGAAGTATTTATAAAATTTATAAATGAAGTTTACCAAAGATGCTTAGAATACGAAAATATAGAATCATTAGTAAAGAACAACTCTATAAAGAATAACTTTAGAAAGAACAATGGAATATATTATACAGACTTAGACTTAGGAAAGGTTATAGCTAGACAAACAATCCAAAGTTATGTAGGTTCAAATACAAACGTAGATTTAAATGAAATAAATTTTTTAGAACCTTGTGTGGGAAGTGGTATATTTGTAATTGCATATATTGATGCAATGCTAGATTTAAATATCAATATAAATAATATATTAAGGAATATATACATTGTAGATATAGATGAAAAAGCAATATGTATATATACAAGATTATTAAGATTATATCTTTATGTGAAATGTAATTATACTATAGATTTTGATGAATATACAGAGCACATAAATACAAAAGGATTACTATTTAAAATTGAAGATAATGAAGTATCAAAGATAAATATTGAAAATATATTTGGAGATAGAATGAGTGAAGGAGGATTTGACATAGTAATAACTAATCCTCCTTATAAACTACTAAAAGCAGAAAAAAATAAATATGATACTAATGAAAACTATGAAAATGATAAGGGAATTTTCAAAAATATAGCTGATTATATAAAGAAAAATAAAAACTATAAATATTCAAATGAAGGAACATTAAATTACTATAAGTTATTTATAGAAGAAATAATAGAAAGCTATACAAAAGACAATGCAGCTATTGGATTATTAATCCCTCAAAATATATTAGCTGATAAATCATGTACGAAACTAAGGAAGCATATAATTGAAAATTATAACTTAGATAATATATATATAATTCCTGAGAAAAATGAATTCTTTAATGATATAAGACAGTCTTTAGCTTCTATGGTAGTAAACAAAGGTAAAAAAACTGGAGATATAAATATATATACAGATATAAAATCAAAGAAAGATTTATATAAAACAGACCACATAACTACTAATATAGATAGATTAAGTAGTATATCTGAAACAGAAGCTATATTACCATTAGAGAATATAGATTGGGATATACTTGGCAAAATGCATGAAAATAAAAGAATAAAAGAAATAGAATTTATAGGTAATAAAAGAGGGGAACTTGACCTAAGTATAAACAAAAAATACTTAGTAAATAATAAAACTGCATATAGACTTCTTCGAGGGAATGTAATAGGAGAATACCAGTTAAGAAAAATTGAAGCATTTGAATATGTAGATGAATCATTTTTTGTAGATTATCAAAATAAAAGAGAAGTTTCTACTAATAAAAGAATAGCTTGTCAACAAATATCAAATGTAAATCAGAATAAAAGACTATATTTCTGTGAAGTGCCAAGTGATAATGTATTAGGTAATTCATGTAACTATGTATTTGTAGATGATAATAATGATTATTCTATTGATATAGATAGTATTATGGGAATATTAAATTCATCTTTAATGAATTGGAGATTTAAAATAACAAGCTCTAATAATCATATAAATAATTATGAAATAGATGATTTTCCTATAGTATTAAAGGACACACCTATATATAAAGAGATAAGTGATTTAGTAAGAAAATATCTAAGCAATTATGAAGTAGAAAACTTTGAAGAACAAATAGATGCTTTAGTATTCAAATTATATGGATTAGAGTTAGAACAAATAGAGCATATATTAGTATTTAATCAAAGAGATAAAGAGTACTTATATAGAGTAATATATTTTATGAGATACAAAGATTACCTTATAGGAAAACTTAAGAAGGATATAGAGAATATAAGTATTCAAAGTAATGTTGAAGTGCAAGAAATACAACATGAACAATTACAATTTGCTCACCTTGAAGTAGCGATAACTACAGAAGATGAATATATAGATGAAGATTATAATAATGAGGATACTCAACTATATGATAGTTTATTAAATAGTGAAATAAGTAAAGAAGAATTTATTAAACAAATCGAATTAAAAGAAGATATAGAAACATCATATGTAAATGAAATATTAGAAAAATATATTAATCTTCATAATCATAAAGTATTAAATCATAAGAGTTGTAAACTAAGTGATTTAGATATAGAAATGGTACAAGCAATACCACCAGGAGGTAATTGGAAAGACATACCTACGGAAACTGTTGAGAAGTCACAGAGGTTAGTAAAGATAACTGCATCAGGAGGAAGAACTACATTGTATGGAAGGTTGCATCCTGATAGAGCAAGTTATACAGTTACAACTTACTTCAATAGACCTGGTAATGGAACTTATATTCATCCAGATTATAGTGAAACAGAAGAAGGTATTACACAAAATAGAGTAATAACTTTTAGGGAAGCTGCTAGACTACAATCATTTACAGATGACTATTTATTTGTTGGAACTCAAGGAGCAATATTAAATCAAATAGGAAATGCAGTACCATCTATATTAGGGTACAATATTATAAGTCAAATTAAAAAATATATAGATATAGATAATGCAGTAGATTTATTCTGTGGAGCAGGTGGACTAAGTTTAGGACTATGTAGAGCTGGTGTAAATGTTAAAGTAGCAGTAGATATAGATAAACATGCATGTGAAACTTATAAATTAAATCATCCAGAGGTAAAAGTTATACAAGGAGATCTAACAACAGATGAAACTAAAAATGAAATATTTGAATCAGTTAATGGAATAGATGTTGATTTGATTTGTGGTGGTCCACCTTGCCAAGGATTTTCAAATGCAGGATTAAGAATGATTGATGACCCTAGAAACCTATTATTTAAAGAATTTGTTACTATTGTAGAGAATAAGAAACCTAAGGTATTTATAATGGAGAATGTTGAGGGATTATTATCTATGAATAATGGTAAAACCTATGAAAGTGTAATAGAGTGTTTCAGTAATGTTGGATATAAGGTAAGAGGATATAAATTAAATGCAGCAGAATATGGAGTCCCTCAAAAAAGAAAAAGGGTTATAATCATTGGTGTAAGAGATGATATAGCTAGAGAACATTTGGGAATAATATCAGATGAAAATACTAATATAATAGATAATTTATTCCCTATAAAAAGATTTAAAGATAATAGTATAGAAGAATTGATGCTTAAGATAGATAATAAGCAAGGGTTTGTTACAGTTAAAGAATCAATAAGCGATTTACCTAGATTAGAAAATGGTACATTAGGTGAAATGATAATGGAGCAAGATAAGTTACCTAATAGCTTGTATCAGCTATTAGTGAAGAATTTAATAAGCTTCGAAGAGTTTGTTAAGTTGAGAGACAAAATAAAGTAAAAACAATAGATGACAGTTGTCATCAGTTAAAAAGCTATGTGTTTTAAAATAAAACACATAGCTTTTTATGATATAATATATTGATGACAATTGTCATCAATATAATTTGAGGGGTGATTATCATAGATAAAGTTAATTATATATTACAACTTCAAGATGAAGGAAAAACAAGACATGAGATAAAATATATTTTAGGATATAAACATTTAGATAGTATGACTAAGTACATGAGAAAAAGAGGGTATAAAGTTGAAAGTGATAGATATATTTTAAGTGATGACAATTGTCATCATGGTGAAAGTATTGAAATAAAGCCAATTTTATTTAATGATGATAAAGGTATGACAACTAATAATACTTTAAATATAAAGCAAGATATGATAGAGATTATAGAGCATAAACATGAAATTTTCGATATGCTTGAATGGTTTAAAAATCGTGATGACAAAGGTATGACAAAAGTCATTGAGATTATAAATGAAGGCATTAAGATAGATTTACCAGAAAGTGAAACAACTAGAACTACAATAAGAATAAATAAAGTTATATGGGATGAATTTGATAAGTTTTGTAATGAAAATAAAGAGTTTAATAAACAAGACTTGATGGCTCAGGCATTAAAGGATTTTATGATAAATAGCAAGAGATAGATTTGATTTAAAATAAAGTTGAGTTATAGAAGGGGTTTACTATGATTAGAATTGCTAATTTAGAAAAAGATAAAGATGGAAAGATGCTAGTGAATGTAGTTGATAAACATTTAGATGAAAAAGATTTAGATAAACTATATGATTCATTAGAGATTGTATCGGAGTATAACGGAATAAAAAATATATATACTATGACTATTGAAAATGGACAACAATTACACAAATGCTTGAAAAGAGTCAAACAAGATAGAAATATTAAATTAGATGAAAATAAAAATAAAAAAGAAGTGATGGAAGCTAATAGAACCATATTTAACTATTGTTCATCTATAGGATATTGATATAATAGAAAAATCATTATCTAAAATAAGCAAAGAAAAATTAGAACAATTTAGAAAAACTTGTAATGAGCAATACGATACCGAATTAGAGTATAGATTTTTTGTTATTCTAAGAAATTTTGTAGTACATTATGATTTACCATTTACGTCATATGAAAAAACATTACACGGAAGTAACATTATATGTGATAAACAACACTTGTTAAAATTTAAAAGTTGGAAATATGTTAAGAAAGATATAGAGCAAATGGAAAATAATATAGAAATAATGCCTTTGATTAATAAAATGAATATAAGTTTAACTATATTATTACTTGATTATCTATATTATATTTCGGAGAATGTAATAAAAGTGTATGAGGAAGCAGGTAAATTTGTGACTAAATACAATTTAAATAACCCATGTATAGTAAAATATTCTTCTATAGAAGAATATAGAAAAGGTAACATTGAAATATCTCCAATAGATTTCAGAGCCTTAGAATCAGTATTTAATGAAGTCAGGAATCATCCCCATATAAATGTAGAACTAAATAAGCCTTAGGGATAGAGAAAGACTGTAATATAATTTTATATTGCAGTCTTTTTAATTCGACAAACTTTGATAAATAAATTAAAATAGTTTATATATAAATATAAAAAATAATATAATTAGCTAGCGATTAATATATTGAAATTACTTGAATATAAAGTGATTTTTTAATTTTAAAAGTCAAGTTTGAGCCGACAAACTTGACCTTTTTAGTTTTAAATTATAATATAGAAATACCTTAACAAAACTTTAGATTGAAAATAAAAGCCTAATTAGTTATATTTAAATAAAATGAAAGTAAATAACATAATAAATTTGATAAAATATATAAAAACATAGGAAGTGATAATATGGAAAGACTACGACCTCTCAATGATTTCATCTTTAAAAAGTTATTTGGGGAACCAGAGAGCAAAGAAAACTTAAGAGCGTTTCTTAATGCACTTTTATACAACAATATAGGTAATATAAGAGAAATTGAAATTATAAAAGACAAAGAGCTTACAACAGATGAAATAATCAATAAAACAGGAATAATAGATGTATTAGCTAAAATAGAAGATGGAACACATATAAATATTGAAGTACAACTAACAGATCAAAAGAATATGGATAAAAGAACATTATTCTATTGGTCAAGAATTTACAACAGAGGAATCATAAAAGGAGAAGATTATAGTAGCTTAAATAAGGTTATAACTATAAATATCCTAGATTTTAATTTTATAGACTTAGATAAATTCCACACAGAGTTTACATTAAGAGAAAGTGAATATAAAGACTATAAGCTAACAGACGTATTAGAAATCCACTTTATAGAAATGCCTAAATTTAAAAAGCTAAGTAACAAAGACCTAGAAAATGATAAACTTCAAAGATGGTTAATGTTTTTAAGAAATGATATTTCAGATAGTGAATTGGAGGAGCTTATGGATATGGATAATGATATAAAAAAGGCAGAAGAAAGGCTAGAATATTTAAGCAGTGACCCTCAAACTATGGAAATTTATTGGGAGAGAGAAAGAGCATTATATGAGAAAGCCAACTTAATCAGTACAGGTGAACATAATGAAAAAGTAAGCACAATACTACGCTCACATAAATTAGGCTTTACAGTAGAGCAAATAGCTCAAATAGTTGAATTAAAAGAAGAGCAAGTAATTGAGGTTTTATCAAAAAATAATTTAATTCATAAAAACTAATGTAATAGATGAATACATCTAGAAATAAGGAGTTGAGGTAATAATTTATCTCAGCTCCTTTTATTTTAGCTGCATGTATTACTAGAATATTTTAAAAGACAGTTGGAGGATGACATGAAGAAAAGAGCAGTAGGATATTGTAGGATATCTACTTTAATGCAAGTAGATAATACTTCACTTAAGGACCAAGAAGATAAAATTAAAATGTATGCTAAGCTTCACGATATAGTGATAGATGAAATGTTTATAGATAAAGCCGTATCAGGTAAATCAACTGATAGACCAGAGTATGATAAGATGATGGACTATGTAAAGGGAGTTCGCCCACACAGTGGCTCAAAGTTAAATGATATAGATATGATTATAGTTTATAAAAACGACAGAATACATCGTAGTTTGTATAATTTACTAGCTATGATCTATGAGCTGCAGGAGCATGAAGTAGCATTAGTTAGTGTTACAGAAATGTTTGATACATCAACACCTCAAGGGATGTTATTTCTACAGATGCTAGGAAGCTTTGCAGAGTTTGAAAGAGCAATCATTAATGAAAGAACTAGAAATGGAAGAATAGCAAGATTAAATGAAAATAAGTGGGTTGGAGGTAAGCCTTCTCTTGGATATAAAGTAAATAAACATGGTCAATTTGAAGTTGATGAAGAAGAAGCTAAAATAGTTAAGGATATATTTAAACAAAGGTCTAAAGGAATTTCAATGGCTAAGATAGGGACTAAGTATGGATTTTCAAAACAAAAAGTAGATTATATTCTTAAAAATAAAAACTATATAGGGGTATTTGAGTACCAAGGTAAAAAAGAAAAGAATGAGATAACTATTGAGATAGAGCCAATAGTATCAAAGTATATGTGGAATAAGATTAATACTAAAAACTAAAAAATAGCTGTCCCATTTTTATGCTCTTAGTATTGGGGGACTTTAGTCCTGTTTCGCTTTTTATGTACTAATTTTGATTTTTATGGTACAATTTATCTATCACAATCGGATAATAAAAAACAAGCTAGGATCACGTCGGCAAACTGAAATCCTAACTTGTTTCATCAGACTCTATAAAGATAAGAGAATCTTTATAAGAGAGTTTTTATATATTATTATTCTACCAACATAGATTATCTATGCACGTAGTTTTATTTTCTATAGTTATTTTATCACATGGCTATAGAAGTTACAATATTTATATAAATAACTTCTCTTATCTTTTTGGGTGCATTATCGAAAAATTGAGGGGAGTTTTTTTTATGCAATCAACTAATTTAGCGATTAACATAGTAGTTAATAATGAAATTAATATAGATGAATCAAGGAAACATTTAACAAATTTACACAAGGGTAGTGAGGGATATATAACTATAGCTAAGAAAGACCCACACTATAGCCAATGGCACTATAAAAGAAATGAGTTACTAGAGCATACAGAAGATATTATCAATGATATTAATACTTATGTATCTCAAAATACTTTCTATAGACCACAAAGAAGAATTGAAAATATAAAAGAGCTTAGAGCTATTTATATTGATATAGATTGTTACAACTCAAAATATACAAAAGAAGCAGTTCAATATTTTTTAGAAAATGATTTATATGGTCATAAAATACCAAGACCCAATTATTTAATAGATAGTGGAAGAGGACTTTATTATGTAATTTTAATAAAGCCAGTTCCAAGCATGGCAATGCCTTTATGGTATGCGGTGCAAAGATATTTATATAATGCTTTAAAACCATTTGGAGCAGATGCAAATGCACTTGATCCAACGAGAGTACTAAGAATAGTTGGAACTATGAACTCAAAGAGTGGTACTTGTGTTGAAGTTTTAGATGCATATGATTATGAATATTCATTAAAAGAAATACAACAAGAGTATCTACCTGAAATATCTGAGAAGAAAAAAGGAAAAGGTAGACCTAAAAAGATGGTTAGTCTTTTTACGGAGTATAGCCTTTATTATTCTAGAATTAAGGATATAACTAAGGTTTGTGAGCTTAGGGATTATGATATGGAAGGGCATAGAGAAGTTACATTATTTTTATATAGATACTTCTCAACATGTTTTACACAAGATGCTAATGAAGCTTTAAGTAGAGCATTGGAGTTAAATGCAATGTTTAAAAAGCCATTACCAGAGGTTGAGGTTATTAGAGATACTAAATCTGCTACAAGAGCTTATGAAAATAAGTTATATAAATATACTAATGCTAAGTTAATTAACATACTTGATATAGATGAAACTGAGCAAAGAAGCTTAGAAACTATTATAGGAACTAAGGAAAAGTATAGAAGAAATAATGAAAGAAGATATAACTCAATTAGAAATGAAAAGGGATTAACAAAGAAGCAGCAAGAGTTAGAAGATTTAAAAATAGAAATAGCTAAATTAAAAGAAGAAGGTAACAGTGTAAGAAAAATATCTGAGATTTTAGGAATTAGTAAATCTAAAGTGGGACGGATACTAAAAGATTAGGTGTCCCATTTTTATGCTCTTAGTATTGGGGGACTTCAGTCCTGTTTTTAGAGAAACTTATATTTCGGTGCTTGTAGGAGGTTTTTCATGGATGATAAAAAGCTTTGGTTAAAGATAAGTGGTAGTATAAATTATTACTTGCAGTATTATAGCAAAAGAATGACCAATGAAGAATTGTTAGTAGATTATTTAGATTATGCGTTACCTGATATGGATGGAGTTCATACTTATTTGGACAAGCAGACTTTAGAAAGAGTAGTTGTAGATGATGTAATGATGGATAAAGCTAAAGCTGCATTTATAGAGAGACTGGAAAAAAGAAGTGCTAACGAAGTACCTATAAAAGAAGAAAAGAAGGTGTTAGCTCCAGTTATTGATTTTACAAAATATTAGGAGGAAGAGAATTGAAATTCAACAATAAAATAAAAGTATTACTAGGATTAACAGTGATAACAAGTTTTTTAGTTGGTTGTTCATCTGAAAATGAAGATAAAAAAACACAAGAACAACAACAAACTACTTCTATTTCTGACACCAAAGATGATTCAAATGAAAACCTTGAAATAGAAAAAAATGAAGATAGTCAAGATAGCAAAGCAAATACTACTAATTATAATACTTTAGGATTTGCCATTGATGAAAATAATCTGCTATTCAACGATAAAGTATATAAAATCATAAATGTAGACGGTGGCGATAGAAGTGGGAAGAGACAAAATAATGTTGCAGTAAATATTGGATTTGGAGATAGAACATATTGGGCGCTTACTAATGATTATGGACAGTTAGTTCACGTACTTGCAGAAAATATAGTTCTACAAAATGATAATACAGAACCAGTAAATAGTAGTGGAAGATACTATGATGATGAAGCAAATGTTCCTGGAACTGAACATCCAGATTTAGACCAAGGACATATTATAGCAGATTCATTAGGCGGAGTAGCAAATGCTTATAATATAACACCACAAGATTCAACATTAAATAGGCATGGGGATCAAGCTTATATGGAAAAGGTAATTAGAGATGCGGGAGGATGTACTAATTTCAAAGCTACTATTTCTTACCCAAATGAAAATACTCAAACTCCAAGTAAGTATAAATATGAGTATGTTTTAAAGGGCAATGAAATAACGGATGAATTTGATAATAAAAATCCTGAAAAAAATAATACTAAACCTAACACTAATACAGAGCAACCAAAAGATAATGCATCTGATAACTTATCTAATGTAGATACTAATGGCAATGGAAAAGTTACTATTAAAGAAGCTAAAGCAGCAGGTTTTAAAATGCCTATAAGTAAAGATCACTGGCTATATAAATATATGGATGATAGAGATGGGGATGGGTTAGTTGGAGAGTAACCACCCATGTAGAGTGTGTACTATCTGATATGAATGGAGGTGTGTGAATTTGATGCAGTTAAATATTAATTTTGGCGGAGGTTTAATTAATCATATTCTAATTAAACATGATAAGGTCTATAGATTTGTTGAAGATGGTTTAATGGTTTATAACTATAGTAACGAGAGTATGGATACCTTAATAGAAAAAATGCAAGAGCAAGAATATGATAGTAACTTTATTAAGACTATAGAGTATAGTATTAATGTTTTTGATAGTATTAATAAAGAAAATATAGAGCTAATAGTACAAAAATATGATAAATAGCATTTAATATCGTTTTTGTAAAGCTGTACAAAATCGTTATTTAGTAGGAATTAAAGATTGTCTGTAGAATATAAAAAATAAATAATATTTATAGGAGGATATTTTATGGATTTAAAAATAAGTGATTTACCTCCACAATTTGAGAATATAGCTAATAGATTAGGAATCGAAAAGGCTAAATGGCTATTTAAAGAATTTGGGGGGACATCAGTGTACTTTCCTACTGAAAAAATGATATATAAAGATGCTCGAGATAGAGAAATAGTATCAGAATACAATGGATTTAATCATAAAGAATTGGCGGCTAAATACAATATGTCTGAAAGTTACATAAGATACATTATTAATAAAAACAAAGACAGTGCTTAAAAGAAGCTACACACCTAATTTTAAAATTGGTTGTGTAGCTTTTTTCATGTGTTACGAAACAAAAAGGTTAAAAATAAATGAATATGAATTACAGTATAGAACTTAATTAAATAATGGATATAAAAGGGAGGAATATAATGGGTAAATTTTTAGTAGCTTGTGATGATGGGCATGGTATGAATACTTCAGGAAAGAGAACACCTGCCTTAAAAGAAGATATTAAGTTTAGGGGTAAAGTGTATAAAAAGGGGAGTTGCATACACGAAAATGAATTTAATAAAAATATAATGGAAATATTTATTGAAGGTTGCAAAAGGTGTGGTATAGAGACTTTACAGGTTGCTCAAGGTGATTCAGATATACCTTTGGCAACTAGGGTTAGCAATGCTAATAACAGAGGCGCAGATTTATATATAAGTTTTCATGCTAATGCACTTACTGGTAAATGGCAAAGTAGTGCATATGGTCTTGTTGTTATAGTTCATGAAATATGCCAAGAGAAAACCAAAGTGCTTGCTAAGAATATTTATGACTTTTTGAAAAATGGTGTTGATTGGCATAGCAATGGTGGAACTAAGTATGGTGTGAGAAAAGATAAGGATATATCAGGATGTAGTTTATACGTACTTAAAAATACTAAAATGCCAGCTGTTTTAGTTGAGTATGGATTTATGGATAATTGGGATGATGTAAAAAGAATGTGCAGTCATAAGTTTGCACAGGATTGTGCTGAAAACACTCTTAAAGGTGTTTGTAAGACATTAGGTGTTAAATATATAGAACAAAACACATCAGAGAATAAAGACATAAATTACAGAGTTATAGCAGGATCTTTCTCTAATAAAGCTAATGCAGAAAGTTTAGTGGATGAATTGAAAAATAAAGGTTATGATGCTTTTGTATCTTCTTTATAGTTTGTAATAGTATAAATTACAAAAGCTACACACCTAATTTAAATGGAGATGGGTAGCTTTTTGGTAAAAGTATATTTTTCATATTTTATTATTTAATTCACTTATATTTGAGTTCAAAGAATTAATACCTATACTTAGGTTTTCAAGCTTTCCTT
>JAVXJA010000055.1:0-7018 GCA_036648085.1 Terrisporobacter sp.
ACAACTAACTTAGCTCCAGCAATGGCAGGTACAGATTTATTTACACATATAAAATTATATTTGCAATGATATAAAAGTAAGATAAAATTAACCTTAGAACATATGAGGATTCGTATATATTAATAAATAGAATAATTATTATAATTAATATGAGTAATTATTAATAATGAATGGGAGGATAGAATGTAATGAGGAAGGTTTTATATTTGATTACAAGAATCCTATTAGGTTTTTTGTGTTGTGCAGTTGGAGTAGTATTGGCTCTTAATTCAAATTTAGGACTTAGTCCTTGGGATGTTTTTCATCAGGGCTTAAGTAACTTAACTGGAGTAAGCATAGGTCAAGCAAGTATTATAGTAGGAATTATAATTGTTGGTTTAAGTTCTATTTTAGGTCAAAAAATAGGAGTAGGGACTTTAGCAAATATGACAATTATAGGTATATTTACTGATTTAATAATAAGTTTAAACTTTATACCACAGTGCAATAATTTGGTAAGTGGATTTATTATGATCGCAATGGCCATGATTGCAACTGCATTAGGAAGTTATCTTTATATAGGATGCGGTCTTGGATGTGGACCGAGAGATGGACTTATGGTTATTTTAATGAAAAGAACTAATAAACCAGTGAAATTAATAAGAGGAATTATAGAAGTATCAGCACTTATATGTGGATATATCTTAGGAGGAACTATAGGTATAGGAACAGTTATTACTGCGCTTGGAATAGGACATTGCATACAATTAATTTGTAAAATGTTAAAATTTGATATAGATAAAGTAGAGCATTTAAATATAAAAGATACTTTTATTTTAATGAGTAATCGTGCTAAAAGTGGAGAAGTAGCATTAGAAAAAACTACAAATTGTAAGTAGTATATAATAAGCAAAATAAGCATATAAAAAAGGCTATCTTTTATGATTTAATAATCATCTTAAGATAGCCTATTTTTGAGCTAAACGAATTTTGAGCAACGGGATAAGTATGCAGCGAAGCCAATACTTAGACGTTGGCGATATGAGGGTCGCGAATTTTTATATTATTCTTTTACTATTAATTGTAATTCAACAGGAGCAAAGTCTTCAACTTTCTCACCGGACAAGAATCTATGTGCTAAATCTACGGCAGTTTTACCGATTAACTTAGGTTGTTGAGCTATTGTTGCAGACATATTACCTTTTTTAACAGATTCTACAGCATCATCAGTAGCATCAAATCCTACTACTAATACGTCTTTCATATTAGCATCTTCTAGAGCTTTTTTAGCACCTAGAGCCATTTCATCGTTTTGTGCAAATACTGCATGTATTTCACCTTTTGATTGAATTATGTTTTCCATTACAGAAAGACCTTTAGTTCTATCAAAATCAGCACTTTGCTTAGTTATTATTTTTAAATCACTATTTTTTATCTCATTATCAAATCCAGCACCTCTATCACGAGTAGCTGATGAACCAGCTATACCTTCAAGTTCTACTATATTACCTTTGTTTCCAAGTTTTTCAACTAAATACTGAGCAGCCATTTTTCCACCTTCTACATTGTCAGAGGCAACGTGTGAAACTACCTCACCGCCGTTTGCAGCTCTATCAACTGTAATTACAGGAAGGTCTAAATTGTTGGCAACCATAACAGATGCTATGGCAGAGTCTGAATCAACAGGATTTAATAAAACTACATCTACATCTTTAACAGAGATATCTTCCATGTTAGAAACTTCTTTAGCAGGATCGTTTTGAGAGTCTAGAACTACTATATCGTATCCTAATTTCTTTGCTTCACTTTCTATACCAGATTTTAAATCTACGAAGAAAGGATTATTTAAAGTTGATACTATAAGTCCGATTTTCTTAGTATCACTATTATCATTTTGTCTACATCCAACTAATAATGATGAAGTAAGTATTACAGTCATCATTAGGGTAGCAAATTTTTTAAACATAAGTACTACCTCCTAGTTACTTTTTCTGTCTAAAAGTACAGCTATTAAGATAACAGCACCTTTAACCATCATTTGATAGTATGATGAAACGTCTAAGATGTTTAGAGCGTTACTTAAAACACCTATTATTAATGCACCAATGATTGTTCCAGTTATTTTACCTTTACCACCAGTTAAAGAAGTACCACCAAGAACTACGGCAGCTATGGCATCTAACTCATATCCACTACCAGCTGTTGGTTGAGCAGAGTATAATCTAGAAGTTATTATTATACCTGCAATAGACGCAAGTATACCACTTATAGTATAAACTGCTATTTTTATTTTATCTGTATTTAAACCAGAAAGTCTTGTTGCTTCTTCATTTGAACCTAAGGCATAAGTATATCTACCCATTTTAGTATTTTTTAATACATAAGCACAGATTGTAAATACTAATATCATTATTAGAGCAGGAGTAGGTATTCCAAATATCATACCACCACCAATTCCCCCAAAGTTTAAAGCAAGATTACCACTACCTAAAGTTATAGGTTTGCCATCAGTAAATACTAAAGTTAACCCTCGAAGCACAGTCATAGTAGCAAGCGTTGCTATGAAGGGTTGCAATTTCCCTTTTGTTATAACAAATCCATTTAGAAATCCTACAAAAGCTCCTATAGCTATGGCAGCTATAACTGCTACAACCATACTTTGACCACCTACTAATAAAGAGGCGCATACAGCACCACTTATGGCAAGTATTGAACCAACTGATAAGTCAATTCCTCCAGTAAGTATTACGAAAGTCATACCTGCTGCTATTATTCCGTTTACAGATGTTTGTCTTAAGATATTGAATATATTCTTCGTACTTAAGAATGATGGGCTAAGTATAGATACTATAGTAATTAGTGCTAATAGTCCTACTAAGCTTTTATATTTTATTAATAATTCTTTTAAATTTATTTTATTTTCTTGTTTCACTACAGATGACATCCTTTTAGTCCTCCTTAACTTGAACTGCACATTTTAATATTTTTTCTTGTGTTGCTTCTTTTATATCAAATTCGCCACTTATTCTACCTTGACTTAAAACTAGTATCCTATCACTAAGTCCAAGTATTTCTGGCATTTCTGAAGATATCATAATTATTGCTTTTCCTTGGGCTTTAAATTCATTTACTAAATCATAAATTTCTTTTTTAGCACCAACATCAACTCCACGAGTTGG
This sequence comes from Terrisporobacter sp., assembly GCA_036648085.1. GTDB lineage: Bacteria > Bacillota > Clostridia > Peptostreptococcales > Peptostreptococcaceae > Terrisporobacter. The sequence goes on from JAVXJA010000055.1 coordinate 3,159, forward strand.
TTCATCTAGAATTAATACATCGGGATGTATCATTAGAGCTTTTGCTATAGCTACTTTTTGTTGGTTTCCTCCAGATAGATTTCTTATTAATTGTTCCATACTTGGAGTTTTGATTCTAATTCTTTCTATGTAGCTATTAACTCTTTCTTTTTCTTTGGATTTATCAACCATAAATGATTTTGATATTCTTTCAAGAGAAGATAAAGTCATATTTTCTCTTATACATAAATCAAGTAAAAGTCCGTCGCCTTTTCTATCTTCACTAACATATGCTATTCTATTTTGAACACCATCTCTAGCAGATTTTAGATTAAGTTCTTTTCCTGTTTTTATAATACGTCCGCTATCTATTGGATAATTACCATATATAGTTTTAGCTAATTCACTTCTACCAGCACCCATAAGTCCTGATATACCAAGGATTTCTCCAGCCTTAACTTCGAAGGAAATATCTTTAACATATTTATTAGATACATTTTCTAATTTTAAAATAGTTTCACCTTTTTCTACTGCTAAATGAGGGAACTGATCAGTTAATTTTCTACCAACCATCATTTCTATCATTTTATCTTCGTCCAGGTTTGAAATTTCTTCTTGTCCAACAAATTTACCATCTCTAAGAACTGTTATATAATCACAAAGTTCAAAGATTTCTTTTAGTCTATGAGATATATATACTATAGCTTTGTTGTCGGCTTTTAATTCATTTATAACTTTGAATAGAGACTTTGTTTCACTGTCTGTTAAAGCATCTGTAGGTTCATCCATTATTATAATTTGAGCATCCAGAGATAGAGCTTTAGCAATTTCAATCATTTGCTTTTCACCTATACTTAAGTTTTCTACTAATTCTCTAGAGTCTTTATTTATATTTAATCTTTTTAATAAAACTTCACTGTCTGCATGTAATTTATTAAAATTGATTCTAAATCCTTTTTTAGGTTCTCTTCCTAAGAATATATTCTCACCTATACTTAAGTCATTTACTAAGTTTAACTCTTGGTGTATGATTGCGATACCTTTATCTGTAGCATCCTTAGGGCCTTTAATATCTTCTTTTTTACCTTTATAGAAGATTTCACCACTATTTTTTTTATATACACCACTAAGTATTTTCATAAGAGTTGATTTTCCTGCGCCGTTTTCTCCCATAAGAGCCATAATTCTACCTTCGTAAAGTTCAATATTAACTCCATCTAGGGCTTTAACACCGGGAAATTCTTTAACTATATTTGTCATTTTTAAAATTGGTGTCTTCATTAAAATACTACTCCTGATTTTAATATTATATTTGCGTAAGGACTGCATTCTCCAGTTCTTACTACAGCCTTGCTTTCTTTTGTTAAAACTTTAAATTCTTCATGAGTTACTTCTACTATATTAGAAACTCTTTTCTTAATTGCAGAATAAACTTCTGGATTTTTTTCTTTTATTTCAGAAGCTATTATTGCTTCCTCCACACATAATTCTTCTAAAACAACATCTAATGTTTGAATAAAAGTAGGTACATTATCAGTTAAAGCTAAATCGATTCTTTTAGTTTCATTAGGTATTGGTAAACCACAGTCACCTATAGTTAAAGAATCAGTGTGTCCCATTTTTGATATTACATAAGATAATTCACTATTTATCATTTTTGACTTTTTCATAAAAATTACCCCCTAAAATTTGATACATCTTCTAATACTGGTAAAGAACTTTGAGCTCCCTCTTTCATAACTGATAAAGCACCTACTTTAGAAGCGAAGTCCATTGCTTCTTCCATAGTTTTGTTGTTTGAAAGTGCTACAGCTAAAGCACCTGTAAAACTATCTCCAGCTGCAGTAGTATCAATAGCTTCAACTTTATAAGCAGGTTTAAAGAATGATTTTTCTTCATTTATATATAAACTACCTTTTGAACCAAGTGTAACTATTAATTCTTTAACACCTTTAGCTATCATTGATCTAGCTGCTTTATTTATATCATCTTCATTCTCTATTTTAATTTCACTTATTATTTCTAATTCCGTTTCGTTAGGAGTTAATAAATCAACATTAGATATTATTTCATCATCCAATTTAAGAGCTGGCGCAGGATTTAATATAGTATACTTATTTAAATATTTTGCAACTTGTAGTGCATATTTAACTGTTTCCAGTGGAGTTTCTAATTGAATAACAATTATATCGCTATTTTTTATACAATCTATATTTTTATCTACATCTTCTTTATTTACTTCAAAATTTGCTCCTGGAGCTACTACTATAGAGTTTTGTGCGTTTTTATCTACAGTTATAAATGCTACACCAGTAGAAGAGTCTGCCGTATGAATATAATCTGTGTTAACATTATCACTCTTTAACGCTTCAACTAATGTTTTACCAAAACCATCATTTCCAACTTTACCTATCATAGAAACATTTCCTCCTAATCTAGCCATTGCAACAGCTTGGTTTGCACCTTTTCCACCAGGAACTTCTTTGAAATTTCCGCCTAAAAGGGTTTGGCCAGGTTTAGGCATTGTATCTACATTAACAACTAAATCCATGTTTAAGCTGCCAATTACGCATATATTTTTCATGTGTTACCTCCGATATATGATTATTATTTTACATATAATATTTTCTATACAAATTATTATACATATAGAGTAACATATTCATTTTAACGGTGCAACATAATTCGATTGCATGCGACATGAAGTTTAAAATAGAAGAATAAAAATATTATAAATACAACTTAAATACTGGGAATACACTGCTATTAAATCTTATATTATATAAAAATAATTATTTTCAAGTACAGGTAAGTTTTCAATAAGTTATAATAATCTTAGGTTATCAGTTAATGGGAGGGCAAATTGTGAAACAAGTTTTTGGATTAATACTATTAATAATAATATGCTTTTGTAGTTTTGACGGTATAGGTCAAGCTTATGTGGGGAAAATTTCAGAAAGAGAACTGATTTATCAAGATGAAACATATGAGTTTGATTTAGATGGTGATGGGAAAGAGGAAAGTATTAAACAGAATTCTTATAAAGAAAAGGATGGATATTTTTATACTAAGTTATATATAAATAATGAATTAGTTTATGAGGATAAAAATTTAAAAGAAATAGATATACATTTTAGTGATTTTAATAAACGTGATAAAAATAAGGAGCTATGTATAACAACAGGATATAATGAAGAAAATCTAAAAACTACTATATTAATGTATGATAAAAATGGTAATAAGATTTATAATATAAAGGGCAGAATACTTTCTTATGATAATAAAACAGGATTAATAAAATTTGAGTATGGCAATTCTAGTGACTCATCATTTAAATCCTTTGATAAAGCCTTAGGAGGAAATGGAGTTACGATACTTTATAATTACAAAGCTGTGTTTAATAAATCTATAGACAATAGAGAACAGAAACGTATAAATGTTGTAGGTGAAAGTGATAAAGTAGATTATAAAGTAGTAGAACCTATAAAGTCTTATAAGACTGTTAGTGGAAATAAAGAGGCTTTTATTATAAATGCTGGTGAAAAAGTTAATTTAGTTACTCTATATAAAAGTAGAGATAAACAATATGTTAAAATAAAAAATAAAGATGGACAATCAGCTTGGGTAAAAATAGGATGTACTAAACTATTTGAAATAGAATCCTAAATTTAATCCAAATGTATATTTAGGCATTTTATGGAATATTTAAGAAAAGGGAGCATGAGAATGAAAAAAATAGTAACACTTTTATTAGTGTGTTTAAGCATAATGCTAGTAGGATGCGTAAATACAGATGTAACACTAGATATAGACAAAAATGGAAATAGTTCTGTGTCAATGAAATTATTAACTAGCGATTATCTTTCAGAAGGTTTAAATGA
>JAVXJA010000055.1:7118-18798 GCA_036648085.1 Terrisporobacter sp.
AGGTTTAAATGAAAGTGATTTACAAAATATCAAGGAAGAATATCAGGCAGACACTATTGAAGCTATAAGTGAGAATGGTCAAAGTGGATATTTATTAACTAAGAAATTAGGCAATTTAAAAGAAACTCAATCTGTCAAAGATGATAATACAATGAATGAGTATTTTGAAATAAACAAAGAAAGTGGTTTTTTATTTGATGTATATGATGTAAATATTAAAATTAAAGATGCTTTATTTTCAGATATGACAGCTGAAGAAAAATCTATGTTAAGTTATTTTGGAACTTCTGCAAATATGAATTTCCATGTAAAAACACCTTTTGAACTTCTTGAGTCAAATGCTACATCTACCAATGAAGAAGAAGGAAAGACAGTTTATAATTGGAACTATAATTTAAATACTTTAGATAATATACATGTAAAGTTTAAATTTATTAACATAGTAAATATAGGAGTTATAATAGCAGGAGTAATTTTATTAGCTGGTTTAGGTATTTATTTTTATAAAAGAAAAAGAAACAATAAAGAAGTATAAATAAAATATAATAACAAAGATAAGGGAAGCTATAAAAACTTAAATCATAGCTTCTTTTTTGGATTGTAGGCGTAAAAATACCTAAATAAAGCATAATTTCAGATTATAATTATATTAATATTGGGGAACTTATTAAGAAAGATTGAGGGGATAAGTAAATGAAGAAAATAATTATTTTAACTATTTGTGTATTACTACTAAGCACTGGTTGTAGCAATAAAGGTGAATTGGAAAATAACAATGAAGAGACAAAGGTTACTATAGAAAAAGATAGTAGTAAAGAAGATGATTTAATAAATGAAAAATATAAGAATGAAATACCCATACAATGGGGAGAACACATTGAAGGAGTTACAAATAATTTTGATACGGAAAATAAACAAATAGCTCTTACTTTAGATGCTTGTGGGGGAAAAGAAGGAAGTAATTACGATAAGGAATTAATTGATTTTTTGGAAGAGGAAAATATACCGGCCACACTATTTATAAATTATAGATGGATAATGAAGAATGAAGATATATTTTTAGAATTATCAAAAAATCCTAAATTTGAAATAGAAAACCATGGCTATTCTCATAAGCCATTATCGGTAAATGGAAATTCTATTTATAATATAGAAGGAACTAAAAATGTAAGAGAAGTAACAGAAGAGATTAAATTAAACGAAGATAAAGTATATGAATTAACTGGTATAAAAACTAAATTCTTTAGGTCGGGAACAGCTTATTATGATGAAGTAGCTATTAATATATGTGAGGAATTAAACTATAAAATAGCAGGGTTTAGTATAAATGGAGATGGTGGAGCAACTTTTACTAAAGAACAAGTAATGAATGAAGTATTAAAATCAAGAAGTGGTGATATAATTATTTCACATTTCAATAGACCAAATGGAGAAACCTATGAAGGATTAAAAGAAGCTTTAATAGGTTTAAAACAACAAGGGTATGTATTTATGAAATTAGAAGATGTAGTTAAATAATTATAAAAAAGGAGTTATCTTTAAATGATAAATATTACTTAAAGATAACTCCTTTTCTTATAAATGATAAATCTTTATTAAAATTTGTTTTATTTCAATTATCCTCTGCAAGTAATTCTACATACACTGTTCCAGTAAAATTATTATTTGAATTAGAAAAATTAAAACTTAAATTGCAAGGAATAGTATTAATAGGCCATGCTAAAGTATTATTATCTTTATTGTAAATACCATTATCTGAGGTAGTAATATTACTTATAGGACTATTATCTAAATCTACAAGAAAATAAAGAGACAATATAAAAATATGAGCATGTAAAGATATTTTTTCTTGAATAGAAAATTCTTGATTATAAGCATGTATATATTTTGCTTTTTTGTAAAATTCCCCTAAAGGTGATAAATCACTTAAGTTATTGTTACTTAAATCTATATAAACTAGATTACTTAGCTTAGAAAGAGGAGTTATATTACTTATATTATTGTTTGGAAGACTTAATAGTTTTAAATTAGTGGCATATTGTAAACCTTCTAATGATTTAATTAGTGAAGCAGGTTCATCTAAAATAATTAAGTTTTTCATATCATCTAAAGTAATAAGAGTATCACTATCTTTTTCTAGTTGGATATTTACAATACTTTTTAATCTTTCATCACATAAGGATACTTGATTTTTCATATTTTTAGCAGAAAAATTAGTTACACAAGTGGGAACGTATTTAAAATCAGTAACATAGTTTTCATCTAAAATCAAAGTATATAAATTATTAGCATTCTCCAATCCTTTTATAGATTTAATTCCCTTATTAGTAAGGTCTAGAGCTCTAAGTTTCAACAAATCTTTTAATGTAATCAAATCATCATCTAAATTTAGAAGATGAATTATTTCTAAAGCTAATAACTCATCATCAATAAAAATAGGTTGATCCAAATCTATAATATCCACATTTATTTTCCCGGAAAAATTAGAGTCTTCTGTACAAAATTCAAAATATGGAGTGAAGGATATATTTGAAATTTCCCAAATAACTTCTTTATTTTTAGCGTTATATCTTCCTAAATCAGAAGGAATGATGTGCTGAGGTACTTCACCATTGATATCTTTTAGAAAGCTAATATCCAAAATATAAAAATAAGAAGTATCTATAACATCTTTAATAAATACTTCCTGATTTATAGCACTAATTTCACGAAGATTTTCAAGTGATGATAAAGGCGATAAATCAGTAATCATATTACTATTTACTTTAATATATCTAAGGTTTTTTGCGCTAGTTAATAAGGATACATCCGTAATTTCATTTTCACTAAGAAGTATGGAAGATAAGCTAGTCATCTTAGATAAATCAGGTATGGTCTTAATATAATTATTATTAAAAAACAAAGTAGTTATTTTTTCTAAATTAGCAATTTTAGAAACATTAGTTAAAAGACTATTTTCTATTAATAATCCTGTTAAATTTACGGCGTATTGTAAGCCTTCTAGACTACTTACACATTTTTTCGGGGAGGAGTCATCTGAAAATAAATAGTTATTAATTTTTTCTAAATCGGACTTTCTTATAGGTGTTTCTTCAGGTCTAGATAAGTATTCATTAATGATTCTTTTTAAGTTTATATCAGGGACTAGGTTGTTCATGGGTACACCTCCTTAGGTCATTATATGATTTCATAGTAGGAAGTGTTAAAACTAGATTATTAATAAAGGTTAAAATAATTCATGAATTTATAAGAGGTTATATAGAAAAACATATAGATAAAGTTACCTATATTAATTATTTAAATAGGTAACTTTATTTTTATTATTTTCATTTATTAATTCGACATAAACAGTTCCATTAAAAATATTATTTACTCCAGAAAAATAAAAAGTGACATTAGAAGGGATAAAGTCTAGTTTCCATACTATAGAATTTTTATCATGTAAATAATTACCATTATGAGAAGGGAGAATATTAGTTATAAAATTTCCATCTATATCTTTAAGAAAAGAAAGAGATAACTCAAAGATATTACTGTCATCACAGACAGTTTTTTCAATTAGTAGGTTTTGATTATAAGCATAAATGTAGTTTATATTCTTGTAAATTGAAGATAATGGAGATAAATCACTTAAATTATTTCCGCTAAGATCTAAAAAAGTTATATTATTCAATTGAGATAGGGGTTTTATATCAGAAATATGATTATTAAGAAGACTAATTATTTTTAAATTCTCTGCATACTGTAATCCATCTAAAGATTTAATATGACTATTAGTTTCATCTAATATAGTTAAATTTTTTATATTGTTAAGACTTATAATGTCATTATCACCTCTATGAAGAGTAATATTAATAAGAAATTTTAACTTTTCATCAGGTATGAGTATTTCATTTTTGAAATTCTTAATAGATAGATAAGTTACAGATGGAGGAATATATTCAAAATTAGTTACATAGTTTCCATCTAATATTAAAGTGTATAAATTTTGAGCATACTCTAAGCCTTTTAAAGATTCAATTCCTTTATTAGTTAAATCAAGGGTTCTAAGTTTTAACATATCTTTTCTTGTGATAATATCTTTAGTAATATTTAAAACTTCTATTATTATATTTTCTAAAATTTTATCTTCAATATAAATAGCATGATCTAAGTCTACTATTTCCACAGTTACTACACCAGTAAAAGATTTATCTTTATTAGAAAAAGTAAAACTAGGATTTTCAGATTTTAATAAAGTATCTGGCCATGTAATCTGAGTTAAATCTTGATAATATTTGCCTTTATGAAAAGGCTCTATACAAGTTGGTATTTCGCCATTAATGTCTTTTAGAAAAGCAATATCTAAGGTATAATAACAAGATGTATTTTTAACGTCTTGTATATTTATTTCTTGATTTAAAACATGATACTCTATAAGATTTTCCATTGATGATAAAGATGATAGATCAGAAATCATATTATTATTTATTTTTAAGACTCTAAGATTTTTTGAAGTGGCAATAGGTGAGATGTCTTTAATTTCATTAGAATTAAGAAGTAAGGAGCTCAAATTAGTCATTTTAGATAAATTAGGAATGATTTTTATTAAATTGTTATTCAAAAATAATGTGTTGAGTTTTTGAAGATTAGTTAGAGGTGTCATATTACTTAAGAGGTCATTTTCAATTAGTAACTCAGTCATATTTATTGCATATTGAAGCCCTTCTAAATTATTAATGTAATATCCAGGTGATGGACTATCTGAATATATATAAGTGGTTATATGTTCTAAATCAACTTTTGTTATATTTGTTTCTTTTGGTCTTAAAAGGTATTCATTAATAATTCTTTTTAGATTTATATCAGGGACAAGGTTAGTCATATTACTCACCTCCTTGATTATATATATGTTTATAAGGTTGTATTTGTTAATAAACATATTTGTAATTTTCAAAAAATTAAATTAATAATATAACTATAGATAAGTAAAAGTTTAGTAATAATTATTTTGTGTCGTATTAAGGAAAAAATAGTAAAAATATGCTAAAATTAATTATATAATAATTAAATAATTATAAAATATAATTAATCAAGGGGGGCATTAATATGAAGATAGGTTTAATAGGAGTACCGACATATCATGGATGTGATAATACAGGGACACAATATGGGCCAAGTAAGTTAAGAAATTCTAAAATCGTTGAGATAATAGGGAAAAGTGGAGTGGAAGTAATAGATTTAGGAGACATTCATGTAGAAGAAATAAATGAAGCAGATAAATTCAAAGAAGAGAAAAACATAAAATATTTTAATAGTATATATAATACAAATTTAGAATTAGCACGCCAAATAGATTCTTCGCTAGAAAAAGATATATTTCCACTAATACTAGGTGGGGATCATAGTATAGCTATTGGAAGTATAAGTGGAGCTAGCAAACATTCAAAAAATCTAGGAATAGTATGGATAGATGCACATGGTGATTTTAATACGGAAATATCATCTCCAAGTAAAAACTCTCATGGTATGTCATTAGGAGTTTCATGTGGTCATGGTGATTCTAGATTAGTTAACTTATATTATGATGGAATTAAAGTTAAAGAAGAAAACATTTTTCATATAGGGGGAAGAGATATTGATTCTGGGGAGCAAGAATTAATTGATTCTTCAAAAGTAAATATGTACGATAAAAAAGTAATAGACAAGATAGGGTTTACTAATGTTTTAGAAGATATAATGAAAAAATCTAAGGAGCAGAGTATAGATGGTATTCATATAAGCTTAGATATTGACTTTATAGATAAGTATTTAGTTGAAGGCACAGGTACTAGAGTTGCTGGAGGATATACAGTAGAAGATACAAAATATATTTTAAGTACATTACTTGAAACTGGTATTATTAAATCAATGGACTTTGTTGAATTTAATCCAAGGTTAGATGTTGATAATAAAACTTTAGAAATTTGTAAAGACTTAATAAGTCATTTCTCAAAGTCTTATGCTAGAGAAGAAGCTTATACTTGTACTTACTAAGGTTTATAAAAGAAGAAAAAATAACAAAATTATGCTTATAATTTTGAATAGTAAAGACAGATACTAGGATTTAGTTATCTGTCTTTTTAAATTGACAAAATTTAAAAGTTTAACAGAATATATATTGATAAGAATTATTAAATATCATATCCTTATTTGGAATAATATAGTATTATTTATAATGTGAGAAAAATAGAAAAATATAGGAGAGTATGATGATGAATAAGACAATTAAAAATTTCATAATGTTATTTGTAGGTTTATTTATATGTTCTGCAGCGATAGTATTAATGATAAATGCAAATCTTGGTTTATCTCCTTGGGATGTGCTTCATCAAGGTATATCAAATAAAATAAATGTTACTATAGGAACTGCAAGTATATTAGTAGGAGTAATAGTTGTAGCATTAGATGTAATCCTAGGTGAAAATATAGGTTGGGGAACTTTAATTAATATGTTTTTTGTAGGTTACTTTATGGATTTAATCATATTTAGTGGATATATACCAGTAGCTGATAATGTTTTTATGGGAATTATAATGTTAATATTAGGAATGATAGTTATGGGCTTTGGTATGGTAATGTATTTAAGCAGTGGAATGGGTAGTGGACCTAGGGATGGAATGATGTTAGCTTTACAAAAGAAAAGCAACAAGCCAGTAAAAGTAATAAGAACAACTATGGAAATAGGTGCATTAATAGTAGGATGCTTTTTAGGTGGTAAGGTAGGAATTGGAACTTTAATTACTGCTTTTGGTTTAGGGTATACTATACAAATTGTATATAAGATTTGTAAGTTTAAAGGTGAAAATGTAAATCATAGATTTATTGTAGATGATTTAAATTATATGAAATCAAATTTAAGTAAAAATATCAAATAAAATTTTGGAGATAGAATAAAGTTTTGTTAAAGTATATTATATAAAAATGTATGAAAAATTAATATTGTTACAGAGTTAGTACCAAGATGCAAAAAAAAAGAACATTATTAATGATAGCAGGATTAGTATGGATAATGGCTGGATTTATGGTATTTAAATTAGGATTTGAAGTATTGTTCGATAAAAGAGAATTTATAATTATTTCACTTATTACAGCAGGAGTAGTGTTTTATGTTTTCTATAATTTTATATTTAAACAACATAAGTAGAGGATATAATAAAATTCAAGGAAAAAATAAGGCTCTAACTTCTTTACAGAAAATAATATTACTATATTACAAAAATAGCTTTTACACTATAAGTGTGAAAGTTATTTTTATTTTGAAAAAATTTTTACTTATTGATATATTACATTAATTTCATAATTAGTATTACTATGCAGAAACAAAACCGTTTTTATGGAAACCGCTATAGGTAGCTTTAAAGGAGCAGAAAAGTATCAATCTGAACTTAAGGATAATCGTGAAGTGATTTCTAGTAATGATAAAAAATTCAATGAGCACTTCTTCTGATACTGTGGAATTTTCAGTAGAAGATTACAACAAGCTATTTAAACCAGAGGGAAATTTGTATCCTATTTAGTTGGATTTTTATGTGATTTTTAGATATACTTCTTATTTAACAAATTTTAAGCCTTTTACATTAAATAACAACGGTAAAATAAGTAAAGGGCAATTATAATAAGGGAATGTTCGGCGTGACTTTAAAAACTAAAGAAATGTATCCTTTAAAAACTATTGGACTTAAAAAAAGAATGTAAAATCCTAAAATATATTGTATAATTAAATTAACGAAAACGAAAAACGAACAAAGGGAGAAAGAAATGAAGAAAAAGTTCACATTAACGAGCAAGATTTTATTAGGATTATTATTAGGGTTTATATTTGGTTTAGTATTGAAATCATTACCATCAAGTTACATAAAGGATATAGTTATAATTGGTGGAGTATTTAAAGTATTAGGAAGTGGATTTACATCAGCTATAAAAATGATGGTTGTACCTTTAGTATTTGTATCATTAGTTTGTGGATCATCATCTATGGGAGATGTTAAACAATTAGGTAGAATTGGTAGTAAAACTATGGTATTTTATTTATCAACTACAGCATTGGCAATAATAACAGCTTTATTTTTAGCTAGTGTATTAAAACCAGGTGTTGGTTTAGATATGAGTGCAGTAGTTTCAGGGGAAGTTGCAATTGGGGAATCTAAGTCAATAGTAGATATAATTCTTGGAATAATACCATCAAATCCGATTGCTTCTTTTGCAAATGGTGATATGCTACAAATAATATTCTTTGCTCTACTTACTGGTGTAGCAATGAGTTCAATTGGTAAAAAAGCAGAACCAGTAAGAAAAATATTTGAGAGTGCAAATGATATATGTATGAAAATGGTTGGGATAATAATGTTAGCTGCTCCAATAGGTGTATTTGCACTTGTAGCAGAGACTTTCTCAACAGTTGGAAAAGATGCAATCTTAGTTTTAGTTAAATACTTAGCAGTAGTACTTTTAGGATTAGCTATACATGTTATCTTTGTTTATGGTGGATTATTTAAAATATTCACTAGACAAAAGATTAAACCGTTCTTAAAAAAATTTACTAGAGTTGCAGCAATTACATTCTCAACTTCTTCAAGCAATGCATCAGTTCCTGCTTCTATGGAAATCTTAGAAGAATTAGGTGTAGGAAAAACTACAAGATCATTCACGATTCCTATGGGGGCTACTATAAATATGGACGGAACTGCTATAATGCAAGGTGTTGCAGCTTTATTTATAGCACAGATATATGGTATAGACTTGGAAATGAATCAAATGATAACAATAGTTTTAACAGCAACATTAGCATCAATAGGTACAGCAGGAGTTCCAGGTGTTGGAATGATAATGTTATCTATGGTACTTACATCTGTAAATCTTCCTCTAGAAGGTATCGGACTTATAATGGGCGTGGAAAGAATAGTAGATATGTTTAGAACTACTGTAAATGTTATGGGAGATAATATTTGTACATTAATAGTAGCAAAGAGTGAAAATGATTTTGATGAAAAAATGTTTTATGGAGAAATCTTAGAAAAGAAATTAGCATAAAAAATAAAAAACAAATAATATATGAGGGAGATGTGCTAATATAGGTTCTTACTCAAGTTAGAGTATTAACTATACTTTCTAATAAAGGCGAATGTATTAATATAATGCATTCGTCTTTATTAATTGAGTTAGCTATTTTGAAATACCCATAGTTGAGTAAGAACCCTAATATAGTGCATCTCTCTTTTTTACGCAGCTATTGCTAAGGAAGTATTAAGTCATAGATGTATAAGAATTCCTACAAATAATACAAAATGGATATATGAAAATATACAAAAGGCGAGTATACAACTCTATCGCCTGTAACTTTAATAATATATTATAAGGATTCTAATAGCAAATCATAAGAGTTAGTTAAATGTTGATACATTTCTCTGCGAGCAAGATAAATATCTTTGTTTAGCACAGCATTATAAATTTTAGTATGTTCTTCTATTAGTTTCCTTTGATTTTCTAAGTTACATTCATATTTTAGGCAACAAATAGATAGTTGATAGCGAGTTCTCTCAGATGAAGCCTGAAGTCTAGTATTATTACAGTTATTATAAAAAATAATATGAAAATTCTCTGATGTCTCTATGTATTTATCCAATTGATTACTTTCTAAATAAAATTGATTATCACGTAAATTTTTTCCTAAATCTAAAATTAAGTTATCGTAATTATCATTTCTCATAGCTAAATCTACAGATAAAGTATCCATTTCTCTAGTAAATTCATATAATTCACGAAAATCATTATTATCTAGTTCTATTACTTTAACACCTATATTTGAATAATAAGTAACTAATCCATTTTTAGAAAGTCTAGTTAAAGCCTCTCTAACAGGAGTAGAACTAACATCAAATTGTTCTTTAAGATTTTTTAGAGTAAGTTTTTCACCACACTTAATTTTTTGACTAATAATATCATCTTTTAAAATTTGATAAATTTGTTCGGAAAGAGTGTTTTTATTTAAATATTTCATATTTCTACCCCTTTATTTTATATTCTAACTTAAATTCTAGCATGATTAAAAATAAGATTCAAGGAAATGATTGGTAAAATGTATTTTGCAAAATACAAATATGGATATAGGAATTTTGTTGATTATGAACATAAAATACTATTGTTTCATAAAATATTTTAACAATATATTTATGAGGTGGGGAAATGGGGATAAAAAAAAGACAACCAATAGCAAAGCAAGAGCCACAAATAAAATATACCTTGGCTAATGTTAACTTGAGAGATAATAAATCAACAAAGGCAAATATAATAACAGTAATACCTGAAGGCTCAAAAGTAGTAGTTATTGATGCTGAAGAAGATTGGTATGAAGTTAAATATGATAACCAGCAAGGATATGTATATAATGAATATTTATCTAAAACTATGTATACATGGACATCAGTATCATTAAGATTATTTCCGACATCAGAGTCTATGCAAGAAAATGTAATTACTGCTAAAAGTAGACTTCAAGTATTAGATGTTTTAGGTGATTGGAGTAAGGTTGTTTATAATGATGAAGATGGATATGTATTCAATTATTTTTTATCTGATGATGGTAATCCTCCAAATGCTTATGATTTCACTAGTTTTGGAAATGATATGGACAAATTTGTTAATGATAATAATATAAAAAGTCCTACTGTTAACTTGATAGTTACTGACCTATATAATTTTTATACTTATGTTTATATGAAAGATGAAAATAATAATTGGAAAAGATTATATAAATGGGAATGTACAGTAGGAAAACCATCTACACCGACTATAGTAGGGACTTATTATATTAGTGGTAGAAAGCCTTATTTTGGTTCGGATACTTATAGAGTTAAGTATGCAACTAGAATAAAAGGAAGTTATTATTATCATTCAATTTTGTTTAATGCAAATGGAACAGAGATAATTGATGACACTTTAGGTAAGGCTTTAAGCCATGGTTGTATACGTTTGGCGGTGGAAAATGCACAATGGATTTATGATAATGTATTGGATACAAGTGCAGTTGTAATACATTAATAGAAAAATAAGGTTAGGGAATATATCCTAACCTTATTTTTGTGGAGAAAAGATCTATTTTATTGGGTCAAAAGTTTGGCAAGAAAAATGGTTTGAAATTATAATTACATTATCAGATTCACATTTTTTATTATTATAATACCTACAATTTTTAGCTTCGCAAATTATATTTTCTGGACTAGTTTTACTGCCACATTTTATAAGACTTGTTAAAAACATTACACTATCATCAAAAAAAGAAGTACAAGTGGTTTCAGGAGTGCTCATAGCGGATTCTCCTCTCATATTTATGTATCCTGCATTACATTCGTGATCGTAATTATGTGCACATCGTTTTGCAGAACAAAATAAAGTTTTATCAGGCATTTTATTTTCCTCCTATATATGTATCCTTATTTTATTTTTATCTAATGAATGCAAAGTATTTGTGGGAAAATATGTAATTAAGCTGGATTAAAAAACTACATAAAAAAAGAGCATAAAAAAAGAGCATAAAAATATTAAAATGGATCCTATATAGTGGACACATGTAAAAGAGTGTCTATGTATATAGGAACTTTTTTGTATAATCAGATACAAAATTAATACGTGAAAAGCAAGATTTAGAGTCAAAAGAAATTAT
>JAVXJA010000056.1:0-18298 GCA_036648085.1 Terrisporobacter sp.
ACAAAAAACCATGACTATTATGCTAGTCATGGTATTATTTATTATTTTATTAACAATAGTATTTAGATGCACCTACTAATTGTCTTTTAGAAACAATTTTAGCCAAGTTTTCTAAGACGGCGATAGTTGTTTCTTTGAAACTAACAACGAATACAAATTTGAAATCTGTAAATGCATCATTTATGCTATAAATATCTGTGCAACACCTTATATGGTCTACTAAATAAATTTCTTGTAACTCTGCTTCTATTTCATCAGTAGTGTCTTTTAAGAATGCCTTTACATCTTCAAATAATAGTTCAAAAAATGATTCATCTATTTCCCCCAATGACTCTTCTATTATCTGCATAGCTAATTCTTTCGAAAATATACTCTCAGAAAGTTTACAATCAAATACCATTATATTTTCCTGATTAATTGAATTAGATATATCTTGTGCATAATCTATATCCTGACGAATAACTAGTATATCCTTTACTTCTTTGCTGTTTACATTAAAGTGTCCTTTTTTATTCTTTAATTTTAATTGTATCATATCTCCCGCCTCCTTCTCTAAATCAAACTTATATCTGTATACGAAAAATAATTATATCATATTAATAAGTATAAATCAAAAACCAAGTATAAATATGAACACAACAAAAAGTCCTCTTGTTTCACAAATAAGAGGACTTTTTGTTATTGATTTATAACATCTTTAATATTTTCCATTTCATTTTTAAACTTAGCAATTTCTTTATCCGACAATTTTAAATACTCTTTTATCTTATTAATATAAATAGGATTTTTACTATCAATTAACACAATTGAATTCTCCATAGCTAAAGTTCTAAGTTCATAAGTTTTTTTTACATATAGTCTAGCTTTATCTAAATGTTTTGTATATTCATCTCTAGATAAATTAGGAACTTGCATTTCCTCATAAATTTGAACAACATTTTCACACATTTCTTTTGCAAAAAATACGTCATCTTTTACTTCATCTAAATTAGATAAACTCCTTTGTGGATTATTTGTATATGTAAAACAATCTCTCATAGGAATTAATGCTTTTCTTTCTATGGAATATATGTCCTTTTTAAATTCATAAACTTTTTCTAAGTCTAATTCTTTAGTTGTTTTTTCTTCCATAAATTCTGAACTTTCGTGCTCTGAATAAGTCTCTAGTACTAAATTATTATCATAATCTAAAGTTTCTTCTATGATTCTTAATCCACTTGAATAAATGTTTGTAATTACTAAAGTAGTACATAAGACAACATAAATACTTCCATAAACACATGCTCTTCTAAAACATTTGTAGTTTCTAAAAAGAACTATAAGTGGTATAAGGTATAAAAGTATGAATACTAATATCCATCTCATTTATTAACACTCCTTTGTTTATCAAATAAAATCATTAATATTCCCCCCACTTTGCAAATCTTAGACATTATGTTTTATAGTATTTACATTTTATTTAATTCTTACTCCAATATTTTTATAGGTTTAAAATCTATGTAATCACTTGATGCTAAAATATACTCAATATCATTTCTGATTCCTCTAAGGCCCATCTCAAATGAATCTTTACCATGTAAGTGTCCATATATTACTTTTTTCACATTATATTCTTCAAATAGCTTCGTAAATTCCGATTCTTCTAATTTATCATTAGTTGGTGGATAATGAGTAATTACTATTAACTCATCACATCCACTTTTAATAGCAGCATCTAAAGACATCTTTATTCTTAACTTTTCTCTTTTATATATTTTTTCATCATCTTTATCAAATTTAACTTCATTTGGACAAAGCCATCCTCTACTTCCGCAAATACCCATATTCCCATACTTGTAAAAAGTATTTTGTAAAAATACCATTTCACTATACATAGCTTTTAGTTTGCTTAGAGATGTCCACCAATAATCATGATTTCCTTTTATGAATATTTTCTTTCCTGGCAAATCATTAATTATATCTAAATCTTCTTTAGCATCTGTCATACTTATTGCCCAAGACGTATCTCCAAGAACTAAAACTGTATCCTCTTCTGTAACTACTTCTTTCCAATTTTCAATTATTTTATTTTGGTGATTGTCCCAATGTCCTCCAAATATGTCCATAGGTTTATTTACTGCTGTGGAAAAATGGAGATCACCTATTGCATATATACTCATACTTGCATCCTTTCTAAAATTATTAAAAAGCTGCCTTAAACATATTAAGACAGCCCCCACTAATCATTTATCCGCTCACTTTTATAATACTGTAATATTTGTTCTACTTCATTTTTTAAAGCTACAATTTCTTTTATATCCTTTTGACTATCTACTCTATCTAATCTTCTTTGATAATTTATAGCTCTACTAATTTCCCCTAAATCATATAATTCTTGTATTTTTCCTAAAACTTCTCTTATAGTTATTGATTTAGCTTGAAACATTACTTGTGCTTTCATTATTTCCTCTCTTATTTCACTCATTTCTTGATCTAATAAGAAAGCTGCATCTGCTGCACTTCTAAGTCTCTTAGCTACATCTTCGGGTATGTAATGTTCATATTTATATTTTAAAGAATGCTCTATAGTTGCCCAGAAATTCATTGCAAGAGTTCTTATTTGTATCTCACATAGTATTTCCTTATATCCTGCTATAGAATTAATGGGATAATTAATTATAACATGATAGCTTCTATATCCACTTTCTTTAAAGTTCGTAATGTAGTCTTTTTCATTTACTATTGTCATATCAGTTCTTGATTTTATTAAGTCTACTAGTGTGTAAATATCTTCAACAAACTGACACATTATTCTTATTCCTGCTATATCTTCAATTTCACTCTCAATATCATCTGCATCTAATCTATTAGCTTTAGATATTATTGAAGAGATCTTTTTAGTTCTTCCTGTAACAAACTCTATTGGCGAATATTCCCCCTTAGTAAGGAATTCTTCTCTTATATTTTTAAATTTCACCTTTAATTCTTGAACTGCATGTTCATAAGGAGCTAATACTTCATCCCACTTTTCATACTTCATATTATTCACCCTTCATACTAGTTTTGAAATCATATATATTTTAACATAATTTATCATTTTTTAGAATAATAAAGGATTTCTCCTTCTTTAATCTCATAGTTAACTTCATCTAAATTTACTAAGTAACTTATTATAGTTACTATTGAGCTTCTAAAAAAATAATACTCCTTATAATTACAACTTAATTTATTATTATTTATAATTTGTTTTAGTATGTTATCTATTGTTATTTTCTCACCTAATAGAAGTCTGACTTCATTTATATATTTATATACTACTTTACGGTGATTTTCTATGATTTTGTATGATTCTTCTTTACTTATAGTCTCTTTTCCATGACCTAAAACCATATATTTAAAATCTAAAGTTTTTATTTTTTCTATAGATTCTAAATATTCTTTAACATTATTTAATAATAACAAGCTAAATTTGCTTAAAATATGATTTCCTACAAATAGATCTCCCACAAATAAAATTTTATCTTTTGTTAATATTCCTATACTTCCTCTACTATGTCCCTTTAGTTTAATTATCTCAAACTTATCATTATTTAATACAATTTCATCACCTTGAATTATATCATCAATTTCTATATAAGTGTCATTTTCTTTACTTCTTTTAGAACTTAAAAAGTCATTTCCCCTACCACCTATAACATAATCTCCAAAGATATCTGGATGCTCTATAAAAAATTTAGCATCTTCTGGCGCAAATATTTTTATTCCATCCTTAATCTTCTTCAATTCATTACAACCACCGTAATGATCATCATGCTCATGTGTATTTATAATATACTTTATGTCTAGATTATTTTCGTCTAAAAAAGTTGCTAATTTCTTAGGCCTTAATCCTGCTAGTCCTGGATCTATAATTAAAACACTATTATCATTAAATTTATATACTCCTGTGTTAGTTCCCCCTCTAATGTAATAAGTATTACCCTTTATATTAATTAATTTCACCTATTCCACCTACCCAAATATCTATTTATTTTACTAAAAGTCTTTTAACTCTAGATACTGTTCTTTTTGATATATTTCTATCTTTAGAAATTCTCACTTTAATATTATAAGACATATTTTGATTAAGCAGTGAATCAACAAAATATTCTACAATACCTCTATCTCTAAATTCTATATCTATAATTCCCTTTGAAAATAATTTGGAATCTAATACCATAACATTATCTGCAAAATTTAATCTTTCACCTTTTGATAAATACCTTTCCTCTGGTTTAAAACTATCACAATATTTTATTTTATAATTTACTACATCATCTGCTATCTCAAATCCATATTTACCCTTCATAATGTTTTTATATTGAATATTTTTATCAATTACACCCTTAAGATTTTTATTATAATCATCTTTCTTCCAATGACCAAATAATCTACAGTTTAAAGGTCTTACTTCATAGATTTCACATCTGTTGTCGTTATCTTTAAATGGACATGGTTTTTTTTCCATAAACTCCATAAAGTAATAATCAAGTATTTTTTCTAAAGATTTTTTTCTTAATTCCTCTTTATCTTGTAAATAATTAAATATATTTAAAAATTCTATTAAATTAATACCTACTGACTCCATGCAACAACTCCCACAACCACTACACTCACCCTTCGGTAAAGTACTATATATATTATTAAGTTTATCAAATAGTTGATTTTTTTTAGCATAATCTATGCTTTTTGAAACATCTATATTATTTATACTAGCCATTATACATTCTCCTTGTTATAATTATTAAGTTAATACAAAAACTTATTATATCACATTTATTACTATAAATTGTAGGAGGTATCTTACTAAATGAACAGATATACGAAAGTTATCAATATGATGGAAAGTTATTTCACTAAAGATTTTGACAAAACTAAAAAAGGAATAACTAAAACTAGAGAAGTTAAAGAAGAAACTGTTAAGAAAGCTTTCTTAAAAGGCAATACTGAAGTTTTAGTTATATTAGAAGAGTCAGACCGCGAAATACTTATCGATGATTTCTCTTCAGACGAAGATATAAAAAAATACTTAGGGGCTAGCTTTATAAACCCTAAGAGATAATCATAAAGAAATCCAAGAGTTAAAAAACTTTTGGATTTTTTTATTTTAATGAATAAAGTTTTCTTATAAGGACCATAATACTAATGTAATTTAAATATTTAACTCAATCTCCCCCAATATAAAGCTTTCATTCCCCCAGTGAAAGCTACGTTTTTGCTAATAGACAATGATAAACTTATCGTTGTCTATTTTTGGGTTTAAATAGTATCTGTAATAAATAAGTAAATCAATTTTATATTGATAAAATTATAAAAAATAGATTATATTGTATATTAGCTAGTTAAATACAAATACTTTACTGAGGTGATAATATGATTGAAATTGGAAAATTAAAATTAGATAGTGACTTTGATTATAGAATAATAAGAGAAGAAAATAATGATATGGATTTATATATAGATATTAATTATAGAGGTGTAGATATAGAAGTTGGAGAATCAAAAATATTTAACTCTAGAATTCAGTTCCCTTATGTTAGATCTGTACTTTTAAGAATAAACAAGGAAAGTACTTTAATGACAGTTCATCTAATGAGAGATATTGATTTATTTTCTGCTTTTGCCAATTTTGAAGTTGACTATACAGATAGTATATTTAATATAAAAAATGACCATGAGAAAGTAATAATATCTAAAAATTATTAAACAAAAAGTAGGGGGCCTTAACAGGCCCCTGTTTGTTTTTATTATCTTATTTATACTTTAATTGTAATCGGAGGATTATATAATGTCAACGTAATTTTCTGAATATTTTTAATATTCATACCTACTTATTACTACAAAAATATTAGACCATAATATACTTATCTTATATCAATAGCTTATTGTCACTTCTACTATGGTTTTGATATAATTAGTTATATTAGAATACTATATAAAATATATTATTTAGTATGCATTATCAATTATACATATAAATTAAATTACTTTTCAGTAATTTAACGAAAGGAGTTTTAATATGAGTTTATTAGTTTTTGGACACAAGAGTCCTGATACAGATTCAGTATGCTCAGCAATATCATTAGCATATTTAAAAAACAAATTAGGTATGGAGGCTAAAGCTTATGCTTTAGAAGAACCAAGAAAGGAAGCTCAATTTGTTTTAAACTACTTCAATGTGGCTAAGCCAGAAATATTAAAAGCTGGAGAATTAAAAGGTAAAGATGTTGTTTTAGTTGACCATAACGAAATAGCACAAACTGCTGACGAAATAGGTGAAGCTAACTTAGTAGAAATAATAGATCATCACAAAATAGGAGGACTTTCTACTGACCTTCCTATATCATTAAGAATAATGCCTGTTGGATGTACTTGTACAATAGTTTACAGCTTATTCAAAGAAAATAATGTTGAAATACCTTATGAAATAGCTGGATTATTAATATCTGCTATATTATCAGATACTTTAATATTCAAATCCCCAACTACAACTAAGCTTGATAAGGAAGCTGTTTATGCCCTTGCTAAAATAGCTAAAGTTGATTATGAGAAATACGGAATGGAAATGTTTAAAGCTGGAACTTCTTTAGAAGGATTCTCTATAGATGAAATAGTAAACATGGACTTCAAAGAATTTGATATGAGCGGAAATAGAGTTGGTATAGGTCAAGTTATGACTTTAGATATAGATGCTGTTCTTTCTAAAAAAGATGAATTCTTAGCTTATATCAATGGTACTGAGTTTGATATGTTAGTTCTTGCTATAACTGATATAATCAATGAAGGTTCTTACTTAATCTACAAAGGTGAAGATAAAGTAATATCTGATGCTTTCTCTGTAGGCGCATGCCAAGGTGTATTTGCACAAGGAATTGTATCTAGAAAGAAACAGTTAGTTCCTAAATTAACTGATGCAGTAAAAAATATATAATAAAACATTAAAAAAGGACTTAGATTAATATCCTGAGTCCTTTTTCTAATTATACCAATAACTACATCTTTTCTACTTCAGGATATTCTACTCCAAATTTTTCAACTGTCATAGTTTTTATTCTTTGATCAGCCTTTGGCTTATCTCCTCTATCTACAGAAGTATTAGCTATTTCATCTACTACATCCATACCTTCTATTACTTTACCAAATCCAGCATACTCATTATCTAAGTGTGGAGAGTTTTTATGCATTATAAAGAATTGAGAACCAGCACTATTTGGCATCATAGTTCTAGCCATAGATATTACTCCTTTTTCATGCTTTAAGTTATTATCAAATCCATTACCTTTGAATTCACCTTTTATTGAATATCCTGGTCCACCCATTCCTGTTCCATTTGGGCAACCCCCTTGAATCATAAATCCTCTTATTACTCTGTGAAATATAATTCCATCATAATAATTGTTATCTATTAAACTTATAAAGTTATTTACTGTATTTGGTGCTATATTAGGGTATAACTCTATTTTTATTTCTTTTCCATTTTCCATTTTTATAGTTACTATAGGATTTTTGTTTTCCATAATTGTACCTTCTTTCTTGTTTATATATATTTATATTTATTATTATATACTATTATCTAAAATATTAACTAGTTTATTTTTCATTAAAAAGTAGATTAATACCTAATTTAATCATTAATTTAAACAATGCCTGTGGATATCTATGGCTTTTTATCCACACTGTCCACAATCAACATTTAAGCAAATGAATTTAGTATTACCATAATACATAATTTATATGTATGGTTTTTTCTTTATTTTTGATTCACATGTTATCCACATAGTTATGCACATTTCAACAGGTTATTCACAAGTTATCCAAAATATTATCCACAAAAAATGAATCAATTTACAGAATTTTTCGTCATTTTTCTTTTATATTTGATATAATTCGACAAAAGTCTTGTAAATCTTACTGTGATCTTCTACATTTCCTAACTCCCTTATGGAATGCATAGCTAGTATTGGACTACCAATATCCACAGATGGTATGTCTAAATGTGTGGATGAAATTGGACCAATAGTTGATCCTCCTCTTTCATCAGATCTATTAACAAATTCTTGATATTTTACATTTATTTTATCACATAAGCTCTTATATACAGCTGCTGAAAAAGCATCACTAGTGTAAGACTGATTAGCACTTATTTTTATTACAGGACCTCCACCTACTACAGGTCTATTAGTAGGATCATGTTTTTCTCCAATATTTGGATGAACCGCATGAGCCAAATCTGATGATATCATATACGATGAATATATAGCTGTGAAAAATTCCTCTCTGTCTTTTTCAAGACATAAACATATGCGTTCCAATATGTTTAGTAACATATTAGAATCAGCTCCTTGTTTAGTAGAACTTCCTACTTCTTCATTATCAAATACTGCTACTACATTGATTCCTTTTTTTCCTTTTGCATCTAAAAGCCCATGTAAACTAGCATGTGCCATAGACAAGTTATCAAGTCTGCTTGAAGAAATAAATTCTTCATTTGCTCCCATTAAACATCCCTTTTCATATTCATATAGTAGTAAATCAAAATCAAGTATCTCTTCTTTATTAATCTTAAGATTTTCACTAATTTGATTTAATAAGAAATCATCTTTTTCTAATGTTTCATTTATTAATCCAACTAAAGGAAGCATGTCTTTTTGTTTATTGAATTTATAACCTTCATTTACACCTCTATTAAGATGAATTGCCAAATTAGGTATTATGCATATAGGTTTATTAATATTTATCAATTCTTCTCTTGGATAAAGTGTTTCTGTACTCTTTAAAACAACTCTTCCAGCTATTGATAATGGTCTATCCAACCATGTACTTAATATAGCACCACCATATGCTTCTGTATTTAATTTTAAATAAGTATTTTCTACACTCATTTCTGCATTAGGTTTAATTCTAAAAGTAGGAGAATCACTATGTGAACCTATTATTCTAAAACCTTCTTCCTCTATCTTATCTGAATTAATAACAAAAGCTATAATAGAAGAAGAGTTTTTTGTTACAAAATACTTTCCTCCTACTTTTAAACCCCACTTTTTATTTAATTTAAGTTCTTCAAAGCCCTTACTTGTTAATAATTTTTCACTTGTTTTAACTGCATGAAAAGCAGTAGGACTTTCATATATATAGTCTAATAAATCCTGTGCAAATTCTTTTTCCATATATTCCTCCTATTTTATTAAATCTAGAGTTGTATATTCCTTATTAATAGTTTTTAAACCTTGATTATCAAATGCTATAGTTATATCTGGTCCTTTTAAAGCTACTACTGTTCCTAGTCCAAACTTAGGATGATGTACTTTAGCTCCCAGTTTAACATCCTTAATGTTATTTTCTTCAGTAGTATTTTTTATAGTAGCATTAGCTTCTTTAGCAACTTGTACCTTGTTCATATTATTCATATATTTCTTAGTGTACTTATCAAGCATATTGTAATTTGCCTTTGAATAAGCTAATTCTTTTTGCTGTTTGTTAAGTCTTTCTACACATTCTTCTGGTAATTCTTCTATAAATCTAGATGCTATAGAAGGATTAGTTCTTCCATAAAGAGTTCTTTTTCTTGTTAGTGTTAAGAATAACTCTTCTTTTGATCTAGTTATACCAACATAACAAAGTCTTCTTTCCTCTTCTATTTCACTATCACTCATTGACTGTATTGCTCTTGAGATTGGGAAGATTTTTTCCTCCATTCCTCCTAAAAATACTACTGGGAATTCTAGACCTTTTGAAGAATGTATAGTCATTAAAGAAACTTTATCTGTTTCTTCTTCATCATCACTTGTGTCTACATTTAAAGCAACATTAGTTAAAAAGGATTCTAAACTTTTATCTTCATTTGCACTTTCAAACTCTAAGGCAACTGATATAAATTCATTTAGGTTTTCTATTCTATCTTCTCCGTCTCCACTTTTGTCCTTTTCTAATTCATCCTTATAACCAGTTACGTCTAGTACTTTTTCTATAATTTGGCTAACAGTATAAACACTTGTAAAACTTCTTAGGGTAGACATTAAATCAATAAACTCACTTATACTTGATCTAGCTTTTCTAGAAATATCAGAGTTATCTTCTATATCAATTAATACAGAGTAAATACTTTCTTCTTTTAAACTAGCTCTATCTTCTATTTTTTCTATAGTTCTAAGACCTATTCCTCTTCTTGGTACATTTATAATTCTTTTTAAAGATACATCATCTTGAGGGTTCTGTAATACTCTAAGATAAGCTATCATATCTTTTATCTCTTTTCTTTCATAGAATTTAATACCACCATAAATATTGTATGGAATACCACTTCTATTTAATGCATCTTCTACTGGACGGGCCTGTGCATTTGCTCTATATAAAACAGCAAAGTCTTTATAATCTCTATCTTCATATCTTCTCATATAAGATATAGTATTTGATATAAAGTCTCCTTCTTCAATTTCATTTTCAGCTAACTGTATTTTAATTAACTGTCCTTCTTTTTTCTCACTCCATAGTTTTTTTCTTTTTCTTTCTGTATTATTAGAAATAACATGGTTAGCTGCATCAAGAATAACTTGAGTTGATCTATAATTTTGCTCTAGCTTTACAACCTTTACATCCTTATAATCTTTTTCAAATTCCAGTATATTCCTTATATCTGCCCCTCTCCAACCATAAATACTTTGGTCATCATCTCCAACGACACATATATTTTGATGTTGTGCAGCTAATAATTTTATTAATTCGTACTGTGCCTTACTTGTATCTTGGTACTCATCTACCATTATGTATCTAAACTTATTTCTATAAAAATCTAATACATCTGGGTTTTCTTTAAATAATTCCACAGTTTTCATTATTAAATCATCAAAATCTAGAGCACTATTTCTTTTTAAACGGTCTTGATATAAAGCATATATTTCACCTATTTTTGTTTTTCCAATATCGCCTTCATTTAAATGTAAAAATTTCTTAGGAGAATATAACTTATCCTTAGCATTTGAAATTGCACTTAAAACAACTTTAGGATCAAATGCTTTATCACTAATATTTAATTCTCTCATACAGTCTTTAATTAAAGTTACCTGATCTGGACTATCGTAAATTACAAAACTTCTATTATATCCTATTTTATTTATACTTTTTCTAAGAATACGAACACAACAAGCATGGAACGTTGTAACCCACATTTCTTTAGTATCTGTTCCTTCTAAAGTTTCATCTACTCTTTCTCTCATTTCGTTAGCTGCCTTATTTGTAAAAGTTATAGCTAAAATATTTTCAGCCTTTACCCCTTTGTCCTCCATAAGGTAACCTATTCTAGTAGTTAAGACTCTGGTCTTTCCCGATCCAGCTCCTGCTAGTATTAATACAGCACCTTCTGTATTTTCTACTGCTTCTTTTTGGGCTGGATTTAATTTTTCTAATATATCTGAAATCATATACTTCCTCCTATAATGCTCATATAGATATATTTTAATCTAATTCTTACTTTTCTTCAAATGCAATAATACTATAATAATTCCCATGAATAAAATATAAAATACCATTCCTGCCTAATATAAATGATTTTTACGAAAAAAGACCCTAGGATTTTGGAGAATCCTAGGGCATAGGTTAAGGGTTATTCTATTTTCAAACTATTTTGAAATAAAATAGGTTGAGGGCATTTTCATAGTGCTTTAATATATAAAAAAATACTTACAATTAAAAAAGTACCTAACTTCAAGTTAGGTACTAATATCTACTAATAAAAATTTTTATTAAGATATTTTCTCCTACCCCGAAGAAATCACTTTATGTCATAGGCAGGTCTCCTGGCTTCGCTTCTTCCTACTCCTTTTCCTTCCCGTGAGCTTCACAGTGGTAAAAAAGTTTCGTCCACATTACAGTAGCGGGGGCTGCAGAGGATTTTAACCTCTTTCCCTATTAATCTTAAATAAGAACCTAAAACATTTCCAATATTTACTTTTCAAACTTAATATAAGTATAGCACAGCATAATAGTTATTTGTATTTTTTTCCATTTTATTTTAATAAACTTTTCTCCAAAATATATTAATTTCTGATAATCTTCTTTAAATACATAGCAACAATATCTGAAAATCTAGCTATATCTTTTGTGTAAATAAAGTCTTTTCCATAAATTATTTTTTCAGCTTCTAGGTCAACTTCTTTACCTGTAAATACACCTAAAACTAATATACCTTGTTTCCTAGCTTTTCTAACTTCTAATGCAGTATCTTTTACACCTACAGCTCCTCTATAGGAAGCTTCGCCTCTTAAACTTCTTGATCTATCTTTACCTATTTTCACATCATTAGGTTTTCCATCACTAAGAACTATAAGTATTTTATTTTCTTCTTCTCTTTCTAATAAAGATTCACAAGTTGCTTTTATAGCCAATCCATCTCTATTATTTCCTGCTGAGAAATATTCAAATATATTTTCACAATTATTTTTATTGTCATTATAATCTCTATATCTTTTTAAAACGGTGTAATCTAAAAAACTAAGATATCCCATAACTCTATTGGGTATACCAACTTGAGTAAGAGCTGTAGCAATTATATAAGCTTGAATAGCCACATTAAATTGGTTTCTACTTTGTGAACCGCTGGCATCTAGTAATATATCTATTACATATTTACCCTTTTCATTTTGAATATCTTTATAGAATATTTTATTATTATCACTTCTTCCAATTCTCCATGCTCTATTAGCACAAATAGTTCCTCCATCAGAATATACTCTGTCTTTAGCACTTTCTTCTATTAATATTCTTGATAAACTTTCCTTAAGTTTGTTTATACTTCTTTTATGTAGCTTTATATTGTCTCTATATTTATATAAGTTATTTTCCTTTTGTCTTGTAACATATTTTAACTGAAAAGCATTGTTACATTCTGAACGTAACACCCCATCAGTAATATGAATTCTGCAACCTTCATGAATATCTCTACAGCATTTAGTTTCTATCTTTCTTATTTCACCTTCACTTAAAAATGATTTTCCATAGTAAAATTCTACTTTTTCGTAGATTTTCTTAGCCATTTCTTCATCTACATAAATCACTCTATTAGGTGTGTTATCTATATTAACATTATCAACTTCACCTATTTCTTCTACTATCATTGAATTACTAATGTTATTTATTTCAATTTCAATATCTTCAGCAATATCATCGCTATATAGCTCTTCATACATAAAATCAGAAAATGTATCAAAATCTACATTAATATTTTTTATTTCTTTCTCATTTACTTTAGAATTTTCCATTTGTGATTTTAAAATATATTCAAAATAAGTTAGATAAATTTCATCTAATCGTTTCAAAATATTCATAAGCTTATCTTTACTATCTATATCTTTTATATCATTCATTATTCTTCTAGTTAATCCATCTACCATAGGATGCCTATCCATAGATTCAAGAATAAAAGTGTATTTAAGTGTTTGTAAAATATCTTCACTATGAATTTTACTGTAATTAATTAATACATCTGAATAAGCCTTACTTCTTATTTCTTCTACACCTGGTCTTTCATCTATCACTTTATTTTCAACTACAGAATTAAGCACTATCTGAATAAGCGTAAGTAAAATATCTTTATCATATCCTTTTTTCATTCTACTCATTAAATATTTTTTAATAATCTTCCAATCAATATACTTTCTTCTAGCTCCTGCTATTATTCCAAAATATAAAGATACATCTTTAGATAAATAATCTTTTTCACTAGCATCTATATCTTCATCATACATGCCTGAAATAGTCCAGGCTAAGTTATTAACTCTATTTTCAAACTCATAATTATTGTATATCCAGTTAGTATTTTCACTCATTTCATCACCTATTACGAATTATTTTCACTTAGAAAATATATCTTTACTTTCCCATTTTTCAGGTATTCTAGTTCTTATAATGTCATTAACTATTTCTTTTTCATAAATATCAAAAGTCTTACCTGTAAGACCCATATTTATGGCAAGAGTAGGTTTTAAACCTCTTTTAATAGTCTTTAAAGCACCTATTAATCCTCTTAAATCTATTGCTTTTGTTGATATTTCACCATTCTGTGATTTTAATTGTAAATCTAAGAATATTCCTGCAAACTGATTTAATTTTTCTTCATCTGTACAAGGGAATTCTCTCTCTAAAATCATCATAAGCTTATCTTCATTAACTGCTGGTATATCAATTACTAAAAATCTAGAAACTAAAGCTTCATTTAACTCCTTAGTTCCTGCATATTCATAATTCATAGTTCCTATAAATCTAGTGGCTGGATGTAGTTTAATTCTTTCGTAACCTGGCACATCTATTACCCTTCTATAATCTAGTGCTGAATGGACTACAACTATAGCATCATTTTTGGCCATATTAATTTCATCAAATACGCCAAATCCTCCATGTAATGCACACTCATAAACTGATCCTCTTCTTAGTTTTACTTCATTATCCATAAAAGTATCCGTTCCAATTAAAGATGAACTATCTGTATTTATATGAAAAGAAGTATTCCATTGTGGACGTCCAAATATTTCTGATAAATTATCTGATAGTAAGTTTTTCCCCGTTGCCTTAGGACCAGATAATAAAATATTTTCTTCTTCAAGTATTGCCGATATACACATGGATAGTATATCTTCACCTATATAAAAAGCTGGTGATTTAGTCACCCTATGTTCTACTTCCTTATCTACATTATACTCTTTTCTAAAATGTAATATATCTTTTATAAGAGATTCATTTACCCCTTGGACCCTTAAGTTTTCTATTATATCCATAACCTTCTCCTTTTGTATTTAATCCTATTTATTATTATGTCCCCTTAATTTTTTCTTATTTTCATACTTAATTAAAGTATAGTATATTTGATAAAAATTCAGTTAAATTTCACCATAAAAAATAATGATAGAGATAATATATCGCTTATTCTACGGGCTTTATTCATAGATTTTATCTAGCAATTATAATATAATTATTATAATAGAACTGTACATAAAAATATTTTTATAATTATTTAATTTTAAATTTAGATAAAAGAAAGGATTACAAATGAAAAATTTTAAATTATCACCAGAAATAACTATATTTGATAATTGCCTTGAATTTTGCTCAGAATTTAATGTGGGTAAAGGTGATTTAATTATTACTAATGAATATATTTATAAACCATTTTTTGAAAAGCATGTGAAAGATGCTACTGTAATTTATAGAAGAAATTATGGAAGTGGGGAGCCAAATAGCAGTATGGTTGAAGATATATATGAAGATATTAAAAACTTAGATTATAAAAGAGTCATAGGAATCGGAGGTGGAAGCATACTAGATGTGGCAAAACTATTTATTTTACAACAAATAACTCCTGTATGTGACTTATTCGAAAAAAAGTTTCCACCTAAAAAAGTTAAAGAACTGATTCTTATACCTACTACTTGTGGTACTGGAAGTGAAGTAACTAATATTTCTGTATTATATTTAAACTCTATTGATAGCAAATTAGGTCTTGCTCATGATGAAATTCTTGCCGACCATGCTATTTTAATACCAGAACTTTTAAAAGTTCTTCCTTATAAAGTTTTTGCTGCCAGCTCTATTGATGCTTTAATTCATGCTATAGAATCTTTTGTTTCTCCTAAATCATCTGTTTTTACAGAAATGTATTCTACGGAAGCAATAAGAATGATTTTAAATGGATTTAAAGTTATTACTAATGAAGGCGAAGGTGCTTTAGAAGGATTATTTAATGATTTCTTAATAGCTAGTACATATGCTGGTATAGCCTTCGGTAATGCTGGTTGTGGGGCTGTTCATGCTATGAGTTATCCTCTTGGATCAATCTACCATGTTCCTCACGGAGAATCTAACTATGTATTCTTTACAGAAATATTTAAAACTTATAATAAAATAAATCCTACTGGTAAAATACAAAAACTAAAAGAACTTTTAGCAAATATATTAAGTTGCTCTGAAGAATCAGTATTTGATGAAATAGAAATGCTTTTATATAAAATTCTACCTAAAAAATCTTTACAAGGATATGGTGCTAAAGAAGAAGATCTTATGATGTTTACTGAAAATGTATTAACTAAGCAAGGTAGGCTAATGGGAAATGCTTATATACCTTTAGATAAGGATACTATTTTTAATATTTATAAATCTTTATACTAAAGTTTACTAACCTTGAGTAGTTAAAATATTTTATAATACACATTGCTTGAACTTGAAAGCAAGTAAGCTCCTAGGATAATTTTTATCCTAGGAGCTTATTTTTTTACTGTTCTCCTATCAATTCCATGTTCTCTGGCTAATTCAAAGTAATTAGGTTTAAAATTCATTGCCTTTCGTACTCACTGGTATTTTTGAGGGTCACTCTATGACCCTCTTTATATCATTATATGGACCACAAAAAACATTTATTAAAAGTAATTAATATGGTGTGCCTATGTATGTGAAAATTCATATATAGGCACAGCACAAAATTCAATATTAATGATTTAGAGAAATTACCTACTATGCCCGCACGTTGGTGTAAGCTTATAGAAATGTCTCAAGATTTTATTATCAACTATGAGGCTTCCGCCTGATATCAGCAAATTAACATTATTTTTCAACCTCAGTTTTTAAAATTTATAGAGCTAAGGTTTATTAATAGTGCTTAAATTTATACGAAAATCCCTACAGGGATACTTTTTCATTAAATTTTTAACTATCTATTTTTTTTCATAAAAATTTTACACTATCCATCAATCTTATTAAAAACATCACATTTTGAACTTCATGGCATAATTTAAGTCAAACTTTGTGTACCCTCTTGTTTTTTGATTTACAATTTTCTTTATTCAACTTTCTGTAGTAAAAGAAATTGTAAATCAATAATTGCTAACGTATTATTTATAGCAAACTACTATCTATATTTATATTTATGTCATAATTATTATTTGTATCTTTGCTTTTTTCTAACAAACATGCTTTATCTCCATATTCATTATTCAATATATATTTATTTATCCAGTAAATTAACATATCTTCAATATCATAATGAACACAATTCTCATTTTCATGAATCTCAAAAAATTCTTTATCCATGTTTTTACTCCACTGATTAAATTGTGATTTAATATTTTTTATTTTTATATTTATATTATTGGGACAGTAAATATACAAATAATCTTCATAATTACTACCTTTATTATAAGTTATTTTTATAATCAAATTATTTCTCCTTTAATAGTTATATTAATTTATACTTAAAAGAATATATGAGCATTGTATTTTTTATTTTTACTCTTGGCATGATAATGGTTGTAATATCCCGGTCTCCCTTTACCATGATTTTCAACTTTAGAAGGTCCTCTGTTACCAATTGAGTATGCAAGCTTGTACGCAAGTGATTCACTAGTAGCCCAAATATCCCCATTAAAATACTTTACTCTGCTTTTAGCTTGCTTTGTCTTAAGATAGGGACCTATAAATAAGTCTGTTCTCTTTAGTTTTTTTGACTTTTTCAAGGCTGCAACATAATATCCCTTTTTCTCTTTTCTTAATTTTTTAGCCATATCTCCAGCATAATAAAGTGTCATTCCTCCGACTACCACTGTTGCTGTAATCTTTGCTATTGCAACAATTACACCATAACCTAATGGGATTGCAATATGTCCACTAGGATCTACATAGTTTATAGGATTATTAGCACAATATGCATATAAATGTAGCGTATCTGGCTCGTTTAGCTCTCCTCTATATGTATCCCTCGTTATGAATCTACTATTTCTAGGATCATAATATCTGGCATTTAAATAGTACAGTCCAGTACTAACATCATAAATTCCACCTGTATAGCAAACCTCATTAAAGAAACTCTTATCCCCTATAGTTGTTGTAACTCCAAAATCATCATAATTATATGCTACTGGTGAAGTCCCATCTTGTCCTACTACACTTGTTGTACTTCCTTGAATATCTTTGTTATAAGTATAATACTTAAATCCTTCATTGCTATATCTAGTAGTACCTATAACATTTCCGTCTGCTCCTATGAAGTTTTGGCTTGTCTTATTTCCGTTTTTATCGTAAGAATAAATCTTATTTGATGTTTCTTTTCCATCTTTGTTTTCTATAGATGATGTTAATTGGTTTAAATTATTATACTTACTTGTAGTTGTTGCTCCATCTTTTGTCATTGATATTCTATTACCAACTTTGTCATAGCCATAAGTTACGGTGCTATTCTTGTTAGCAGTTTTATTATTTATTTCAGTTTTTGTAAGTCTTCCTAAAGTATCATAAGTATATGATT
>JAVXJA010000057.1:0-18173 GCA_036648085.1 Terrisporobacter sp.
CCTTATATGTTTGGAACAGTAGGACTTATTTATAATAAAGATGTAGTAAAAGAAAAAGTAGACAGTTGGGACATATTATGGAATGAGAAATATAAAGACAAAATCTTTATGTTTGATACATACAGAGATACACTAGGAGCAGCTTTAAAGAAACTTGGATACTCTTTAAATACAAGCAATCCAAAAGAAATCGAAGAAGCAAAAGAATTATTATTAGAGCAAAGAAAATTAGTGAATCCTCTATATGGTGTTGATAATGGAACTACAATGATTCCAGCAGGTGAAACTGATATAAATATGATATGGTCTGGAGAAGGATTAAATTTACAAGATGAATATCCTAATTTAGAGTATGTAGTACCTAAAGAAGGAGCAAACTTCTGGATAGATAGTTTATGTATACCTTACAATGCTAAAAATGTTGAGGCTGCTGAAAAGTTCATAAACTTTGTAAGTGACAAGAAAAGTGCATTAAGAATAGCTGATGAAATAGGATATACAACTCCAAATAAAGAAGCAAGATTAGAACAACCAGATAAAGTGAAAAATAATCCAAATGCATATATGCCTACAGAGTTAATGGAGAGATGTGAAATCTATCTTGATTTACCTAGCGATGTTAAAAAATTATATGATAATGCATGGATAAGTTTAAAATCAAATGAGTAATAATAATTTTGATTTATAGCTATTAGAATAAATTAATAAAATTAGCACTTGTCTTTTTAAGATGAGTGCTATTTTTATACTAATTTTATTATGTAAGTATTTATATAAACAAGAGAATAAGGTATAATTTCTTTGTATTATTTAAAGTTTATACATAAAAAATAAGAAAAGGAAGGTCATATGAAAATATTCAATCAATTGGGAATAATATTAGGAATTTGGGCAAGTGGAGAGTTAATTAGTTCTTTATTTAGTAGTATTATAAAACTTCCTGGAACTATAGTAGGGATGATAATACTGTTTTTACTTTTACAATTTAAAGTAATAAAGGAAGAGACGATTAAGGGTGTATCCGATTTTTTACTTAATAATATGGCTATATTTTTTGTGCCAGCAGGTGTATCACTTATACAATCGTTAGGTTTAATAAAAGATAATATATTAGTTTTAGTACTAACTTCAACTATTGCAACTGTAATTATAATGTTAGCAACAGGAAAAACTGTAGATTTAATGATAAGTAAAAAGGCTTTAAAAAATAAAGATGACATTTCAGAGGATGATAGATTAGCTTAATAAAATTACAACAGGAGGAATACTATGCAACAAATCTTAAATACTCAGTTATTTGGACTAATTACCATTTTAGTCTTTTATAATATAGGATTATTTATACAAAAAAAGGCTGAAAAACCTATATTTAATAGTTTATTAATTTGCATAATACTAATAATAGTATTTTTAAAAGTTACAAATTTACCCTATGAAAAATTCAAAATAGGTGCAGATGTAATGAACTTTATGTTAGGTCCTGTTACAGTGGTGTTAGCTGTACCACTTTACAGACAGTTTGATTTATTTAAAAAACACTTAAAAGAAATATTTATGGGAATTTTAGTGGGAGTAGTTACATCTTTTATAATGATTTTTATTATAGGACAATTAACTTCAACTAATAGCGAAATAGTAAATTCTATTTTACCAAAATCTATAACAACACCTTTGGGTATCTCTTTAGTTAATGCATTAGGTGGAGTAGAAGCTATAACTGTTGTATGTATAATCATAACAGGTATATTTGGAAATATATTAGGTGAGTTTATTTTGAAAATTGGAAGAATCAAACATCCTGTGGCTAAAGGAATTGCCATGGGTACGGCGGCTCATGCTATGGGAACTAGTAAGGCTTTAGAAATGGGAGAGATAGAAGGAGCGATGTCTAGCTTGTCTATAGGTATTTCGGGAGTATTAACAGTTATTATAGTGCCGATATTAATGAATCTAATAGGCTAATGTTAAATAAAAATAAAAGAAGAGCTCTTATGGAAAATCCATAGAGCTCTTTCTTCGTTTTAAATAATGATTTTTAATCTAATTTTCTTAAATCATCCATTAATTTAGTTTTAGAAGCAGTTTTTTCATCTTTTAATTTAAGTATTCTAGCAGGAGAACCTCCTACTACTACACCAGGTTCCACGTTTTTCGTAACTACTGAACCAGCAGCTACTACAGAGCCTTTTCCTATTCTTACACCTTCTAAAATAACAGAATTAGCACCAATCATAACATCATCTTCTATAATAACAGGAGAAGCTGAAGGTGGTTCTAAAACACCAGCAACAACAGAGCAAGCACCTAAATGTACATTTTTACCGAGAATACCTCTAGCACCAATAACAGCGTTCATATCAACCATAGAACCTTCACCAACAATGGCACCTATATTTATTACAGCGCCCATCATTACAACGGCATTTTTTTCTATGGTAACCATGTCTCTTATTATTGCACCAGGCTCAATTCTTGCTTCTGCATGAAGAAAATTATAAAGAGGTATGGCAGAATTTCTTCTGTCATATTCTACATGAATATCTTCTATAGTAAGTTTTAAATTTTCGATATCTGCCATGATTGTATTATAATCACCGATTAAGATATATGAACCATCATTACCGAATACCTTATATTTATCATTTTTATTTATTTTCAAATCACCGTTTATATAAACTTTAACAGGTGTTTGTTTTTCAGCATCTTTTATATATTTCGCTAACTCGTAAGCGTCGTTTAAATTAACCATTGTCATCCTCCATATTTGTCTAGTTTTAATCTAGCATATTGTTCATATTATAATATCCAGGCTCTTGATTCACTAAGAATTTTGCAGCTACGATAGCTCCTTTTGCAAAAATATCCTTAGATTGAGCAGTATGCTTTAATTCAACTAGTTCATCATGACCTGCAAATATAGTTGTATGCCCACCAACTATAGTTCCACCTCTTACAGCATGAATTCCTACTTCAGTAATATCTCTTTTTTCAGAGCGACCATGTCTTCCATAGGTAAATTCACTTTCAGGAATAACTTCTTTAATTCCATTTGCAATCATAACAGCAGTACCACTTGGTGAATCTAATTTTAAGTTATGATGTTTTTCTATTATTTCTATATCGAATCCATTTAACATTTTAGCGGCTTCTTTAACTAATTTAACTAAAACATTTACACCTAAAGACATATTAGATGAATGGAAGAGAGGGATAATTTTAGAAGCATCTAATATTTTTCCTAATTCTTCTTCATTAAAACCAGTAGTAGCTATTACTAAAGGTGTTTTTGTTTTTGTAGCATAATCTAATACATCTCCAATGCAAGAATGATGAGAAAAATCTATAATAACATCACCTGTTTCAATCACATCACTCATTTTAGAGTATGCATTAAAAGAAACTTCTAATTTATCTTTAGATACACCACAAACTAATTGAAGACTTTCATCTTCTTTAACACATTTTGTTAGAACAGTTCCCATTTTACCGCTATATCCACTTATTATTACTCTGTACATGTTGCCTCCTGTAAATTGAATCCAAAGTTAATTAATTCTTTTTTTAATACCTCCAAGTTCTGTGGTGCCATTTCAGCTAGAGGTAGTCTTAAGTTACCCACATTAAAACCTAATAAATTAAGGGCAGTTTTAATAGGCACTGGATTTACTTCTATAAATAAAGCATCTATTAAAGGCTTCATTCCAAGTTGTAATTCTCTAGAAGCTTCTATATCACCTTCAAAGAACTTAGCTACTAAATCATGAGTTTCTTGTGGACAAATATTAGCAAGGACTGATATAACTCCAGATCCACCTACAGAAAGTAAAGGAAGTATAGAATCATCATTACCAGAATATACAGCGAAATCATCTGGAACTAATCTGCAAACTTCAGCAACTTGAGCTAAATCGCCACAAGCTTCTTTAAGAGCTACTATATTATCCACATTTTTAGCTAAATCGGCTACTAATGATGGAGGAATATTAACTCCTGTACGAGAAGGAACGTTGTATAAAATTATAGGCAATTTAACACTTTCAGCTATTGATATAAAGTGTTTTCTAAGGCCTGATTTATTTGCTTTATTATAATAAGGAGTTATAATCAAAAGCGCATCTGCACCTAATTCTTCAGCTTTTTTGCTAAGATAGATAGAGTGAGCTGTATCATTTCCACCTGTACCAGCTATTACTGGTATTCTTTTATTAACGGCATCTATAATAGCTTTTATAGCATCTAGATGCTCTTCGTCGCTTAGGGTGCTAGCTTCCCCAGTAGTACCACAAGCAACTATTGCATCAGTACCATTTGCTATATGGAATTCTACTAATGCGTTTATTTTTTCGAAATTAATACTATCGTCTTCATTTAACGGTGTAACTAAAGCAACTGCAGAACCTTTAAATATCATTAAAAATCTCCCCTTTATTTTTAAAATATACTTCATATCGCCAACGATATACCTTTGTTATCACTTCAGGCAAATCCGTTGCTTAAAATTCACTTAATTTATTAATATTTAATTTAAGCATAAATTATGACAATTTATACTAAATCATATTTTAATAATAATTCTGCTATTTGTACTGCGTTTGTAGCAGCACCTTTTCTAATGTTGTCAGCAACTACCCAGATATTTATACCGTTATCCACACTAAAGTCTCTTCTAATTCTACCTACATAAACCTCATCGTGACCTTCAGCATCTACAGCTAAAGGATATTCATTCTTAGAAGGATCATCTACTACAATAATACCTTCAGTACTTTCTAATTCTGTGAATACATCTTTTAATTCAAAAGGATTATTAAATTCTAAATTGATAGACTCGCTATGAGCACCTCTTACAGGAACTCTTACAGTAGTTGCTGTAACTTTTATATTGTAATCCTCAAGAATTTTCATAGTTTCATTAACCATTTTCATTTCTTCCTTTGTATAGCCATTTTCTTCGAAGACATCTATATGTGGAAGACAGTTAAAAGCAATAGGATGAGGATAGAACGTATTTGGCTTTCCTAAAACGCCATCTTCTAAATCCTTAACACCTTTAACACCAGATCCAGATACAGCTTGATAAGTTGAGAAAACAACTCTTTTTAGACCGTATTTATCATGCAGTGGCTTTA
The DNA here is from genome assembly GCA_036648085.1 of Terrisporobacter sp. Lineage (GTDB taxonomy): Bacteria > Bacillota > Clostridia > Peptostreptococcales > Peptostreptococcaceae > Terrisporobacter. The sequence goes on from JAVXJA010000057.1 coordinate 5,130, forward strand.
GAGGAACCATAGCTTGAATAGTTGAACAGTTTGGATTAGCAATTATTCCTTTATGCTCCTTAACGGCTTCAGGGTTAACTTCTGGAACGACTAATGGAACTTTAGGATTCATTCTCCAGTAACTTGAATTATCTACAACAATTACACCTTTAGAAGCTGCAATAGGAGCATATTTTTCACTGATAGGTCCACCAGCTGAAAATAAAGCTATTTGAATATCTCTATCAAAAGAATTTTCATTAAGTTCTTCAACAATAATATCTTGATTAGCGAATTTAACAGTAGTACCTGCAGATTTTGCAGAAGAGAATAAATAAATTTTATCTATTGGAAATTGTCTTTCTTCTAAAACTTTGATGAAAGTTCTTCCAACCATACCAGTAGCACCTACTAAGGCTACATTAACTTTTTTCATTTCATATCACCTCATAATATATTTAAATTTAATTTTAATAACATAGAGATAAATTTAAGGGAGAGCAACTTAGAGGAATTAATAAAAAAACGTACAAAGGTATACTTTGTACGTTGCATAGGCATCTCAAAGTAAACCCTGTAGCTCACCACTTAGAATTAAGTGATAGTGTTATACATATTCTGTACAACCCCAAAGAAAATCTTTGCCAAGATTTACTTTTCGGCAATAATTCCTTTCTTTGAATATTGACATCCGCCGACTACTTTCAAATACTTATAATTACTGCGCCTCTACCCTAGGTTAAGGTAGTTTATAAATTATTAATAATAGTAGTCTATTAGTAAAGAAAAATCAATAATAATTGTAAAAATTTACATGTAATAATAAATGATAATAGTCTAGATTTTTATTGGTTTTTTATATAAAATAATTTAGTGACAATTAAATATTTTTATGTATTTTTTTGTCAAATAGTGTTAAATATTTTTCGTAAAAAAGGTATACTTATAAAGGCATACTTATATATGGTAAATATGTTTTTTATTTAAGAATATAACCAATCTCAAGGAGGAATAAAATGGAATCACTAAAAGAACTGTTTAAAATAGGAAATGGACCTTCAAGTTCTCATACTATGGGACCACAAAGAGCTGCAGATCAATTTAAAAATAAATATCCTGAAGCTGTAAGTTTCAAAGCTCATTTATATGGAAGTTTAGCTGCAACAGGAGAAGGACATTTAACTGATTATATAATTAAGAAAACGCTTCAACCTAAAGAAGTAGAAATACTTTGGAGAGAAGATGTAGTTAAAGAATATCATCCAAATGGAATGATGTTAGAAGCTATAGATGCTGATGGAAATGTAATAGGTGATTGGACAATCTACTCAGTAGGTGGAGGAACAATAGCTGAAGAAGGAATGAGAAATAGTGGTGCAAACGCTACTTATCCTCATAATACATTAGAGCAAGTTATAACTTGGTGTGAACAAAATAATAAAGATTTTGTAGATTACATTAAAACTTACGATGATGCAGATATAATGGATTACTTACAAACTATTAAAGATGCAATGGAAAACTCTGTAAAAGAAGGTTTAGCAACTGAAGAAGTTATACCAGGAAAGTTAAACTTACAAAGAAGAGCTAAATCATTCTATGATCAATATCAAGTAAATAAGCAACCAAATACATTAATGTATGCTTATTCATTAGCTGCTTCTGAGCAAAATGCATCTGGACGTATAATAGTTACTGCTCCAACTTGTGGATCAGCAGGTGTTTTACCAGGAATAATCAGCACACTTAAAGAATTAGAAGGATACTCTGATGAGCAAATATTAAACGCATTAGCTGTTGCTGGTTTAATAGGAATAGTTGTTAAGAGAAATGGTTCTGTATCTGGTGCAGAAGTAGGATGTCAAGGTGAAGTAGGTGTGGCTTGTGCAATGGGTGCAGCTGCAATAGCTTACTTAAAAGGTGGATCATTAAGACAAATAGAGTATGCTGCTGAAATAGGTTTAGAGCATCACTTAGGAATGACTTGTGACCCAGCTTACGGATATGTTCAAATACCATGTATAGAAAGAAATGCAATGGGAGCTCAAAGATCTTTCGATGCTGCCGCTTATGCATTATTAACTAATGGAGAGCATCATGTAACATTTGACCAAATCGTTGAGATAATGGACGAAACAGGAAGAGATATGATGGATAAATACAGAGAAACATCTAAAGGTGGAATAGCTAAATTATTCTTCACTTGCTAATTTAAATAAAAAATCAAGTATATTTAATATATAAAGGAGAAACGAGATTAATCTTGTTTCTCTTTTTTTAGTTTGCGACTATACTTTATAAATAAGGGGGGGTTGCAATGAAGATATTAGATTTAGATTTAATAATAAAAAATCATAGACATAATCTACATCAATTGGCTGAGCTATCTCATAAAGAATTTAATACAGCCAAATATATTAGAGCTTATTTAGAAAAATTAGGTGTGGAATATGAAACATACATAGAAACAGCAACAGTTGGAATAATAAAGGGAAAAAATCCAACTAAGACTATTGCTTTTAGAGCAGATATAGATGCTTTACCAAGTGATGATGGAGCAAAACATCTTTGCGGTCATGATGGTCACATGAGCATTCTATTAGGTTTTATAGAATATCTAACAAGTAATCAAGAGAAGCTAAATGATAATATAGTATTTATTTTTCAACCAGCAGAAGAAGATACTGGTGGAGCGAAACGTCTAGTAGATGCAGGCGTTTTAAAAAAATATAATGTAGATGAAATTTATGGACTTCATATTCATCCTGATTTCAAGCAGGGATATATAGGATGTAAGGCTGGATATTTAATGAGTCAAAATGGGGAACTTAATATTGATGTTATAGGTAAGGGTGGACATGGAGCTAGTCCACAGAAAACCATAGATGCTGTACTTATAGGATCTCATTTTGTTACAAGTTTACAAAGTATCGTATCGAGAAATATTGATCCAATGGAAGGAGCAGTATTAACTATAGGTAAAATATGTGGAGGTAGTGCAAGAAATATAATTGCTGAAAGTGTACGGTTAGAAGGAACTATGAGGTGTTTTAATCCAAAAGTATACGATACTATAGTTAGTCATATAGTAGAATTTGCAAAAGGATTTGAAATATCTTATAACTGTCATGTGAATTTAGAGTTTATAGGTGGATATTTAGCAGTTAATAATGACGAAAATTTATTTGAAAAATTTGTTGAAGCAGTTGGAAAAGAAAAAATACAAAAAACTTCTCCTTTAATGATTTCAGAAGACTTTTCTTTTTACCAAAGAGAAGTGCCTGGATTATTTTTTATGTTAGGTGCTAGAGATGAAGAACATGGATTTGTAAATGGACTTCATAGTCAACAATTTGATTTTAACGAAGATATTTTAATAGAAGGTATAAAAATATACTTATCACTTTTAAAATATAAAAAATCACTAGATTAATGTGAAAATACCCCTTGGAATTTTGTATAAATTTTTGTTATATGACAAAACTACAAAATAGAAGGGGTGTTTTTTATGGATAATAATAAATTAACAAAAGAATTTATTTATAAATGCGAAAAGCAAAGAAAGAAAAATGAGAAAAGAGTAAAACCATTGACACAAGATGATATAATGAAATATGAGATAGCTCAAGAGTTGGGGTTACTTGATAAGGTTGATGAAAAAGGATGGGCAGGTCTTACTGCTAAAGAAGCAGGAAGAATTGGTGGAATCCTCACATCTAAGAAAAGACAACTTAAAAAGAAGGCTGAAGGGCAGGATAAAGAGGATGAATCAGTATAGTGATTTTGCTTTTGTTTATGATGAACTTATGAATGAAGTTGATTATGACAACTGGGTTAAATATATTGAAGATATAATAAAAAGTGAAAATGCAGAAGTACAAAATATACTTGAATTAGCTTGTGGTACAGGTAATTTAACTATACCATTAACTAAGAAAAACTATGATATAGCTGCAATTGATATTTCAGAAGAAATGCTAAGTGTAGCTAGAGAAAAAGCAGAAAAAGAAAATGTAGAGTTAGTATTATTAGAACAAGATATAACAGAACTTGATTTTGATATTACTAATTTAGATTGTATTCTTTGTGGCTGTGACGGATTTAACTACATAACTTATGATGAAGACTTAGAAGGTATATTTGTTAAATGCCATGAGTTATTAAAAGAAAATGGAATCTTCATGTTTGATATAAGCTCATTCTATAAATTATCTAAAGTACTTGGAAACAACATGTACGGAGAAAACAGAGAAGATATAGCCTATATGTGGCAAAACTACTTTGATGATTATGAAAATTTAGTAGAGATGGATTTAGCATTTTTCGTAAAAGATGAAAATGGTAAGTTTGATAAATTTGAAGAAAATCATTTACAAAGAGCTTATAAGAATGAAGAAATAATAGACATGTTAAAAAATGCAGGATTCAACCATATTAAAACTTATGGAGATTTTAAATTTGAAGCTCCGAAAGAAGACAGCGAGAGAGTATTTTTTGTTTGCAAAAAATAATAACTAATGGGAGGAAAATAATGAAGGATTACGTTATAAAAGCAACTAGTGGAAATGGTTATGTAAGAGCGTATGTGGCTACTACAAGGAATTTAGTTCAAGAAGCTAGAGATAATCACAATACTATAAAGGTTGCAACTGCAGCTTTAGGAAGAACTCTAACAGCTACATCTATGATGGGCTTAATGATGAAAAATGAAAATGATGAGTTAAGTGTAATTATAAAGGGTGGAGGACCAATAGGAACTATCCTTGCCACTTCAGATTCAAAAGGATATGTAAAAGGTTATGTACAATACCCAGATTTAAATGGTGTTGAAGTACAAGATTATCCAAATGGAAAATTAAATGTAGCTGGAGCTGTAGGTAATGACGGTTATGTTAAAGTGATAAAGGATTTAGGACTTAGAGAGCCTTATGTTGGTTCATATCCATTAGTAAGTGGAGAAATAGCAGAAGATTTTACACATTACTTTGCACTATCGGAGCAAACTCCATCAGTAGTATCTTTAGGAGTTCTTACAACAGCGACTGAAGTACAAGAAGCTGGGGGATTAATTGTTCAATTAATGCCAGATGCTACAGAAGAAACTATAGCAACATTAGAGAAAAATGTATCTAAGTTAAAATCAGTAACTACAATGTTAAGTGAAGGAATGACTCCAGATGATATGTTAAATCTAGTATTAGATGGATTAGAGCCTAAAATATTAGACATATGTGAAGTTAAATTTGATTGTAACTGTTCAAAGGATAGAATCAAAAAAGTTTTAATTTCTTTAGGAAAAGATACTTTAGCTGAAATAATAGAAGAAGACAAAAAAGCCGAAATAAGTTGTCATTTCTGCAATAGTTATTATAACTATACAGAAGAAGAATTAAGAGCTGTATTAGGTGAAATGTAATTTAATTTAATTTAAAAAGAATGTCTCAGAATGGATTTTTAATTACCAATGAGGCATTCTTTTTTGTTTTTAAATTTTAATAGCTAGCTTCCTAAAAACAAATATTATAGATTTCAAAGTTTATGACGTATTATCAATGTATATAAAGATCTAAATAATTTATATTGTTTTAGATTGAGAGATTAGTAAATAAAGAGTAAAAAATATGATAAAAAAGTGGCAAACTCTTATTAAGATGGAGTTTGCCACTTTTAGCATTGATTATTGTAGAGCTTAGAGTATAATTATTTTATATAAAAAAATTATTGGGAATCAGGAAGGAATAAATTAAATAACATGAAGGAATTATTAGAATGTAATCCTATAATTGGGGCAATAAAAGGTGATGAGGATTTAGAAAGAGTTATAAATTCAGATTGTAATGTTGTATTTTTGCTAAGTGGGGATATTCTCACATTAAAAGATAAGGTAAATAGATTAAAACTAAATGGGAAAAGTGTATTTGTTCATTTAGATATGATAGGGGGAATATCTAGTAATCCTGTAATTATTAAATATTTAAAAACAGAATTCCATGTAGATGGTATTATAACTACAAAAAATAATTTAGTAAAAAAAGCATTAGAGGAAAATGTAAATGTAGTACAAAGAATATTCTTGCTAGATTCTATATCATTGCAAACTTCTATGCAAAATATAAGAAGGGTTAAACCTAGTGCAATTGAAATTATGCCAGGAGTTATAACTAAAGCAGTTAGAACACTTCATAAAGCTTTTCCAGATTTACCTATAATCTGCGGAGGTTTAATTGATGATAAACAAGAAATTATAGACGTACTAAAAAATGGAGCTATGGCAGTATCAACTACGAAAAAAGAATTATGGTAATTTTAAACAAAAGTAGTGACAAAATTATTTTAGTTGAATATAATGGTTAATATAGAGCAATTTTAAATTAAGAAAATAATAAAAGTTAATATATATGGCGGGAGAACAGAGAGCCTTTTCTATAAGTAATTATAGGGGAGCTCTCTGTTTTTTTGAGCAACGAGATAAGTCTGAAGTGGTAGCGAAGACTTAGACGTTGGCGACATGAGTGCAGCGAATTTTATGGAAAAAGGGAGGCAATAATATGTTTGATGTAGCAATTATAGGAGCTGGCATAGTTGGAAGTTCAATAGCTAGAAACCTATCAAGATACAATTTAAAGACAGTAGTTTTAGAAAAAGGAGTAGAAGTTTGCCAAGGTACAACAAAGGCAAATAGTGCAATAGTTCATGGTGGATTTGATGCAAAAGAAGGTTCATTAAAAGCAAAATTAAATGTTATAGGTTGTAAAATGTATCCAAGTCTTTGTGAAGAATTAAGTGTGGAATATAAAAATAATGGTTCTTTAGTTTTAGCATTTTCTAAGGAAGATATGAAGCATGTTCATGAGTTATATGAAAGAGGATTAACAAATGGAGTAGCTGAACTTGAAATAATAGACAAAGCTAAAATTATGGAAATAGAGCCAAATGTAAATGAAAACGTTGTAGGAGCACTTTGGTGTAAAAGTTCTGGCATAGTATGTCCATTCAACTTAAATATAGCTTTAATGGAAAATGCCATGATAAATGGAGTTCAACTTAGATTAGAGAATGAAGTAATTGATATAAAAAGAATAGATGAAGAAAATTGTTTTGAAATAAAAACAAATAAAGAACTTATAAAATCAAAATATGTTATAAACGCAGCTGGAGTATATTCAGATAAAATAAATAATTTAATAGGTGGAGATGAGTTTTATATAATTCCAAGAAAGGGAGAGTATAAAATACTTGATAAGTCTGAAGGATATAAAGCTAATCATACTTTATTCACATGTCCAACTGAAAAAGGTAAGGGAGTGTTAGTTACTCAAACAGTACATGAAAACTTATTAGTAGGACCAAATGCCCAGGTAGTAGAAAGAGAAGATATAACTACAAGTAAAGCTGGTTTAAGAGAAATAATGGAGGGTGGAAAAAAATCCATTGATAATATAGATTTTTCAAAAACAATAACTTCATTCTCAGGAGTTAGAGCAACACCAAACACAGGTGACTTTATGATATTTAAGTCACAAGTAGCTAAAGGATTTATAAATGCAGGAGGAATAGAATCTCCGGGTCTGGCATCAGCTCCAGCAATAGCTTTATATGTGGAAGATTTACTAAAAGAGATAATGTCTGAAGAGGATATATATTTAGAAGGTAATGAAAACTTCAATTCAATAAGAATGAAAAACAAACCTTTTATGAAAATGAACCAAGAAGAGCAAATAGAAAATTTAAACAAAGATAAGAAATATCAAACTATAATCTGTAGATGTGAAAATATCACAGAAGCAGAAATAGTAGATGCTATAAATAGACCTTGTGGAGCAAAAACTGTAGATGGTGTAAAAAGAAGAGTAAGACCTGGAATGGGAAGATGCCAAGGAGGTTTTTGTGGTCCTAAGGTAGTTGAAATAATAGCTAGAGAATTAAATATGAATGTGGAAGAGATATTAAAAGACTATGAAAATTCTAATATGTTAGTTGGAAAAGTAAAAGAAGTAAGAGGTGAGACTGTTGAAATATAATGTTGTTGTAATTGGTGGAGGTCCTGCAGGACTAGGAGCAGCTGTTGAAGCTAAGAAAAATGGAGCAAAAAGAGTTTTAATAGTAGAAAGAGATAGAGAATTAGGTGGAATCTTAAATCAATGTATTCATAATGGATTTGGATTACATGAATTTAAAGAAGAATTAACTGGACCAGAATATGCAGGTAGATTTATACAAATGGCAAATGAAATGGGTATAGATCATGAGCTTAATACAATGGTTTTTAGTATAGATGACAATAATGAAGAAAAGATAATAACAACTTTAGGTGAAAAAGGTTTGGTAGAAATAAAAGCTGATGCAGTAGTTCTTGCTATGGGTTGTAGAGAGAGAACTAGGGGAGCTATAGATATTCCAGGATACAGACCTGCAGGAGTATATAATGCAGGTGCAGCTCAAAGATATATGAATATGGAAGGCTATATGGTTGGAAAGAAAGTAGTTATTTACGGTTCTGGAGATATAGGATTAATAATGGCTAGACGTATGACATTAGAAGGAGCAAAGGTTCAGTGTGTAGTTGAAATTAACCCTCATTCAAGTGGATTAACTAGAAATATAGTTCAATGTTTAGATGATTTTGATATACCTTTAAAATTACAAACAAGCATTAATTATATACATGGAAAAGATAGAGTAGAAGGTGTAACTCTAGCTAAGTTAGATGAAAATAGAGCAATAGTTCCAGGGAGTGAAGAATTTATAGAATGTGATACTGTATTACTTTCTGTAGGGTTAATACCTGAAAATGAACTTTCTACTAATATAGGAATAGAATTAGATAGAAGAACTAGTGGACCAATAGTAGATAGTACTATGACTACTAATAAAGAAGGAATTTTTGCTTGTGGTAATGTAGTTCATGTTCATGATTTAGTAGACTTTGTTACTAATGAAAGTAGAATCGCAGGAAAAGAAGCTGCTTTATATGCGCTACATAAAGAAGCTAAGGATGAAAATACTAAAGAAAACATAAATAAAGTTAATACAGTTGCAGGGGAAGGTATTTCTTATATAGTTCCTCAAAGTATAAATTTAGATTCTAATGAAGATATTAACTTGTTTATGAGAGTTAGAAATATATATACAAATAAAAAATTAGTCATAAGAAGTGGAGAGCAAGTTATTTTAGAAAAGAAAAGAGTTCATATGATACCATCAGAAATGGAAACTTTAAAAATAAATGCTGAAAAGCTTGTTAATATAAAAGAAAAAATAACTATAACTGTTGAGGAGGTATAATAATGAAAAGAGATATAACTTGTATAGTATGCCCTAGAGGCTGTAGAATGGTTGTTAATAATATAGACGGGCAATATATAGTAGAAGGAAATAGTTGTATAAGAGGGGCAAAATATGGCGTAGATGAAGTAACTAGCCCGAAAAGAGTCATAACTTCAACGGTAAGATTAGAAGGATCTTATTTAAATATGCTTCCAGTAAAAACTGCAGGTGCTATACCGAAAGAAATGATGTTTGATGTTATGGAAGTATTATCAAACATAAAAGTTACTGCTCCTGTTAATGTGGGAGATGTAATTGTAAAAAATGTTTTAGGTACAGGAGTAGATATTTTAAGTGCTAAAACAATGATGAATACATCTGTAGCTTATAATGAAGAAAATTTAAGGCAAATCTTATAAAATAAATAATGAATTATTTATATAACCTATTAATTTTAGATAATATATTAAAAAATTAATGGGTTATTTTTATTTTAAATAGTAAGAATTAATTTACTGAATAAATAAAATTAAATGTATAAAATTAACTGTAAAAAAGTGGAATACACATACTTTGATAAAGGCATAAAATGCTTCTCACAGGAGAAAATAAATTAGATATGTGTAAAGAGCAATTTAAAGTATATAGTTAAAAATTTAACTCTATTTTTTACAAAAAATTACTTGAAAAATAATTTTTAGTGGAGTACAATAAAATTAACTTGTGGGACACAAAGTGAATATGGGGGACGATAAACGTCCCGTGACCATAATTAATTCAATGAGGATTAAAAAATGAAAAATTTATTAAAAATTCAGCAAAAATTGATTCCTGAAGTTATTGAAATAATGAAAAAAAGATATTTAATCTTAAGAGAAATATCTTTAAGTGGACCAGTAGGAAGACGAGCTTTAGCAACTATGTTACAAGGTAGTGAAAGAGTTATAAGATCTGAAACAGAACTTTTAAAACAACAAGGCCTTATAGAAGTTAACTTACAAGGTATGACAATAACAGATGAAGGCAAGGAATTACTAAATGAGTTAAAAGATAGCATGAATGATGTAATAGGACTGAATTCTCTACAAGAAGAAGTAAAGAAAGCTCTAGGAATCAAAAAGGTATTATTAATACCTGGAAGCTATGAGAAGAATAATAGTCTAATAAAAGATATTGGAAAGCAAGCAGCTAAATATTTTTTAAATATTATAAAAGAAAATGATATTGTTTCAATAGCAGGTGGAAGTACCATGTTAGAATTTTCCAAATGTATTAAAACTGAAAAAAAATACAGTTCAGTAGTAGTAGTTCCAGCAAGAGGAAGTGTTGGGCTTGATGTTGAGACACAATCAAATAATGTAGTAGCAGAAGTAAGTAAGAATATTCATTCTAACTACAAACTTTTAAATATACCAGATGAACTTTGTGAAGCGTCAATAAAAACTCTTACACAAGAACCAGAAATACATAACACATTAGAATTAATTCAAAATTCAAATGTATTAGTTTTTGGTATTGGTAGAGCTGATGAAATGGTAAAGCGAAGAAAATTATCTGAGGAAAAAGCAAAAGACATAATGGACAAGGAAGCAGTTGGTGAAGCCTTCGGACATTATTTTAATAAAAAAGGGGAAATTGTTTACAAGTTAAATACAGTGGGGATTGATATGGAATCTTTTAAAAATAAAAAAGAAACTATAGCTGTATTTGCTGGGAGAAAGAAAGCGGAAGCTTTTATTCCAATTTCCAAATTAAACAAAAATATAGTACTCATCACAGATGAAGAAAGTGCTAAGGAAATATTAAATATTAGGGTGAATAGCTAGCATAGCTAGTGAAAAATAAAAGGAAATTAAACCTTTAGGAGGTAATGTTATGGTTAAAGTAGCAATTAATGGATTTGGTAGAATAGGTAGATTAGCATTAAGAAAATTAATGGAACAAACAGAAGAGTTTGAAGTAGTTGCAATCAACGACTTAACTGATGCTAAAACATTAGCACATTTATTTAAATACGATACAGCCCAAGGTAGATTCAACGGTGAAATCACTGTAGAAGACGGAGCTTTCGTAGTAAACGGACACAAAATAAAAGTTACAGCTGAAAGAAACCCAGCAGACCTTCCATGGGGAGAGCTTGGAGTTGACATAGTATTAGAATGTACTGGATTCTTCACTTCTCAAGAAAAAGCTGGTCTTCACTTAGAAGCAGGAGCTAAAAAGGTTGTTATATCTGCACCAGCAACTGGTGATGTTAAAACAATAGTATTCAACACAAATAACGATATATTAGATGGATCTGAAACAGTTATATCAGGAGCTTCTTGTACAACTAACTGTTTAGCTCCAATGGCTAAAGTATTAAACGATAAATATGGTATAGAAAAAGGTCTTATGACTACTATACATGCTTACACTAATGATCAAAATACATTAGATGGCCCTCACCCAAAAGGTGACCTAAGAAGAGGTAGAGCTGCAGCAGGAAACATAGTTCCTAACACTACAGGAGCTGCTAAAGCTATAGGTCTTGTTATACCAGAATTAAAAGGTAAATTAGATGGAGCTGCTCAAAGAGTTCCAGTTGTAACTGGTTCATTAACTGAATTAGTTTGTACATTAAAAGAAAATGTAACAGTAGAAGAAATAAATGAAGCAATGAAAGCTGCTGCTAACGAATCATTCGGATACACTGAAGAATACTTAGTATCTTCTGATATAATAGGAATAAGCTTCGGTTCATTATTCGATGCAACTCAAACAAGAGTTATGGAAGTTGATGGAAAGCAATTAGTTAAAACTGTTTCTTGGTATGACAACGAAATGTCTTACACTTCTCAATTAATAAGAACTGTAGGATACTTCGCTAAATTAGCTAAATAGTTTGATATAAAGTCCGGGTTTGTAGTTTTATGCTACGGGCTCCGGACTTTTTTAATAAAAGAAATATCACGCATATTTGACAAATAGTGTACAATAAATCGTGAAAAATGCGATATATAGAGTATACAAAATAATGTGAAACGGTATATAATAAAAGGGTGATTATTATAGAAAGGAGATTGTATTATGTCAATGTTAAACAAAAAAACAATCGAAGATATTAATGTTAACGGAAAAAAAGTACTAGTAAGATGTGACTTCAATGTGCCTCTACAAGAAGGTAAAATAACTGATGAGAACAGATTAAATGGAGCAATACCTACTATAAAATATTTAATAGAAAATGGAGCTAAGGTTATACTTTGCTCACATATGGGAAAACCAAAAGGTGAAGCTAAACCAGAATTATCTTTAGCACCAGTTGCAATAAGATTATCTAAAATGCTAAACAAAGAAGTAGTATTTGCTGCAGATGACAATGTTGTTGGGGAAAATGCAAGAGCTGCTGTAGAAAAGATGGAAAATGGTGATGTAGTATTACTACAAAACACTAGATATAGAAAAGAAGAAACTAAAAACGAAGAAAACTTCTCAAAAGAATTAGCTTCATTAGCAGATGTATTTGTAAATGATGCTTTCGGTACTGCTCATAGAGCTCACTGTTCAACAGTAGGTGCTGGAGAATTCTTAGAAGAAAGAGCTTGCGGATACTTAATTCAAAAAGAATTAAAATTCTTAGGAGAAGCAGTAGCTAATCCTGTAAGACCTTTCACAGCTATACTTGGAGGATCTAAAGTGTCTGATAAGATAGCAGTTATAAACCAATTACTAGATAAGGTTGATAATATAATAATCGGTGGAGGAATGGCTTATACATTCTTAAAAGCTCAAGGATATGAAATAGGAACTTCTTTA
>JAVXJA010000058.1:0-1781 GCA_036648085.1 Terrisporobacter sp.
CAAATCTATTTTCTTGAGCTGCATCCATATCTACAACTTGATAATCAAAATCTGAGCCATATTTACATGATGGATTCATAGCTGCTAAGATTTTAACTTCATCAGGTAACTTATATCCATTAATTTCTCTATTTAATATTAAATTCATAAGTTCCTGTTGTACTGTATGTTCACAACGATTTATTTCATCTATAAATAAAAGTACTGATTTGTTTTTAGAAACTTCTTTATCAATTTCTCTTAATTTATTATGAATAGCATATACCGTAGTTTTCTTCTCTATTTCATTGCCTATAGCATCCATAGCCACATAAGACTCTACAGTTGGAAGACCTCCTATTTCTCCTTCTTTAAGAAGATTTCCATCTATAACAATTAAACTCCAGTTATTATTTTTAGCAAGCTTCTTTGCTAAAGCAGTTTTTCCAATTCCACTTTCTCCAACTACTAAAGGCACCTCTTCAGTAGATAATACTAACTCCACGCTCTTTAATGTATCTATAAAATTCATATTGTCTCTCTCCTATATCATCTTTAGTTTTTCATCTACAGTTATCTTTTTAGCCTTTTTACTTCCATATTTATAAACGAACATAATCTTATCCATTGGTAAGCGCTCACTATTTCTATCAACAATGCTACATTGTAAGAAATCCCTAACATACTTTTCTTCAACATCATCCTGTGCTAAAACCTCTTTTAAGACTTTTTCCAGCTCATCTTTACATATTTCCTTGGAAATATATTTAATAACTAAAATATTTATCTTTAGAAGTTCTATCATTTTATCCTTATCTAAATCACTTATAAATCTAATAGATGCCTCATTATTTTTTATAGCTACAATCTGTGCATTGTAGCTAGGTGATTTTATATACTTCAATGCATCATAACTTATCTTTACTGCCTCTTCCTGCACACTTTCAGAAGGGTTTTGTATATATTTTATTGAATCATAATTTTTCTTAACAGCTAATAACTGTAATTCTTCACTTGGATTTTTAATATACTGAATAGCCCATCCTGATTGATTTATAGCTGCTTTAATTACCTTATCCGTTGGGTTTTCAATTATTTCTAAACAGCTCCATCCACTGTTTACAGCTTTTATCATCATTTTTTCTGTGGCATTATCTATATATTGTATTGATCTTACGTTATTATCTATAGCTAGATTTTGCATCTCTTTTGTAGGATTATCTATATATTTTAACACTAGTCCATTTTTTTTGATGGCTAATAATTTCATTTCATCTGTGGGATTTTTTATGTTTTCTATCATAGTTGGATTCCTCTTTATCATTGCAATAAATCTTGATTCTTCCATAATATCACTCCATGTCTATTATTGTTTTTATTTTACTCTTATTATAATTAATATACTTTTAAAGTCAATTTAAACTGTATAATTCTACCAATATTTCAAGCAATGTAATGAGTCTGAAGCCATAACAAAGACTTAGACCTTTGAGTAATGGATTTATCCAAAGTAATATTGTTTACGATATACTTCTCAATTTAAATTCTAGTAGGTAATAAATGTAAGATTTAACTACAGGAATAATTATAACTGTCATAGGAATACTACTATGCAATACTATACTTAATATCATATTAGATATTGTTTTTATAATTAATTTTAATATGGGTGTAGAGGGTGTGGCCATAGCAACAACAATTGCACAAGGCGTATCTTTTATATGTAGTGTTGTATATCTAAACAAAAAACATAAAGTTCTAAAAGCAAAATTTAGAGGATTAAAATTTGATAAAGATATATT
>JAVXJA010000058.1:1881-9778 GCA_036648085.1 Terrisporobacter sp.
AACATAAAGTTCTAAAAGCAAAATTTAGAGGATTAAAATTTGATAAAGATATATTAAAAGGTGGTATGAAATTAGGTGTTCCAAGTGGTTTACAACAAATGTTATTCTCTTTTGAAAATATCGCTCTACAATCTTTAGTAAATGGTTATGGTACTTCTGCAATGGGTGCTAACAAAATGGATATAGTTAAAAATGGACTAAAAGCATCTTTAAAAATCTCTACTGTTATTTCCATATTGGTAACAGTACTATTCCTTTTATTTAGTAAAGACTTAATTAGTTCATTTATATTAACAAGTGCAATAAAAGGTGCTGGAGATTCTATGTTTGCTTTAATAAGTTCTATGATATCTCTTTGGTTAGTTAGGATTCCTTGTGCTTATTTATTTGCTGAATTATTTGGAGTAAATGGTATTTGGATGGGTATTCCTTCTGGTTGGCTAATTGGTGGAATTATCACTTCCATTTATTATAAGAAAGGTAGTTGGAAATCTAAGTGCGTTGTTTCTTTTGATCACGTTAGCCTAGATGCTAATTAATTATTTTATCATGAAAGTGGATAACTAAAATCAGTTACCCACTTTTTATATAATTTCCATCAATTAATTTTTAGTGGTAAATGTAAGACTGAAGTTAAGCTAGGATCTTGCAACAAATGATCAAAATAACTATGTGCAGAAGTATACCCTATACCTCTTCTTTCTTTTGCTTCATTAATGAGCTTATATTCATTACATGCCTTAACAATTGAGTTATAATCTTCAAGATTATCAGCATTATATATGATTCTTTTATCTATAGATATGTTTTTTACATATTTAGGTTTTAGAAAAAACATTACATCTTTTATTTTACCTTCTTTATATAAATTATAAATTACCTTACCATTTTTTCTATGCATTGGATGATCATCATATTTATAAGAATGTGCTACATGAGTTACATTCTTATAGTTATTTTGAAAATCAATTGCTACTTTTCTCATTAAATCAAAATGATCTCCTGTTTTATTATCTATATCTGAAAGTATTATAATATTTTCTTTTTTTATACCTAGGTCATTTAATGCAGCATAAAATTCTTCATCTCTTAATTCTTCTTTTTCTTTTCTAGTACTATTTCTATATATTTTATCCTTAAATACATTTACTCCTGTTCCATCTGATACTAAAACCACAAAAACACGATCAGATCCTAATGTATTAATTGCTGTTCTTATTGCACTTCCTCCCCACAATACTTCATCGTCTTGATGCTGAGGATAGAACACTACATATTCTTCAAATGGTCTATTTTCTATGCCTATATTTTTTTCTATGTAATAGTTTGATTTACTTATCATCATCCAAGATATTAGTAGCATTAATACTAATATCATAAAAATTACTGTTTTATTATTTTTATTCATACATAATCACTCACTTAAATATAAGTTTTTATATGATTATTCTGTCCATTTAATAATAAGATACTCTTAAAATTAATTCTCACTTCATAAAACTTTGTATACTAAAACAAGTTTTTACTTTTCATATCCATTTACAATTACATCTACTTTACCTGTGTGAGGTGACATTACTAAACCATGTACAATAATATCACTTGGTACTAATGGATGATTTTTAACTTTCTCTACACTATCCTCAATTGATTCTTTTACAGAGTCAAATCCATGAAGCCATTTCTTAACGTCTCTACCTGAATTTTCAAGAATATTAATTGTCTCTTCACTTATACCACTTTTTATTGCTTTATCTAAAATACTTTGAGTATCTAAGTTGCACATTCCGCATCCATCATGACCTACTATTAATATTTCATCAACCTTAAACTCAAAAATGGCAACAACTATGCTTCTCATGATACTTCCAAATGGATGTAGTATCGTTGCACCAGCATTTTTCACTATTTTAGCATCACCATTTTTAAGATTTAATGCTTTTGGAAGTAATTTAGTTAATCTAGTATCCATGCATGATAATATTAGTATTCTCTTATCAGGCTCTTTTGAAGTTTGAAATTGTTCATACTCTTTATTTAAAACAAATTCTTTATTAAATTCTAATATTTGATCTAATTTTCTCATTTTGTACCCCTTTCACTTTTATGTGATTTTTTATATTCTATCATAACTTTTTCTTAATTTCACAAAAATAATATTACAAAAAAGTGTTACCTCAAAATGATTCTTAGCCATTCAAAGAGATAACACTTTTTAAAATTATTTATTTAGCATATGTTTTTTCCAATTACCATGGCAAACATACACTGCTTCATTATCAAATTTTTCATCTTTATCTTTGTTATAAAAATATACGAAACATTTCTGCTTTTCTTTAGTTTCAATATTTTCAACTTCTAAAAGAACTTTATGGTATTCATTTTCTGGATTGTTTTCACTTATAAAGCCTTCCATTTCATCCATAGCTTTCATAGTTTCATCATAGTCATCTTTATTGATAACAATAATTTCGCCTAATATTGTATTTTCACCAGGAATTATGGCAGGATAACCTTTATATGGCATATGATATAAACTCATATCATTTAACTGTGCATCAATTTTCTTAGACACTTTACCATCTAAATATTTATCGTAGTTAAAAAATCCTTCTCTTAAACTTCCATAAACAAAAAAATTAATATTTTTCATTAGCAAATTTCTCCACCTATCGTTTTTATATCTTGATTATATAAAGTACAAGCTTCTACACAAAGTTCTAAACCTTTTACTATTTCATCTAATGACATAAAAGGTGTATTTTTCTTATCTACTACTTGAGAAGTCATATAAGGTATGTGTATAAATCCACCTTTTATATTAGGATACTTTTTATCTATCATATATAATATTCCATACATTACATGATTACATACAAAAGTTCCTGCTGTATTTGATAAAGTAGCTGGTATATGATTCTCGTTCATATGTTTTACCATAGCTTTTACTGGTAAATTAGAGAAGTATGCTGATTGACCATCTACTTGAATTGTTTCATCTGTTGGTTGATTTCCTTCATTATCCGTTATTCTAAAATCATCCATATTTATGGCAACTCTTTCTGGAGTTATATCAAATCTTCCTCCTGCTTGTCCTACAGATATTACTACATCAGGATTATGAAGCTCTATTGCTTCTTCAATAGCTTTAACTGATTTAGTTTGAACTGTAGGTATAGTTATTTTTATAACTTCAGCTCCATTTATATTATCACTTACTCTTTTTACAGCTTCTTCTGCTGGGTTTACTGGCTCTCCTCCAAATGGATCGAATCCTGTTAATAATATTTTCATGATAATCCTCCTATAAGTCTAAACTAAGTTTTTTAATTAAAATCCTAATGTATACATCAATATTATGTGCACTACTAATAATATTAATGCTAGTGGTGCTTGAGCCTTTATAACTGCATTTTTATCTTTTAATTCAAGTAATGCTGCTGGTAATACATTGAAGTTTGCTGCCATTGGTGTTAATAATGTTCCACAGTATCCTGCTGTTAAGGCAAGGGCTGAACAAACTACTGGATCTCCACCTTGAGCAAATACAAATGGTAGACCAACACCTACAGTTATAACAGAAAACGCTGCAAATGAATTTCCCATTATCATTGTAAATACTGCCATTCCCACACAATAAGCTATAACACCAGCTAATATATTTCCAGTTGGTATAACTCCTGATATTATCGAAGATATTTTATCTCCAACACCAGCTGCTGTAAATAATACACCTAGTGATGCTAGTAACTGAGGAAGTATAGTAAATGAACCCATTGATTGGTACATTCTATTACTATCTTCTAAGAATTCTATTGGTTTAGCTTTAGTTATAACAAATGTTATTGCTATAGTTATAACTGATGATATACCTATAGCTACTGTTCCTGGAAAATCAGTAAATGATGCTATAAGCATAGCTATTATTGCTATAGCTAAAGAAGGTATGAATATTTTTAAACCTAACTTTTCTGCTTTTAAATTTGAAAATGTTTCATCTAATTGCTTTAATGTTCCTATATTTATTTGCTTAGTAGCTGATAAAACTGCTATTATAACTACTAATATACCTACTATTGTACTTGGTATAAATTTACCAAATATAAATACTGTCGCTAATATTCCCCAGAATGATGCTGTTCCTATTCTTGTTTTATGATTTTTATCTTTTAATGTAAATATCATTGTCACAGCCATATATAGACCTAACATCATGTAGAATACTTCTAATAAAATACCTGATAATTGTGCTATATCCATTATGCTGCACCTCCTACATTATTTTTTCTAGAACTATATTTTTTCTTTAATTTTTTATCTAATAGCATGTTTTGTCCTACCCATAATACTAATGCTATTACTGCTATTATTATTGCAACTTTTGATAATTGAAGGGCATCTACTTTCATTCCTAATCCTTCTAATGTGGAAACTATTAAAAGTATTCCTGCGTTTGCCATAAACATATTTTGGCCACAGAAATTTCCTATATTATCTGATGCTGCTGAGTAAGCTTTTATTTTATCTATATCTTCTTCGTCTAATTCTCCATATTCAACAACTGCTGCACCTTCTGCCATTGGACTTACTAAAGGTCTAACGAATTGAGGATGTCCACCAAGTGTTACCCCCATACCAATTGTTACTTCTCTTATAAAAGTAAATCCACTAAGTATTTTACCTGTAGATAATCCTTTAACTTGTTTAATAAGCATTATTGCTTTTGCTTTTAATCCATATCTTTCACATAAACCTATTATTGGCACTGTTAACATGAATAAGCATGTTGCTCTATTCGCTATAAATCCCTCTCCTAAGGTGCTTAATATTTCACCTATACCCATGTCTGCAACTAAACCAGTTGCTAAACCTGCTGTAACTACAACTGCTATTGTGTCCAACTTTAATGCGAACCCTGCTATTATTATTAATATACCTATTAACTCCATAATGTTTTCTTCCTTTCACATTTTATTTCGTTTATTTATATTAATAAAATTATATAACGTTTTCAAGGAAAGGTAAAACATTTTTCGACATTTTTTTCATATATACAAAACTTACACTTTATAACTAAGTTGTTACCTAGCTTTTCATATTTGTGGTAATTTTAGGTAACCTAATATTTAATGTATTTAATTTTAATAAACATAAAAATATACTCCCTTCATGGCAACAGTTTTATTATTTTTACTGTCAATCATAAAGGAAGTATATTATAATTAATTATGTATTTTTCTATAAAATATATATACTACGTTTTTAGAATAATATATGTGCTATAGGAGTAATTACTAAAAGTGAAATAACTGTTCTTGTTAAGAATAAAATAATTAAATCCTTCAATTTAAGAGGTATTTCTGATTTTAAAATAACAGCACCTGTTTCAGTCATATAAACTAACTGAGAAATAGATAATGCTCCTATTATGAACTTGGTTATTTCTGCAAATCCTTCTCCACTTACCATAACTGATGGTATAAACATATCTGTAAAACCAACTAAAACAGCAGGGGCTGCTTGAGCTGCATTAGGTATTTGAAGTAATTCTAATAAGATTATTACTGGGTATGAAATCCATGTAAATATTGGAGTAAATTCAGCTAGTGCTAAAGATATAGTTCCCCAAGCTAAAACTAGAGGTATTAGACTTATGTATATATCTACTATATTTTTCAATCCATTAACTATTATAGTATTTAAACTAGGTGCATTTTCAGCTCTATTCATTGCATTTACTAAACCTTGTTTTGCTAAACTGCCTTCCTCACTTACTTCTTCTTCTTGGTATGTGATATTTTCATAAGTTCCATCTTTTATTTTACATAATGGGTAAATTCTAGGTAATATTAACGCGCATACTAGTGATGCCGCACATACTGTTAAATAAAATGGTACAAACTTATCCATAAATCCTAGCTGGTCAGCGATTACAGTTGAAAATGGTAATGAAACTAAAGAGAAACAAACTGCAATTATAGAACTCTCTTTTTTTGTATAAAATCCTTGTTTATACTGAGTATTAGTTATCATTATTCCTAACGTTGCATCTCCTAGCCATGATGATAAAGTATCAACTGACGCTCTACCTGGTACTAAAAATAGTGTTCTCATAAATTTCGAAATCATAGTTCCAAAAAAATCCATTAACCCAAAGTCCATTACTAAAGGAAGTAAAAATCCTGCTATTAAGAATAATGCTATTAAACTTGGCATAATTCCCATTATTACATGACCTGTATCTTCAGAAATTATAAATGTTGGACCCACATTGAAATATATCATTGTTACAAATACTGCACCTAGAATTCTAAAGAATAACCAGAAACTAGATACATTTAATAAGTTGTTTAAAAAGTCATTTTTTATAGTAATAAATTTTCCTGCTACTGATAATATTGCAGAACATACTATAATAACTAAACATATAGTTGGTATATATTGAGCCATATTAAGTTTTAACAATTCTGCTAAAAACCCGACTCCTATATTTACTGGAGATACCCCTTCAATATTAAACATTTCTCCAAAAGGTAGCGGTATTATAAATAAAAATAATCCTAATAATGACGGTATAAAGAATTTCAAGAATCTTGGTAATAAGTTCTCCTTGGCTTTTACATAATTTTGTTCTGTGTTCATAATTAATTCCTCCTCATAGTATTTTCATATAATTTTTACACACATTGTGTTTTCAGATCTTCTAGCTGTACATAATACTTATTTACATATTTAGATGATGTTAAATAAAGGGCATTTGAGTAAAACATTCCAAAGCTCATAATGTCTCCTATTTGGAAATTCGTTTCGGAATCTTCTATATCTACTATAAGATGATCACTACTACTTCCTACTATTTCTACATTTTCATCTAAAGGTACTAAATCCCTATGGTTTACAAAATCTTGTCTTCCTACAGCTAATATAGCTCTTTTTCTTATTCCTCTATCCTCATAAGTTGGTTTATTTCCAAAGGCATCTAAAAACATTTCACCTATTGGATAAGATGGTTTTTCTTTTATTTCTATTACTTCAGCCTTTAATATTAAGGTATCTTTATGCATTTTATTTAAGTCATAGCCCCAGTAGTCTATTAAGTCTCGACCTACTAACAATGCTTCTCCTACTCTTAAATTATTTATTTTACTTGGTATATTATCATCTAATACTAACGGTAGTGTTGTGGTTGATCCCCCCGATATTATGTCTAGTTGTCTTCCTATTTTATTTTCTACTTCTTCTGCTACTTCACATAAATAATTCAAATTTTTATAAGATGGTTTTATTGATCCATAACAACTTAAATTAGTTCCTATTCCATATAGCTTTACATATCTCAAATTATTTTCTATATATAAAGCTATATCTATAAGTTCATCTTTATTAAAAAAACCTTCTCTTAAATCTCCTAAATCCATCATAAGTATTACCTTGTGTGATTTATTTTGCTTTTTACATTCTTTCTCTAATAAATTTATAGTTTTAATTTCTGAATTTAAACTTATATCAATTTTATCGACTACTTTCTTTATTTCATGAACCATAGGCATTCTAATTAACATACTTTCACTTTCAATTCCTTCTTCTTTTAAGTTAATTAGCTGTTCTATTCGAGAACTAGCAATATATTTACATCCTCCTTCTTCTAACACATTTGTTATTTGTGAATCTGCATTTACACCCTTTATAACTCCAGCTATGTTTATTCCCTTTTGATTACATATATCTACAATGAATTTTGTATTATCTAATATTTTATTAAGATTTATTTCTAAAATCGGATAGTTTTTTAAAGTTTTCATGTTAATCCCCCTGTTTTTTATATAAAAAATCCTTACAATTAAAAAAGTCCCTTGGTTTTTTACAACCAAGAGACGAATTATATCCGTGTTACCAC
>JAVXJA010000058.1:9878-17904 GCA_036648085.1 Terrisporobacter sp.
AAAAAAGTCCCTTGGTTTTTTACAACCAAGAGACGAATTATATCCGTGTTACCACTCTTATTGATAAGTTACTTCATCATTAGTTTTCTCATAATATTACGAATATTCTGTATATAATATTTATGAAAATTGTGCTAAGGAATGTATTTCTACATTAAAAAAGTCCCTTGGTTATAAAACCAAGAGACGAAATATTCCGCGTTACCACTCTAATTGATAAAATTCGCTTCGCTCATTTCGCCAAGTGCTTCACTACTTGCTCCATTAAAGCTGTTGGAAATTATTCTAATTTCCTACGAATATAAACTTATCCACTCTAATCTCTTAAGGCGAGACACACCTAATATCCTACTATTAGTTCAGATACTCTTCTCCAAAGCTCTCTTCAACACAAATATTGTTACTAGGCTTACACCAACCCTAGCTCGCTGGAACATGATTTATATTTACTTTCTTTATCATAGAATTTTTTGTATAAAATTATTTATTTAATGTAATTCTAGTTTTATTTTTATGTTTTGTCAATATATTATTTAATTTTTATAAAAAATAATATTTAAATAATTAGTAGTCTCGTCTAAATTTATTATTTATATAAAACAAATCAGTAAACTACCCACAGTCATTACAAAAATTATAACAGTAATAAATTTTCCTAAAGGATTGGCCATATTAATGCTCCATCCCATTCCTAGCCTTTTTTCTACAGTAAGTTTAGGGTCTTCTTTATTACAATAAATAAAACCATAAATCCATTTTTCATCGTCATTTTCTATAGTATAAGCCCCCCTATTTTTAGGTTTTAAACTGTTTAACATTATATAATAATACATAAGAACTATAGATATAAAAATAGGCAAAATACAGGAAGTTATAGTAAGCCACATTGGTATATCCTTTTCTTGAACCATAAATACAGGAATTGTTGTTGTGATAGATTGAATACTAAGAGTAAGTACAAAAAAACTATATCCAATTCCATTTAAATATTTTATTGCCCTTTGTCTATTTTTTTCTATGTTATCAGTATCTATATAAGTATTGCTACAAACACTTCCAACACCTAATACTGCAAATAATATAACCATAGATAAATCAATAAAATTAATAAAAAATACATTTATTATATTCTTTGCTGCAAATCCATCAGGTTTTCCGTTACCTCCCCAGTGAGTAATTACAACATCTGGCATATTTTTATAATTTAATACAACATATAATAAGGACACTATTGATAATACTACACATATCCCAAATAATATTTTAAACTTCTTAATTAATTTTTTCTTTAATTTTGTAAGTTCTTCATCTTCTTTTATCGTAACTCTTTCTATTATCTGTTTTTTTTTATTATTACTGGTAATATTTTGTAAATAAACTGTTTTAATATATTTAATCTTTTTATACTCTAATCTTAATATTAAATAAAATAAAACAAAATACACCGTCGTACTAAGTATTATATTTGCTCCAATATTTACTTTAAATATGTCTTTTAATATTAAATATAATATTATAGATAAAATTAGAGATATATTTAATTTTTTCTTAAAATCTTTGTTTATCTTTTTTTTTACATTTTCTTCAATGATAATTTCTTTTATATACACTCCAAAAAAGTACTGCTTGCCACTCATAGATTGAATACTTAGTGCTAATAAATGTGTAAATAAAATTATTAGTATAAATACTACATAGTTTAGAAAAAACATAATACTTCCCTCCATTTATAATCTATTTATATTATATCACTTGGCATATATGCGTATATAATAATTTACATAAGATACAGGTATTACTACATGAAATACAAAATTAATATTTTTATAAAATATATATTTCTTATAATTAAAAAGGATTGCCTAGTTTGAATTCTAAGTAATCCTTTTTACTATTAATCCATTAAATTGTCTTCTTTATATAAGGGATATTTCTCAGTAAGACCTGTAACTAGCTCTCTAGCCTTATCCATTTCATTATTAGTTAAGCATAAATCTATAGCCTGTGCTATAAGTTCCATATCCTCTTCCTTCATACCTCTTGTAGTAACAGCTGCTGTACCTACTCTTATTCCACTAGTAATATGTGAACCATTTGGATCAAAAGGTATAGCATTTTTATTTGTAGTTATATAAGCTTCATCTAGTCTTTTTTCAGCTTCTTTACCTGTTATGTTTTTATTAGTTAAATCTAGTAAAATCAAATGATTGTCAGTTCCATTAGTTAATAATTTAAAGCCTCTTTTTATAAGTTCATCTGCTAGCACCTTACAGTTTTTAATTACTTGTTTTTGATATGTTTTAAATTCGTCGCTTAATGCTTCTTTAAAACAAACAGCCTTGGAGGCAATTATATGCTCAAGTGGTCCACCTTGTGTTCCTGGGAATATTGCCTTGTCTATTGCTTTTGCATACTTCTCTTTACAAAGAATTATTCCTCCACGAGGTCCTCGAAGTGTCTTATGGGTTGTACTAGTTACAAAGTCTGCTACTTCACAAGGGTTTTGATGAAGACCTGCTGCAACTAGTCCTGCAATATGAGCCATATCTACCATAAGTAAAGCCCCTACTTCATCAGCTATTTCTCTGAATTTCTTAAAATCTATTTCCCTTGGATAAGCACTTGCTCCTGCTACTATTAATTTAGGTTTAACTTGGTGAGCTATTTCTCTTACTTTATCATAATCAATAAATCCTTCTTTATCCACTCCGTATTCATGGAAATCAAAATACTGTCCCGATATATTCACAGGAGAACCATGAGTTAAGTGACCCCCTTGTGATAAATTCATTCCCATTACCTTGTCTCCTGGCTTTAATATTGCAAAATATACTCCTATATTTGCATTAGCTCCAGAGTGTGGTTGTACATTAGCATGCTCTGCACCAAAAATTTTCTTTAGCCTGTCTATAGCTAAAGTCTCCACTTCATCAATATGTACACATCCTCCATAATATCTATTCCCAGAATATCCCTCTGCATATTTATTAGTCAAATGACTTCCCATAGTTTCCATTACACTCATTGAAACTATATTTTCTGATGCTATTAGTTCTATATTTCTTTGTTGTCTAAGTAACTCTCTTTTCATGCTGTTATAAACTTCGGTGTCAAATTTTTTTAAATTTTCAAACATTATATTCCCCTTTCATTTATAACATTTTTTAGTAAGATTAGATTAATATATCTCACTTTATTACATTATATTATTATATTTTAATAATATAATAACTAGCTCATATTTATTTTATAAATTTAATTCACACAAAAATCTATAGCTTATCATGGGATTATAAGTAAAAATTAATTCATAATGTAAATAACTCCTAATAGTGCTATTCCACTATATTTCAATTAGAAGCTTTCTTTTCCATTATCTTTTTATAAGATGTATACCTTAAAAATAAAACTTCTGCTAATAAAAAAAATAAATTTGATACTTCATGAAATACACCATCGCCAAACTTTATTTTAGAAGTAGCTATATATATGCTCTTTGTACTCATCCTAGCTACAGCATTATTTTTTAATTTCGTAATAGATATAAAAGGTACATTTTTTACTAATAACTCTTTTGCTAATTTAGTTACTTTTTCAGAGTCTCCTGTTAAGGAAATTAATATAACTAAGTCCTCATGCTTTAAATTTTTAAGAAGCATTTCAGCCTCATTCTCACCTTCTACAATATAAAATATTTCTCCACAGTATAAGAACATTCTCTTTAATTCACGTGCAACACCCACTTGTAGCTTGCCTGTTCCATATACAAATACTCTTTTACTTTTATATATCATTTCATTTATGTCTGTAAAATCTCTTTCTTTTATATCATCAATGGCTGACTTCCAACTATCACATATCCTATCTATATATAAATCTTCTATATCTCCATCTTCCTTAACATCCATTTCCCAGTTTAAATAAACTTTTAATTCACTATATCCTTTTAATGATAACTTTTTAGCAAATCTTAATATAGTAGTTTTTGATATATTACATCTGGATGCTAATTCATGTATACTTAAATTGCAACATTCTTCTTTATGAGAATTTATATATTTCCATATATGTAAATCATTTTGATTTAATTTATCATAATGTTTATTCACAAGTTCATCAATTTTCATGTATATCACCTCTTATTTTATAATAAATTATATCATTTTTACAATTTATAAAGAAGTGACAATATTAAAATAAAAAAAGAGCATAGCTTAAAATATTATTAATCATATGAAAATGATTATTTTTAAGATATACTCTAATTCTATTTTTAATATGTGTTATTAATTTAATTCAGGCCAAAACTCTTTATTAGCTTCTAATAAATCATCTAATATGTCTTTAGCAATTTTAGCACTTGGTACAGTTTTAGACATTGTTAATGCTTGCCATAACTTTAGGTATGAACTTTCTGCCCATGATTCTACAACTAATTTCTCAACAGATACTTGTTGTTCCATTAATCCTTTTTGGAATTGTGGTATTGTTCCTACTGATAAAGCCTCTGGTCCTTCACAACCTACTAAACAAGGTATTTCAACCATCGCAGTTTTATCGAAGTTTTCTATAGCTCCATTATTTTCAACTATTAATAACATTCTTTCTTTTGTATTGTAAGCAAGAGCTCTAGCAAGGTCAACTATATAAGATGCATGTTCATCTATGTGTAAATCACAACCTTTACTTGTTCCAGCTTCTGCTATTTTTTTACATTCTCCAAATACAAACTTTTCACGTCCATCCATAACCATATTAGCTCTAGAATAATTTATATCTGAATGCTCTACCACATAATCTGGGTATAAGTAGTATTTTAAATATGTATTTGGTAAAGTTGTTGGATCTATTGCATATAAATCCTTTGCCTTCATAAATGTGTCATTCCAACTTGCGTCATTATGTTGATACATTTGAATGTTTACATTATATCCATGCTCAGCTATATGTGATTTTAACTTAGGCATTAAATCATTTCCTTGTTTATCCGTAACACTTGTCCACCATCCAAAATGATTTAATCCGTAATATTTAATTATCATAT
Source organism: Terrisporobacter sp. (assembly GCA_036648085.1). Taxonomy (GTDB): domain Bacteria; phylum Bacillota; class Clostridia; order Peptostreptococcales; family Peptostreptococcaceae; genus Terrisporobacter. The sequence goes on from JAVXJA010000058.1 coordinate 14,923, forward strand.
CTTTTCTTGATTCTAATCCTAAAATTGTAGCCATATGACGCTCTATACCAATTGGCATATCACATATATTTAATATTTTAGCATTAGGTCTTAATTTACGAGTAGCTTCTGCCACTATTGCTGCTGGGTTTGAGTAGTTTAACATCCATGCATTTGGTGAATATTTTTCCATATAATCTACTAGTTCTATCATAGGACCTATAGATCTCATTCCGTAAGCTATACCTCCTGGTCCACAAGTCTCTTGACCTAAAACTCCATGTTTTAAAGGTATTTTTTCATCTAATTCTCTCATGGCATATTTTCCTGCTCTTATATGAGCCATTACAAAATCCACACCTGTAAAAGCTTCCTCTGGATTTGTAGTAGCTAAGAATTCTATTTCAGGACATCTTTCTTTAACCAATATTTCACATGCATTGGCTACTATATTTTGCCTCTCTTCATCATTATCATAAAATTTTATTTTATTTATAGGGAATTTATCTAAGTTATCTAGTAACATTAATACTATTCCTGGTGTATACGTACTTCCTCCACCTGCTATTAAAACTGAAAATTTCTTCATTGTTATGCCTCCATATCTATTTTGTCTATCTTAATTTAACTTATTAATAATTCTATATTTTCTCTTACCTTTGGTACATTAAGTCCTATTATAACTTGTATAGACTTTCCACTTTTCACTATTCCTACTGCTCCCAGTTTTTTAAATGTATTTGTATCTTTTACTAAAGTTTCGTCTACTACTGATAATCTAAGTCTAGTTGCACAATTGGAAATTTCCACTATATTCTCTTTTCCACCGAGAGCTTCAATAATCAATTGCTCATTACTTTCGTTTAACGTTGGACTCAATCCTTTTACTTCATTTTTTGATCTATAATCATCTTTTGAGTAAAGTTTAATTTCATCATCATCTTCTCTACCTGGAGTTTTATAATCAAACTTTAATATTAAGAATTTAAATACTGCATAATGTATAAATGTAAATATCACACCTATGACTAACATTGTTAAATACATCATTTCTCTATTTTTAAATAAAGGAATGATATTCATAAATATAATATTGGGTAAACCAGTTCCGAAATTTCCTATTACACCAAAGGCAAGCATTACCATAGCTAGTACTGCTGCTAATATAGAGTAAATTATATATAAAAATGGTGCTATAAATAAGAATGTAAATTCTAAAGGTTCAGTTATACCCGTCATTATAGACGTTAGTGTCGCTGGTATCATTAACGCTAAAACCATTTTTTTCTTACTTGGTTTTGCTGTTGCATAAAATGCCCATGCAACTCCTATTACTCCAAATACTTTTGCTAGTTCTCCATTAGAAAATCCTCCTAGCGGATATAATTCTATTAATGGAGCCGTTGAATTTGCAAACTCACTAAGATGATTTGCCCAATATGCAATAGTTCCACCTTCTACTATTACTGAATCAAATAAAACTGGTGCATATATAAAATGATGTAATCCGACTGGTAACAATAGCTTTTGTAACAGTACATAAGCACCTAGTCCCATGTAACCTGCACTTTTGAAGAATTCTTGTAAGCCAATCATTGCAAATTGAATTTTAGGCCATATTGAAGCTACTCCAAAAGCAATTGGAATCATTACAAAAAATCCTAGCATGACTACAAATGCAGATCCTTTAAATGCACCTAGGTAATCTGGTAATTCTATATCATAGAATTTATTATGTATAAACACTACTATACTAGATATTAATATTGCCCCCATCATTCCTGTATCTAATGTCTTTATCCCTGCTATCATTGCAAGTCCACTTGTTCCACCTACTTCAGCTGCAAAATCTATTCCAAATGATGGACCAAATTGTGATAATAAAGCACTTAAGAAATAATTAAACGTTAAGTATATTACAAAAACCTCCATGCAAGCACGTGCATTTTGCTTTTTTGCAAGACTTATTGGAAGGGATATTGCAAATAAAAGTGGTAACTGTCTAAATACAGTCCATGAGCCTTCCTCTACCATAAACCAAATCTTGTACCACATAGTCGTCGGTTCCGCTATAGACCCCATAATTTGAGTATTTCTAAATATTGTAGCCAATCCTATCATTATACCTGCAAATGCAAAAAGTAGAACTGGTGTAAACATTGCTCCACCAAACCTTTGTATCTTTTGTCTCATAATATTAATCCTTTCTCATATATTCCTATATTTTTTAAAATTCTAATTATTCATGAGTTCATTTTAACCTCATGTATGAATGTATACAATATATTATTAGTATTTAGATATATATCTTATAGATAGTTATTTGTTCCTTTTTTAGGAATTTGTCTCATTATTTTTGCATAAAAAAAGTAGTTACTACTTTTACACATAGTAACTACCTTTATAACTAACAATATTATATATAATTAAGTTAAAACTTCATATATATCAGATAGCTCTAACTCTATATTATGCTTATCAATATCATAATCAAATAACATGCTATCTTCAATTATAGCATTTGGTAATAGTATTTTAACTGTAGTTCCTTTACTTATACTACTATCTACACTTATACTTCCCTCATGAAGGTTCACTATAGATTTAACAATACTTAGCCCTATACCACTGCCTTCATTTTTTCTAGTAAATGATTTATCTAATTGAACAAATTTCTCAAAAATAATTTCTTTATCTTGTTGTGAAATTCCTATTCCTTCATCATGAATATCTATTTCTATACAATCACACCTTATATTAACATTAACTAATATATTTGTATTTTCATATGAAAATTTAATTGCATTTGATAATAAATTCAACATGACTCTTTCAATCATAGAAGAATCACACTTTATAACATATTCTTCCATATCTGTATCAAATTGTATATTTATTGATTTTAATAAGGCATAGTCTACAATAGATAAAGTTACTTCTTCAACAATAGAAACAATGTTATAATTCTTAAAATCTGCTTTAATAATCCCTATATCTATATTA
>JAVXJA010000059.1:0-17828 GCA_036648085.1 Terrisporobacter sp.
ATTAGACATATTGACCAAGAAGCCGACAAGTCTTTAGCTTGTTGGTAGTTCACTTGTAAAGATAAATAATGTTTTTTGGTTGAAATACCATTTTATCATTTTTATCATTGTCGAAATTCGTTGTAAATGTAGAAGCCTTTTTTATACAAAATTGTAACTTTGAAGGAGATATAGAAGGGAAAAAGCTTTAATATATTTTAGTTGGAAAAAAATTTAAAAAGAAGTTGACAAATAAAAATAACATAACTATTATTAATAATAACAAATACAAAATCAAATGCAAAATGCAAAATATAAAATTATGGAGGAGATATTATGAATACTTTAAATACAAATAACTTAAGAAGTTTTTATTATTATTACCAAATTAGATAGGGTTTGCATTTAACTCTTATTTTGATAGATGCAAACCCAAAATAACAGGTGAGAATGTTATATGAGTGGGATTGTGTCTATGTTGGTAAAAAAGTATTTATTTTATTGATACTATTTTAAAAGCCACATGGATAACTTGTGGCTTTTGTTGTATTCAAAAGTCACATGTATATGTGGCTTTTTTTAATATTTGAAAATGATTAGAAAAACAACTAAATTTAAAAAAGGGGGAGTATTTTATATGTTATCTGTAATAACACAAAGTTTTATATTAGCCATAATGGCACTGGGTATTTACATTACTTTTAAGCTTTTAGATTTCCCAGATATGTCAGCAGATGGTAGTTATACCTTGGGAGGATCTGTAATTGCTTGGTCCCTAGTTAATGGAATTAATCCTTTACTAGGAACTTTAATAGCATTTATTGCTGGAATGGGGGCAGGTTTTATAACAGGATTTTTACATGTTAAGTTAAAAATCACAAATCTTTTATCAGGAATATTAGTAATGGGAATGCTTTACTCTATTAATTTAAGAATAATGGGAAAATCAAATGTGCCTTTATTTACTTACAATCATTTATTCAATAGCAACTGGCCTTCAAAAATTTGCGAGGCATTAAACATTCCTTTGGAGAGTGGTATTAAATTATGTTATCTAGGATTAGCTTTATTTGCATTTATTTTATGCAAGGTATTATTAGATTTATTTTTCAAAACCAATTTAGGATACACAATAAAAGGTGTGGGAGATAATGTGCAAATGATAAAGTCCTTAGGAGTGGATGTGGGAAAAATGAAAATTTTAGGGCTTATGATATCAAATGGATTAATAGCGTTATCTGGTGCCTTAGTAGCTCAGTTTCAAGGTTATTCAGATGTGAATATGGGAGTTGGAACTTTAGTTCTTGGTATAGCCTCCATAATAATAGGAATTTCATTATTTACTAGATTTAAATTTATAAATGAAACTAGTGCAGTTTTAATTGGAGCATTTATATATCAATGCAGTGTATTCTACGCTTTAAATCATGGACTTCTACCAACAGATTTAAAATTAATAACATCACTTATTCTAATTGTATTTTTAAGTATAGGAGGTCTTAAATTAGGTGAAAAGTTCAATCTAAAAATAAATTCAAATAAAAAGGTGGTTTAGTTATGTTAGAAATAAAAAATATTTCAAAAGTATATGAAAATCCTTATGGAGAAGACAATGTTATATTTAGGAATTTATCACTGAATATTTCAAAAGGGGAATTTGTAAATATTATAGGAAGTAACGGAACAGGAAAATCAACTCTCTTAAATATAATATCAGGTTATACAAATTTAAATGGAGGAAAAATAATCTTAGATGAAATGAATATCACAAATCTTCCAGAACATAAAAAAACACAAATAGTAAGTAGAGTATTTCAAAATCCATCTATGGGAACCTGTCCATCAATGACCGTTAGAGAAAATTTATCTATGGCATTAAATAAAGCTAATATACTAAACTTTAGAAAATGTCTTAGACATAAAACAAATTATTTAGAATCACTTTTAGATGATATTTCCCTAGACTTAAAAAAATTATTAGATGTTAAAGTGAAGTTTCTATCAGGTGGTCAAAGGCAAGCAATATCACTAATTATGGCAACTATTACAGCGCCTAAAGTACTTTTACTAGATGAGCATACAGCAGCACTAGATCCCAAGACTTCTCAAGAGATAATAGAATTAACTAATAAAATAGTTAGAGAAAATAAAATCACAACACTGATGGTTACGCATAATCTTAAACATGCTATTGATTATGGTGACAGGTTAATAATGTTTCATAAGGGGGAAATCATTTTAGATTTAACAAAAGATTACAAAGAGAGGATGTCTGTAGATGAAATTTTAGAAAGATTTGAGTATGCAGTATAGAATAAACGTATTAAATATTAGAAAAATCTAAGAATGTATTATAAAAGTAAATAAAAATTTTATTAGGGGGATAAAAATAATATGAAAATTAAGAAAATTTGTTCAATACTTACGATGGGAGTTTTAAGTGTATCACTTCTATCAGGATGTTCAAGTAGCAATAAAGAATCAAGTAAAGATGAAAAAGTAACTAAAATAGGTATATCACAACTAGTTTCACATCCAGCGTTAGATAAGGCTGAAGAAGGCTTTGTAGCAGCTCTAAAAGAGAAGGGTTATGAAGATGGGAAAAATATAGAACTTGATTTACAAAATGCTCAAGGAGATGAGCTTACAGCTCAACAAATAGGAAGTAAATTTGCAAGTGATAAAAAGGATCTGATATTTGCCATAGCAACTCCAACAGCACAAGCAGCTTACAACGCAACTAAAGATATTCCAATACTAATCACTGCAGTAACAGATCCAGTAGAAGCAGGTCTTATAAAAGATATGAAAAAACCAGATACTAATGTAACTGGAACATCTGATTATTTATCAGTAGAAACTAATGTAAAACTTATAAAAGACTTAGTGCCAGAGGCTAAAAAAGTAGGAGTAATCTACTGTACAAGTGAAGCTAACTCAACAGTACAGGTAAAAGAGCTAAAAAAATACGCAAAAGATAATAATCTTGAAGTTGTTGAAAAAGGAGTAACTGCATCAAATGAAGTAAATGCAGCAGTATCTAGTTTTGTGGATAAAGTAGATGTACTATTCATACCTACGGATAATTTAGTAGTATCATCTATGCCTATAATTTCAAAAGTAGCTAATGAAAATAAATTACCCGTAATAGCATCAGAAGAAGGTGTAGTAATAACTGGTGCTCTAGCTTGTAATGGAATAGACTACTTCAAACTTGGATATCAAACAGGTTTACAAGCCGTTAAAATTATAGAAGGAACTGAAGTAAAAGATATACCAGTAGAAACTTTAAAAGAAACTACTTTAGTAATAAATGAAGATACTTTAAAAGCTTTAGGAATGGAAAAAGCTTCTGATGATAAAATAACTTATGTTAAAACTAAAAAATAAAATTCGCCGTACTTAAGACTTATTAAATTGCTTAAAATATAAGTATTAAGCTTATTAAAATGACCTTCTATGGCAATATTAAATTACTATAGAAGGTTTTTTAATAAAACTTATTAGCTTTTATTGCATAATTCTGTTAAAATTAAATAATATTAATAAAAGAAAGAGGTGTTTGTCATAAATAATTATAAGACAACAGAAAACAAGTATGAAATTCAAGGTCCAGTTACCCTTATAACTATACTTAAAAAGAATAATACTGAGCTTGTGGCTAAAATAGATACTGAAGATTTAGAAAAAGTTCAAGGAATGGGAATTTGGTTTGCTGAGTGGCACAAAGATTTTAATAGTTACTTAGTTCAAAACTTAACTATAACTAAAGAAAATAAAAAAATAAAAAGTACTAAGAGAAATCTTCAATCAGTAATACTAGATATACAAGTAAAAGCTCCAATTACACATATAAATGGAGATACATTAGATAATAGAAAATGTAATTTAAACCTTGTTGATACAACACAAAAAAATGAATATGAAACTATAGATGATGAAACTATAGCCGTAATATTAAGAGACAAAAATGGTAGAGATCATGAAAAAGCTTTAGTATCATTTAAAGATTTAGACAGAGTAATAAATAAGAGATATTCTTGGATTTACCAAAAGGGTAATAAGCAACCTCAAGTAATAGCCCATACTCCAAAGGGGAAAGTTCATATGGAAGATGTTATAATGAACCCAAGTGAAGATGAAAGAGTTCATCATATAAATCTAAACCCATTAGATAATAGAAGAAATAACTTAGAAAACAAAGCTAAGTAATACAAAAAATAAATATAAGGCTGTCTCTTTTGAGATGGCTTTTTTGAATTATATTTAGCAGAAATATAATAATAGGCATGTAAAAAATAAATAATAAATAATCAAGATCTATAAACGTATATTATTATTATGTGAATAATAGTATATAATAATACATGTATCAATAAATTTAATACATATAAGGGAAGTGATATATATGGCTATTAAAATAGTTACAGATAGTACATCATACATACCAACAGAATATATAGACAAATACGATATAAAGATTGTTTCTTTAAATGTTGTTATGGATGGGGTAAGTAGACGTGAGGTTGATATAGATAATAATTATTTTTATGAAGAAATGAAGATATGCAGTGAAATTCCAAAATCATCTCAGCCTATTCCAGAAGAAATGTTAGATACATTTAAAGGTATAGTAAAAGATGGGGACTCTATAGTAGGTATATTTTTATCGTCAAAAATGAGTGGAACATATTCTAATGCAAATATGATAAAAAACATGATATTAGAAGATTATCCTAAGGCAGACATACATATACTTGATTCAAAAACAAACTGTATGCAAATGGGATTTGCAGTTATTAAAGCAGGTGAAGCAGCCAGTGAAAATAAAAGCATAAATGAAGTAATAGATGAAGCTAATTATGTAATTAATAATAGTAAATTCTTGTTTACACCAGAAACTTTAGAATATCTAAAAAAAGGTGGTAGAATAGGTAAGGCATCAGCGTTATTTGGAAATCTACTTCAGATAAAACCTATACTTACAGTTGCAGAAGGTGAAACTTCTGTATTTAAAAAAGTTAGAACTAGAAAAAAAGCTGTAGATGAAATAGTTTCAGCTGTATTAGAGGATATAGAAACTAAAGGGTTAGGCGATGTTATTGTTCATCATATAAATTGTGAAGATGACGGCATAAAGTTAGCACAAGCTTTAGAAAATAAATTGGGGGAAAAAGTAAGTTTGCAGTATATAGGACCTGTAATTGGACTTCATGTAGGGCCGGGTAGTATAGGCATAGCTTATTATACGAAATAAAAAAATAGTTACTAGGAATAAAACCTAGTAACTATTTTTTTGAGAACAGTAATATCAATGGATGTAGAAAAGTAAAAAAGAACATTTTGAGCAAAGTAAATTTTTTTATGTGAGTATCTGTTTCTATTTAAGAAGAAAGCATATAAAATATAATTATAAAGATAATTAGGGGGAGGATACATATGTCTAAAGTGAAAAATATTCCAAAGAGAAATAACAAGGTAATAAAAGCAGTACGACAAACTTTAGAACACCGTGGAATGTGGCTATATTTACTTTTAAATGAAGCTGAAAAAAAGGGGCTTAAATGGGAAGATTTTTCTAAAGAAGCAATCAAACAATGTGGATGTATACAAGGAAAAGAATTAAGTGACAATTCAAATGCTCAAAGTTTTAAAGGATTAAAAAAACAATTATTTACACTGCCAGCACAAATGGTATTTGAAATGAAGATATTAGAGTATGATGATAATAAATTATCTATAGATTTTGGTTATTGTCCATTAGTTCATGCATGGCAAAAGTTAGGTTGTAGTGATGAAGAAATAAGCAGACTTTGTGATATAGCGATGGAAGGTGATAGAGGCATTGCAAAAAGCTTCGGTGGAGAGATGAATCTAGGCAAAACTATTGCCAATGGTGATGATAAATGTGAAATAAGGTTTAGTAAATAAATTATATATTTAAAAATAGAGGATATACATTGTTAAAAGTAACAGAGTATATCCTCTTATGTATATTACAGTATGCCAATTTTTTTCAGCAAGAATTCTGCATTAGTAGTTTTAGATTTTCCTATTTTAACTTTGTAATCAAAATGAATATCATCATTCACATAGTTTTCACAAAAACTATAATTTTTAATATTAGGGAAAGATTCTTCTAAACTACATACTTCTAAATCGTGGGTAGTGATAATGCCTGAAACACCTAATTTCTGAAGTTTTTCAAGAACGCCTTTAGCACCTTTTAATCTATCTACAGAATTTGTACCTCTGAAGATTTCGTCGATAAAGAATAAGGTGTTGTTGTTTTTATTAGCATCATCAACTATTTTTTTGATTCTTTTTAATTCAGCATAAAAAGTAGATATTCCTTCATTTAAATTATCAACAATTCTCATAGAAGTAACTAATTTCATATTAGAAAAACACATTTCATTAGCACATACATAACTTCCAGTAGAAGCTAAAATCATATTAATTCCAATAGTTCTCATAAAAGTAGTTTTACCAGACATATTCGAACCAGATATAATAAATATCTCATTATGTAGTGAAAAATCATTGCAAACACGAGTATCATTGTTTATTAAAGGATGTCCTAAATTTTTCGTATTAAATATTTTATCTTCATTTAACATAAGGGGAAGAGTAGTGTTATCACAAACTCGTGGTAAATTTGCAAAACTTAAAAGGGATTCAAATTCTCCAAGTTCTTTAAAGTAGTTTTCCATTAGCCCACCATAATTTCTTTTCCAATTCTCTAAATCAATTGCATTTTTATAATCCCAAAGGAAAAAAATATTTAAAATTATGGCAAAAATAGCATTATGACATTGAGCAATTCTATCTGAGATTTTAAATAATTCTTTTATAGCATCATGATTAGAACTTAATGTAAGTTGAATAGCTTTTAATTCTTCACATGAAAAATCTTTTTTTTCTATAAAGCTAATTACATCATCGTAAAGATTTATTTTATATGGTAGAGTATTTAAAATTCCGAAGTAGTTATGAGTTTTTAAAAATCCTATTAACCATAAAAACGTTTGAAGTATTAATAAACTTACTGCCATCATAGCTATATTATATTTTCTAAAAATAAAAGCTAAAGTAATCATAAAACAAGTTACATAAGGTAAAAACTTAAGGAAAGTTGTTATGAACTTATTCTTAATAAATACTGATTTATGATTTAATTCTTCAATTAAATTAGGAAAAGAATCATCAATTCCTATTTTACTAAAATAATGTTCAGCTTGTCTTGCATAAATATAATCTTCACTTAATTCCTTAATGGCATCCTGTCTTTTACGTAGTTTAGAGGAAGAGAAATTAGCATATAATAAATCCTTTGCGAATTTATCTCTACCATAATATGTGTTTGTAGAATTTAAAAATTGAAATAAAGATTTTTTACCTACAATATCTAAATCTACTGCGTAATCATGATCCACATCAACAAATTCTTTTCCAATATCTTCAAAATTTATCCAGGAGCCATCAATCCTTTTAAGATTGTTTTCACTTATTTTAATTAGTCCCATTTCATTTTTAATTCTATTTATTATCTTGCTATGATATATACATGCAATTACAAAAATTAATAATTCAAATGTAATCAGTGCTAAAATTTTATTGTCTTGTCCCTTAGTATAAAAATTGTAAGTAGAATAGCCAATTAATATGACTAAAGCAAGTTTAAACAATCCAAGAAAATTATGAATCTTATCTTGTTCTTTTAATTCTTTTTTTCTATTTTCAATATCTTTTTTAAAAATTGTTTTAATGATTGCCACCTCCTAATATAGTTGCTTTTATATTAAAACTTAATTTTATTTAATTAGTATACCATAAAAGTTTTATTTTTTCCTAGATGAGGAATTTTTCCTTTAATGAAAAGATTATGCGAAGAAAACTATATTAAAATAAAAAAAAGATAAAATCAGATATAATAAAGTATAATTTTATGAAAGGATAAAGAGTAGGGAAGATATAGTAAATACTGTTAAGAGAAGGTGATATATATAACCTATTACTCCAGGGGATCAAATATGGAATTGTAGTACATATGAGAAAGTTGGAAGGAAAAAGAAGTTTATATGGGCATTTATAGGAGGATAATGAAATGAAAAAGGAATTATGGGAAAGAGCAGTAGATTTTCACGGACATGAGTGTCCAGGTTTAGCAATAGGGGCAAGAGCGTGTGAGGCAGCTATAGCAAGAATGGAAATAGGTAATGCATATTAAACCTCTCATGTTTAAATTAACATGAGGGGTTGTTTTATTTGTAAAAATAATAAATTATATAAATCTTCACCTATATGAGTATATATTCACTAGAATAATATTGTGGGCAAATTTATATCTATTAGGTATAAGGAAGGGGAGTAGAAAGATGGATTTTTTAGATAGTAAAGTAGGAAAGCAAATATTAATAATTATAGGGATTATTATATGTGCCATAGGAATAAATGGATTTCTAGCACCAGCAGATCTACTTAGTAGTGGTTTAGCAGGTATAGTAGTTATATTAAATAAGCTATTTGGAGTGAATCAAGGTTTAGTAATAATATTAATGAATATACCAATATTTATAATTTGTAGAAAGTATGTAGATAAAGAGTTTTTTTTCACCAGTATAATAAATATGTTTATATATTCCTTTGCTCTAGGAATAACTGAGAACTTATACTTATATATAAAAATAAATGATATTATGATGCAAAGCATATTTGGTGGAATTTTAGTAGGGGTTGGAGTAGGTTTAATATTTAAGGCGAATTCTTCTGTAGGTGGATTGGATATTGTTATGGCAGCACTTAAAATTAAATATGATATATCTATAAAAAATGCATCTATAGTAATTAATTTCTTTATAATATGTGTAGGTGGTGTATTATTTGGAGGAGTCAAATCAATGTATACGCTTATATCAATGTATTTAACTTCTATATTTATTGAAAAAGCAAAAGACTTATTTAACCAACAAAAACTTATTCTTTTAATTTCGGAAAAATACCAAAACATAGCTAATGGAATTATGTCTTTAACAGGTAAGGGTGTAACGTTACTAGAAGCTGAAGGAGCATATTCTCAAAATAAAAGGAAAGTAATTTACTGTGTAGTATCAACAACACAAATAGCTAAAGTAAAGGAGATTATATATAAAGAGGATAAAAACGCTTTTGTATCCATTAATAATCTTGATGAAGTAAAAGGCGGAGGCTTTAAAGAGAAAAAATTATAACTATAAATATCTTCATAAAATCTTTATATCCAAGGACATATCTTAATGAAAACTTAACTGGAAAATAGATACAATGATAATATAAATTTATTTAATATTAGGAGTTGGATATGATGATAAAAGCATGTATTAAAGAGAACAGACTTAATAATAATGGGAGAAGCTTCAGAAATTATTTTATTCATAATTAAATAATTCTGAAGGAATCTATTTAAGTTAATGAAAATAAACAAGAATAAAAAATGATGAACTATATATGAGCTCAGCATTTTTGTGTTTATATTTAATTATTAAAACATTAATAAAAATAAGATATAATTATATTGATTATTATTTTATTATAGGGGATGATTAAAATGAATTTTTATGAAGGTTTAGAAAATGTAATGAAAAACTTAAGTGAAAGAGGAGCCTTTTTAACTGTAAAAGAAGATGATATTGTAAATACTATGACTATAGCTTGGGGATATGTAGGCTATAGTTGGAATAAACCTTTCTTTGTAGCTATGGTTAGACCACAAAGATATACTCAAGAAATTATAAAAAATAGTGAAAGTTTTACAGTAAGTATACCTTATAGTGACGATATGAAAAAAGCTCTTACAATTTGTGGAACTAAGTCAGGTAGGGATATAGATAAAGAAAAAGAAGCTAATATAAAGTTTATACATAGTAAAACTGTGGATACTCCAATAGTGAAGGGTTGTGACATGTATTATGAGTGTAAGATACAATATGTAGATGAATTACATGGTGACAAATTTCCTAAGGAATTAAAAAATAATTATCCAAAGGATGATTATCATTATTTATATTACGGTGAAATTGTAGAGTGTTATAAAAAATAATTTAAATTAGAAGATGTAAAACCATAAAAAATTTATTAAACAAATGGAGTGATATAAGCTTAGTAAAAAGAACTAAGTTAATTAAATATTCAAGGTATGATTATATCATCCCTTGAATATTTGTTTCATGAAATGTATCCTCCCTAAAACTTATTATTAATAATATTTTATACAAAATATTTCATAATAGCCACAATTTTATTTCAGATATTTACTAATTTACACTTACAAAGACTTTATATTAATCTAAAACATATGAATGATTCTTATATAAAGGATATATGAAGAGATATAGAAAAATAAAAAAACTGTATTCTACTAAATATAAAGTAGTCTACAGTTTTTTTGAAATTAAATAAAGTTTATTCTTCTGCATTAATATTGTACTTTTTTACTTTTCTATATAATGTGGCAATTCCGATATTTAAAGCTTTAGCAACTTGTTTCATTTCTTGAGTATTGCTGCCATATTTTTTAATAGCTTTTTCTATTTCGTCTTTTTCTAATTGTTCCATAGTTTTTATTTCTTCTTTATATAGTTCATCTAATTTATAAGAAATTAAATTAGACATACTGCTTATGAATTCGCGTAAATCTTTATCTTTAGATAAAATTTTAGTCTTTTGTTCTTGTGTAAAAGCAGCTATTCCAAGTATACCTAAATTTTCTTCTCCTAGTTTTATAGGAGTACAAATATCAGCTAGTTCTTTGCAATCTTTGCTATGAATACAGTCTTTACAACTATGTTCTATTTCTCGATTAATAACATAGGGTTCACCAGTGTTTAGAACATTAGAATAAACAGATTTATCAGAAATTTTTTCGCCTACTTTTTTTTCAAAAATACCAGTACCTGCGATCCTTACTAAATCTTTAGATACAACAGTTACATCTACATCAAGTACAGTAGATATGTTTTGGCAAACGTTTTGTATATAATTAGTAATATCATTAAGTTTCAAGTTAAAACCTCCCAACATATTGCTTTCTCAAAAGATGTTGTTTTCTTAAGTATATCATATTATTATTGTTAATTTTTATCAAATCAAATCTTTATCAAAGGAAAAATTTTCAAATATTAAATTTATTATCATTTTGATAATAATGTGTTGTATTATCAAAATGATAATGCTATAATGTAACTATCAAAATGATAATGGAATAATATGGTTATCATGTTAATTCTTAATATGATGAAATCATTTAAATAATGGAGGTTATAGAAATGATATATGAAAGTGGTTTAGACTTAATAGGGAATACACCTATGATTTCCTTGAAAAATATTGGATATGGAAATGTATTTGTAAAACTTGAAAAAACAAATCCAGGTGGAAGTGTAAAAGATAGAATAGCTTTAAGTATGATAGAAGGAGCCGAGGAAAGGGGATTATTAAAAAAAGGTAGTGTGTTAATAGAGGCTACAAGTGGAAATACAGGTATAGGTATTGCTATGGCTGGAAATCTAAAAGGATATAGAGTTATAATAATTATGCCTGAGACTATGAGCATAGAGAGAAGACAGTTGGTTAAAGCTTTTGGAGCAGAATTAATATTAACAGATGGATCAAAAGGAATGAATGGTTCTATAGAAAAATTACAAGAATTAATAAAAGAAAATAATAATTATATAAATTTAGGTCAATTTGAAAATGAAGATAATCCTAAAGCTCACTATGAAAAAACAGGACCAGAAATATTAAAAGAAGTACCAAATGTAGATATGATAATTGCAGGAATAGGATCTGGTGGAACTATAAGTGGTATAGGAAGGTATTTAAGAGAAGTAAATGAAAATGTAAAAGTAATAGGCATAGAACCTTTTTCATCACCTATTATTACAGAAAATCATGCTGGACCTCATAAAATCCAAGGTATAGGAGCAAACTTTATACCAAAAAATTATGATAATAAAATAGTTGATAAAGTAATAACTGTTTCTGATGAAGATGCCTTTGAAACTGTGAGATTATTAGCAAGAAAAATGGGCATATTAGTTGGTATTTCTTCTGGAGCAAATATATTTGGAGCTATGAAGATGTCAGAGGAAAATTCTGATATGAAAATAGTAACTATTGCGCCAGATGGTATAGATAAATATATGTCTATGAAAGTATTTTAGGGGTGATGAAGATGTTTAAATATGTAAATGCAGATTTGGATTATATAATGAATAATGACCCTGCAGCAAGAAGTAAGATAGAAATATTTATTCTTTATCCTTCTATACATGCTCTTATATTTTATCGAGTATCTCATTTTTTCTATACTAAGAAAAGATTTTTTATATCCAGATTAATATCTCAAATAGGTAGATTATTTACTGGAATTGAAATTCATCCAGGTGCAGAAATTGGAGAAGGCATATTAATAGATCATGGTATGGGTGTGGTAATTGGTGAGACAACTATAATAGGAGACAGGGTTACAATTTATCAAGGAGCAACTTTGGGAGCTACAGGTAATGAAAAGGAATTTAAAAGACATCCTACATTAGGAGATGATATAGTTATTGGATCTGGGGCGAAAATTTTAGGTCCTATAAATATAGGTAGTAATTCTAGGGTAGGAGCTAATTCCGTAGTATTAAAGGATATACCAGAAAATTCCACTGTCGTTGGAATACCAGCTAGAATTATAAAATCTAAAGAGGTAGAAGAGTATGATAATGTATCTTTTTTCATATAAATAGATGCTAAGATAGGAATGAATAAAAAGATTTGAGAAAAGCCATTAGAGTTATTAAACTTTAATGGCTTTTGTATTAATAAATATTATATAGATGAATTAGAATTTCAAGATTAAATTAATATAGTTAATTTTAAAAATTATCTATACTATCTGTAATATAGATAAAATTACAATTATTAGATAATGAAAAATGATATGATAGAATATTTCATAAAGAAGGATTTAATTGAAATTATTAGGGTTAAGTATAATTTAAATGGATGTATACTATCAGTTGTATTTTCAGACCTAGGGAGGGATGATGACTCTATATCATATGTAAATACATGTGCTAAAGCGGTATTATTTTTATATGAAATGTTTCAATATAAGGATGTTCATCATCGCAAGGATTAAAGAATAAAAATAACGATAAAGAAATTAAATAAAAGGTTAGATTTTTACAAATGTAGGTCTTAGGAAGTAAAAATATGTTTGAAAATATAATATCACATATGAATATATATATACATATAAAAAGATTTAACATACTAAGGTTAGAGCTTTTTATATGATAATATAATGTTATAGAAGCATTTATAAAAATTAATTACAGTTAAAAAGGATATATATTTTATGATAGAAGTAAATGATAAAGAATTAAAATCAAAAAGAGGAGAAGTAGTAAAATGTAAAAAACAAACTTTTAATGTATCTCATAATATTAATGATGAATATGAAAAGAAATTGGAAGATAAATACATTGCTTGGATTATAGATTTTGAATTTAACTTAGATAAAGAATTAAATAAATTATTTTTAAAAAATTATATTAGCGTAGAAGATACTAAAGTTTCACAAAAGCTGAAAAAATTGATATTAGAGGCTAAAAAGAATATGAAAAAGGATAGAGTAAAAAATAAGCTAACCTTATTTGAGTACAACAAAATAAATAACACATTATATAGGCTTGATAATATAAATAAACTTGCATTTAACCATAATACAAAAAAATTTACAGAACAAATTCGTATTATGATTAAAGAACCTGATAGTATTAACAATATTAAACTACTGAATGATATGATAAATTTATATGAATATTTTATTAAATCATTTCCATATCATGAAACAAATACTAGCTATTTTAATCATTATAGAATGGTAGTATTTTTAGAAGAAATTGTTACTAAGTACAGAAGTGTACAAAGATTGATTAAAGAGTATGAAAATATAGTATGTAGAATAAATAATAAATTAAGTGATAATACGTTAATTTCTAAAGAAGATATTAAAGTCATAAAAAGAAATACAAGCTTGTTGGAACGTTATGTTGAAAATAATTATATCTTATTTAGTCAGATATTGTATAGTAATGAATTTAAAGTCATTAAAAGTTTTAATAATTATATGAATAACTTAGATAATATAGTATTGAAACATAATAAAAATGAATTTATAGAAAAAACTCGTAATATATTTAAAGAGCGTAATAGTATTAATAATATTAAATTACTTAATGATATGATAAATTTATATGAGGATTATATTAAATCATATCCATATAATGAAAAAAACTCTACATGTTTTAACCATTATAAAGTATCAGTATTCTTAAAAGAAATTGTTATCAAGTATGGAAGCATAGAAGGACTAATTAAAAAATACGAAAATAAATTATTACGAATAAATAATAAATTAAGTGATGCGGCTTTGATTTCTGAAGAAGATATTAAAGTATTAAAAAGTAATACAAGTTTGTTAAAAGACTATATTGAAAATTACGATACATTATTTAGCCCAATTTTATATAAGCATGAATTACAAATTATTAAAGATTTTAATAATTATATAAATAACTTAGATAATTTAGTTAGTAAACATAACGAAGAAGTTATTAAATTACAAAGTGACTCATTAGTTAAAAAAATAAAAGAAATGATATACGGAGATAAAGATAACCTATTAAAAGCACTTAACGAGTATGAATATAGCAGTTTGAACAATATAAAGGGTATTTTAAAATACAATTTATCAGAGGAGATATCTTTGAAGGCAGTTAAAATTCTAAAAGATAATAATTTTCATGATGACTTGATTAGAAGAGTAGAAGATAATTTGAGAGAATTTTATAATATTTTAGATTTAAAAATAAATAAGAAAAATGCTGAATTTATAGAGAGAGAAAAAATTAAGTATTCATACTTATTTGATAATATAGAAGGAAAAAAACTTGATAATCAGCAAATTGAAGCAATTATTAAAGATGAAGAAAATAGCTTAATTATTGCAGGTGCAGGTTCGGGTAAAACTATAACAATAATAGGAAAAATACTTTATATTTTAGAAAAAAAGCTTTGCAAACCGGAAGAAATACTTGTGATTTCTTTTACAAATGCATCATCTGATGAACTACGTGAAAGAGTAAAAGCTTTAATAGATAATGAAATTCAAATTACTAATTTTCATAAGTTAGGAATTAGTATACTTAATCCATATAATAATTTAGGACTTAATATTTTGTCAGACCAGTACAATTATATTTTGAATATAGTTCATGACTTGCTTAAAAATAACAACTTTAAAGAAAAATTTGAAAAGTATATAATGGAATATTACACATTCCAAAATTTAAATGAAGAATTTAATACATTTGAAGAGCGTGTTAAGTTCCTTTCTGATAGAAAAGACATGTTATGTACAATAAATGGTGTACAGGTTAAAAGTTTTGAGGAGAAGAAGATAGCAAATTTCTTATATCTTAATGGTGTAAAATACATTTATGAACAAGAATATAAATTTGATACACGAACTGAAAAATTTAAAAAACAGTATAAGCCAGATTTTTACTTGTGTGATTATGATATTTACTTAGAACATTTTGGTGTAGATAAATATGGTGAACCGCCCAAATTTTATTCTGAATCTGACAGATGTAAATATAAAAATGGAATGAAGTGGAAAGAAAAACTACATAAGGATAATAAAACTAAATTAATAACAACCTATTCTTGGGAATACAAGGATGGAATACTTTTAGATAGATTACGAGAAAAGTTATTAATGAATAACATTAAATTAAAAAAAATTAATATGAATGAATTAAGTTATTTAATATCACTTAAATTAAAGGACTTTATTTTAACGATTGAACTAATAATAAAAATATTGAAAGTTAGGGAGATAAATATAGACTATTTATATAGTTTAAATAAGAACAGTATGTATAATAATTATGATTTTGATAAAAATAATTTACTTATTGATATAGTTAATGAAATATATACAAAGTACTGTAATCTTCAAAAGCTTACAAATAAAACCGATTATCAAGATATGATTAGTAAAGCAAGAGAAATCGTGGAACAAGGTAAATTTAATATAAAATACAAGTACATAATTATAGACGAATATCAGGATATATCCCAAGATAAAGTGAAATTAATTAAAGCATTAAGAGAGGATGGAAATGCTAAGCTATTCTGTGTTGGTGATGATTGGCAATTGATATTTGGTTTTGCAGGTAGCAAATTAGACTTTTTTACTAATTTTGAAGATAGTTATGGTCCTACTATGATTAGTAAAATTGAAAATACATATAGATTCGGAAAAGATATTATATCTGTTAGTGAGTCATTTATACAAAAGAATAAACATCAAATTGATAAAAAGTTGAATTCTCAAATAAATAAAGAAACAAAAATAGATGTGCATATGTTTAATAGTAAAACTGATGCAAAAATTAACGTAGTAAGAAGTATAATTAAAAAAATACCTAAATGGAAAAGTGTATTAATTCTTGATAGATATGACGATTTAGATAAATATAAGGAACCTTGCTTACAAGAAATTATAGATGAAAATAAATGTAAGCTAGACATAAAATATAAGACCATACATAAATCTAAAGGACTTGAAGCTGATTACATTTTGATATTAAATAATGATGATTCTATTAGAGGTTTTCCAAGTCAAAAAGATGATGAAAAACTCTTAGATCTGGCACTTGAAAGAAAAGAAGAATACCCATTTGAAGAAGAACGTAGATTGTTTTATGTTGCAATAACAAGAGCCAGAAAAAATGTATTTTTAATAGTTGATATTGATTCACAATCACAATTTATTAAAGAAATAATAGAGAATAAAAATGTAAATGTTCATGGATATATACAAACTGAAATAATCCAGTGTAATAAATGTAAAATAGGTAACATGGAAGAAATTAAAAGTGACAATAATAAGCTTGTTTGTAGCAAGTATCCATATTGTAATAATGTAATAAATAAAAAGAGTAAGAAAGAATATAAAATTGTTAAATACAATAATAAAGACGGCATATATGATATGAAAAAATTCGAAATGTTTATGGAATATAATAATAGATAGGTAGCAAATTAAGTTTCTAATATGAATTAAAATATTTAAAATTGAAACGATTTAAACCGGATATTTTGGCAAATAACGATTTGTTGGAAATAGAAGAAATAGTGAATTTAGTTGGAATTAGATACTAGTGCAAGTTACACATTTGGTATACGGATAAATTTTATTTATGTAGTTTTAGGAATAGTAATTATATGTGGAGGACCCTATTTATACAATAAAAAAAGTAAATATTAAGGATAAGAAATGAATAATGATTCAATTAGTGGTGCAGATTGCGTTAGAAGTAAAAGGTTATGATAAGGCAATAGATTTTTATACAAAAAAGCTTTATTTTATGTAATTGAAGATAGATATTAAGAGGAACAAGATAAAAGTAGGAATAGAGCTTGTTAGGGCAACCTAGGGAAGAAGATTATGGAACTGTGGATGTATTTAAAAATTTATACGGTAACCTATGGGATTTAATAGAGTTTGATAAAAATCACCCCATGTCATAAAAAGTTAAATAAATTTCAAATTATATAACCAGCTTAAAAATAGGAATTTGTATTTGGATTAATAATATTGACTTTGAGTAAGTCGTTTATATTTATAAAAATATTTTTAATAAAACTATTTACATTGACGCTACGTGATACCTTAGTATTAGTAGTGAGAGGGGATGATATTATGAAAGTAACAGAAATACGTTCTGATAAAGTCTACAGCAAAATAC
>JAVXJA010000060.1:0-13194 GCA_036648085.1 Terrisporobacter sp.
AAATAAACGAATCCTAAAAAAATTTAAAATGCTTGATGATAAAGATATAATTAATGTAGAGTTAATTCCAGAAGGGAACAATATTTGTAAAATTATTTATAAATACATATAGAATAAATAATTTAGAAGAAAGCATTAATTATAATTTTACAAAATATACTTTATTTAGACATAAGTTAGCAAGTCATTAAATGAGAAAGTAGCATAGGGATATTAAAAGAAATAATAAAGTACCTAAGTTAAATAAAATGTTTAATTTAGGTATTTCTATTTTTTTAGAAAATATATGTGATTAGATTATCAATATATACAAGGTAAAAAGGAATAATACAATGGAAATAAATAAAGACGAAATATTAAAAAACATGTATAAAAGGTTAACTGAACTAGAATGTATCTTAAATAGTAATAACTTAAAAGTAAAAAATAAAATTGAAAGAGAAATAGAATATATAAAGTTATGCATAGATGAAAAATATCTTATATTGGATGAATATGTAAATAATTCAACCAAAGTAAAAATGATGTGCAATAAAGGTCATATAGTGGATACTATTGCACCTAGCCGTTTTAAAAATGGACGCAGATGCAAAGAATGCTTTAATTTAGAAAGAAAAAATAAAATGAGAAATTCTAAAAAAAGCTTAAAAGCGAAAGATGATTTTTATAAAATAGCACAAGAAACTAAATACATTGTCTTAGGAGATTATGTATCACACAAAGATAGTATAGAAATGAAATGTCCAAAGGGGCACACAACTAATACATTAACACCTGGTAGTTTTAAATCTGGAACTAGATGTAGAGTTTGTTATGAATTAAACAGAGGTACTATAAGACAAAATTCAGATAGTGTTAAAAAAGCAAAAGAAGAGTTCTATAAACTAGCAGAAAAAGAAGGATATGTAGTATTAGGAGAATACACCAGAACTGATATACCTGTAAAAATGAAGTGTCCCAAAGGTCATATAACAGATAGCAAATCCAATGCATTGACATGCCTTGGATAATTATGCCCGGGCGTACGAAAGATGGCACTTTGTGACATCTTTTGCTAAACATATAGAAAGTATAAGTAAATAGTTAGATTTATTAGAGTGAGGATATTTATATAATTTTATCCTTACTTTTTTATTTTGTAAAAATAAAATATATTTTGTATAATATAGGTATAAAATTAACAACTAATAATAGTTTTGGGGAGACGTATAAATGATAGATGAAATAAAAAGAAATTATAATAAGGAAGATCTTACAAAAGAAGTTGTACAAAATATTGTTGGAGATTTAAAATCACAAGGGTTGTTAGGAGAAGAAATAATTTGCAAAATAACTTGGAAAAAGTTTAATGACGACAAAGATTCATGGATACATTTTATGGATGTCTTAAATCCATCTAATAAATTAACTCCTATTATTAATCCTATTGATGGAGAAAAATTAAGTGTTGTATTTTATTCTCATGATACAGGGTTTAATATAGATGATTTAGTTGTAGGAGAATATGAACCAGAAACATCATGGCAATACCTTGAAAAACTAGTGAAAGTTGATTCTGAAACAGTAAGAAAGTTACCTAAGAGTACAGAAATAAAGGATTTATATGGGAATAAGTTTGCAGAATATCTAAATGATAAGTTTCAAGATAATAAAGAAATAATTCCTATTATCTATGAAAGATTTGAAGAAATTTATATGGACAAAGCCGATAAAATACTTGAAAAAATAGAAGATTTAGAGAAACAGAAAGAAGAAGTAGTTTTAGAAAATAAAGAAAAAGAAAAAGAATCTAAGAGCTTAGATAAATCAATTAATACCCGAGAAAGAAAGATAAAAGTTCTTGATAATGACTTAGATGAGTTAAAAGATAAAATAAGTTCATTAAAAAATTATTTTATTCCATGTATAAATGAGCTTCAAGAAAACTCACAAGATGATATTAAATTAATTAATGCAGATAGTTTGAATGATATAATTTATATAATACAAAGACTACTATATCACTATGAAAATGAAGGATTAGTTTATAAGTACGATATAATAAGTAAGTTTTATAAAGCCATTGCAATAGACCAAATTGTACTGCTTTCAGGACCATCGGGTACTGGTAAGTCAAGTTTAGTAAATCAAATTGGAAAGATAATAAATAAGTTTAAAGTTCATCATATTGCAGTTCAGTCAAGTTGGACTGATGTTCAAGACTTACTAGGTTTTTTTAATCCAATTCAAAGAAAATATATATCAACAAGTTTTTTAGATGCATTGGTAGAAGCTAAATATGATCCAGAAAGTATACATATAATCTGTTTAGATGAAATGAACCTAGCGCATATAGAATATTACTTTTCAAGCTTTTTAAGTGTTAGAGAGAAAAATGTAAATGAAAGATACTTAGACTTATACTCACTAAGAATATATAATGAAGTTAAAAGAGAATTATTAGAATTATTAGGAATAAGTGAAAAAGAGTTATTAGAGATAGATATATACAAGATAAATGAAAAAATTAACTCATTAAAAAAAGGAGATAGAGAAACGGCAAGGGGAAATTTAGAATTAGTATTATATTACCCAGCTAAATTTATCATACCTAAAAATGTAAGATTTGTAGGAACATTAAATATGGATGAAACTGTTAAACCACTAAGCCCTAAAATAATAGATAGAAGCTTTATAATAGAGCTAAATCATTTAGATGATTATGAAAATATAAAATCAGAATTAGAAGATCAGTACATAGAGGGAATATTAGATATTAATATAGAACAATTTATGGAATATGCAAATGATAATATTGCGGTAAATGAAAATGCTAAATTAATGGCTAATGAATTTATTAAAATTACTGATAGACTTAGTATAATACCAAATGCACGCTTAAATGGAAGAGGTAGAAAACATATTGAGAAATATATAAATTTAGAACAAGCTGAAGATGAAGTTATATTTAATCAAATAGTTAGCTCTAAGATACTGCCTAGGGTACAATTTAATAAATCTGATGAGTTGAAATTACATGCATTTCAGAATTTTACAAGTAATTTACCTGAAGGTGATTCTAAGGAAAAAGCTAAGGATATGATGAGTAGAAAAAGGACAATACAATTTTGGGGGTAATTTAAATGGATATTGTTTTAATAGATGCTATTTGGAAGAAACCAAATAACACAGTCCATGATCAAGAATATATGGATGGAATATTTGAAAATGCAGAGATTGTTAGTAAAGTAGATTATATAGAAAATCAATATGTAGCCTATGAGTATACAAAGATAAATAATAATTATGGAACGATTGGGATAAGTACAAATAAAGAACTAAAATCATTATATGCTATAGGCAAGTTTGGTTATAAAAGAGAATTAAAAGAGGTATGTAAAGGTTTGTGGATTTCATTTCCACACTATTCATGGAGCGAAGAACTTAAAAGTTATCAAGCTATTAGTTATCCTATTGGCATAAATCAATGCGGCACGATAAAGTTTGAAGGAGAAGATATCAATGGAAATAGGTTTGAAACTCAAGAACTTAAAATAAAACCATCATTAATAACTGAAGAAGAGTATGAAATTATGGAGTCTCAATTAAAAATAATAACGGAGAATCTAGTAGACAATTATCAGAAAGGTTGTAATGGTGAAAGTTCTGCTAATTCATTAATCAATTTAGATATTTTAAATAATCATATGCAAGATATTTATGAAATTTTAGAAGAAATAAATAATAGACCCGAGGAATGCTTAATTGAAGTTAAAGATACTGTTAAAATAGATAAAATAAAAAAGTTTACTCCTAAGTTGTTTATTGAACAAGAGATGTATCCATTTAAAAATACATTTAATACTACAATAAGTCAAAAGACATTTGACATCAAAGAGCATAGAATCCTAAAAGGAGCTATTAAAGAATTATTAGAAACTTGTCAGAATCAAAAAATATATGAAGAAGGTATTATTAGTAGTATAAGATTTCAGATACAAGATATACAAGAAATCAAAACTAATGATAGGAACATAATCCAAAAAGCTAATTACAAAATAAAAATATTAAAAGATAAAGGTATTTATATTAAAAATAGAATTGATATATGGGATAATATTCATATTAAACTAGAAAGTGCTTTGGATTTAGGTATATTTGTTACAACAAATAGTACAGATAAGTGGGAAGAGACTCATATATTTAAATTTAATCCATTATATGAGCAAGCTTTCGAGAAATTTGAAGTTGTAAATAAATTACTTAGGAAAAATGAGATATTAAGTATCTTTCAGAGTGATTTAATAAAATCACCAGACTTATATGAAAAATGGGTATTTTTTAAAGTTCTAGATTACTTTGTTAATGATCTTAATTTTAATAATAGTGAAATTAATGTGATTGATAATATGATAAATTATTATAATAAACACTCTACTTTACGTGGATTTAGTATTGAAATAAAAAATTGTAATAATAATAATAAAATAATAATTACAAGTGAAAAGAACTTGGAAGGTCAAATGCCTGATATAAGTTTAGTATTTATGGATGAAAATAAATCAAGAGAAGTATTTTTAGATGCAAAGTATAAACGTTATAGCAGAAATGGTAGTGTATTATTTAATGATTTGAATAGATCAGCAATTAGATATATGCAATTATCACAGAGATCTCCTGGTGCTTTTTTAGTACATCCAGATGAAGATTTAGAAGATAATTTTGCAAAGTTAAAACCTCATAAATGTGGATATTTTAAACTCAGACCTAGTAATGATAAAGGAATTCGTATATTGGGAAAATTGGTAATGCATTTTTATATGGGATGGGATGATTTATGCCCGGAATGTGGAAAAGAAGGTTCTACTTTAGAAAGTAATAGTTACAAAGCACATTATGAATGTAAAGATTCAAAATGTGGTACGTTTTGGGTTCAAAACTCGTGCAGATATAGAAGAGAGCATCCAAAATGTATAACAAATTTATATAAATATATTGATTCTAACTATCATAAGGAAAGTGAATTTGAATGGGATGTTCATTGTCCTGTTTGTGGCAAGTCTTATAGAGGTAATATACGCTAAAATATAAAAAAATATATTATCAATAATCGAAAATATAGTATAGCAAGTTAAAATATAGAAATAGTATTACCTATAAATGAATTAATTTGGAGAATAGGAGGAAAAATGAATATGATAGATAATAAAGAAATGATGCAAATAACACAAGATAGATATTATAAGTTTATTAGGATGTATCTATTAGCAAATCCAATGCATTGACATGCCTTGGATAAATATGCCAGGGTGTACGAAAGATGGCACTTTGTGCCATCTTTTGCTAGTTATTTTAGTAGCTACTTTATTAGCATCAATAGATATTATAGTTATAATTATTATAAGGTAGAGGAGTAAATAAAATACAAAGAAGAATTAAGCAAGTATATTAAAAATATTATTTGATTATGATATAATACAAGTAAGTTTATACAAAAGAAATTAAGAGAAAATTAGACAATAATATTTATATAAAAAATAAATGTAAAAAGGTCTTGGAGATGAAAAAATGATAAAAAAGCATGATTATGATGCTGCATGGAAAACTATATTGGAAGCTTTTGAAGAAGAAATAGTTGAACTATTATTTCCTGAATTATACACTAAAATAAATTGGGATATAAAAAGTGAAGCTTTAGATAACGAACTTTTAGAGATTCAAAAGGACATTTTTAGTAAAGAAGAAGCAGAAAAGATAATATCTGATAAAATTATTAAAGTAACTATGAAGGATAATGAACGTAAGATACTGTTTATTCATGTAGAAGTGCAGAGCTATCATAGCAATGATAATATATTTGCTGAAAGAATGTTTAGATATTTTTATAGAATTTGGGATAAATTTAGGTATAAATATAAAGACAGATCAGATATAATAGGTTCGGCAATATATACATATAAAGGCTCAGCAGGCAAAGATAAAAAATTTGTATATAACCTTCATGATTTAGAAGATGACATTTTAGTATATAATTTTAGAACAATGGATGTGGAAGAATTAGATTTAAGTACTATAAGTGATGAAAACCCATTGAAACTAGTGTTTAAAATTGCAAAACGATTATTAGAAATAGGTGCAAATGATAACGAGATTTTCTTAGCTAAGATAGAGCTATTTAATGAGCTACTTAATTATAATAAAGTAAGAACTATGGAACAAAGAAAGGCACTAACATACTTTTTAGAGTATTTATTTTAGCAACGGAGTTGCCTGAAGTGGTAACAAAGGCATCTCGTTGGCGATATAATTTTTTAATACAAGATGATAGTTTATATAAAAAGTTCAAGGAAATTAAAGAAAGTGCGGGAGGTATTGTTAATATGGGTATTGATGAAATAAGAGAGAAATATTTAGAGGAAAAGGGTAAGGAAGAAGGAATAAAAGAAGGAATAAAAGAAGGCAAAGAAGAGGGCAAAGAAGAAGGAATAAAAGAGGTTATAGGTAAACTTTTAACTAAAGGAAAAAATGTGGATGAGGTATCAGATCTTTTAGATGTAAGTATTGAAATGGTCAATGAAGTTAAGAACAATATGAAATAAATAAAAAATACCCCTTTATAGCAATGCTAAAAGGGGTATTTTTACTTATCTAACAATATCTAAAAAACCATATCTACCAGGGGACTTACCCTTAGTAAACTCTATAACATTTGCACCAGACTTTTCATAATCCAAATCTGGGAGATTATTACTATTTTCTATTATTATCATCTGACCTTCACTTTGGTTATCCATGAAATACTCAAACAATCCACGCTTCATACTTTCTGGAGCAGAATCTTCTACACCTTGGTCTAAGCCTAAAAGTGGTGAATCTATTAATAATAGTCCTGGATTAAATTTAGAGTTATTAGCAAAATATTTTCTAAATGCAAGAGCTAAAGATACATTTATAGAAGCAGTAACACCCTTACCATGACTAATGGATTTCTTCACATTATTTATTTCTAAGTCAAAATCAGTAAGATTTAAATGGGCAGAAGTTAAATTTTCATATTTGATTTTTTCTAAAATATCATAGGCGTACTTATCTATTGTAGTTTTAAAATTGTCATCAAAATATTCTCTAGGTCTATATTCTACTAGATTTTCATCCTCTACAGGTAGCTCATTTAAATTAGATGTCCAAGTCTCTGCAAAATCATTAATAACACTAAGTTCTTTTTTTAATTCTAAAAAGGAAGAATACTCTTCAATAGCATTAGTTAATTCTTTTGCACCTGGTTCTAATTTATTATTGATTAAGTACTCTATATCAGATTTTTCATTTTCTATAAATTCTATTTCTTTTTTAAATTTTTCAATTTCTGTTAATATATCTTGTTCACTTTCTAATAAACCTTCTAATAAAGGTAGTATACGTGCAAGTTCTCCACGTGAAGATTCTATGTAGGATTCTTTATCTTTTATTTCCATTTCTCCTTCACAGAAAGGACATCTAGTATTTTTAGGAATATTTTGCATATTACTTTCACCATCTACAATAAAAGTTAATCGCTGTATATCTGCAATATGCTGGCTTTTTAAAGATTGATAATGAGAGTAGGATAATTCACATTCACTTTCTTTTTCTCTTAATTCTAATAGATCACTTAATAAATCTTTACTTCTATTTGTTGCTATGACTATTTCTTTGTCTGCTGTAGCAAGAGAACCTATAAGTTTTTCAATTTCTTCTTCTATATTAACATCCGTAAATGATTTTAGTTTATCATCAATAGTAGCTTTACGCTTTGTAATAGTAGAAAGTTGCTCATTTATATAAGTCTCTACAGCTTTTTTGCGAGCTACTTTTATTTTTTTGTTATCACGTTCATCTATGTTAGAGAAACTGTGTCCTGTAAGTAAATAAAGTATTGCTGATAAAAATGGAGTTTGTGCAGGTTTCTCCATAAGCTCAAGAACAGATTTTGAGGTACATATGTCATCTTCATTTAAATAAAGTATCTTCATAAATGATTTCCATGTTAATCGTCTCTTTGAAAAATCTTTATTGCATACAACCATAGGTTCATCATCAATACCTATTAATTTTAGCAAGAGTGAATCAATAAGAGAGTTTTTATTATCTTTTTTATTTTTAGTATCATATTTTTTATTATGAAGATTATACTCATCACTACATACAAGTATTTGATTTTTTCCAATAAAACGTTGAAGAGTTACTTTACCATTAGGTGTGGATATAATTATTTTCAGTGAAGAATATCCTGTAGCTTTTGCATCAAATGGAGGCTTATTACCACCAAATAAAAAATAAATAGATTTTAAAATACAGCTCTTACCTGTATCAGACCTACCGTATATAATATTTAAACCCCTCGTAAGTGTTATAATAGCATCTTCCTTATTATTTCCAGAAGCAATGATTTTTTCTATATAAAAACTAGCCATAAAACCTATCTCCTTTATAATTTCCCCATTGATTTCTTTCTTATTAAATCTAATATTTCTTTTTCTGTTTTACATTGTAAGTATTTATGTGTTAATTTACATAGTTCAACATAAGAATTGGCATACTCTGTATTCATATTTCTACATAATTTAATGCCATTTTTTGTAATATAAAAATAAAATCCATTTTTTCCTTTTGATACAGAAACAAGATTATCTAAAACTAATGATTTTATTGATTTTCCTACTAAATATCTCTTTGTTGCAAATTCACTAAAGCTAAGCTCATTATCACCATGTAAATTAATATCTGACATAGTGAAATTACTACTATATATAGTAATAAAATCATAAGCAGCAATAGTATCAATAGTCTTGCCTTTGTTTTTAGTAGTGTATAGATTTAGTAGTACTCTTAAAGAAGTTTCAAAAGTTGTATTAAAAACTTTACTCATCATCCATCACCCATGTAAGTCTTCTATCATTGACCAGCATGTGGCAAATGCCTTTCTTTGTTTTTGGACTAATTAAATTATGCATTGAAGAAAGAACAGATGTTGAGTAACTATCAACTGACTTTATTAAAACAGCTTTTAATCTTGCATAAGCATTTTTATAATCAAGTTCATGTGTGTCACTTATATAGTCATAAGTATCATTTTTTAGAATGTCAAATTGATTTTCACCATCTGCAAATATTTCTCTTACGGAACGCTGAATGTAATCAGCACTAAAGTAATTTTTTCGCTGTTCTTTGAAATCATGTTCATATTCTTTTGGAAGAGTAGTTAAATCATATTTTTTTATAAGATTTCCTTTTTTTGTATCACAATAAGCATCAACTAGAGCATTTGTGTATATATCTTCTTCTGGAGTAATATGAACAGAAGGTATAAGTTCCTTTGGAAGGCATATTGCTTTTTCACCAATATGAATTTTGTTATCACAAGGGTTATAATGCACTGTGCTAGTGGGAACTTCAGCTAAAGGTTTTTTATTTATTTTTGTTTTTGTCATAGGTTTTGATGATAATGTACTTTCATCATGCATATCTTTTAATATTTTAGAAAAAACTTCTGCGCAAGATTCTCCTATATCATCATCCTTAAAATCATCTATGTGATTTTTCATAGATTCTGCAATTTCGAATTGAACATCCAAAGGTTTTTCATTTATATATGTGGCAAATATAGATTTATCTAATTGACCTCTTATAATAGAAATATTTTTTTTACTTATTAAATCTGTTCCTCTATAAATTCTATTAAGAGTATTTGGTGCAAGAGAAGCTATAGGATTGTAATTGTCATTAAAGCTTTTCTCTAACTCTTCTTCTGTAATCGGTTTTTCCATTATTTTATCAATAAGCAGCTTAACAAACTCAGATTTTATATTACCTTCTCCACAATGTGGATACAAGATATTGGCAAATGTACTAAAAGTCATTTGCATATCACCCCTTTCATAAAAATACCCCAATTTACCCCAATTTACCCCACTTATCCCCGTGGGGATTTTTTGTTTCTTGTACACTTATTCATGTAAACAAAAAGAGTTTTAGTCGAATAAATATACATTTAATTATATTGTAACATCATTTTTTAAAAATTTCAGTTGGCTATTTGAAAATTTTAAAGGAAATAAATTTTTTAAATAAGCCAGGTTTTGTCATATTTAACTTTTATTATGTAATTAGAAAGAGAAAGGGGGTGAGAGGGTGATGATAAGTTCAAAAGAAAAGCTAACACCAATAGATAGACGAATGAAGATTATAAAACTTATTTATGATAAAAGAATTGTAACCATGGATGAGTTAGCAGAAGAACTTGGTGTGGCAATACGTACTATTAAAAGAGATATTGACCATTTATCACTCTCTTATCCTCTAGAGACTATACGAGGTAGATATGGGGGAGGTGTTAAGATTATTGATAATTTTAACTTAAGAAATAAACATCTAGATACTGAAGAAATAGAATTACTAGAGGAATTAAAAGGATGTTTGCCATCAAGAAAAGCAGTTATTGTTGAGAACATCTTAACTAAATTTGCTTTATGCAGATAATAAAATAGGAGGAGAACAATTATGAAAGAAAATACAAATTCAAGAAAGGTTTTTATACCTTGTCGCTTTGCTTATCTTAACTGTTTTGAACCAAAGTCAATAAATGGAGATGAAGCAAAATATAGTGTTTGTGCATTAATTGATAAAAGGAATTGGAAAACAATAAACGCAATTAACACATGTATAGAAGCAGCTATTAAAGAATTTATTTCTAAAAGAAAAGGACAAGTACCTACAGATTTAAAAACACCTCTTCGTGATGGAGATATGGAATTTCCAGAAGATGAGGTTTTCAAAAATCATGTTTTCTTAAATGCACATACAACTATAGCACCTCAGATTGTAGATTTTAATGTGGAGCCTATATTAGATAAAAGTTTAGTTTATTCTGGTTGTTATGGAATTATTAGTGTTACTTTTTATGGTTATCATGTGGATGGGAACTATGGTATAGCAGCAGGTCTTGGTAATATTCAAAAGGTAAAAGATGGAGAACATTTAAGTGGTCCTATGGATGCTGTTGATGAATTTGATGTTGTAGATACAGAAGATTTTTTAGGTGATATGTAGGAAAATTATTTTATGAAGTAGGGGATGATATGTATTTGAGGAATATCCATTGTCTACATAGGAGGGGATTATTTGAAACAAATTTTAGCAATTGATATAGAAACATTTTGTGATGTGGATTTAAGTAAGTGTGGTGTTTATGCATATAGTGACAGTCCAAACTTTGAAATATTGCTATTTGCTTATTCTTTTAATAATGAAAAAACAAAAATAGTGGACTTAAGAAGTGGAGAGAAGTTACCACAGAAAGTAATAGATGCTTTGTTTGATGAAAATATTATAAAAACTGCTTTTAATGCAGCTTTTGAAAGGATATGTATTTCAAAATATTTGAAAACTAATTTCTCTCCTAAGTCTTGGGTTTGTACTTCTGTACAAGCCTCCATGTTAGCTTTGCCATCCTCCCTTGATAGTGTGGGGAAATTTTTAAATATAGAAAATAAGAAGTTAAAAGAAGGAAAGGAATTAATTAAATATTTCTGTATGCCTTGCAAACCAACTGTTATTAATGGTTATAGAACTAGAAATTTACCACAACATGCTCCTGATAAATGGGAACTTTTTAAAAAGTATTGTATAAATGATGTAAATGCAGAAAGTGATATTAGATACAAACTTAGAAAATTTCCTATAAGTGATGAAGAAATGGAAATTTACATTTTAGATCAGGAAATTAATGATAGAGGAATATTAGTGGACAAAGAATTAGTAAATCATGCAATTAAGTGTGATGAAAAATACAAAGAAGTGCTTAGTAAAAGAGCTTATGAATTGACTAGATTAAATAATCCTAATTCACCAATTCAAATAAAAAACTGGCTATCATCTCGTGGTGTTTATACTAATAATTTAGATAGAAAAACTGTGGAAAATTTATTGAAAGAATATGATGGAGAAATAGAAGACGTCTTAAAACTGAGGCTTTTAATGTCAAAAACTTCAATAAAAAAGTATGAGGCAATTAATAGATCTATTTGCTTTGATAGTAGAGTGAGAGGATTATTACAGTTTTATGGAGCTGCTCGTAGTGGAAGATGGGCAGGTAGACTTGTTCAAGTGCAAAACCTTCCTCAAAATCATATGAAAGATTTAGAAGTAGCTAGAAATATGTTGAGAAGTGGAAAATATGATGATATAGAAAATCTAGATTATTCTACTCCAGATGTTTTATCACAGCTTATAAGAACTACTTTTATTCCAAAAGAAGGATATGAGTTTATAGTAGCGGATTTTTCATCTATAGAGGCCAGGGTATTGGCGTGGATTTCCAATGAAAAATGGCGTATGGATTTATTTGAAAATCATGGAAAAATATATGAAGCATCAGCATCTGTTATGTTTAATGTGCCAATAGATGAAATTACTAAAGGAAGTTCTATGAGGCAAAAAGGAAAAATCGCTGAATTGGCACTGGGATATGGAGGTTCAAAAGGAGCATTGATATCCATGGGAGCTTTGGAAATGGGATTAGAGGAAAAAGAATTATTATCTTTAGTTCACAAATGGAGAGGAAGTAATACTAATATTACTAAGTTTTGGTGGGATATAGATGCAGCAGCTATTAAAGCAGTAAAAGAAAAAAGAGAAGTAGTACTTGGTAGAATTTCTTTTTCTTATCAATCTGGAATTTTGTTTATTACACTTCCTTGTGGTAGAAAACTTTCTTATATTAAACCAAGATTTAAGCTTAATCAGTTTAACAAAAATGGTCTGGTGTATGAAGGTATTGGTGTTAATAAAAAGTGGGGCCTTATTGAGACTTATGGACCTAAGTTAGTGGAAAATATAGTACAAGCTATTAGTCGAGATTTGTTGGCGGAGTCTATGATTAGACTTAGAGATAGTGGATTTAATATTGTAATGCATGTTCATGATGAGGTGGTTGTGGAGGTGGAAAAAGGAAAGCATACTGTGGAAGAAGTATGTGAAATCATGTCAATAAATCCTGTGTGGGCAGAAAAATTACCACTAGGAGCAGAAGGATATAAATGTGACTTCTATAGAAAATAAAATTCACTTTGTTCATATCGCCAACGACTTCGTCCGTTGCTCAAAATTCACTTTGTTCATATCGCCAACGTCTAAGTCTTACTTCGTTGCGACTTATCCCGTTGCTTAAAGTAGTTA
>JAVXJA010000060.1:13294-17294 GCA_036648085.1 Terrisporobacter sp.
CGCCAACGTCTAAGTCTTACTTCGTTGCGACTTATCCCGTTGCTTAAAGTAGTTAAATGAGGGGATTTTAAAATTGTAATATTCCTAGTAGAAAATAATATAATTAAAGAATTTATATAAAAAAGGGGAGATTTAAAAATGAAAATAGATATAAGTATAGGCAATTCACGTAAAGATAAAAAATGGAACTGTGAAGAGATGGACTTAGATAAGTTTGTAAAACGTATATCATCTACTATTAGAACTGCTGAAACTATGGAAGAATATAAAAAACTACCTAAAACTGCAAAAGATGATATAAAGGACGTAGGTGGATTTGTACTGGGGAAATTAAAAGATAACAGACGTAGAAAAGATTGTGTAATTAATCGTAGTGGATTAACTCTTGATATGGATTATGCCACAGCAAATACAATAGAAGATATAGAAAAATCATGTTCTTTTAAATGTTATTTTTACTCAACTCATAAACACAGCAAAGAAAATCCAAGACTTCGTTTAATTATTCCACTAAGTCGCAATGTTTCAGCTGATGAATACACTGCAGTTGCTAGGAAAGTAGCATGTGAAATTAATATGGAATTATTTGATGATACGACATATGAACCAAGTAGGTTAATGTATTGGCCTTCCACATCAAAAGATGGTGAATTTATTTTCAAAGAGATAGATGGAGATTTGCTTAATCCAGATGAGGTTTTAAATAAATATGAAAATTGGAAGGATTCAAAACAGTGGCCAGTGTCATCTAGGCAAAGTACTATTATACAAAATACTATAACGAAACAAGCAGACCCATTAGAAAAGGAAGGCGTTATTGGAGGATTTTGCAGAACTTATAGTATTTCTCAAGCTATAGATGAATTTTTACCACAGATATATGAAAGAAGTGAAATGGAAGGTAGATACGATTATATAAGAGCTACCTCATCATGTGGTGTAGTTATTTATGATGATAAATTTGCATACTCTCATCATGCCAGTGATATAGCTTGTGGAAAATTAATGAACGCATTTGATTTGGTGAGAATTCATAAATTTGCTTATCTTGATGAAAAAATTAGTACTGAAGATGAAAAATCAATAGACCCTATTAATTTACCTTCATATAAAGCCATGGTGGATATGGCTATTTCTGACAAAAAGGTAAAATTACAATTGGCAAAAGAGCGACTTGCTTTAGCACAAATGGAGTTTTCACCTATAGATGGAGAAGATATAGAAAATAACTCAGATACTTCAAAGAGTAGAAGCACTTCAAATAATATGGATAAAGACAACTGGCAGACTATGTTAGAGCTTAATAAATATGGAAAAATAAAAGATACAGTAACTAACATTGCTAATATTATTCGTTATGATAACAATTTACAAAACATAGTATACAACGAATTTAAGTCTTGTATAGACGTTATAGGAAAAGTTCCTTGGAATCAAGTGAAACCTGGATGGGGAGATGCAGACTTATCTTGTGCAAAACTATATTTTGAACAAGTTTATGGACTTTGGTCACCTGTGAAATTTAAAGATGCATTACTAGGTGTAATTTCAACGAGACGAGTTTATCATCCAATTAAAAACTATTTTAAAACATTAACTTGGGACAAAACACCTCGTATAGACACACTTTTAGTTGATTATTTAGGAGCAGAAGATAATGAATATGTTAGAGCAGTTACTCGTAAAACACTAACTGCAGCAGTAGCTCGTATATATGAGCCTGGAATTAAATTTGACTCTATTTTAGTACTAAATGGACCTCAGGGAATTGGAAAATCTACTTTCTTTTCAATTTTGGGAAAAAATTGGTACTCAGATTCTCTTTGTATTTGTGATATGAAAGATAAGACATCTGCTGAAAAGATGCAAGGATATTGGATACTTGAACTGGGAGAACTGGCTGGTATTAAAAAAATGGATGTTGAAATAGTTAAATCTTTTATTACACGTACTGATGATAAATTTCGCCAGTCTTACGGTGTTACTGTGGAAAGTCATCCAAGAAGTAATATTATTGTAGGTTCAACCAATTCAGAAGAAGGATTCCTTAGAGATATTACAGGAAACCGTAGATTCTGGCCAGTACATGTTAGTGGAAAAAGTAAACTGCATCCATGGGATATAAAAGATGTGGATCAGATATGGGCAGAGGCTATTTTTAGATATAAAGAAGGAGAAGAATTATATTTACAAGGAGAAGTTGTATCTGAAGCTAATAAAGCTCAACAGCAAGCTATGGAATGTGACGATAGAGAAGGTATTGTAATTGATTATCTTGAAAAGCTGTTGCCTACTAATTGGGAAAGTATGGACTTGTATGAAAGACGTAGTTTTTTAGCTGGTGGAGAGTTTAATGGTAGTAAAGGAAGTCTTAAGAGGGATAAGGTGTGTATTATGGAAATTTGGTGTGAGTGTTTTTTAAATGAAAGGCAGAATTTAAAAAGATATGATTCTTATGAAATAGAAGGTATTTTGAATCGTATTGGTGGCTGGGAAAAATATTCTGTTAATTCATCTGGGAAATCAAGATACCGCTTATATGGTACTCAAAGAACATTTGTAAGAAGTGATACAATATGAGAATGTTCATAGGATAGAGCAACATATAGGAACACTTGGGAAACACATTGGAACACTTGGAAACAGAAAAAGTGTTCCAATGTGTTCCGAAATAATGATTGGAACATTTGTTGGAACAGTCTAGAAATTAGTTTATTACAGCGCTTCAATCCTATTGTTCCGTTGTTTCCCATAAATTTGTATTGAGTTATAAAGTGCATTATTTATATGAAATATATAAACATATACCCGTATACGCGCGTATAGAGTTTTTTGAACATTGGAACAGACATCGGAACAAACACACATAATAATAAAATAAATATATGGTTTTGATAAAATTCATCTTTCATAAAGTATATTTTGGAGGTTTTTTTTATGAATATTACAAAAGATGATATACCTTATAATTTACACTTCATGGTAGACATAATAGGATATAAAAATTTTTTAGAAATATGCAAGGTGTATGGTGGAGAAATTTTATATATACCTGTGTATAAAAATGTAATCAGAGGAGATCGAAATCGAGAAATGGTAAAAATATATAATGGAAGAAATATTAGTGATTTAAGCAAGAAATATGGCATTAGCAAACAACAGGTGAAAAGATTACTAGAAAGGGAGGGCGTTATATGAGTAAATTTTTAGTAGCTTGTGATGATGGACACGGGATGGAAACCCCAGGGAAAAGAACACCACCACTTAAGGAGGATGTTAAGTTTAGAGGTAAGGTGTATAAAAAATTCCCCCTGATCATGTCGCCAACGTCTAAGTCTTCGCTACCGCTTCAGACTTATCCCGTTGCTCAAAAAGGTAGCTGTATCCACGAAAATGAATTTAATAAAAATATAATGGAAAAATTTATTGAAGGTTGTAAAAGGTGTGGTATAAATACTTTGCAGGTGGCTCCTGGTGATGAAGATACATCTTTAGCAAAAAGGGTAAGTAAAGCTAATAGTAGTGGAGCGGATTTATATATAAGTTTTCATGCTAATGCCCTTACTGGTAAGTGGCAAAGTAAAGCATATGGACTAGTTGTTATAATCCATGAAACATGCCAAGAAAAAACTAAAGTTCTTGCTAAGAATATTTATGATTATTTAAAAGGTGGTGTAAGTTGGTATAGCAATGGTGGTACTAAATATGGCGTGAGAAAAGATACCGATATTAGTGGATATAGTCTATATGTGCTTAAAAATACGAAAATGCCAGCTGTTTTAGTAGAGTATGGATTTATGGATAACTTTGAGGATGTTAAGATAATGTGTAGTGATAAATTTGCTGAAGATTGTGCAGAAAATACTCTAAAAGGAGTTTGCAAGACTTTGGGTGTTAGATATAAAGAAAAGGTTGATGTGCCATCTAAACCAAGTACACCTTCTACTGAAGATAAAGATTTAGTTTATAGAGTTATAGCTGGATCTTATTGTAGTAAAGA
>JAVXJA010000061.1:0-11994 GCA_036648085.1 Terrisporobacter sp.
GTACTAGCCATATGAGGAAGGTGATTAAAATTCAATACAGAAAAGATAAAAATAAAAAAGATATATCCATCTTAGGATATGGATGCATGAGATTTACAAAAAAGGGAAACAAAATCCATATAGATAAAGCTGAAAAAGAAATTATACAAGCTATTAATCTAGGTGTGAATTATTTTGATACAGCCTATATTTATCCTGGAAGTGAAGTAGCGTTAGGAGAAATTCTTAAGAAAAATAATTGCCGTGAAAGAATTAATATTGCAACTAAACTACCTCAATACTTAATCAAGTCACAAAAAGGTATTGAAAAATATTTCAATGAACAATTACTTCGTCTGCAAACAACATATATAGATTATTATTTGATGCATATGCTTACAGATATAGCATCATGGGAAAAACTTCAAAATCTAGGAATAGAAGATTGGATCAAAGAAAAGAAAGAAAAAGGTGAAATTAAAAACATAGGATTTTCTTTTCATGGAAATACAGACATGTTCATTAAAATTCTAGATGCTTATGATTGGGATTTTTGCCAGATTCAATATAATTATATGGATGAAAATAGCCAAGCAGGGAAAAAAGGGCTACAAGCAGCTTATGATAAAAATATTCCAGTTATTATAATGGAACCTCTTCGTGGAGGAAAATTAGTTGACTTACTACCACATAAGGCAAAAGAAATAATTTCAAAAAGTCCAAGAAAATACACTCCAGCAGAATGGTCTTTTAGATGGTTATACAATCAAAAAGAAGTAACTTGCGTTCTATCTGGAATGAATTCCATGGATATGTTAGAAGAAAATGTAAAAATAGCATCTTCTTGTGAAATAAATTCATTTATTGAAGATGATAATAAAACAATAGAAGAAATTAAATTAGAAATAAATGCTAATATAAAAGTTGGATGCACAGCTTGTGGCTACTGTATGCCTTGTCCAAAGGGAGTTGATATACCAGCGACTTTCCGTTGTTACAATCAAATGTATACAGAAAATAAAAGATCGGGGAGAAAAGAATACTTTCAAGTTACAGCTTTTAAAAAAGACGTTGCTGATGCTTCAAAATGTGTAGGGTGTGGTAAATGCGAGAAACATTGTCCTCAAAATATTGAAATCATAGAGAAATTAAAAGAAGCTAGAAATGAACTACAAACACCTGTAATAAAACTTCAACAAATAGCACTTAGAATATTTAAACCATGGAAATAATTAATATTTTAAAATAGGCATATCAATTTCAAATTGATATGCCTATTTTCATTAATTTAAAGACTCAAATGCTTTTAAGAAAGTTCTTCTAGTAAGTATGCCGCTTAATACACACTCATCATTAATAATATAAGTTGGAAAAATATTTACATTTAATCTTTCCTCCAGTACATGATTTTCAATTAGCTTATTTTCTAATGTGTTATTATTTATTTCATATATAGCTTTATCATAATCAAGATTAACCTTATAGCAAATATTTTTTAATATATCTAAATTTGATATATCCACATCATTGATGTAATACTGCATGAATATTTCTCTTGAAAAATCTATTATTTTATTATTTTGTTGTGCATATTCTGCTAATAGCAGAGACATATGAGAATTATATTTTTTTTCAAGATTGCCAAATTCAATACCATTTCTACCACCTAAAATTCTAAGCTTTCTATATAGATTTTCTACATCATAACCTACCATAAGCTCTTCTTTAAATAGTCCTCCTGGTGGTATAAAGGGATACAACTCGCAAGGTCTATAAACACATTTAAAATCAAATGAACTCTTTAAATCTTCTAAGATTTTAAAACTGATATAGCAAAAAGGACAATTATAATCAAAGAAAACAACAATATTATTTATAATAATTCACCTCTAATTTAAGGACTAATAATATTATATATGACAAAAAAACAAAAAGTTTCTCAATTTTAGTTAAAAAAGTCTATTTTATTTATTAAATAATATATGAATTTGGAGATAAATAATAATCCGAAGATTATCATTTAGAATCAATAGTAGGTTTGCAAGCATATTAAAACTTCAAAAGCAGAAGAAAATAAGCATATAGTTAAAGCAAAAAATCAGTTAAAAATATACGAATTAAAATACTTTATGGTATAATATAAAAATACAGACAATATAAAATTTAGACAGAAAGGGGGATATTTGTGGAAGTAAATTTTAAAAATAATGGAGATAGCTATTTTTACCGATTTATAGGTATTAATGATACCAAAAAATATAACGATGAATTAAAAACATTACAATTTAAGTCTAGTGAATTAGAAAATACATGTTTAATATTTGATAATGAAGTTCCATTAAGTGGAGAGATGGAACTTATACAATATATATATAATGAACTTCAAACTATGAATATTAATGATATGATTAATCAAGATATAACAATATTTGATGATTATCAAGTTAATAATAAATTTTTAGAGGCTTTACAATATGTAGTAAATTCAGGTATTTGTAATGAAAATTTCTTCAATGATAATGTAAGAAATAATTTTATAACAAAGGTTATAGTATGGGCATATACCTATGCTAAAAGCATTGATTTTACTAAAGAATATAACCCTATGTGTATTTATTATGGAAAAATTGAAAAACATGAAATCTACTTTTTAATCTTGCTTTATAAGATGGGATTTGACACAATATATATAAATCCTTTAAAAGAAGAGTACATTGAAGAAATAGATAAAGATAAATTAAGTATATGTAAAAAAAGTATGCAAATAGGTGCCATAGAATCTTTTAATGAAAGATGTGAAAAAGGTAACGTAATAGAAAATGTAGAAACTATAACAAAACAAATTCAAAGGGAAATACATGAAGAGATATTTGTAAACACAGGTATATTTAAACCATGGCAGTTTAGAAATGGATTTAGTAAAAGTGTACTTTTAGATACTATAGTAGAAGATATATATATTTATTATAATGAGCCAGCTAAGCTTAGAGATGGATTTGAAGTACAAGGAGATGTAGTTAAAGTGCCAACTTTTTTCTATAAAATAGATGGTGAATATACCGATAGAGCTGAGTATATAAAACTAGTATCTCACTGCTTAGAGTCCTACTCATTATCAAATTCAAATACCTTATTTATTGATGATGGAAATATATCATCTGATGAAGATTTAAATGATGATATGTATCAGCTTATGTTTTGCCAACTAAGTGATGGAACTTTTGATATAGAGGAAATTAAAAAATTAGATATTTACAAATTCAAGAAATACAACGAAGTATTACAAAACTTTTTATTAAACAAATTTAATGAAGTAATAAAAAGAGATGATTTATTTGTAAAAAAATTAGACAAAGATAGTTGCTTAAAATTACTTGTTTTAGTTCTTAATTTAGACAAAAATATTATAAGGATAGTAGATAATTTTGATTTTGTTTATAATATTCCTAAAATAGTTATATTTTTAAATAAGGAAGATATTTTAAGTGATAATATGATTATGTTACTTGCATATCTTCATAACATAGGAATTGATATTATTATATTCAATCCTTCAGGAATGTGCAATTTAAGTAATATAATAAGGAATGATAAATTCAATCTAGTAAGATTACAAAAAATAAGTTATGAAACAACATATAATAAGCTAATATTAAGCTTAGCAAAACCAAGTGTATTTACTAAGCTATTTAAAAATAAGTGATAAATATAGGAGATATACAATGAATGAATTTAACAGCCAACTAGATATAATAGATCAAAGTGATATCTATAAACAAAATTTAAGGCAATTACCTGAAGTTCAAAATTTAACTAATGAAATAGAAGTACAAAATATAAATTCAATACTTCAATTTGGACAAAAATCAAGTGAAAATATATCAAAAATATCTGATGAATTATTATCATCTATGAAGGAAGTAAAAGCTGAAGAAGCAGGAGAAATGCTTGTAAGTCTTACTAAAGTCATGGACAAGTTTGATATAAAAGAACTTGAAGGTCAAAAACAAGAAAGCTTTATGAATAAGTTTTTTAAAAAAGCAGGAGATACTATAGCTAAATTATTTCAAAAATACGATACTATGGGATATGAAATAGAAAAAGTTTATGTACTTCTTAAGAGGTATGAAAATGATATAAAAGAATCAAATAATAAGCTAAAGAAATTATATGATGGAAATATAGAGCATTATAAGCAATTAGAAAAATATATTGTGGCAGGAGAATTAGCAGCTGAGGAAGTTGATATGTATATAAATCAATTTTCAAATGACAATACTATGAATCTTGAAGAAAAACATATGATGGTTCAAAATCTGGAAGTATGTAAAGAAATGTTACAACAACGTTTATATGATTTAAAGGTAGCTGAAAATATAGCAATTCAAGCAGCTCCAATGATTCAAACAATGCAAATGTCAAACTTTAATTTACTTAGAAAGATAAATACATCTTTTATAATAACTTTGCCAATATTCAAGCAATGTTTAGCACAGGCTATAATTTTAAAAAGACAAGAAATACAAGCTAAGTCTCTAAAACAATTAGATGATAAAACTAATGAACTTATCATGAGAAATGCTCAGTCAACTGCTAGACAATCAGTAGAAATTGCAAAAATGAGTTCAGGAAGTGTAGTAGCAATTGAGACATTAGAAAAATCATACCAAACTATAATAAAAGGT
This sequence comes from Terrisporobacter sp., assembly GCA_036648085.1. Lineage (GTDB taxonomy): Bacteria > Bacillota > Clostridia > Peptostreptococcales > Peptostreptococcaceae > Terrisporobacter. The sequence goes on from JAVXJA010000061.1 coordinate 4,665, forward strand.
ATAGAAGATACTAAAGCAATACAAAATGAAAACAAAGCAAAAAGAAATGAAAATACTATTAAATTAGAACAAATGAAAGTTAATATGAAAAGAAATATGTAATATGAAAAATATAAGTAAGGGGAGAATTTATGCAACTATTAAATTTACAAAAAAATGATATACTAGACTTAACTAAAAAAGATCCTTCGCTAAACAATATAGTATTAGCGGCAGGATGGGATGTAGTTAAAAAAGGAATTTTTAATTTTGGTGCAGCAGATATGGATTTAGATTTATCAGCACTATTATTAGGTGAAAATGGAAGATTATTAGGTGACGAAGGAGTAATATACTTCAGCAACCAAAGAGGAAAAGGTATATTTTTACATGATGATAATAGAACAGGGGCAGGTAATGGTGATGATGAAATGATATCTATAACATTAAATAGTTTACCAGCTAACTGTAAAAAAGTTGTTTTCTCAGTGAATATATATCAAGGAAAAGAAAGAAGACAAGATTTTTCAAAAGTAAAAAATGCTTATGTAAGAGTTCTTAATAGTGATAAAGGTGACAGTGAAGTTTGTAGATATAATTTAAGTGAAGATGGAAAAAATGCTACATCGCTTATATTTGCAGAGTTAGAAAGAATAGGATCTGACTGGAATTTTAGAGCTGTTGGAGAGTTAGTACAAGGTAATTTAACTACATTAGTATCAAAATATAAATAAGAGGTGAATAATATGGGAATAAACTTAGGTGGATCACAACCACAAATATTAAACTTACAAAAAAATGATATATTAGATTTAACAAAAAGAAATCCAGGACTTAAAAAAGTTACTTTAGGAGCTGGATGGGACATATCAAATGGTGGAGTTGATTTTGATATAGATATAGCAGCATTTTTATTAGATGCTAACAACAAGTTTAACGCTGTATCAAATGTTATATTCTTCAATAATAGACAAGGACAAGGAATAGCTTTATCAGGAGATAATAGAAGTGGAGCAGGAGAAGGCGATGATGAAACTATTTCAATAGACTTAGATATGATAGATCAAAGTAGACAAAAAATAGTTTTTGTAGTTACAATACATGAAGCTCAAGGTAGAAGACAAACATTTGGAATGGTTAACAATTCATATGTAAGATTATTAGATACTGCTAACAATAATAGAGAATTATGCAGATTCAATCTAAAATCAGATGGGTCTACTGCAACATCAGTAATATTTGCAGAGCTTTATAGAGATATGGGCGAATGGCAATTTAAAGCAGTTGGAGAAGGAAAAATAGCTGATTTAAATGGAATTTTAGCTTTATACAATTAATTTAAAAATTCTTAATTAAGCTTTTAAAAAGATGTCTAATTAGATGATCAAAAATCATTTTGAGACATCTTTTTTTATTGTAAGTAAGTGGGATTCTTGTTAAATATTAACTAGCAAAAAGTGATATTTAAATACAAAATTCGACAAATACAATGAGGTTCATGTGTTATACTGTTTTATAGTAATTATATTATTGATAGATAAGAAGGAGATTGAAGTAAATGGCAAAAATGATAAAATGTAAATATTGCCCTAAAGAAATAGCATCTAATGCTAAATTTTGTCCAGGGTGTGGGGCAAAAAATAAAAAACCACTGTACAAAAGACCTTGGTTTATAGTAATAGCATTCTTTGTAATAGTTGGAGCAATAAGTGGAGCTGGTGATGATGATTCTGCTACAACAGATAAAACATCTGGAAGTGGACAGGAAATTAGTCAGAACCAAAATACAGAAACAGATGTTCCAGTAGAAAAAAAAGTAGAAGACGATGTTCCAACAGAATATAAATCTGCATTAAAAAAAGCAAAAATATATAGTGATACTATGAGTATGTCTAAGGCTGGTTTATTTGAACAGTTAACATCAGAGTATGGAGAGAAGTTCTCAAAAGAAGCAGCTCAATATGCTCTAGATAATGTAGAAGCAGATTGGAAACAAAATGCATTGAAAAAAGCAAAAACATATCAAGATGATATGGCAATGTCTCCAAGTGCAGTATACGATCAATTAGTATCAGAATATGGTGAGCAATTTACAGCAGAAGAAGCACAATATGCTGTAGACAACCTAGAGTAATTTATTATTCTATAAATATAAAAAGCTAAATTAAGCATCTAGTATAAAAGCTAGGTGCTTTTATTATATAAATAAGAGTTTAATTACTATGTTTACATTAGATCATTCAAGATACAATAATAATTTTAATGTAAATTTAGATTAAAAAATGAACCCCTTATAAAGTTGCGACAATAATAAGTATGGGAGGTGATAAGATTGGAGTTAGAGGACATAGAAAATATTATTTCTGAGTATGGAAATGTCATATATAAATTTTGTATAAAACTTACTGGGAATAAAGATGACGGAGAAGATTTATATCAACAAACCTTCTTAAAAGCAGTGGAGATAAAACATAAAATAGATAAAAATAATAATCCTAAAAGCTTTTTAGTATCTATGTCAGTAAAGATTTGGAAAAATTCTGTGAGAAAAAATGGGAGAAGAAAATCCATAGCGCCTAGTGTAAATATTGATGAATATGAATTTATGGATGTAAAAGATACAAAAGCAAATTTGGAATCAAATATTATAAAAAAAGAAACTGAGAAGGAAGTAAATCTAGTAGTAAAAAACCTTGAAGATAAGTTTAAACTTCCTGTTATTATGCATTATACAGCAGAATTATCTTTAGAAGAAATAGCAAAAGCCCTGAAAATTCCCAAGGGAACTGTGAAAAGTAGATTACATAAGGCTAGGCAAATTATAAAAAAAGAAATGGAGGACATGGGATATGAAGGATTATAAAGATATAGATGATTTATTAAAACAATCTCTTTCATCAAAGGAAGCTCCATCTATAGGAGTTAATGTTGAGCTAAGAATTAAAATGGAAAATCAAATTGAAGAAAATAAAGGAATTTCTATATGGTGGTTACCTATGGTTATGTCAACTTGCACAAGTGTTATGGCATATGTATTTTTAAAAGCATTTATAAATCCAGGACTTATGCAGAATTTACTTATTGTACTTTGTGTAATTACAGCTATTTTTAATATTGTTATGACAATTATAGGAGCTAGATATTTTGAACTGAGAAAAGGAGCAAGAGTTAATATATGAATGATTTTACGTGGATTTTAATATGCTTTATTTTAATAATAATAGCATGGATATTTTTATGGGTATGGACTTATAAGGATGCAACAAATAAAGGCTTAAATGCCAAGTTATGGACATTGATAGTCATACTTGGGCCTAGTGGAATAGGACTTTTAATTTATTTTTTAGTAGGAAGAAAACAAAGCTTTATAAAATGTAGCAGTTGTTTAAAAAGTATTCCAATTGATTCTAAGTATTGTAACAAGTGCGGAAATTCTGTTACAAAAATAAAAATGATAGAAAAAAGACCTACAAAGTATTTAATAATAGGTTTTATTATAAGTTTTGTATTATCCATAAGTTGTTTTATAGGATTTGCTATTAACAGTGAAAATCTTGAGTTTAATAGTGGACAGTCTCTATTTCTTATTGAGATAAATACAAAAAGTAAGTGGAATATATCATACTATACATCAACTTCTAAGTTTTCTAGAAGTATGGATAAAAAAGAAAACACTCCATCAACAATGAACATTGAAGCCAGTTGTGATGAAGGACAGTTATATATTAAATTAACTCAAAATGATATAGAAGAAGTGATTGATATAAGTGACACAAATGGACTTAAAAAGATTGATTTAAGTCAGTTTAAAAATGGTGAAATTAAATTAGAATTAATAGATAGAAATTGCAAAGGCGTAGGTTTAGAAGCTTATTGGAATTAATTAGGAGGAAATATGGATTATTTAAATATTGGGTTTATAAGTAGAAGTGCTATTATGCAGATTATAGTATTTTCTATAGTTCCATTTTTATGGTGGGCTATAAAATATAGAAAGAAATGTACATTTTTTAAGTGGGTTGGGCTATATAAACCAGTTAAATCAGTACCTATAAAACAAGTAATTATATTTATAGGTATTTATTTTAGCATGTGGGTTGTAAGTTATTTTATTTCTGGTGAGATATCTTCAAACTTTGAAAATTTGGGAGCTGCAGCTATAATTCCAAGTTTCATAGTATGTTTTATTCAAAATGGATTATGTGAGGAAATTTTATTTAGAGGTTTTGTTGGAAAAAGGTTAATAAGAAAGTTTGGAAAAGATAAAGGAATACTTATGCAGGCAATATTATTTGGATTTATGCATATTGCTCTGGCTTTACTATTAGATCTGCCAATAAATCCTAGTATGATTGTGGGTTATTTTATATTTCCAACTATAGCTGGATGGATGTTAGGATATATTGATGAAAAAATATATAATGGCTCTATAGTTCCCAGCATATTGTTACATGGATTCGTTAATTTTGGGAGAGATATTATGCTTATATTTTAATAAAAATAGGGATTAATAAGAAATAATCCATGCATTAAAATGTATAGATTATTTTTTGAATTATTACATAAGTATGCGAACAAATTTCCATTTATAGACATATTATGTTACAGATAGATAAAATAATATGTAAGGAGATGTTTAAGTATGAGTGAAACTAGAAGTGGTTTTACAAGATTTGACAATATAGATGAATTTGAAAACTATATAAAAAAATTAAACATAACAAGAACTATAAATGGATTACAAGTGCACCATATGTCATTACCTGACTATGATTGTTTTTACAAGAAAAATGGAACTACAGAAGATGAAATTACAAGAACTATAAACCTTAATTCCTATGGTGCTAGTAAGGGATGGGGAGGTATAGCTCAACATTTTAACATTTTTCCAAATGGTAAAATAACTACAGGCAGAAATATTAATAAAACTCCAGTAGGAATAACTGGTTGGAATACTAATAAAATTTGTATTGAAATATATGGTGATTTTGATAGAAATAAAGATATAATGACAAAAGAACAAAGAGCAGCCGTTATAGCTGTTTATGGAATACTTTGTAAAAAGTTAAAATTAACTCCTTCTGTATCTACAATAAGAGCACATAGTTGGTTTACAAGTGCAGGAACATATCTAGGTGATTATTCTCCTAGTAAATCAAGAAAAAGTTGTCCTGGAACAGCTTTTATGGGATTTGGAAATACAAAAGCTGCTTTTGTTAATAACTTTTATCCTCTTATAAAAAAATATATGGAAAACAAAATAATTGAAGGAGGTAGTGGTTCTTCTTCAGGCAATAATAGCGTAGAACAAGTTAATTTAACAGGTAAAATTTCTACCTTAGATGGAAGTGATTTAAATGTAAGGAAAGGCGAAGGATGCACTTATGAAATAGTTACTTCACTACCTATAGGAACTAAAATTGAAATTACAGGAAGAACAAGTAATGGCTGGTTCCAAATAAAACATGATAAAACTATAGGATATGTAAATAGCAAATATGTTATTGATATAGAAAATGTAGTATCAAAGGATAAAGGAGAATATATAGTAAGATATCTTCAAACTTCATTAAATAGTGAATATCGATGTGGTTTAGTTGTAGACGGTATATATGGAAAGCCTACAAAAGCAGCTGCAAAGAAATATTATTTAAAGGAAGGATATATAGGAGAGCATGTAATATGGTTACAAAAAGCATTGATAAATAGGGGCTACAAAATTAAAGATGATGGTATTTTTGGTAGTGAAACTAAAAAAGCCCTAGTAGCTTATCAAAAATCAAGAGGATTAGTTACAGATGGATATGCTGGATATGATACACATACAGCTATTATAAATGATTAGATATTCAGCCTAAAAATAGGTAATTGCTTTTTTAGATCCACTGATTTCATAAGTCAGTGGATTTTTATTTATTGTTTTATCTCCAGTTATTGGTATAATTAAAGATTGTATTTCTAATTATCACCTAATATTCAAATCAAATAAATTCAATCATCATAAATAAGACTGAATAAAAATATATTTTTACTAACAAGAAATAGGAGGATTATTTTATGGATTATAAATATTTATTTGATGGTATAGAGGATGAAATACAATTACCAAACGGAAGTTATATTACACCAATAAATTTTGACAACGGTGCAACGACACCACCTTTAAAAAGTGTAATTGAAATTATTGTACAAAACATAAAAAACTATGGTCCAATAGCAAGAGGCGTTGGATACAAAGGAGAATACTGTACAAAAATGTTTAATGACTCTAGGGAAACTATACTAAACTTTTTCGGAGTAAATAATTGTAATGACTATACTGTAGTATATACAAAATCAGATACAGAATCATTAAATATCTTGTCAAATACTTTGGCAATGAATAAAGAAGACATGATACTTACAACAAGAATGGAGCATCATGCTAATGACTTACCTTTTAGAAAAGTAGGTACTATGATATATATTGACGTAGATGAACTTGGAAGAATAAACATAAATCATATAGAAGAAGCTCTTATAAAATATAAGGATAAAATAAAAATAGTAACTATAACAGGGGCATCTAATGTAACAGGCTATATGAACCCCATACATGAAATAGCAAGAATAGCTCATAAATACAATGCCATAATAATAGTAGATGGAGCCCAATTAGTAGCTCATAAAGAGGTAAACTTAAGGGGTAGCTATGAAGAGGATGATATAGATTTTATAACATTTTCTGCTCATAAAGCTTATTCACCCTTTGGAAGTGGTGCAATAGTTGGAAAAAAACAATATTTAAATAATCCAGATCCTTTCTTATCTGGGGGAGGATGCGTAAGCGGAGTATTTGATGAAAGAGTACTATGGACTTCCATACCAGAAAAATTTGAAGCTGGAACTCAAAACTTCTTTGGAGTAATAACAATGGCTAAATCATTAAGTGATTTGAAAAATATAGGATTTGATAACATAGAAGAACACGAAGCTAAATTGAAAAACTATCTTATAGATAATATGAAAAAAATAAACAATGTGACTTTATACGGAGACACCGAAAATACAGATGATAGACTAGGAGTAATAACTTTTAATGTGGAGAATAGAGATTATGAAAGCTTAGCTTTTAAAATGGCAACGGAAAAAGGTATTTCTCTAAGAGCTGGTAAGTTTTGCGCCCATCCTTATGTTTATAGATTAATGGGAGTTAAAGACTGGGATGCTTATAAAGATATAGTTTCTTGTGATCACTATTATGGCATGGTTAGAGCCAGTCTTGGACTTTATAATACTACAGAGGAAGCTGATATTTTTTTAAATCATTTAGAATATGTAGCAAATAGAAGAAATCCTAATCGCAAATTTA
>JAVXJA010000061.1:12094-17218 GCA_036648085.1 Terrisporobacter sp.
TAAATTTAAATTAAATAATAAATTAAATAAAAACACCTATCTATAATTATATATATAGGTGTTTTTAACTAAAATAAAAATTTTAACCAAGTTCTGGTACTTTCATAGACTCAAAAGTAATGGTTTCAATTTCTGTTTGTAATGGTTTCATTGTGCCTTCTTCACTCCAGCTAAACCAAATTTTTCTAGTTTCATTATTAGAACCTAAATGATGTAACTCTGGAAGTTTTAACAATGTTTCTTCTTTAGCCTTAACAATAAAATTGTTATCATAATTAGCAGAATCAGTTGTATTTACATAGAAGCTGTATGTAACATCTAAATCTTTATCAATATTATTTTTAACTCTTAAAACAGGATAACCAAATTCCTTTGTTAGCGCTTCATCATTTTCTACCGTAATATGATTTGAAGTAAAATCATAAGATGTAGCAAATGAACTATTGGAGAAAATTATTGTAGCAAAAATCATGCTTAGTAATAGAAATTTTAGTTTTTTCAATTTAAAAACCTCCTTTTTAGTATAGTATTTACCATTAAAAAAAAGTAATTCAAAATGATTTATTAAGTGTAAATTTTATATTATTTTTTTAATAAAAAGTTGTAATGAATTTATTATTTTATAATAAGGTCTAATGCATGTAAAATATAAATTATTAATTAAAGAAGAATATTTGCAATACTAGTGATAAATGAAGACAATCCATTAATATATTGTAATAGATGTGTTAGTTGCATAAATATTAAAAATTAAAGGAGATGTATTTATGTTAGAAACCCCATTGGGATTATTAAAAGTATACAAGAATAATGAAATAATAGAATATGGTACAAGCCCACTTCCATTAAAACCAATAGAAATAAGTTCGTATGAGGTAGATGCAAGATATTTAATAGAAATTGATAAATCAAAAATAAATCCAGGGGATGTAATTAGATTTTGTATTGAAATTGATATTAGGCCTGAAGTAGATGGAGGAGATTGTTTAGTTGAAGCCATGTTTGAAAGTGATGATTTATTTTTAGCTTTAGGTGGATATGATATTAATAATCATGAGGATAAATATAAAATAGCTTATACTTTTTCTGTAATAGACAATGGATTAGAAGCTAAATTTATTGACTTACAATATATTGATGATTTTTTAGTTGCTATAGCTTGGAGTAATACTGAAAAAGATGATTATTATACTTCCGTATGGTTTTCCGCAGATCCATGTATTTAAAAAAATAAAAATAAATGGTTTAAAATCTTAAATTTGTTACATAATAATATTAACTATTAAATAAATGACAACAAAATATTTTTTCCTTGCCACCTTGTAACTAATCAAGGTGGTGTTTACGTTGTACAATAAAAGGTATTTATAACTTCTATTTTTGTGTAACTAAATAATAAATATTTAATAAATTAATAGTATAGATTTTTAATAGTAAGTATTTTTTGTATTGAAGAGAAAATATCATTTTAGGGAAGTGACAAAATGGGGAAAAATAATATTCAATTTTGTGCTGATGCAGGTAGCAAGTATTGTCCTTGTCATCTTGGTCACAGCGGTGATTGTATTAAATGTAGTTTGATTTGTGGGGGGAAAACTTGCGATTGTAAATGGCAAGGTGTATGTGTTTATGATTTATTACAACATGATAAAATAGTACCAGTAGAAGAAAGAGAACAGATTTTATGCAAAGTATTAGAAACAACAGAAGTTGAAGAAAATATATATCATATAAAAATTCAAGTGCCAAAATCCATAATAAGGAATTTATGTGAACCAGGTGCATATGTATTTTTAAAAGACAAAAATAAAGAAGACTCAATTTATAATGCACCCATATCTGTAATGGATATAGATGAAGAAAATAATATACTGGAAGTAATAGTTGTACCTAGAGGAGTAAAGACAAAACCATTAGTTCATGCAAGTGAAATAACTGTTAAAGCACCTTATTTTAATGGTATTTTTGGACTTAAAGAAATCAAATCAAACCAAGATAACAATTGCGTAGTAGTTTTAGATGGCCTATCTCAAGTAAATTCAATCAATGTAATTAAAAGATTATTAAGAAATAACAATCATGTAGAAATCTTTGTTAATAATAAAGATAAAACTTTAAAAATTGTAGAAGACAAAATAAAAGAAATGGGCGTAAATATTAATTATTTTAATTTAGACGATGATAAAGTTTTATTGGAAGATTATATTATTAAGAACAAAGTTAGTTTTGTTTATAGCTGTGGATTGATTCCTTACAATAAAAGCATCTTACAACTAGTAGATAGCATAGATAAAAATATAAAGTTTGCAATACCGAATAACAATTTAATCTGTTGCGGAGAAGGTATATGTGGATCGTGTACTGTTAGATTAAATGGTTGTAGAATAAAAACTTGTAAAACACAGGTTGATGGTAGAGACTTTTTAAGTAACCTTTAATAGGGCAAGGGGGAATAATTATGGCAAAAGTAGTTGTTATTGGAGGTGGCTGGGCAGGATGTGCTGCAGCCATTAGTGCAAGAAAAGCTGGAGCAGAAGTTGTTATTTTAGAAAAAACAGATTTATTAATTGGACTGGGTAATGTAGGTGGTATTATGAGAAACAACGGAAGATATACTGCCTGTGAAGAAGCCGTGTGTCTAGGGGCAAAAGAATTATTTAATTTAACAGATGAAAATGCAACTCACAAAAACGTGAATTTTCCAGGACACAATCATGCAACAGTTTATAATGTATTAAAAATTGAACCACCCGTTAGAAAATTAATAAAAGATATGGGAATAGAAGTTAGAATTATGAGTAGAGTTGTAGATGTGGATTGTAAAGAAGATATATTAAAAGCAGTTATTTTAGAAGATGGAGAAAGAATAGAAGGAGATAGCTTCGTAGATACGACAGGTTCTTCTGGGCCAATGGGCAACTGTACCAAATACGGTAATGGATGTGCCATGTGTGTTTTAAGATGTCCTTCCTTTGGAGGAAGAGTTAGTGTAACAGCTAGATGTGGTGTAGAAGATATGATTGGTGAGCGAAATAATGGAGATTTAGGTGCATTTAGTGGTTCTATGAAATTATTAAAAGAAAGTTTAAGTGAAGAAATACAAAAGGATTTGAATGATAATGGTTTTGCAGTAATACCTTTAGCTAAAGAGCTCAGAAATGAAAAAAAACTAGATATAAAAGTATGTCAACAATATGCGCTACATGAATTTGCAGAGAATATCATCTTATTAGATACAGGTCATGCTAAATTAATGACACCATTTTTTAATTTGGAAAAGCTAAGAATGGTATCAGGGTTTGAGACTGCTTGTATAGTAGACCCATATTCAGGAGGCAAAGGTAATTCCATTAGATATATGGCGGTTTCTCCAAGAGATAATTATATGAGAGCAGAAGGCATGAGTAATTTATTTGTAGGAGGAGAAAAATCAGGGTTTTATGTAGGTCATACAGAAGCTACAGCAACCAAAATACAATGCATTTAAATCATGTGAATTGGTTGCTATAGCTAGATTTTTTATTTTAGGTCTTTTTTTTTAGTACCGAAATAGCATACATCTATATTACCAGTGTCACCATTCCAGATAATTTCATCAATTATACTAGACAATAAAAATCTTTTAGTATTTAAATCTGAACTATCAAAATTATTTCTGAATTTAACAAATGCATCAGATATAATATCTAAATTAAAATCAATAGAATCTATTTCATTACTTACATTATTTAATTCTACTAACTTATTATTTAAACCTTCTAAATCTTTATTTAATTTCTCAATTTCTGATATTATATATTTAGATGCAACGCTTTCTGTATTAAGAGATAATTGTTTTACTAAATTACCTATAGCTTGATTAGTGCTTTCTATTTTGCTATTAATTATTTTTTTCTCAGATTTAATATCTTTATTTTTATCTAGTGTAGCTTTTTTAGATTCAGTAAATTTACTAAAAATATTATTTTCATTTATAGATTTTATTTGTTCAATAACAACTTCTTCTAATTGTTCACCATTAATATTTTTATTATCACAAGCAATTACACCTTTAGTGTTTTTCTTAGCACAGATATAATAATGTCCTCTTGTACCATCTTTTCTTTTGGATCCATAATTAACCCTCATAGAACTTCCACATCTACATTTTAAAAGTCCAGTTAATAAAGCAACATTACTTCCAGAAACTATTCTTGGAGCTTTAATTTTATTAGTATCTAATGTTTTTTGTATATGTAGCCATCTATCAGATTCTATAACACCTTTGTGCTTTGCAACAGATACAATAGGAGCATCTGATTGCTTAGCATAGGTTAAGAATCCATGAGAGCCATCAGGAACACCGACAACATCCATGCCATGGCTAGACAAGTATTCAACAACATCCTCACTAGATTTTGCATAACATGGATTTCTTAATATAGATTGAAGTGTAGACTTGTCCAAGTTACCATTATTTTTACCTTTATAAGTAGAAGATAAGAAATATTTCTCAACTTGTGATAATGATTTTAATTCTTCATATTTAGAGTATATAAGTTCAACAAGTTTCATTTCTTCCTTATCAACCTTTAGTTTCCACATAGATCTTTCGTTCATACCATCATCCATATATGTTATTTTTTCAGATATAAATCCAGTAGGAGTATTTCCACCAAGCCATCTACCAGTACGAGCAAGTTCATACATATTATCTTTAACACGCTCAGCTATAGTTTCTCTTTCTAGTTGTGCAAAAACTGAACTTATGTACATCATAGCACGTCCCATAGGGGTACTTGTATCAAATTGTTCCTTTATAGATATAAAAGATATATCTAATTTATTTAATTCTTCTATAAGAGTAGAGAAATCACTAACATTTCTAGATATTCTATCTAATCTATAACAGATAAGGTAGTCAAATTTCTTTTCTTTAGCATTAGCTAACATTTCTTTAAATTTAGGTCTATCAGTAGATTTACCACTAAAACCTTCATCTTCATATACTAAAAACTCTGTAATCCCCATATTTTTTGCATAATCCATACAAAGTTGTATTTGATTCTCTATAGACTCACCTTTACCAGTGAATTTTGACTTTCTTGAATAAATTGCAGCAATCATTTTTAAAACCACCTTTCA
>JAVXJA010000062.1:0-16471 GCA_036648085.1 Terrisporobacter sp.
TGATGGGTGTTTTACATTATGCTCAAAGTATTTTTGGATATTTGCCTAAGGATGTACTACTATATATTTCTGACAAGCTAAATATTGACTATAATAAAGTTCATAGTTTAGTAAATTTCTATACTTTCTTTAGTACTGAACCTAAAGGTGAATTCAAGATAAATATTTGCGTAGGTACTGCCTGTGCTAAAAAAGATTCTCATGAAGTTCTGATTGAATTTGAAAAACAACTAGGTATCAAATCTAACGAGACTACTAAGGACTTGAAATTTAGTTTAGATACTACTAGGTGCTTGGGATTATGTCGTGTTCCACCTGTTGTTGGTATAAATGGAAAAATATACGAAGGTGTAACACCTAAGGATGTCTCTTTAATTTTAAATGAATATAGTTAAGTACATGAACATGAAAAAAGCAACTAGGAATTAATCTAGTTGCTTCTTTCATTTCTATTTTTTTAAATTTAAAACCATAATTTTTTCGCCTTTTGTATCTAGCTCTCCATTAAACTTAAAACCTAATCCTTCATATATTGATTTTGCTACAAAATTATCATCGTAAAGGCTTAAATAAATTTCATCACAATTATAAAAATCATGTATCTCTTTAATTAATTCTTTTAATACAGGTTTTGAGTAACCTTTACCTTGAAATTTTTCATCTATTAAAAATCTATCAAGCCAAACTCTACCACAGGTACCTTCACTTTCCCAATAACCGTACATAGCAAAACCAATTAAATTATGACCATCATATATTCCTACAGGTTTCCATAAAGATAGTTCTTCTGCTTCTTTTAAGCATTCCTCCACACTTTCTATAAAACCTTCTTGATTATCTTTTATTTTTAAATTTAAAATACATTCTATATTTTCCTTATTTACTAATTTAAAACAAACATCCATTTTATAATCCTCTCTTAGAGCTTGAATTTTTATATACTTCTATTATAATAAAAAACTAGAAAACATAATAGATTCTTACATAGAAAAAATTGATAAAATGGATGCATTTATAGTTCCTGAAACTAGCTTAATATCTGAAAACCTTCTATAGTTTTTATTTTTTATAAAACAAATTATATTGACACTAATGTAATTCATATTAAAATCCTTTTATTAAATTAGGTAAATAGTCTTTTTTCATATTTAAATACTCATCTCTTGTTAACTCGAATCTGTGAGATACCTGAAGACTACTTTTGGGTTTATATGTCTTTATATATTGAAATCCTAAGCTTTCAAGAGATTTTGGTGTGTATTTATTTGCTGAATAAGTTAATGCAATTAGTTTCTCCATATTCATTAGCTCAAAACCCGTTATAAGAGTTATTACTGTAAGTTCCGTAGCAAAATCATTTCCCCAATATTTAGGATTAAGACAAATCCCTATTTCTCCTTCTTTTGATTTAGTACTTACATTATTAACACCTATATTTCCAATAACTTTTTTATCATATTTATGGTATATTGCATAGTTTCCTATCTTTCCCTTTTGATAATTATTAATAAAGAAAATTTTTATAAATCTCTTAGTATCGTTTATGTTTTTATGGACTTCAAAAGGTAAGTATCTAACTACTTTTTCTTGGCTGAAATATTCATAAAAGTCAGATGCATCACTAAGTGTCGCTGGTCTTAGTATAAATTTAGGTGTTTCAATGATTTTCATCTGAGTATATTTTGAATCTAAAATTTTGTACCCAAATATACTATCCATAATCTTAACCTCTTTAATTTATTATATTTATAATAAATTATGTATCTGAATGTGAATAGGTGAAGTATTTTTTTAATAAAAGGAACTATCAAGAGTTAAATCTTAATAGCCCCAATTTAATTACTACTTTTAATTTTTAAATAGTATAATTAACTTTCTACATATCTTTTACAATGTTATTAGCCCATCTCTTAGACAGTGCCCTTGGAACTCCAAATATAAACTTAACAACTTCTTCTGTATAAGTAAGTCCAACTAATATATAAATTGGAACTCCTTTAGATGCAGCAAAGAAGGTTATTGGTAAAGAAACCAGCCACATACATCCCATTTCTAAGAATAATGAAAACTTAGTATCTCCTCCACTTCTAAGCACTCCTATTATTATAAATGTATTGAAAGTCTTTAATATCATGAGCACTCCCATTACAATAAATATCTTCTTTATATCTGGAGCAAGCGCTGTTGATACACTAAATAACTTTAAAAGTAAAGGAATAGATGTAATTAATAATCCACCAAATATGGCACCTACTATGGCTACTAATACTGAAAATTTCTTAGTATATTGTACAGCTTTTTCAATATTATCTGCTCCTAATTCATTACCTATCATAATTGAAGAACCTATGGCAACACATACAGCTGTCATTATAAAGAAATTTCCTGTGCTTGAAGCAATTTGACTTGCTGCAATTGCCGATGTACCTGCTTTTGAATAAGCCACAGCATATAAAACTGTTCCAAATGCCCATAGTGTATCATTTAAAAATGTAGGTATAGTTTTTGATATATATACTTTTGTTAAGTCCTTATTTATCGATTTTATATCTTTAAAACCAAATCTTAACTCGTAATCCTTTTTTATAAAATAAACATAGCTTATTAATAAAGCTAATTCAATTATTCTAGATATAACTGTTGCAAGTGCAGCTCCAGTAGCACCTAAAGCTGGCATTCCAAACTTTCCAAATATAAATATATAATTTAGAATTATATTTAATACAAGTGATATTGAACTACATACCATCCCTAATTTAGGATTTCTAATACTTCTAGATCCCATACTAAATACATTACTAATTGCAATAATTGGATAACAAAATGCTACTACTGAAAAATAGTTTACTGCAATTTTAACCACAGTTTCATCTGTAGAAAAGAAATTAACTATAAATCTTGGTGAAAAAATAGCTACTGCTAAAAATCCTATTCCTAATACTAAAGCAGATATGGCACTTAATGCTGTAATTCTTCTTATATTATCTTTGTCATTTTTTCCAAAAAACTGAGCTATAAATAAACCTGCTCCACCAATTATTCCTGATAACGCCATGTTGTATAAAAAGAAATACTGGTTACCTATACCAATAGCAGCTACTGATATTTCTCCTAATCCCCCAACCATTATTGTATCTACCATGTTTATTAAACTTGATAGTAAGTTTTGAATTATGATTGGTACGCATAATGTAAATAATGTTTTGTAAAATATTTTATTTTCTTTGTCTAATTTAAGTACGTTTTGCAAAATCTCACCTCTTCTTTACATCTATTTTTGTCTAATAATATTTTTAGATATACTACTTAATAATATCACACTTATTAAAATAAATTAATCCCATATAATAGGACTGTATTACAACTAATTATTCGTTGTAATACAGTCCTTTTTAGTATAATTTATTATTTTTGTATTAAGCCTATTTTTCAAAATATGTTTCTAATATTTATATATATTGTATTATAAAGTTTTCATTAAAATATATCTTCTTATCCCTCCATATTTTAATTTTTCTTTAATAATTTTATATCTCAATTCTTCAAATGTCTTAAGGCTATAAGTATTAGATGGTGAAACTGTTGTACAAATAATTTTAAATCCTTCTTCTTTACATATATTCTCTAACTCTTTACAAATAATTTTTTGAAGTTTATTACCTCTAAATGCTTGACTAACTGCTACAGAATCTATTTGGCCAACGGTTAAAAGTTCCTTATCTTTAATGCCTAAATCAAACCCATAGTTCTCTTCACTGCATCCATAACGAGCGTATACCCCCATGGCTATTAATTTTTTTTCATCTGTATATATACCAAGAATAGTATCTTTATTTAAAAAATATTGTTCAAATTCTTCTCTAGATGTAACTGCATAAATTTTTTTATCTTTAATTTCTTTTAATATATCTTCTTGAAATAGTAATATTTCTTCTAAATTATTTATATCTAATAGTTTTATGTAACATTCAAAGTCCTTAGAATCGCTTCTTTTTAAGTTTATTTTTTTTATCATAGGTATTGCTCCTTAAATATCAAGTTTATTGGGGATTTATAATGTATACATTGAATTATCTATACTATTAAACTATACTTATTATATACATTTTTTAGTAAATTGAATTATTTTTGCCATATTTATATAGAATTTTCTTGTAGTAAATATATTGAAAATATTAGATGAGGAGATAGTATATGAATAATAATTCAAAAAAATTCCCAACTTTATTGGAATCTTTGCTTGTAGTTAGTTTTTTAATTATATTAATGTTTATTTGTATATTTGTATTAAATGGAACTGCTTATGTTCCTCTTATTTTAGCTATATTTGTTACTTGTATTCTAGCTATATTTAAATGGGGCTTTACATGGGAAGAACTAGAAAAATCTATTACTAGTACTATTTCAATGGCCCTTGTTTCAATAATTATACTTATGCTAGTATCTATTGTAATTGGAATTTGGATGGCCAGCGGAATAGTTCCAGCCATTATATATTATGGATTAGATTTAATTTCACCGACACTATTTTTACCTACTACTACCATCATTTGCGCCGTTGTATCTTTAGGTACAGGTTCATCTTGGACTACAGTAGGCACTATAGGTATAGCTTTATTGGGTATTGGTCAAAGTCTTGGAATACCTACTCCAATAATTGCAGGCTCTATAATTTCTGGTTCTTATTTTGGTGACAAACTGTCCCCACTTTCAGATACTACAAACTTAGCTTCTGCTATGACTAATACTAATTTATTCGTACATATAAAACATATGCTCTATACTACGATTCCTTCACTATTAATATCTATTTTATTGTATTTATATATAGGATCCAAATTTTCTAGTTCTACGATAGACTTGGAACAAATAAACTTAATTAAAATTAATTTACTAAATAGTTTCAATATTTTATCACCTTATTTTGTCTTGGTTCCTTTGTTCGTTATATTCTTAGTTGTGAAAAAAGTTCCTGCAATACCAAGTATGTTCATGGGAATTATTTTAGGAGGATTAATCGCTATAATATACCAAGGTTGTTCTTTTTCAGATATCATGGGTATCGTAGAAAACGGTTACATTTCAAATTCCACAATTCCTGAAGTTAATGATTTATTAACTAGAGGTGGATTAAGCAGTATGATGAGAACTATAGCATTAACCATATGTGCTTTATCTCTTGGTGGAGTTCTTGAAAAAACAGGAATATTAAATAGAATTGTAAATAGTCTTTTAAAACTTGCTAATACAAGTTTTAAATTAATTCTCACAACCATGTTTACATGTTTTTTTGTGAACTTTACAACTGGGGATCAATATCTATCAATTGTGTTACCTGGTAAAATGTATTCAAATGCATATTCAAAAATGGGATTACACTCTAAGAATTTATCTAGAGCATTAGAAGATAGCGCTACACTTACATCATGTCTAATTCCATGGAATGCTTGTGGAATATATATGGCTTCTACATTAGGTGTTGGTGTTATTACTTACTTACCTTTTGCTTTTGTAAATATTATTAATCCTATTATTTCTTTAATTTATGCGTATTTTAATATAAGGATAGATAAAGTAAATGACATCGCTAATTCTATGGAAATAAATTATGAAAATTAATAGAGAAGCTTATGCTTCTCTATTTTTATTCCATCTGATTAATTGGTATTGTATTCCAATGATTTTTTAGTACTGCTTCTACTTCTTGCATATTTTTTTCTTTAAATGCTTGTACTAATCTTCTGTGTTCTTTATTACTATAAGAAATCATTCGAAACTTTTCATTATCATCATCACTTTCATATGCCTTAGGCATAAAGTTATATATAAAAGAATTTATAGTGTTTAATAAGACTTGATTATCACATTTACTTCTATAAATCTGATGGAAGTCATTACTTATATGCAAATAATTATTATAATTTCTATATTTTATGGCTATCTCCATCATTTCTATTAATTCTTCCATCTTATTAATTTCTTCTTCAGTTAAATTGTCAATTGATAAAGTTCCTGCCAATGAATCTAGTACACCTATTACTAAATATGTATCTAGCTTTTCTTTTTCTTGAAATTCTTTTACTACAAATCCTTTATTAGGAATTTTGTCTAGTAAATTTTCTGCTTCAAGCCTTGTTAATGCTTCACGCGCAGGTGTTCTACTCACACCTATTGCATTACAAATTTCAACTTCTGTTATTCTTTGATTTGGTTTATATTCTCCTATTTGAATCTTATGAGATATATACTCATAAACTCTAGTCATAAGTGGATCTGCTTTAATATACGCCACCCCCCATTTGTTTAAATAGAATGTCTCAATAAACAAAATCTTAAGACACTCCATTTATTTATTAATATAATATCATTATAATATATTATGACATTATATCAAGTTTTTCTTCCTTTGATACTCTCTTTTTAATTACATAAGCTAAGAATGCTCCTAATAATGAAATTCCAGCTAACATTACAAATATATATGTGTATCCTGCTGCACCCATATTATCCAATAATAAACCGCAAAGGTTATGCATATAGAAATCTGGTAAATATCCTATAATAGATGCTATTCCTATAACAGTTGCCGTTACTGCTGTTGGGAATTTACACTCACCTACCATAGAGAATGCCACACCGTATACCATTATACCAAGTGCACATGGCATTAATGTTGTTAATACTATTGTAATTTGACTGCTAGATGATGGTATCAAAACAACTAATATGAAGAAAATAGCTGTTAGTGTATTTCCTATGATAAACCACTTAGTAGTTGATCTTAATTTATCAACTATATATCCTCCCAGTGGAGCACATACAACTAAGAATAAATTACCTCTTATTATTGCTATTATACTAGACATCTCCTCTGATATTCCCACTACCTCTGTTAAATAAGGTGTGAAATATGTACTTGTTGTAAATATTGAGTAAGAACATAATATAGTAAGTGACAATAGCCAAACTGTTGGATTTTTTAAAACTTCCTTAGCTTTACTAAAGTCAAATGAGCTTTCTGATGAAGTGTCTGTTGCTTCCTGATTTGTATCTGTAACAAAGAAGTATACCATAGCTGCTGCCGCTATATTAGCTGCTGCCATTACTAATACAGCCATCTTAAGACCTATTGCAGGATCGCTAAATTTTGAAAATACTGCTAGTGCTATGGCATTACATATAGCTTGAGTAAGTCCATTTCCTGCATAGTAAATACCATACATTCTTCCTTGCTCTTCTTCTGTTCCTATTTGTCCTACTGCTTTCATAAGTGAAGTCCAGAATATAAAAGCTGTTGTCATTGATAATAAAAACCATATTACTAATGATAATGTATAGTTCATAGTAACTCCGTACAATATTGTAAGGATAGCCGTAGCTATTAGTGATACTATTAAACTCTTTTTAGTTGATAATTTATCTGCTAATATACCTCCCGGAATGTATAAAATCATACATCCTACTGAGTATATAGATACCATTGTAGCTATTTGTGTATTACTAATTTCCATAACTGAAATCATTTGATCGTAAAATATATATTTTAGATATGGAAGTAGGTATATTGAACCACCAGCTAAAGCTAGTGCAAGTATAGCTAAATATTTCCTTGTTTTACTCATTGTTGTTCCCCCTATAATATTAATCTACTTTCATCCATTTCTTTCTTTATAATTGCACAATTATAACTAAGCATATAACCCATAATATTATATTCATATTTTTTAACACCCTTATCTAATAAGTTTATAATTTTGCCATATTTACAAATAGGTTACTTTATAAAAAGTAACCTATCTGGATATATATATTAAGCTAAATTTATGACTTTATTATTCTACTACACAAGCAACTGGCTCTAATACATCTGGTGTATCAGATTTTCCTGGAGCAAATAATTCTCTTGCAACTTGTCTAGTAGTTTTTCCTTGCTTCTTAGCTTCTTCAAACATAACTTTTGTTTGTCTTCTTACTATATCTTCTAAATCAGATACTATTGCTTCTGGAGTAGGATCAACTAAACCAAATACAACTACTTCATATATTCTTATTCCACCCATGTTACATACGAAGTCAACACAGATATCTACACCTTTTTCTCTTAATATTTCATCAGCTTCTGGTGTTACAGGAATATTCGCAGCTTCTACTATTAAACTTGCTTTTACTAAATCAGCATTGTTTTTGTTTATAACATCTTCTAAAGCTGCTGGTACTAATATATCACAATCCATTTCTAACCACTTAGAGTTATCTAATATTTGATAATGTGGTTCAAATGCATCTTGATCTAATTCCCCTTTAGGCTTTCTAGTTGCTACTAGTTTCTTCACGTCTAATCCCTCTTCACAGTATACAAGACCATTTACATCAGCTATACCTGCAACCTTGTATCCCATTTTATCTAAACAGTATGCCATAGATGCACCTACACATCCAAATCCTTGTATTACTACACTTGCTCCTTCTTTTCCACCTTTTAATTTCCATGCTTCATCTAATGAATAAGCACATCCATATCCAGTTACCATATCATACATTAAGAAACCATCGTATTTTTTATCACATACTTCATCATGATCTTTTATGTATTGCTCAAATTTAGGATCAGCTTTCATTGCTTTTGTCATAGGAAGACCGATTCCTATTTCATCTAATATTCTAAGTACATCTGCATAGTCTACTCCTAAGTCTCCACCTATAGAAACTCCAGCTCCTATATATGGAGCCATTGCAGTTAAATATCTTTTTAACACATCTAGTGCATCTGGAGCTTTATAGTCATAAGCTATACCACCCTTACATCCTCCTGTTGTTTCAGATTCTATAGCTTTATATTTATATCCCATTGCTGTTGCTAATCTTACTACTTCTTCTTTTGTAACACTTGGATGCATTCTTGTTCCACCACCACAGTAGTGATTAACGAAGTTATAAGCACATAACCAACCTTTTGCATCTGTTTCAGTATCATTCCACTCTACAACTATATATGGTTTTTGTTTAGACATTTTAAAATCCCCCTAAAATTAATTATTATTTATTTTAAATTCAACTATTATTAACTTTTTAACTAACAAAGTGTATATTCTTTTTCTTCTTGATTTTTAGATTCACAGCCATCTATGTTTTCATAATTAATCACTAAAGCATCTACTGCACTTAATCCCTTTTCATATACGAATATTGGATTTATATCTAACTCTTTTAAAGTATTTTTATTATCTTTTGCAAAATCCGATATGCTTACTATTAAGTCAGCTAATGCATCTATATCTAGTTTCGCATTTCCTCTATAACCATCTAATAATTTAAATGATTTTAGATTAGTTATCATAGATAGTGCTTCTTTTTTGCTTACTGGCACCGGGCATAATGATGTATCTTTGAATACTTCAACAAATACTCCACCAAGTCCACATAATATACTTGGTCCAAATTGTGAATCACTACTTACACCAACTATTACTTCAGATCCCATTTTAGCCATACTTTGAACTAATACTCCACCTATTCTTGCATCAGGTTTGTGAGTTTTAGCATTATGAAGTATTTCATCAAACGCTTTTCTCACTTCTTCTTCATTTTTAATATTTAATTTAACTCCGCCTATATCTGATTTATGTAGTATGTCAACAGAGTCTATTTTCATAACTATTGGATATCCTATAGACTGTGATAATTCAACGGCTTCTTCAACATCCTTTGCAACTTCTTCAATTGGTGTAGGAACCCCATATGCTTTTATTAATTTTTTACTTTCATATTCTGAAAGAGCAGTACTGCCAGTTCCTTTAACATCTGGTATAGCCAGCTCTAAATCCACATTTTTAGGATTATAGTTTATAAAATCAGCTAAATATCTTAATATTTTAAATGCATATCCTGCAGGAGGCATTACAGGTACTCCTATGTTTTCCAGTTGATTTAAATATTCTTCGTTTCTTGTATTTTCTAAAAAAGGTACGATTACAACTGGCTTTGAGTTTTCCTCTTGCATTACCATCTCTATACCTTTTGCCATATAATAAATAGCATTATCTGCTATTTCCTGTAAAAGTGTATATCCTACACAAACTGTTCCAACATTTTCATCGTACATAACTGTTCTTAGTGCCTCTGCAAAAAGTTCTGCATCATAAGACAGTGACGCAGTCATGTCCAGCGGGTTATTTGGTGTTGCATAACTTGGTAATAGTTCATTTAACTTATCCATTGTTTTCTTTGAGAAGTCACAGTAGTTTAATCCATTTATTTCACCTAAATCTGCACAAACTCCAGTTTCTCCTCCAGATAAACTCATAGTTGCAAAGTTTGAATTTTCTGGTAATTTGTTAAATACGGATAACATTTGAGAAGTAGCTAGTAATTCCTCTATATCATCAACTCTTATTACACCAAATTTCTTAAATATTGCATCATATACTCTATCTGCTCCTGCTAAGCTTCCTGTATGTGAAGATGCTATTTCAGATGCTTTAGCTGATTTCCCTACTTTTAATACTACTATTGGTTTTCTTTTTATAGCTGCTTTTTTTAGACATTCTTCAAACCCTTTTGCATTTTTTATACCTTCTAGATACATGGCAACAACCTTAGTTTCTTCATCATCTATTAGGTAATCTAAGTATTGTTCCATAGTTACTATAGAACTATTTCCTGCAGATATTATATATGAGAATCTCATATTTGGACTTTCCATAAGTGATAAACCTATTTGACCACTTTGTGATATTAATCCTACAGATCCTTTTCTATCTCTATCATTTGAAATAAATGCAAAGGCTTGTGTATTATTGGGGTAATTTACAAACCCTGCACAGTTAGGTCCCATTAACGCTATTTGTAACTCTTCACATAAAGCTTTTAAATCTTCTTCTCTTTTTCTACCTTCATCTGTACCTAACTCTGAGTATCCACTTGCATATACTACAGCCCCACCGCAACCTTTTTTAGATGCATCTCTAAGTATTCCTTCTACTGTTGATTGTGGCGTACAGATTATAACTAAATCTATCTCATCATCTATATCATTTATACTTTTATAACACGGTATGTTAAAAACTTCGTCTCTTCTTGGATTTACTAAGTATACTCTACTCATGTCATCCATATATTTCATCATATTTCTAACAGTGTCTCCACCAAAACCTTCTTTTTCACTAGCTCCTATAACGCATATGTTCTTAGGATTTAATAATTTATTTAATTTCATATATGACCTCCCACAATTTATATGCTACAAGCTTCATTACCTTGATTACATGATTGATATCCTTTTTCAAAACAAATCTTATTCTTAGGATTATTTTTTCCTTTATCTAAAAAGAATTTTTCAACTCCTGCCATGAATACATTCTTTTCAAATAAATCAGTTGCCTTAGCTAAAGCACCTAACATTACTATGTTTGCTCCTCTTCTATTTTGCGCATCTTCTGCTATGTTAGTTGCAGGTACTTCATAAACTTGTATATCTTCTCTAAAATTATGACCTTTTATTATTGAACTATTTGATATTATTACTCCACCTTCATTTACTAAGTGCTCGAACTTAGCTACAGATGGTTGATTCATGGCTATTAATACATCTATTTTATTTATAAATGGACTTGATATTTCATCATCACTTATTTTTACGTTACAGTTTGCTGTTCCACCTCTCATTTCAGAACCATAAGAAGGTATCCATGTAACATTTTTATCATTTATCATACCAACGTGAGCAGCTATTAAACCTGCTGTTAATACACCTTGACCACCAAATCCTGCAAATACTATATTAGACATTATTTTTCACCTCTCTTTACATATTCACCTACTGGGAATTCCTTAAGAACATCTTCTCTTATATGTTCAAAGGATTGCTGTGGTGTTAATCCCCAGTTTGTTGGACATGGAGCTACTACTTCTACTATAGAGTAACCTTCATTATTCATTTGAGCTTCAAAAGCATTTCTTATGAATTTTTTAGTTTGGTTTATCTCTTTTGGAGTTGTTATTGTTCCCCTAGCTGCATATCCTATTTCTAGAGTTCTCATAAAATCAATTACTTTTACAGGATGACCTGTTAAATTTACATCTCTTCCCTTTGGAGAAGTAGTAGTTTTTTGACCTTCAAGAGTAGTTGGTGCCATTTGCCCACCAGTCATTCCGAAAACTCCGTTATTCACTATTATTGCAGTTATATTTTCATTTCTTATTGCTGCATACATAGTTTCAGAGAATCCTATAGATAATGAATCTCCATCTCCTTGATAAGTAAACACTGGGTTTTCTGGTCTAACTCTTTTTAATCCAGTTGCAACTGCAGCTGCTCTACCATGTTGTGCTTGAACCCAATCTACACCAAATGTGTCTATCATTAAACAAGCACATCCAACAGCAACTGATCCTATTGCTTTTTTATCAAGTTCCATTTCTTCTAGAACTTCACCTACTAATCTATTTATAATTCCGTGACCACAACCTGGACAGAATTTATTATCTTCTACTAATACACTAGGTTTTTTCTTAATCATTATAAACAAACCTCCTCTGCAAGTTGATTTTGTACATTTTCTACAAACTCTAATAATTCTTCTGCTAATGGAACTCTAGCTGCTGTTAAGTAAGGATGTACAGGTATCTTCATTTCACAAGCTAGTTTTACATCTTCAACCATTTGACCTAAAACTGATAATTCTACAGATACTAATGCTTTTACACTATCTGAATTTATCTTATCAAATGCTTTTATTGGGAATGGATATAATGATATAGGTCTTAATAATCCTAATTTAATTCCATTTTTTCTAGCTATTTTAACAGCTTCTTTACAAATTCTAGATGTTATTCCGTATGCTACGAAAACGATTTCCGCATCATCAAGTTCATATTCATCCCACATTTGTTCAGTAGCTTCTATATTTCTATATTTCTGTTGTATGTATTTATCATAAGCTTCATAACTTTCGTGGTAGTACATTGTAGAAGTTGTTCTTCTAAATGGTCCATCACCTTTTCCTTTTAATGACCAATCAAATTGATCAGGATCATGTTCTTTCATGTCTTTAAATTCTACTGGTTCCATCATTTGTCCTATAGATGCATCTGATAATATAAGAACTGGATTTCTATGTTCTTCTGCTTTATCATAAGCCATGTAAGTTAAATCAGCTGATTCTTGAACTGAATTTGGAGCGTATACTAAACATCTGTAATCTCCATGTCCACCGTTTTTAACTGTTTGCCAGTAATCCCCTTGAGCTTGATATATATCTCCAAGTCCACTACCATATCTCATTACGTTTACTATTACACAAGGTAATTCAGCTGATGCTATATAAGATATACCTTCTTGAAGTAAACTAAATCCTGGTCCTGAAGAACTTGTTAATACTCTAAATCCTGCTGCTGATCCACCGTATGCAGCTGATATACCTGCAAGTTCTGATTCAGTTTGAACAAACTGTCCTCCAACTTCTGGTAATCTCTTTGCTAAATATTCTAATATTTCACTTTGAGGAGTTATTGGGTATCCTGCAAATAATCTACAACCTGCTCTTACTGCTGATTCAGATATTGCGTCGTTTCCCTTCATCAATACTTTACTCATCTATTCCACCTCCAAAATTTCAAATACATATTCTGGACACATTGTATAGCATAATCCACACTTAACACATTTTTCTTTATCTACCGCCATTACTTCATATCCTTTACTATTGATGTAGTCAGATACACTTATTGCACCTTTTTTACATACATCTTTGCAATAACCACAAGCTTTACAACTTTCTTTGTGTAAAATAATTTTTTCCATAAAGAGACTCCCCCATATTAAGATATATTAGTTTTTTGGATAAAATCCAAGGTTATACATTTTTTAATTATTGAAATTATGTTTTGATATTGATAGCTTTATTTGCCACATAAAGTATCCTCTTGATTGATATTATATATATTGATTCGAGCAACTTATGATTGTATACAATTTTATTAAAATTTAATTCAAGTAATATTTTTATTGTTGTATACGTTTTATTTGATTAGTTATATCTTCATTGTAACGTCACAATAACGTTTTTTCAACTATTTTTTTCATTTATTTATATTTTTTAAAAATTGTATACATTCAGTCTTTTATCTAATTATTGTATACAATTTTTATAACAGCAATAAAAATAAATAATTATTGCATTAATTAAAAAAATATATATTTGCTTGATATCTTATAATCCGTGTATTAATATGAACTTATGCAAGTCATTTATAATTTCACTTGCATATATTGAATATTCAAGGGGGAACATTATGGAATCATATAATTACATACTAGATATAGCATTGATTTTACTTGGAACAAAATTATGCGGTTTGATTTCTAGGAAATTTCAAATGCCTCAAGTTGTGGGTGCATTGTTCGCAGGTCTTTTATTAGGTCCTGCAGTATTTGATCTAGTTCATGAAACAGAGTTTTTAAATCAACTGGCTGAGATTGGAGTAATACTACTAATGTTCTTTGCTGGTCTTGAAACAGATGTACATGAACTAAAAAATTCAGGAAAAGCATCATTTGTTATTGCAATTTTCGGTATATTAATTCCACTATTAGGTGGATTTATTATAGCCTTTATTTTTAATAGGCAAGGAGTTATGCCTTTTAACGCTGATTCTTCAGTATTTTTGCAAAACATTTTTATAGGTACAATCTTAACTGCAACATCTGTTAGTATAACGGTGGAAACTTTAAAGGAAATGGGTCAATTAAATTCAAAAGTAGGAAATACAATTTTAGGAGCTGCCATAATAGATGATATATTAGGATTAATAGGATTAACAGTTGTGATAAACTTCTCTAGTTCAGATATAAGCATATCCCTTATGATAATTAGAATACTTGGCTTTTTTGTTTTTGCTGGATTATCTAGTGCAATATTCTATATGATTTTCAAAAACTGGTTAGATAAAGATTCTCTACATAAAAAAAGATACGTTATAGCAACATTTTCTTTCTGCTTATTTCTCGCTTACATATCTGAAGCTTATTTTGGTGTTGCTGATATTACAGGTGCTTTTATTGCTGGTCTTACATTATCACCATTACAAAAGAAGTATTATATTGAAGATAAGTTAGATACTGTTTCTTATGCTCTACTTTCACCAATATTTTTTGCCAGTATAGGTTTAAAGCTTGTTTTACCTGAAATGAATATTATTATAGTTTTATTTGCTCTTTCTTTAACTATTGTTGCAGTTCTTACTAAAATAATAGGTTGTTTTGCAGGTTGTAAATTGTTTAAATATTCAAACAAAGAATCTTTGCAAGTTGGGATAGGAATGGTTTCAAGAGGTGAGGTTGCATTAATTGTTGCAAACAAAGGTCTTGCTGCTGGACTTATAACAACAACTATTTTAGCTCCTATCCTTATAGTGGTAATAGCTACAACTATATTGTCACCTATACTATTAAAAATGTCTTATAAAGAAAAAGGGCGTCTAGATATGTCTAATGATGAAATGAACTTAGCATGTAATGAAAAATAAGTATCTTATTAATTACACTATCAATATAGTTTTCACTAAATTGTATATTGGGGATATGAGTAAATTTCAATATAAAAGACTGTATGCCAACTATTTATTAGTCAACATACAGTCTTTTTTAATCTTATTATTTTTATATTAAGCTTGCTTTCCGAAATATCTTTCTAATAATCCTAAGAATGCTTTACCATGTCTAGCTTCATCTTTACACATTTCATGAACTGTATCATGTATAGCATCTAATCCTAATTCTTTAGCTCTCTTAGCTATTTTTAATTTTCCTTCAGTAGCTCCGTATTCAGCTTCAACTCTTGCTTCTAAGTTAGCTTTAGTATCTGCCACAACTACTTCGCCTAATAATTCAGCAAATTTAGCAGCATGTTCTGCTTCTTCAAAAGCTATTCTTTTGTAAGCTTCTGCTACTTCTGGATGTCCTTCTCTATCAGCTTGTCTTGACATTGCTAAGTACATTCCAACTTCTGTACATTCTCCTGTAAAGTTAGCTCTAAGTCCTTCTAATATTTCTTCATCAACACCAGCAGCTGAACCTATTCTGTGTTCATCAGCCCAAACTAATTCTCCTGACATTTCATCGAACTTTTCAGCTCCTACTTTACATACTGGACATACTTCTGGAGCAGTCTCTCCCTCAAATATATAACCACATACTGTACAAACAAATTTTTTCATAATTTTATTTCCTCCCAAATTTATATTAATCTAATTTTTATAATCGTTTTAAATTTTTATTGATGCTATATATATACCTTGTTTTTTATTCTTTAAACAGTTTTTTATAATTTTTTTAATTTTTTATTTTTTATACTGTTTTATAAAACCTTCAAAAGATAATGCTTTCTTTAAATCACATCCCTATAGTATAATCAAAACTAATTAACTCGTTGTGCTAGTTAAATTTTTCAATAATAAAACTCCAACAAATATA
>JAVXJA010000063.1:0-16446 GCA_036648085.1 Terrisporobacter sp.
TTTACAAGTCCATCTACCATTCCTAATCCAGCTCTTAATATAGGTACTATTCCTAATTTTTTACCAGCTATAACTTTAGCTGTAGTTTTTACAACAGGAGTTTCTATCTCTATATCTTCTAGAGGTAATTCTCTTGTTATTTCATATCCCATAAGCATTGTTATTTCTGTTAAAAGTTCTCTAAAATCCTTAGATCCTGTATTTTTATCTCTCATTAAAGTTAATTTGTGTTGTATTAATGGATGATCTGTAACTACTACTTTATTCATTATGTAAGCCTCCTAATTATTTTGTTCTATGTCATTTAACATATTTACTCTTCTTAAATGTCTTTCGCCCTCAAATTCAGTATTTATCCATGCATCAACAATTTCTAATGCTAAGCCTTTACCTATTACTCTTTCTCCTAAAGACAGCATATTTGCATTGTTGTGTGCTTTAGACATCTTAGCAGAAAATGTATCTGAAACAACAGCACATCTAATTCCTTTAACTTTATTTGCAGCTAGAGATATACCTATCCCTGTTCCACAACATAATATCCCATAGTCTACTTCATTACTAACAACAGCTTTGGCAACCTTTTCTCCATATATAGGATAGTCTACTGAATCTACGCTATTTTTAGTTCCAAAGTCCAAGCATTCAATTCCTTTTGATTCTAAGTGTTTTTTAATTTCTTCTTTTAAATTATATCCACCGTGATCACTACCTAAACCTATTTTCATGGTCCAATACCTCCAATAAATTTGTATGAATAGATTTATACTTAATTTTATATTATACTAAACTTTTAAGTTTTTTGCACCTTTTCTGTGCAATTATTTCATATAATTTTATTTTTTATAAGTCAATTATTTTATATCCAGCCGATTTCATTAATCTATTCATTATAGCTCGTCCTACTCCATCATTAGAAACAGCTTCTGAGTATATTATATCTATTTTTCTTTTATCCATTTCTATTAATGTATCAAATAATTTACTTCCAACTTCTTCAAGGTTTGTTCCTAAACCTATAACTTCGCCTTTATAACTCTTTTTATGATTACTTAAACACATTACTCCACACTTTAATCCTTTAGATTCTTGTTCTTCTATTAAGCTATTTATTTTATCTATTACTTTACGTTCTTCTCCACGCACTATATATACATCACCATTTGGAGAGTAATGTGTATATTTCATTCCTGGCGCTTTAGCTTTTAATACATCTGCTTTACCTTCAATTGATGGATCTACTAAAACTTCACCTATTATCGATTCCATTTGCTCTTTAGTTATACTCCCTGGTCTTAGTATCATAGGTTTTTCACAAGTCATATCTATAACAGTTGACTCTAATCCAAAATCACAGTCTCCTCCAACTATAATACCTGAAACTCGTCCATTCATCTCTTCACAAACGTGTTCTCCCTTAGTCGGTGAAGGTCTGCCTGATATATTAGCCGATGGTGCTGCTATAGGAACTCCTGATTGTCTTATAACTTCTCTAGCTATAGAATTAGAGGGCATCCTTATAGCAACTGTATCTAGTCCTCCACTTGTTCTGTTGGGAACTATACTTTTTTTATTAAAAATAATAGTTAGTGGACCCGGCCAAAATTCATTCATTAATTTTTCAGCTTTATCATTTATATTTGTAACCAATGAATTTAATTCATCTTTATCATAAATATGAACGATTAGAGGATTATCACTTGGTCTACCTTTAGCTTCATATATTTTTTTAACAGCATTTTCATCTAATGCATTAGCTCCTAAACCATATACTGTTTCTGTAGGAAAGATAACTGTCTTTCCTTCAGATAACATTTTTGCATGCTTGCTTATTTCATCTTTATCTATTTCTAATTCATCTATATTGCTTATTATTGTTTTAATCATTAGTATACCTTCCTTCATATCAGTTTATATATAGCTTACTATTAAAATTCCAACTAAAAAACCTATTATAGAGTACATAGATTTTGTTGATGGAAATATCTCCTCCAAAACCACATACATCATTGTTCCCGCTGCTATAGCTAGAAAAACCCCTATTAAAGAAGTACACATATCTGCAAAATATGCACCTAAAAAGCTTCCTATACCCATAGGAATTCCAGCAAGTATAGTTAGTAGTATAACCTTAGTTGTACTAATCTTACTCCCAACTAAACTCAAAGCCATTGCCAAACCTTCTGGGATATTATGTATTCCAATTACAATAGCTAAAGTCATTCCTAAATTTTCAGTAGCTATGAACGAAGATCCTATAGCTAATCCTTCTGGTAAATTATGTAATAATATACTTAAAAATATCAAGTATCCCGAGTTAAAGTTAGATTTAACTTCTAATTTATTTTTTATTAACATTGTAGATATAGCTCCAATAAATACAAATATAATAGTATTTAGAACTCCTACTTCTGTCATGGACTCTTTGATAAGGTCAAATACTACTACTGCTAGCATCACACCTCCTGAAATGCCCATACAAAAACTTAAATATCTACTTACGTTCTTTCTGAAAATTGTAGATATAATTCCTCCTAGTCCAGTACCTATAACACCAGATAAAAGACCTATTAATGTTATTTCAATCACTCAATCTCCCCCCTAGTATTATTTAATTTGTTCTAATTTTATGTACAACAAATTACCATTATTCCAATACTAGAGTAATAACAATTTTTACTTATAAAAAATCCCTATCTTAAATAGGGATTTTTTATTATTTGAAATTATAAAGACATCATTTTTTCAGTTTGATCTACAGTTATTAGTGCATCTATCATTTCAGCTAAATCTCCATCTAAAAATGCATCTAATTTGTATAGTGTTAAGTTTATTCTATGATCACTTACTCTTCCTTGAGGGAAATTGTAAGTTCTTATTCTTTCAGATCTATCTCCAGTACCAACCTGACTTTTTCTTTCTGCTGATATTTCTTTATTTTGAGCAGCAACAGCTTTATCATAAAGTCTAGCTTTTAATATTTTTAAAGCTTGTTCTTTATTCTTTAACTGAGATTTTCCATCTTGGCAAGATACCACTTCTCCTGTTGGTATATGTGTAACCCTTACTGCAGAGTCAGTAGTATTAACACTTTGTCCACCATTCCCCGAAGAACGGAAAACATCTATTCTTAAATCATTTGAATTGATTTCAACTTCAACATCTTCTACTTCTGGCAGTACTGCAACAGTTGCAGTTGAGGTATGTATTCTTCCACCTGACTCAGTAGATGGTATTCTCTGAACTCTATGAACACCTGATTCATATTTAAGAACTGAGTATGCACCGTTACCTTTTATCATGAATGAAACTTCTTTGTATCCACCAACACCAGTATCACTAGCACTTAGTAATTCAACTTTCCATTTCTTTCTTTCTGCATATCTACAGTACATTCTAAATAAATCTCCAGCAAATAAAGCTGCTTCATCTCCACCAGCTCCACCTCTGATTTCAACTATAACGTTTTTATCATCATTAGGGTCTTTAGGTAATAATAATATCTTTAATTCAGCTTCTATTGGCTCAACCTTTTCTTCCATTTCTGATAATTCCATTTTAGCTAATTCTCTTAATTCTTCATCTGATTCTTCTTGTAATATAGTTTTAGACTCAGCTATACTGTTGTTTACATTTTGATACTCTCTAAATTTCATTATGATAGGTTCTAATTCAGCATGTTCTTTTATAAATTTTTGCCAAACTTTTTGATCATTTATTATTTCTGGATCACCTATTTTTTCACTTAAATCTTTATATTTATCTTCTAGTACTTCTAATTTATTTAGCATACTTTTCACCTCTTTAATTGTAACATATCAATAGTTGATTATATCATAGTTTAAAACCTATAACAACTCTATCAATTCCTTGTAAATCTTTCTTTGTATATATTTTTTCATAACCATTATCCTTCATAATATCACATACATCCTTAGCTTGATCATGACCAACTTCAAAAGCTAGTATACCTTTGGACTTTAAATATTTTATAGATTGTTCCGTTATAGCTCTATAAAAATCCAATCCATCTTCTCCACCTTCAAGTGCTATATACGGCTCATAATCTTTAACTTGTGTATGGAGAGTATCGATGTCTGATTTTTTTATGTATGGAGGATTTGAAACTATTATATCTAAAATCAAGTCTTTATCTTCAATACCGCTAAACACATCTGATTTTATAAATTCAATTTTATCATCAACATTATTACTTATAGCATTTTTTGTACCTATACTCAAAGCTTTATCAGATATATCCAAAGAATATACATGACACCCATCTATATACTTAGCTAAACTAACTGTAATAGCTCCTGATCCAGTTCCAATATCTACTATATTCAATTGTTTATTTCCTTTAGCTAGCTCTATAACTTCTTCAACTAAAGGTTCTGTATCTGGTCTGGGTATTAAAACCCCTTCCTCTACATAAAAGTCCAATCCCATAAACTCTCTATTGTTAACTATATAAGCAATCGGTCTTCCATTTAGTCTATCTTCCATTAATCTATTAAATGTAGTAAACTCATTCTCGTTAAGTTCTTTATCTAAATTTAATTGAATATATAACCTATCTACGTCTCCAAGGGATTTTTGAAGTAGTATTTCTGTATCTAATTTAGGTGTATCACTTATACTAGATAGTTTCTCCATATATTTAATTAATATTTCTCTTATTGTCATATAATTCTCCTTTACTAATTTACAACAGCCTTAAGTGCTTCTAGAGCTACCTCTAATTGTTTATCATCAGGCTCTTTAGTTGTAAATTTCTGTAGCATCATACCTGGATAAGCTACAAATCTAGTCAATTTATTATTATATTTCCCAAGCAATTTTATAATCTCATAAGATATTCCAGCAACTATCGGCACACATACTATCCTCATAATTATTCTTACAATAGGATTTGGCCATCCAAAAAAAGAGAATAAAACTATAGATGTAAACATAACTATAAACAAAAAATTAGTTCCACATCTAGGGTGTAATGTTGTAAACGCTCTAGCATTTTCTACTGTAAGTTCAAGATCATTTTCATAACAGTAAATAGATTTATGTTCCGCTCCATGATATTCAAAAACCCTTTGAATATCTCTATTTTTTGATATTAAAACTATATAAATAAATAAAATGCAAATTCTTGTAACGCCTTCTATCAAATTAAGCATAAGTTTATTTTCTATAAGTTTAGAAAATAAACCACCTATTATAGTTGGCGTAACTACAAATAACAAAGTTGCTAATGACAATCCTAAAATCAAGGAAATTATAATTATAGCTTCATTAGCTTTATCTTTGAAAATCTTATTGATAAATCTATCCAATGCTGTATCTTCATCCTCATCATCCAAAAAAAATTCTGATGAAAAATTCATACTTTTAATTCCTTCAATCATAGTCTCTATCAATATAAATGCACCTCTTATAAAAGGTATTTTATCTATATTCTTATCTGATATCCAACTTTTTATTTTCTTTTTTTCAACTATAATTTCACCATCATTTTTTCTAACAGCTATGGCTCTCTTATTTTTAGATTGCATCATAACCCCTTCTATGACAGCTTGGCCTCCAACTGCTTGCTTTTTCATATTCCCACCTCTATTTTACAGCATCATATATATAATATTACTATATAAATAAAGAAAAAACACCTAAAAGGTGTTTGCTATTTATAAATTATTTTTTGACTACATGACACTTTCTGCATCTAGCTTCATAGCTTTCAACAGCTCCAACTTGTATTATAGGTTCATCATACTTAGCAGGCTGCCCATTTATAAGTCTTTGAGATCTTGTTGCCGGTTGTCCACAAACTGAACATATCGCTTGTATTTTATCTACAAACTCTGCTACAGCTAATAATTTAGGTGTAGGTCCAAAAGGTTCCCCTTTAAAATCCATATCTAACCCAGCAGCTATAACTCTTATACCTTTATCAGCTAATCCTATAGCCATATCTACTACTGCTTCATCAAAAAATTGCACTTCGTCTATTCCAACAACTTGAGTATCTTCATTTATATACTTGTACATTTCAGATGAATCCTTTATAGGAATAGCATTTATAGTATATCCACTGTGTGATACTACATCTTCTTTACTATATCTATCATCTATAATAGGTTTAAAAACAACCACGTTTTGCTTTGCAATTTTAGCTCTTTTTAATCGTCTTATAAGCTCTTCACTTTTGCCACTGTACATAGGCCCTATGACAACCTCTATGTACCCATGATTTATTGGTCTGTACATCCTTAATCCTCCTATATAAATAAAATAGGAGTTGGCAAGCCAACTCCGTATTTACTATTAGTCGATTTTGAATCTCTTCTTGAACTTGTCTATTCTTCCACCAGCTTCTATATTCTTTTGCTTTCCAGTATAGAAAGGATGGCATTCTGAACATATCTCAACTTTTATTTCATCTTTAGTTGATCCTGCTACGAATGTGTTACCACAAGCACAACGTACTTCAACTTCTTGGTATTTTGGTTGTATATCTTTTTGCATATTTGTCACCTCTTCTCCTTACTTTTCGAAATTAATTATATTAACTTTTCGTTTTTCATCATTCAACTACACCATTATATCATAAGATTATTTAGCGTTCAAGAGTTTTCTAATTAGTTTAAACCCTCTTTTATATACTTTACAAACGCCTCATTATCCTTAGTTCTCTTTAGTAATTCTAACACTTTATCATTAACTTCATACACCGAATTATTACTCATTTCTTTTCTTAATTTCCAAAGTGCACCTTTTTCTTCTTCAGTTAATAATAGGTCTTCTCTTCTTGTTCCAGATTTGTATATATCAACTGCTGGGAATACTCTTTTTTCAGCTAACTTTCTATCTAAGTGAAGCTCCATATTACCAGTTCCTTTGAACTCTTCAAAAATAACATCATCCATTCTAGATCCAGTTTCAACTAATGCTGTAGCCAATATTGTTAAAGATCCACCTTGTCTTATGTTTCTTGCAGCACCGAAGAATTTCTTCGGACCATGAAGTGCACCTGGATCTAAACCTCCAGATAACGTTCTTCCTGTAGGTGATATACTTAAATTGTAAGCTCTTGCAAGTCTTGTAATACTATCTAGTAATATAACAACATCTTTTCCATGTTCAACAAGTCTTTGCGCTCTATTTAAAACCATCTCCGCTACTTTAACGTGATGACTAGAAACTTGATCAAAAGTAGAGTAAATTACATCAGCATTTATAGATTCTTGCATATCTGTAACTTCCTCTGGTCTCTCATCTATAAGAAGAACTATAAGTTCTACATCAGGATGATTCTTAACTATGCTATTAGCTACACTTTTTAAAAGTATAGTTTTACCTGCTTTAGGAGGTGCAACAATTAATCCTCTTTGTCCTTTACCTATAGGAGAAATTAAATCTATTAATCTTGTAGATATCTCATTTTGATATTTCTCTAATTTAAGTTTTTCTTCTGGGTATATCGGTGTCAAAGTTTCGAATGATCTTCTTTTAGTTGCTGTTTCAGGATGTTCATCATTTATTCTTTGTACATATAATAACGCTCTAAACTTTTCTCCACTTTTTGGGTGTCTAGTTATTCCCTTAACTTTATCCCCTGTTTTCATATTAAATCTTCTAATTTGTGATGGTGATACATATACATCATGCTCTGTAGATAAGTAGTTAGGTCCTCTTAAAAAACCAAATCCATCTGGAAGTATTTCTAATACACCCATTACCTCATCATCTTTAGATGTGTTAAATTCATCAACAATTTTAGCTTCGTCAACTTCTTTTACATTATAAGAATTTCTATTAACACCTTGATTATTATATCTTTGTGGTTTAGTTTCATGCCCTTTAGTTTCTTGTTTGTTTAAACTTTGTTTTTGTTCACTTTTAATTTCTTTTGTTTTTTCAATTTCTTGATTATTATCTATCATATTTTTATTTTTATTCTCGCTTATAATTTGTATTAACTCATTCTTTTTATATTTACTTAAAGACTTAAGCCCTAGTTCTTTAGCTAATTCTTTTAATTGCACTAGAGTCATGTCATTTAAATTCTCTAAATTTATATTCTTTATATTCAAAAGAATCCTCCTATCCCATAATTAAATTACAGTTTTTATTTGGAAATTAAAGGCGTGCAAATGAAAAGTTTACATTGTTTATACTAAACAGTTATTTTTAATATTATCACTATTTATACATTATGGTCAACAAATAAAAAAATAAAACTATTTAGTTAAAATAGTTTTATTTTTATGTTCATTTTATATACTATATTTACCCATTAAATCCGTTAATATATCATTTTTATCTAATGAATGTATAGCATCAACAAATCTTATAGTTCCAGTTTTAGCTCTCATTACAACAGACTTAGTTGTAACTCTATCATTTCCTAAACTAACTACTCCTTTTAATAAGTCTCCATCAGTAATTCCTGTAGCTGCAAAGAATAATTCATCCCCTTTAGCTAAATCCTCTAACGATAAAACCTTATCTATATCTTCATCAGTCAACTCCATTTCATGACATCTGATTCTTTCTTCTTCACTTAATGGGTAAATTTGAGCTTGCATATCTCCACCCATAGATTTTATGGCCGCCGCTGTTATAACTCCTTCTGGTCCTCCTCCGATTCCCATAAGCATATCAATACCTGTATCTTCAAAACAAGTTGCTATTCCTGCAGCTACATCTCCATCTCCAAACATTTTTATTCTAGTTCCAAGTTTTCTAGCTGCTTCAAATATATAATTATGTCTTTCTCTATCTTGAACTGTTATAGTCATTTCCGTAGTTTTTTTATTTAAAGCTTTAGCTACATTCTTTATATTTTCTTCAACACTAGCATTTAAATCTATACACCCTTTTGCTTTTGGTCCTACTATTATCTTTTTCATATACGTATCAGGGGCTTTAAGTAAACTTCCTTTTTTACCCATAGCTATTACAGATATAGCATTAGGTAGTCCTTTAGCTATTAATGTAGTTCCATCTAATGGGTCAACTGCTATATCAACTTCCATACTATCTTCTGTTGCCATACCAACTTTTTCACCTATATATAGCATAGGAGCCTCATCTAATTCGCCTTCTCCTATTACAACTTCACCATCTATTTTAACAGTTTCAAAAGCTCTTCTCATTGCTTCTACAGCTGCTCCGTCAGCACCGTTTTTATCACCTTTTCCCATAAACTGTGATGAAACTAAAGCCGCTGCTTCTGTAACTCTAACTAATTCTAATGCCAAATTCCTATCCATAACATTCATCTCCCTTAGTTCGATAATCTTTAAACAAAATTATATATCACATTTAACAAATAGTAAACATTTATAATCATTTTCATCTAATTAGTATGGTATATAAAGCTGTGATAATTAATAAAACAGGTAAAAAGCAATAAAAAAGACGATAATTTAAAAATTATCGTCTTTTTTATTAGTTTTTAGGTACACTTTCCCAATCTTTAAGGAATTTATCTATACCTATATCAGTCATTGGATGCCCTAACATTTGTTTAAATACTTTATAAGGGATTGTTGATATGTCAGCTCCTGCTTTAGCAGATGTTAAAACATGTTGAGGATGTCTTATGCTAGCTGATATTATTTCAGTTTCTATACCGTGTATATTGAATATATCTGCAACTTCTTCAATTAACATTATACCTTCTTGTCCTATGTCATCTAATCTTCCAACAAATGGACTTACATATGAAGCTCCAGCTTTAGCTGCTAATAACGCTTGATTTGATGAGAATATTAAAGTTACATTAGTTTTTATTCCTTTTTTAGATAAAGCAGCTACTGCTTTTAATCCTTCTGCACACATAGGTATTTTTACAACTATGTTTTCATGTATTTTACTTAGTTCTTCACCTTCTTTTATCATACCTTCGCTATCCATCGAAATAACCTCTGCAGATATAGGTCCATCTACTATTTCTGTTATCTCTTTTACTACATTTTCAAAAATTCTTCCTTCTTTAGCTATTAAAGATGGGTTAGTTGTTACACCTTCTATAACTCCCCAAGAATTTATTTCTTTTATTTCATCTACGTTCGCTGTATCTATAAATAGTTTCATACTATTATACCTCCTTGTAATTACATTCCTATGAATAAGCTTACTACACTAGCAATACTAGAAAGAACTAAAAGTCCTATAATAGTCAAAGCTATTACTCTAGTAGATTTCTTATTACTAGCACTTGACATGTTATCACCTCATCAATATTTAACATTTTCAACTTCTTCTATCCATATATGTTTGTAAATTATCTTGTAAATATCAAAAGCCCTTTTTAGCAAGGGCTTTTTTATATATTCTACCACTTTTTTCAAATTCCTTCTATCATTAATTTAACATTAACTTTTCTAATTCAATCACTAGTTTATTAAACTTATCTGTAGTTTTTTCTATTGGTTGTGTGCTATATAAGTTTATTCCACTTTGTTTTAATAAATCTATAGGATAATCTGAACTTCCTTTTTTAAGGAATGACAGATAATTTTCTGATCCATTGTTTAATATATCTTGGGAAAATGCAATTGCTGCGCTACATCCCGTAGCATATTTATACACATAGAAACTATTATAAAAATGGGGTATTTTTGCCCACCCCACTTTAGACAATTGATCTACTTGAAAATCCTTACCATAATACTTTTGTAAAAGCTCTCCCCATACATCATTTAACACCAATACATTTACAGTCTCTCCTCTTTCCATTTTAATGTGAATTTCATTTTCAAATTCTGCATACATAGTCTGAGTAAACAAAGTATCTTTAATTAAATCTAAATATTGAGTTATATAATAAGCTTTCTCCTTATTGTTTTGAGTATTTTTTATTAACATTTCATATAATAAAGCTTCATTAGTTATAGATGCAACCTCATGTGTAAATATACTTGGCTTAGCATTTAAATAATTTTGATTTTTAGCACTCATATAACTATATACAGCATGCCCTAATTCGTGAGCTGTTGTAGATACTGAATCTAAATTACCACTATAATTCATCAATATATATGGATGAGTATTATAAACAGATAAACAATATGCTCCCCCAATCTTATTATCATCAGAATATACATCTATCCATCTTTCATTAAAAGCTTTATACAATATATCTCCATATTCTTTTCCTAACGGATTTAATGAAGCATATATAAGTTCTTGAGCTTTTTCATATGGAATATGATCTTCTACTGGAGTTATTATAGGATTATGCATATCATATGAGTGAACTTTATCTATGTTTAAAACTTGTTTTCTTAAACTAATATACTTGTGCAATGTTTCTAAATTTTTATTCACAGTGCTTACTAATCCATCATATACCTTGGAATCTACATCATCCCCTGACATATACATTTCTCTAGAAGTTTCATATCCTCGTGTATCAGAATAAAAGATATTCTTTTTAACTTGACCTATAAATAGCCCTGATAACATATTTATATTATCATTATATAAAACAGCTTCGTTCTCAAATGATTTTTTTCTTGTATCTCTATTTGAGTTCTCTATGGCTGTTGAATATTCAGCTGGGTTTAAATCTGATTTTTTGTCCATGTTTACAAATAACTCATATACTTCTTTAGGCAATGTAGAAATATCGCCTACATTACTCAACAGCTCTTCTTCTTTTGAACTTAAATAATGTTGTTTGTTCCTTCTTATATCATTTAGATACATACGATAATTCTCAACTAGTTTATTGTCATTTATAATATTTTTAAAGTCTTTTTCAGACAGTTTTAATATTTCTAATTCAATTTCCGAGCAAATAGAACTATATTCTTTGTAAGCCTTATCTAATTCTTTATTCATGTTCATAAATTCATAAGATTTTTTATTTATATCTTGATTTAAGGATACATATGCATATAATTTTTCCAACTTAGCATCTAGCTCTTCTTTTATATTCAATGCATATATGACATGTTTAGAAGATTTAGTTAATTTACCTTTATAGTTTTTAAGTTCTTTAGTTTCTTTATTAAAATTTTCCAAACTTTTTTTCCATTCTTGATCACTTTTATATAAAGTTGTTAAATTCCAAGATGAATATTTGGTTTGTTTTTTAATAGCTTTTTTTTGTTCTTCTTTTTTAACTTCATCATTTATTGTTTCAACAGTTTTTTCATTCATTGTTTCTACATTTTCACCAATATCTTTCATCAGTAAAAAAGATGAAAATAATATAACAATAATTGTAATAGTTATAACCTTATACATATTTTTCCCCATAAAAATCCATCCTTTCGCTAAGTTTATTAGTATTAGGATGGCTTTTTATGTTTATATTATTCAATACTTCCAAAATAATCATTTAAAGTTATTAACATAGTTATCAACATATTAACATATTTTTTTAAGTTTAAAACTGTTACTTTTCAACATTTTAATAAATCAATCTGAATTTTCACAATATTTTTTTGCCTTACTTATTAACATTTTTTTTATACTTATTAACATTTTTTTTATACCTTTGTTGATATTTTTTTAAAGTTATGCACTTATTTTTTTTACTGTACTTTATTTTTTTAATAATTTTATGTCGAATATTG
The DNA here is from genome assembly GCA_036648085.1 of Terrisporobacter sp. Taxonomy (GTDB): domain Bacteria; phylum Bacillota; class Clostridia; order Peptostreptococcales; family Peptostreptococcaceae; genus Terrisporobacter. The sequence goes on from JAVXJA010000063.1 coordinate 12,588, forward strand.
TAATTTCAACGAATATAGCCTGTATAATTTTAATTTTCATATCCACAACTTATCCACATGTTATCAACAATTTGTGTATAAGTTGTGGATTTTTGATCTAACACTTATAAACTTTAGTAACTAACACCGTCATATCATCATAAATATTATTATTTTGAATATCTAAAGCTCTATTTAGAATTTCCTTAGATATATCCTTAGGATTAATTGTGTCTAAACTTTTTAAAAAGTATATCAACCAGTTATCCCCTAGATTTTTATTTTTTCCTGCATCTATAATTCCATCTGAAACCATAATTATATAATCTCCATCTTTTAGCTTACTACTATCTCTTTCTATATTAACATCCGATAATATACCAACAGGAAGTGATTCAGTCGATATTAATTCTATTTCTCCACTACTTCTTTTTATATAAGTTGAACACGCTCCCATTTTTATAGTATTTAAAACACCTTTATTCAAATCGATAATCCCCAAATCTAAAGTAGAAAACATCTCATCTGATGATTTAAGCATCAAGATATTATTTATGGTATCAATCACTATTTCTTCATCTATTTTTGAATCCATCATTTTTTCTAATATATCTATAGTAACCGATGATTCTTCGTAGGCCTTTCTCCCTTTACCCATTCCATCACTTATAGCTACCATATATTTCCCTTCCGAAATCTCCATATAAGTGTAATTATCACCAGATATAACATATCCATCTTTAGACATATTAGAAACTTCTGTTACTACCTTATATTCTTGTCGCTTTGATAACTTCACTTTACACTTTTCTCCTAAACGATTACATCCAACTTTACTAGCAACTAAATCTTGTCCTACTATATTGGATATAATCCCAACTATTTTCTTTTCGCATAAGTGATTGTCTTTACAGGTTTCTCTTTCCATTAAAATTTCAAATTCATCTTTATCTTTAGATATATAGTTTAATCTATCAATACTTATATTGTTTCTATCTAATTCAACCAATATATTTTTTTCCATTTCTATATCAAAAGTTATATCTCTGTCCAATTCCATAGCCATGCATTCAATGGATTTTGACATATATCTTATTTGTTTTGCCACTAATTTTCTATTTTCCGAAAATTTTTGTTGCCAACTATAATCAAGCGCAAACATTTTATAATAATAATTTGCTGTTTTTACAATATTTTCAGGCTTTATACAATCCTTTTTAAAATCATTAGGGATATTATCTAAATAAACTTCTCCCGTATCCTCTAACTCTTCTAAGATCCTGTTCATCATTGTATATGTATAATTGAATTTATTTTCCCAACATCTTCTTTTCATGCCACATTTTTTACATTCATCATGATGTACCATATCTATAATGTGAGCTATATCTTTTTGATCTAATATCTTTTCCTTTTCTCTTATCCTATCAAATGTGTTAGCTAAATCTGCATAAGTCTTATACATGCCCCTTAATCTATTGTTAGTTATTTCTCTACTTCTTTCTAAATAGTCTTCTGCTCCATCATCCACACCGCTAGTACCTTTTATAAATTTCTCAATTTGTTGTATAAAATTATCAGGAATAAGTATAACTAATATACTAGCAATAAGTATATCTCTTATTTCCATCATGTTTGAACCTGATCCAGATGTATATATATATATCAAGCTCCATCCTAAAATATAGCCTGCTATACTTAAATACTTATTTACTTTATTAAAACCACCTGCAATCAAACCAGCAAATGCATAAATTCCCATATACATACTAGTCGTTAGGTTATTTACAAAGTATACTAACCCGATAATAACTCCACTTGCAGATCCTAGTGCCGCTCCACCAGTTATTGATAATATTAGTATAGTCATAGTCGCCAAAATATTTCTAATCGATATCCCTAGTATGTTTATATTACCTATGCCTATTATACTAAAGGTTATAATTATAGTTAGTGCAACAATTTCTTCACTAGAGGTGACTTTTCTAGAAGCCCTTTTATTTATAACCGAAACCCCATAAGAAAAAATATACGTACTAACAAACATAACTATACATTCAACTAAAGCTATACTTATATTGTATATATAATTCCCAAATATCAAAGCTTGTCCAATGGATAAAGGAACCATTATAACCATACCTATCATAGATATCTTTGTTATAGATTTTATATTTTTAAACTTATTAGAAATTAATTGAATAATCATTATGCAAATTGCATATTTTATAATGTTTGAGGTTTGATTAAATGAAAGCAATGTACCAGCCATAGTAGCTATAAAAACAGGCAATTTATACTTATCTATTATTGATGCACATAAGAAAAATGCTACTCCTAATGGAGCTATATCATCTACCACCATAGCCCTACTAAGTAAAAACCCAATCGAACATAAAATTATCGTATTTGAGTCTATCAAACCTGCTTTAATAATATTTTTTAAAGATATGTTACTTTTACTTGCTACTAAGCTTCTTTCCATAAAAAAACCTCCCCTTGTTATTTTCATACTGAAATTGTAACAAAGGAGAGATATGTTTTTTGTCATAATGAGTAGCTACTATCTAATAATATTAAGACATTTTTTTTGCATTTTGACATAATAAGCCTTCCAAATTATCATACTCACTTACTATAATATTTTCTTTTTCTAAATTTTTCATTATTATATTTAATATTGTTACACCAGCTGTTATAATATCTGCTCTTTTAGGCTGTAAACCCTTCAAGATTTTTTTATCAGTTACTGTCATCTTTTTTAGATTTTGTAAAATAATATCTAATTCTTTTTTGTTTATTTTACTTGAATGAATCTTTTCCATAGAGTAAACTTCTAACTTTTGATTTATAGCAGAAACAGATGTTATAGTACCTCCAATTCCTACTATAGATTTTATATCTTGTGTTTTTAATATATCTAAAGTCTCATCTAAGGTATGCATTATAAATTTATTCATTTCTTCAAACTCTTCTTTACATATAGGATCTTTTTTTAAAAACTTTTCGGTCATTCTTAATGCCCCAATATTTTCACTTTTAGAAAATTTGATTCCATCATAACTTCCTAAAATAAATTCTGTAGATCCTCCTCCTATATCTATAACCAACACATTTTCTTTATCTTTTAATCCTTGTAAGACTCCACTAAATCCCAGTTTGGATTCTTCTTCTCCGCTTATTATATCTATATCTATATTAGCCTCAGTTTTAGCTAACTTAACGAAATCTGCTCCATTTTTACTATCTCTTAATGCTGACGTTCCTATACAAGATATATTCATACAACCTTTTTTATATGCTAAATCTGAGAATTCTTTTAAGGCTTTTATATTTCTATTTATAGACTCTTTATTTATATATCCTTCCTTATCAACACCTTGTCCTATTCTAGTTGTATTTATAAATTTCTCTCTATTAAATAACTTACCATCTATATAGTCTGCTATTAACAGTCTCATAGAGTTTGTCCCTATATCTATAGCACCAATTTTCATTTATTTATCCTCCTTTTAAATTTTAATATATGTAGATATAAATAGAGGAAGCAATTAATTGCTTCCTCTATTTATATCTACATATATTATTTCATTTGGTTTTACCATTTTTAATCTATCTCTAGCAATGTCTTCTATGTATTTATCATTATTCAATTTTTTTTTGTCTTGTTTTAATTGTTTAATTTCTTTATCTGTATTTTTTATCTCATCCTGTAACTTAGATATTTCATTGCTATATTCAATCGTTTTAACAATTTGTGTAGCAAATCCTCCTAATAAGGAAAATACTATAAATATTATAAATACACCTACTATCAAATACTGCCCTATAAATTTTTTTCTTTTGTTCATAATCCCACCCCTATAATTTACTTTTTACT
>JAVXJA010000064.1:0-16353 GCA_036648085.1 Terrisporobacter sp.
TTTTCCAGACCTTGTCTTAATGCTCTATAAGTAGCTTGTCTAAAATCTCCACCTTCTGTATGCTTATTATGTCCTTTTCCAGTTAATAGAGTTATTTTTAAATCACTTAATTCATATCCACCTAAAATACCTTTGTGAGGTCTTTCAAATATATGAGTTTTTACTAAGTTTTGATGTCCTGTACTTATATCATCTACATGAGCTTCACTTTCAAAACTTATATTACTATTTCTTTTTGCTGGTTCTATTTTTAAAACAACTTCAGCATAATGCCTTAAAGGTTCAAAATGTCCTACACCAATAGTCATCGATTTTATACTTTCTTTATATAAAATTTCACAAGGACCAAAATCTATGTAAATATTAAATCTGTCTTTTATTATCTCTTTTAAAATTTCCAATTGAATTTTTCCCATTATACTAATACTTATTTCTTTTAAGTCTTCATTGTAAAAAACATTTAAAGAAGGATCTTCATTTTCTAAAATTTTAAAATAAGTATAAACATCTTTTATATTTATTTCATCATTAAATATAACTTTAGTAATTAAAGTAGGTACAATATTAAAGTTATTTTTCATAGTATTATTTAAGTAAGTTTCATTATCTGTTGATACAATATAATTACCTACAATAGATTCTTCTATTCCTTTAATTCCTACTATTTCACCAGCTTTTGCTACGTCTTTTCTTATATATTTATTTCCATTATATATTCTTATTTCATTTATCTTATCTTTAATAATTTCTTTTTTATTATTTAAATATAAAATTTCGTCTTTAATTTTTATAGTGCCTTGTTGAACTTTTATAAAAGTAAGTTTTTGATTATTTTCATCATATTTATTTTTGTAAATACTTCCAGCAAATTTATCTTCCTCATTATAATTAGTTTCAGTTAGTTTATGTAATACTTCTAAAAGTACATCGACATTTTTATCATATAAAGCAGAGCCAAGTATATATGGTATAATCGTTCCATTATGTAATAAGGTTTTTAATTTATTCATCCATAATTCATAATCATAATTATCTTCGAAAAATCTTTCTAATAATTCTTCATCTCTTTCTGCAATAAACTCTATAAACTCATGACTTAATTCATTATTAAATTCTTCTGTAACATTAAAAACATTTTCACTTAAATCTTCTTTTAAACTTGTTATAACCTCATCTTCATGTGCTATATCTCTATCCATTTTATTTACAAATATTATGGTAGGAATATTATTTTCTTTTAAAAGATTAAATATGGTTTCACTATGAGGTTGAACTTTTTCAACTCCACTTATAACAAGTATTGCGTAGTCTAACATTTTTAAACTTCTCTCCATTTCTGGACTGAAATCTATATGACCTGGAGTATCTATTAAATAATAAGTAGAATCCTTGTAAGTAAAGTTACCTTCCTTAGAAAATACTGTAATACCTCTTTGTCTTTCTATATCATTATTATCAAAATATGAATCCTTATGATCTACTCTACCTCTTTTTCTTATGGAATTTGTATGATAAAGTATTTGTTCACATAAAGAAGTTTTACCACTATCTACATGAGCTAAAATACCAATTATTTTATTCATATTACACCTCTTTTATTTAGTAATTACATCTTCTATGTTACCATAATAAGAGATAGAAAGTTTAATACTTTTTAAACATGTTTTTAATTTTATTCCAACAGATTCCTATATGTATAGTAATAAGTCCTAAAGATATATATGAGAAAGTATAGTGAATCATTTTCCAAAATACCTTTCTATTAACTGGAGCAAACATTATCTTAAATCCACTTATTAATATAAGTAAAATACTTATTAACAATAAAAAGCTAACTATGTATGATATTCTTGTTTTCATCTTCAAGTTTTTATTAAAAAATCTTTTACTGATTGATTTAATCCATTTTCGATTTATAATCATATGAATTATTATAAATACTACAAGTAAAATACCTCCTCTCATATGGAATTTCATATTTATAAAATCCTTATCAAAAAAAGTTATAAATAATATAACCATAAGTACATCTAAAATATATTTAATTGGGTTACTTCTTTTCATTTTATCTCCTTAATTTTCAATTTATTTGTCTAATCATTGACTTTTTTATTAATCTAGATTATATTTGTATATGATATTCATTATCAACTGTTATTTAATTATAATTGATAATGAATTTTAGTTTTTAAATATATTTGTATTTTATAAATATATTTAAACAATATTAATTTTTTGAATTTAGGAGTAAATAAATGAACAATATAAACTGCATATGCGAAACTTTTTATAATTGCTGTAACATACCAATTAAAGCTATAGACAAAACATTTAAAGAATTACATAAATATGGGTACAGCAATAATTTAGATAATATGTTCCCCAATAATTTAATTAAAAACTTTATCTTAAAAAATGATGTAATTCTTCATCCGAATAACATTATTTCTGTGGAGAAAAATATACATTATATGATCATAGAAAAATATAACTTATATTTTATTTTAGGCCCTACAAGTAGTAATAATAAATTAGATAACGCCGAAATTCCCTTTAGACCTTTATCTTGCTTAGAGTATTTTGAAAATTTATTAACAAATATTATTGATGATAAGCTTTTATTTGATTTACGCTGTAAATCTTATAATACTTATGTTAGAAAATCTATTGAGTATGTTCACAATCATTATTATGGAGATATAAATATAGATGATTTGAGCAAGCATTTAAATATAAATAAATCTTATTTTTGTAATTTATTTAAAAAATCTACAGGTACTAATTTTTCAAATTTCTTAAATAACTTTAGAGTAGAAAAAAGTAAAAAACTTTTAGTAGATAATAGTTTTTCATTGCTAGACGTGGCCCTAGAAGTTGGGTTTAATAATCAAAATTATTTTACTATTGTATTTAAGAAAGTCACAAATCAAACACCTTCCCAATTTAAAAAACAAATGCTTTGTAATAAAAACGAAGTATATTAAAAATTCTCAAAGAATATAATCTATAAATCTTATTTCTCATTTATTAAATATAAATAAATTTAATAGTAGTTTAAAAGACGTTGATTATTCAACGTCTTTATAAAGTATTTTTATACATATTATAAAGGAGGTAAATTTAATGTTTTCTTTACAGCTAAATATAGTAGGTACCTTAATACTATCTATATTTTTATACTTACTTGGTAATTTTCTTACTAATAAAATTTACATATTAAACAAATTTTGTATTCCATCTCCTGTAGTCGGTGGGTTATCTTTTTCACTACTTGTATTTTTTCTAAATTACTTTAATGTTGTAAACATTACCATGAATACACTACTAATGCCCTACTTTATGTCCTTCTTTTTCACCATAGTAGGACTTAATGTTAGCTTTAAACTATTAAAAAAAGGTGGTAAATTATTAATTATTTATTGGCTTTTATGTGCAATCCTTGGCTTTTTTCAAAATACTATTGCCGTAGTAATAGCTAAGATAATTAATATAAGTCCTCTTCTTGCTTTAATGTGTGGTAGTGTTTCTATGGAAGGTGGACATGGTTATTCTCTTGCTTTTGGTACAACCATAGAATCCCTTGGTATAGCAAATGCCTGTAATGTTGGTTTTGCCTCAGCAACTTTAGGTTTAATTATGGGTGGAATGGTTGGAGGTCCTGTTGCAAAGTATTTAATCGAAAAATATAATTTGAAATCACCTATTAGAAGTAATACTATACAAAGAAATGATAATAAAAAATCTTCTTCTTTACTTAATACAACTGATACTATTTTCTTTGAACAAATATTAATAGTACTTTTATGTATGACTGCAGGGGATTTACTAGCTAGGTCCTTAAAAACTTATGTCAATCTTGTTATTCCAGGGATTGTTGGATGTATATTCATAGCAGTAATATTTAGAAATACTAATGATAAAGTAAAACTTCTTAAAATGGATTTTGAACTTCTAGATTTTTTACAAGAGCTTTCTTTAGGAATGTTTTTAACTATGGCTTTAATGAGTATAGATTTTTTTACTCTTTCTGATTTGTTTGGTCCTATTATAATAATAGTATTTTGTCAGGTTTGTTTCTTGATTATATTCTCCACTAAAATATGTTTTAAACTTCTAGGGAAAAATTATGATGCTGCTGTAATGATTAGTGGGCTTTTGGGACATGGTTTAGGTGCTACTCCAAATGCTCTTGCTAATATGGGTTCTGTTACTGGAAAATATGGACATTCTAAAACGGCTTATTTAGTAGTTCCACTTGTCGCTGCATTTTTATTAGATTTATTTAGCATACCTTGTATTCTATTCTTTATTAATTTACTTGCATAACTACATATATTAACCATTAAATATTTTTCTATTTAGTATTAAATTATTAAAAAATATCATAATAGTAATATAAGAAATATTAATGATGAAAAGGAGGTCTATTATGGATAGCAACTTAAATTGTCTAGTTTCAAATTGCGCTTATAATAAAACTGGCTACTGCTATGCTTCTCATATAAAAATTGAAGGTTTTGAGGCCACTGTTACTCCAGAAACTTATTGTGAAAGTTACATAAATAAAAGTGAGGCTAATTTTACAAGTTCAGTTGATAATAGTAGTCTTACTAATACCCAAAGTATATCCTGTAGTGCAAAGAATTGTACTTATAACATGCAAGGTGCTTGCAATGCAAATCACGTTCTAATAAATCTTAAAAATGCTGTTTGCGATACATTTAGGGTAATGCATTAGATTATACATAAATATATATAAAAAAGAGAGGTTATCCTCTCTTTTTTTTTAATTTGCTATTATATTTTCATTATGCATAGATTCTATCATTTTATTTTTAATTTTTTCTGCTAATTCTACAGTTTTAAGTTTAGGATTCTCTAAATGATCATATATAGCATCTAAATATTCTACCTCCACTTTTTCAGAGAATATTCTACCTACTGGTTCATATCCTTCATAAGTTTTACGAGAGTTTTTAATAACCATAGGTACTATTGGACACTTGGCTTTATATGCTATTTTTAATGATCCTGGTTTAAATTCAGATATTAGGGCATTAGGTTCTTTTACCCAAGTTAAATCACCTTCTGGAAAAACAGCCATACTTTGACCTTCTTTAATATTCTCAGATGCTTTATTTATACTTTTTATACCTTCGCGATTATTGTCTCTATTTATATATACACATTTTATTAATTTTAACCAGGTACTTACTATTGGAATACTTTGCCATGTAGGAACATCCGCTATTACTACACCTACTGGTTTTTCCACACTTGACACTAAAATGTAACTGTCTAACATACTAGAATGATTTAGAACAAATAATACATCTTCCTTGGGTACTTTTTCTCTTCCAATAACATTAACTTTGATTTTCACTACATCTAAAGATTTTTTTGCATGTTTCTTTACAAATTCAAATTTTTCTTTATTGCTATATTTTGCTTCGTTAAATTTCAATTTTAATAATTTTGGTAGTGATATTATAAATCCGAAAATTTGAAACAACGCAAATTTAATATAATTATACAATTAGGTCAACCCCTTATAATATTTTTTCAATAATTAATTCTATCATATTTTTAATAAATAATTAAGTACCTATATTTTGTTATAAAAGTAATTATATTATGAATATAAATTAATGTATGGATAAAGTTTACTAAAAAAAGAAATTAAAACTTAGGAGGATAAAAATGTCTACTAAAATCACTAATTATAATGATAGGTTTGTTATCATAAATATTAAATCACATACAGGAGATAAAATAAAATTAAATTTACCTATGGAATTTGTAAAAAAAGTTATTAAAAATAATGCTATAGATTTTTTTCTATTTGAAGAAGAAATCATAGATTCACAAAAACTAGTTAAATATTTAACGGATGCATTTAAATATGATTTGACTGGAGAAATCGCTTATCTACAAAGATATAACGGAGATATTGTAAAAATCAAAGTTGAATAAAATTCGCGTTGCATATAAAGTTTTATACTACTATAAAGTCTTTATAAATAAAAAGTTGTCTCATTTTAAGAGACAACTTTTTATTGTTTAGTGGCTTACCACTTGATTTGCTATGTTGCAAGAGTGATCTGATACTCTTTCTAAATTTGTTAATAAATCTAAGAATAACACTCCTGAATCTATTGTACAACTTCCATCATTTAATCTTTCCATATGTTTTTTCTTATAAAGTTTTTCTAATGCATTAACTTCTTCTTCTACTTTATAAATATTTGATGTCATTTCTTTATTTTCTTCTTCTAAACATTTTAAAGATAATGTAAAGTTTTCTGAAGCTTTATTGTATATGTTTTGCATTTCTTCTATAGCATTATCAGAGAAAGTTAAATCTTTTTCAATCGCTATACTTGATAACTCGGATATATTTTCAGCGTGGTCTGATACTCTTTCTATATCATTTACAGTATTAAATAGTAAATCTACTTTATGTCTTTCTTCATCATTTAAAGGTGATTTAGAAAGTTGTAATAAGTAATTTAATATTTCTTTTTGTAATGTATTTACTGTTTCCTCGTACTTAACTGTTTTTTCTACATCTGCACTGCTTTTATTTACTAATGATTTCATTGAATGTTCTAATGATTTATTAGCTTTTTCCCCCATTCTTATAACTTCTTTAACTGTATTTCCTAATGCTATAGAAGGCGTTTGTAATATTCTTTCATCTAAGTATTTAGTTTTAGCTTGTTCTTCATTTTCGTCCTCTGTTATTGGCATGAATTTCAATACAAGTTTTACTATATATTTTGCAAATGGTAATAAAATTATCACGTTTACTATATTAAATATTGAATGTGCATTTGCTATTTGTCTTGCTGAATCTGTTGGATCTAAGTATGTTACAAATTTAGTTATTGGGTAATTTAATACTAACATAAATATAATAGTTCCTATTATATTGAAAGTTAAATGCATTATAGCTGCACGTTTTGCATTTCTAGAAGCTCCTATACTTGATATTAAAGACGTAACACAAGTTCCTATGTTATCACCATATAATATTGGTAAAGCCGCGCTAAGTGGTATTAAACCTTCTGAAGCTAATACAATAAGCATACCCATTGAAGCACTTGAACTTTGTATTATACCTGTAATTAAGAATCCTGCAAGTATACCAAGTATTTGATGATTACCAAAGTATATTAAAGCATTTCTAAATCCTTCAAATTCTGCTAAGGGCTTAACTGCATCCTTCATAAACTCCATACCTGTAAATAAAATACCAAAACCTAAAAGTACTAATGACAATTCCTTAGTTTTTTGTTTTTTACTGAATAAGTACATTACGATACCAATCCCTAAAGCAACTGGTGCAATTGCTTCTAATTTAAATGAAACTAACTGAGCTGTAACTGTAGTACCTATATTAGCACCCATTATTACACCTATTGCTTGAGTTAAATTCATAATTCCTGCATTAACAAATCCAACTACCATTACTGTTGCCGCACTAGAACTTTGTATGATTGCTGTAACTACTGTTCCTACAATAACACCCATAAAAGTATTACTTGTAAGTTTTTCTACTATTCTTTTTAATTTGTCACCTGCTGATTTCTGTAGACCTTCTGCCATTATATTCATTCCGTATAAAAATAATCCAAGTCCACCTAAAAGGCTGATTGCTATTTCCAAATTTAATTCCTCCTTAAATTCCATATGTAATTGTTTCGTTAATTTTAAATTATATTTTTTTAACATTTCATTAATTTTACTTACTTATCTTACGCTATTTCCCAAGTTCTTTGGTTAAAATAAAGTTAAGTAATTGTTAAGAAAATGTTAAATATATAATTTTTACTTTTACAATACCTTTTTATTTTTAACATTTCTTCTTAAATTATTAATAAATTATTTTTTATTATTACATATTTATTTCTTGAAAAAACTTAGTATATAATAATGCTAGGGGTGATATTGTGAATAGATTAATGGAGTTAATTGAAAGAAAATTTTTAAAAGATAATGAATTACTTGAAATTGAAGATAATGAATATGTAATTTCTTGTGAGTACTTAAAACCACATAATGCTCATTATAAAGAGTATTTAGTAGTAGTAAATAGTAACGGTAAAAATGATGAACATATAGTTTGTTGTAAATTCAAATAATTTTCATAATTTTAGTTTTATATTAGTCATAGTGTAAATACAATCTGAATATTTATATATAAATCTATTTCTACACATTAACATGGGAGGTATGAAAATGCAGGAAGTAAGTTGTGACTTAACTGTTTACTTTGAAAATTCTTATTGGGTTGGAGAATATAAGCGTATCTCAGGAGAAAAAGTTGAAATAAGTAAAGTCTTATTTGATGATGAGCCTTTAATTAGTCATGTTTATAACTATTACTTAAAAAATTGGAAAAAGCTGAAATTTGTAACTACTTATGTTTAAGTATCATATTTAATTTTTAATAAAAATATATATAAAAATAGCTAGAAATATTTTTGATAAAATTTCTAGCTATTTTTATGTTTTGAATTTTTCATTATTAAGATTATTATCCTCCAATTTTACTTAAACTATTATAATCCTCGCTTAAATCACTAAACCTTGTTTTATTCTTAATAATATCTTTCATTGTTTCTTTAAACATAATTGGCTTATGTAAATATTCTTTTATATCTGTTTCTTCATTACCAACAATACAAGTTTGTATATTACCATCACAAGTTAATTTTATTTTATTACAATCATTACAGAAACAGCAGCTAATTGGCGCTATTATTCCAATTCTACCTTTACAATTTTTAAAAATATAATTTCTGGCTGGAGAATTATAATCATATTCAATAGATTCTATAGTCCCCATGCTTTCCACTGTTTCTTTAACATTTATATAACTTATATCATACAACCTTTTTTCTACTCCTATCGGCGTTAATTCTATAAATCTCACATCTATATTAAAGTTTTTAGCTAATTGCATAAAATCATAAATTTCATCGTCATTAAAATCTTTTATTAGAATAACATTTACTTTTACTTCCATTTTTAATCTTAAACATGTATTTAATGTATTCAATACATAATTTAAACTACCACCTCTGGTAATGGCATTATACCTATATTCTCTAAGAGAATCTATACTAATATTCACTCTATCAAGACCGCTTTGCTTTAACTCTAAGGCTTTTTCACAAAAGTTCTGTCCATTAGTAGTAATCGATATTTCTTCTATGTTACACTCATATTTAGCATAATGAATTAATTCACTTATTCTTGGATAAAGTAGTGGCTCTCCTCCAGTGAATTTTATTTTTGTTATGCCTAGCTCTCTAGCATTTTTTATTATGAACTTATAATCTTCAAAACTTAGAATATTATTTATATAATCATCTTCAAACATCGTATCTTCCTCTATACAATAAACACATCTTAAATTGCACTTATCTGTAAGAGATATTCTGAGATAATTTATTTCTCTTGAATAACTGTCTTTCATTTACTTACCCTCTTTAATTTATTTTTGCTAAACTTATCTATATTTATATAATATTACTTAAAACAAATTAATTCAAATACTTTCATAAAAAACACCATAAAAATACAAAATATTTTTATGCTATAAAAAAATCACAATACTTTAACCCACATACCTTATATTTTTCTTATCTTTATTGAAGATTTGATTTTAAAGTACTATCCTTATACTAGGAGGTGATTATTATGAAAAAAGGGTATATTTATATTGGAATTGCAACCCTTTTATTTAGTTCTATGGAAATTGTTCTAAAAATCATTTCCAATGATTTTAATCCCATTCAATTAACCTTAGAAAGATTTTTTATTGGAGGTTTAATTCTTCTTCCATTTGCTTTAAAATCCTTAAAAGATAAAGAGGTTTCCATATCAAAGGATGATATGAAACAATTTATTTTCCTTGGATTTATGTGCGTAGTAGTAAGCATGATTTTCTATCAGCTTGCCGTTGTTAATACAAAAGCATCTGTAGTAGGTGTTATCTTTAGTTGTAATCCAGTTTTTGTTATGATATTTGCTTTTATGTTTCTTAAAGAAGAAATCCATAAACATAATATAATATCTCTTATATTAGAAATTATAGGAATTGTAATTATTATTAATCCATTATCTACTAAGATTTCTCCTCTAGGAATAATTTTCACTTTACTAGCAGCTGTTACCTTTGCTCTTTATGGTGTAATTGGAAAGAAATCCACAAGAAAATTTGGCGGTGAAGTTGTAACTTGCTTTAGTTTTATTTGTGGTAGTGCTGAAATGCTAATATTAGTTCTTATTTCTAATATACCTTCTGTTTCTCAATACTTAACATCATTAAACCTAAATAATTTCGCTAGTATACCTTTATTTACTGGATATTCTCTTCATAATATATCACCTGTAATTTATGTATATGTTTTTGTTACAGGTCTTGGTTATGCGTCTTATTTTAAAGCTATGGAAGAAACTTCGGCAAACACAACATCTCTAGTATTTTTCTTTAAACCTGTTTTGTCACCTATATTAGCATTTTTAATTCTTAAAGAGTTCATTCCTTTTAATATGATTATTGGAATTTTATTTATAATATTAGGGTCAATTTATACTATATTATCTAATAATAAAATAGGAAGTGAGGTATTTTATGCAAAATAAATTATTAAGTAATTTGTTAATTACATGTATAATATTAGGTTTTATTTGCATTGCGATTGAATTTAGTTAGTCTATAATATAACTACTATAAAAAATTCGCTTCGCTCATGTCGCCAACGTCTAAGTCTTCGCTACCGCTTCAGACTTATCCCGTTGCTCAAAATGTTCTTTTTTACAATTTTAAACACCTTGCACTTACTCTTGTTCATAAGTTATTAACAAGCTTGATAGCAATATAAAACCCTTGTATGTAAAAAAGTATAGGTTGAAATTTTCACCTATACTTTTTTATTATTTATATGTTTTCAACTAATCCTTTTAATCCTATATCCTCTGCCACATTTCTCATGCCTTCTATAGTATGTTCTATTACTTCATCTAGTGGTTTATCTAAGATCTCACATCCACTGCTTATAACTTCTCTATTTACTCCTGCAGCAAATCCTTTCGATTTAAATTTCTTCTTAACTGACTTAACATTTAAATCTAATACACTTTTAGAAGGTCTCATTATTGCTGTTGCATTTACTAATCCAGTTAATTCATCAATAGTATATAATACCTTTTCTAAATTACTTTCTGGCTTAACATCACTTACTAAACCATAACCATGACTTACTACAGAACGTATTAGCTCTTGATCTAAGCTTTTTTCTTCCATTATCTCTACAACTTTTTTACAATGTTCATCTGGATATTTTTCATAATCTAAATCATGTAATAATCCTGTTATTCCCCATTTTTCTGGATCTTCATTATAAAGTGTAGCAAAGTGTCTCATAACTCCTTCAACTGCTAGGGCATGATTGATTAAATGTTCATCTTCATTATACTCTCTTAATAAATTCCATGCTTCTTCTCTGTTTGGATACATGTGTTACCCCTCCTTCAATATTTACTTTATATAATTGTATCACCAATAATTAATAAGTTCATTTCCTTATTATATAATTATTGATATTTTTACTGTATTTTAAACAAAAAATTCGCTTCGCTCATGTCGTCAACGACCTACAAACCAGGTCCGTCGCTCCGATTAATCAGTTGGAAATTATATTCTATCCACAAAACGGATAAAATATAATTTCCATAAGATATAAAAAATAACAATTGCTATTTAGCAATTGTTATTTTTGAGTCTTTATATAAAGAATCTACATGATTTATATATTTTTCATTTATTATTTTTGTTTTTATTTCTTCTTTGCTTTCTTCTAGCATTTTGCTTACTACTTTTTTGTCAGTAACTTTTACTATATGATATCCATAAATAGTTTCAAATATTTCTGAAGTTTTATTATTTTCCAACTTAAAAACTATATTAGTAAACTGTGAATTTTTATCTACTTTAGAGAAGTATCCTAAATCTCCACCATCTTTGCCAGAACTTTTATCATCAGAATATTGTTTTGCTAATTTTTCAAAACTTTCTCCATTGTTTAGTTTTTCATATATATCATTAGCTTTTACTTTTAATTCTTCTTTCTCTTCAATACTTACACTTTTATTATATTCATCTAAAGTAGAAATTAATATTTGACTTGCTTTAATTTCTTCTACGTCAAATTCATCTTTATGATTATTATAATAATCTTCTATTTCTTCGTCATTTACTACAATATCTTTAATAAATTCATTTTTATACTTTTCAATTATTATATCTTTTTCTACTTGAGACTTGAAAAATCCCACATCTATTTCTTCATTATCTAACTTTTCTTTATAAGAACTGTTATTAATTAAGCTAGACTGAAGCGCTTCATACTTATTATTAATTTCATCTTCTGATGCTTTATATCCTTTACCCTTTGCTTTTTGATATACTACTTCATTATCAATTATAAAAGATACAATGCTAGCATCAACTTCCTTTGAATCCTTCTCTTCTTCATTAATTAAACCACATATATCTAAAAATTCTTCTGTTTTTTTGTATTCCTCTTTACTTACTTCGATATCATCAACTTGTGCTATTACATTTGTAGTACAAGCAACCATATTAACTGCAAGTAACATTATTAATCCTAAATATATTAATTTCTTCAAAACTTTCCCCCCACTACTTAGCTTCATTCGTAAGATTACCTAACCAGAAATTTTTCTCCTGTTCACTTTCTTTAATTGTTACAAACTCAAATCCGTCATTTTTCAGATTTTTTATCATGTCATCTAAGGCAGCTACACTTTGTACTCTTTCATGCATAAGTAAAACAACAGTATCTTTATTTTTCGAATATTGTCTTACGTTATTTATAATTTGTGATGTAGTTGCTCTCCAGTCTTCTGTATCTAAATTCCAGTCCCATAATTTATATCCACTACCTACTAAGGCATTATATGAATCTCTTGGTGTATAAGGTTTACTTCCAAATGGTAATCTTATAAGATTTGAAGTTTTTCCTGTAATAGCTTTAAATGTTTTTTGGTTAACATCAAATTCTTCTTTTGCTGAAGTATTTGTTTTATATAATTTGTTAACATCATGAGTTATACTATGAAATCCTGCCACATTCCCACTTTCGACTATATTTTTAACTTGATTAGGAAAAGCCTTCATATTATTTTCTATCATAAAAAATGTAGCCTTAACATTATTTTTATTAAGTATTTTTATGATTTTATCTGTATATTCAGACGGTCCATCATCTATAGTAAGATATACTACCTTTCCATAGCTTTTAGATGGTCCTTTCTTTATTTCATTAGATGAATTTAAAGCTAAATCAGTTATTGTGGCTCCCTCTAATACTTTACTTCTCTCTTTTGCGCATGCTATTTCTTCTTTTGAGTTAGCCTTAATTATACCAATTCCTACAACTAGCACTAGTGTAACAACTAATGCACCTATTACTTTACATTTATTTGTGTTAACTTTAATAATCTTCTTTCTTCTCTTCTTTCTTCTGTTCTTCCTTCTGTTCATTCTTTTGTTTTCTTTATATTTCATTATAAATTCCCCCAAGCTTTGACAATAAAACAATAATCTTTTTCAGGATTTTTGATTTATTTTTACATAATTTTCCTTACATTAATTATTGTCTTACAAAAAAAGCCCTTCGTCAACAACAAAATTACATCAATTTAGTAACATTGTCATATAAAATAATAGTCCTATAAAATGAATAAATATAATTTTATTGTGTATTATATTAATAAATAAATCAGAAAGGAGAATGTGAAAATGGCAAGAAAAGCTGATAAGATGAATGATAAATCTAATAATAAGATGACTGACAAAACTACAAACAAGATGACTGACAAGATGACTGACAAAATGACTGACAAAATGACTAATAAAATGACTAATAAAATGACTGACGAATACGAGCAATAGACCAGAAAAAATAAGCACACATTGAATTCTCTACATATCTGTGTGCTTACTTCTTTATTTATATTAATTTATCCAAAATAAAAAACCTACAATTTAATATTTTAAGGATTTAATCACCTTATCTATTTCTTTACTTGCCTTTTCTATTGCTTCTACTCTTTCATCTTCTGTAGTTCCTGTTCCATCAACTAGTAACTCGGTGAATTTTTTTATTCCCATGGCTTTAGCCATAGCTTTTACATGATTAATACCTTTATTCATTACAGGCTTTGCATAAGCTGGAATTTTTCCTCCACTAGACTGTATATATACCATACTTCTTTCAAAATCATTTAATAAACCTGTAGGCTTTTTAGTTTCTAGAGATATGGTTTTCTTATCTTGTATAATGCAATCAAAGTATTCTTTAAGTGGTGCTGGATAAGATATAGACCACATAGGAGCTACTATAACATATACTCTGCACTCTTTAAACTGTTCACATAAGTTATTAATTCTATCTATTTCCTTTTGATCACTATCATCTAGTTGCTTTAAAGCTTCTTTAGATACTAAAGCACTTCTACCTGCAAAATACTCATATTGTAACCTTGGAATGTGATCTTTGTACAAATCTACTTGCTCTACTTCAAAATTAGGATTCTTTTCAATAAATTTTTGTATAAATAACCTTGCAACAGTTTTACTGCTAGATAGCTTTTCTGGCTTTGAATTGCATGTTATATATAATAATTTCTTTTTCATAATTCACCTCAAATAATATATTATAATTCTATTATTTGTTAAATTTTGTATAATATTCTATAAATACACAAAAAGATATATCAATGTGATATATCCTTTTCATCTATTTATCTTTTTTTCCATTTGGCACTTCTACCTTTAGCAACAACTTCTATTTTCCCGTCTTTTCTAAGATTATTAAAAACTCTATTTATAGTTGGTTCTGGTATATCAGGACATTGTAATCTTATGTCATCTTTTGTAAAGTAACCAAGTGTAGAATTTATTACTTTTTCAATTCTTCTAGTTTTAGTTTCTTTTTTATTTCCTGTTAAGTTTAATTCATCTGATAATTTTTCGTAAGAATTTAATATAAAATTTAAGAAATAATCTAGCCACTTATTAATATTGTAATATTCTCTTTCTAAATCCCTTTTGTTACTAAATAATACTTTAAAATATGTTTGTGATTCTTCATTATATATTTTACCTAAGCTAGTAAATCTACCTACTTCATAACCATTTTTATTAAGAAGTAATAAAGTTAATATTTTAGCCATTTTTACATTATCTTCTTTAAAAGGTGAAATAATAATAAAATCCATTATAAAAGTAGCTATAATTAATAAAATATCAATTTGATCTTCTTCTATTAGCTCATAATAATTTTCACAAAGATTTTTTACATCTCTTTCAATATATTTTTCTAAATTATTATGAATTTTTATTTGATTATTATCATAAAGTTCATCACTTTCTTCACTTTTGTATCTGCCACCTCTTACTAAAGAATAACGATGTAAATATCCATGAAGTTCTAATATAGTTGAAGAACAAATTTCTATGTCTTCATAAGCACTATTAACTGTTTTTATTACATCCCTAAATTCAACTACTCCAATATCTCCTCTTGACTTTGGAACTTTATTATTATTAATCAAGTCTAGTAATTTATCGTCATCATTTTTAAAATCATCAATATAAGTATCATGAACAAATTTTATAATAGCATTATCAGTAATATCTAATAGTATAGCTTTAGGTTGTCTTTTATATAAATATTGTTCTCCCTTATATTCATTTATCTTACATAGTTTTTTGACTATATTCATCTCTACTGACATACTAGATAGCTTTTTACTCATAGTATAATCCATATTATCACTCCAAACCTTTTATCTACTACTTTATTTATATATGTAGTAATCATTATTATAAATTTTACCATATTATGTAATTTTCTACAATTAATTTATATTATTTATGCATATTTTTATGAAACTATTTACATTTTTTCATAAAAATACCTTACTTAGATTATATTTAGTCTTAGTAAGGTATTATATATATCTAATTTATAATTTTTTTATTATAAATATTTATTAAATCAACATTTTCCACCCTTTTTGATATTATATCTTTTTCTATTGTATAGAAACCTAAGTCCTTCATTCTATTAAAATATATACTCCCTGCAAAAGTAAATCTTTTTTTACATCCATCTTTTTCATGCATTTCTATATTTGAATGATGAATAAAATCTCCTATTACTAAGCTAGTTGGAAGTTCTAAATAATCCATATTAGCAATATATCTAGCTGCATTATGACCTGCTAGACTTCCAGTACATATAGCTTCTG
>JAVXJA010000065.1:0-16253 GCA_036648085.1 Terrisporobacter sp.
AACTATAAAATTTGTAAAGTATTTATAAAAAATTATAGAGTTTATACGTCAGTTTATGTAAATAGTAATAAATGCTATAAAAAATAAGTACGCAATTGTTATATAATGCGAACAAAAAGTAGGAGTATATCAGTTTTGGATACCTCCTACTTTTTGTAGTTAAATTTTTCTTGAATTATCAATCTAAATCTGAACTTCTTCTCTGATATCTAAACAAACATCTTCTTTTGATAATTGTTTTGAGAAATAAACAAAGAAAGACACACACAGTATAATCTGAACAAAGGTAGACATTGGAGTAGCAAGACCAACCTTAAATAATGAAACTGGCTCAAGTTTACTCATTACAAATGACATGGGTATTCTAACACAGAATGCACCTATAATACCTTGAATCATAACAAATGTTGTTCTTCCGCAACCGTTAAAATATCCAACCATACTAAACATAATAGCAGTAAGTAAGCAATCAATACCATAAGCCTTCATATAATCCCAAGAAGCTAAAATAACAGCCTCATCTTTAGAGAATAAACCTGATAATAAGTTACCATGGAAGAAAGTGATATAAAACATTACAACACCGCAAGTTAAAGATGCTAATAATGAGTACATTAAAACCTTTTTAGATCTATCATATTTTTTCGCACCATAATTTTGTGCAACAAATGCAGATACTCCTTGAGCAAAAGCCATTGGTATTAACATTATAAAACCAACAAGTTTTTCAGCAACACCTATACCAGCAGAAGCTACAACACCCATAGAGTTACCGATTATCATAATTACTAAAAAAGATAAATTTACAAGAACATCTTGTAAAGCTATTGGTGCACCGTATTTAATAATTTGAGCAGTTATATTTTTATGGAAATTTATACTTTTAAGTGAAAAATCAAATGGAAGACCACGTCTTTTTATTAATATTATAGATAAAATAACACTAGTAGATTGAGCCAAAACAGTAGCAAATGCAGCACCTGTTGCAGCCATTTTGAAAATACCTACAAATACTAAATCTCCAATTATATTTACAACACAAGCTATACCTACAGTAATGAGAGGAGTTTTAGAATCTCCCAGTCCTCTAAATACACCGCCAATAACATTATAAGAAATTACAAAAACAGTTCCTGCACCACAAATTCTTATGTATGATACAGTGCTGTTAAAAGCCTCAGTTGGTGCATGCATAAAAGTTGCAATAGATGATGAAAAAGTTACAACAAGTATAGTTATAATAACAGCCATAACAGCAAATATTGAAATACCACTACCTACAACATTTCCTGCATCTTTCCTTTTACCTTCACCTAATTTTTGACCTATTAATATGGTAATACCCATAGTAAGACCTGTAATCATTGATGTTACGCCCATCATTACTTGACTTCCTGTTGATACAGCAGATACATCAGCAGCATTGCCAAACTGACCAACTATAAGTAAATCTACAGCACCATACATAGTTTGTAAAAATAATGCCATTAATATGGGAATAACAAATTTTAATAATGGTGAGAAAATTTTCCCCTCCGTAAAATTAGAAACTTTATTCATACTTCAATCTCCTTTTTGTTAAATAAGTTTTGCACAAAACAATACATCTAAAAATAAAACCCTTCTAAATTTTAGGGTTAATCTAAATTATTTCTTATTTTATTAAGTACATTATAAAATATTTTCAATTCATCCTCATTTATATCTTTGCTTAATCTGTTTTCAACTATATCAATTGCTTTAGAAATTTTTTCATAAAGCTTATGTGATTTATCTGTTAATTCTATTTTCTTCAAACGAGCATCTTGTGAAACAGGAACTCTTTGTATTAAATTACTTTTTTCCATGTTATTTAGCATAAGACTTATGGAAGAGCGTTTAAGATCAAGACCTTTTTCTAAATCTTTTTGAAAAATATCTTTGTTTTTTCCTTCTAAAATAATAAAATCTATAGTATAAGCTTGAGCAACTGTTAAATTATCGTCTATAGCATTCATAACAGCTACATCTACGTTTCTTGATATGATATGGTTGATTTTGCCAATATCAAGACCAAGTTTAAGTTTATCTTTAGTTTTCATAAATAATCTCCTTATTAAAATAAAATGTTTTGCACCAAACTATATTAACAATTATATAATTTTATGTCAATAGTTACATAATAAGAGTATGATATAATTAGTTATCAAAGTAGGGGAGGCGATTTAGTGATAATATTTAATGTAATGATTATAGTATTACTTGTATTTGCAATTATATTATTAAGTGGAGTAAAAATAATGTTTAATTGTAAATACTTTCAGTTATTAATATCTATATTAGTAATGTATGCTCCAATTGTAAGCTTTAAAAAAGGATATGAATTAGGAGAAATTGGACGTAGTGATGAAATCATGTTAATAATAGTTTGTTTAATATTAATAGGTTTAATTATTTGGGGATATAGAAGAAATAAAAGTATATACTCTATACATAATGTTAAGCAAAAAGATGTAATGAATATAATAGAAAAATATTTACTAAGAAAAAATATAAAACATGAGATAAGAGATGAAGAAATATATTTTCCAGATGGAAATAATGTTGTTTTTGTTCGCGGTATAATGGAAACTAGCTTAGATTGTAGAGAAATAAAGAATGAAGATTTTTATGAAGAGTTAGTAAATGAAGTTAGAGCTGGTATTAAAGAAATAAAAGAAAGATATTTTCCTTATGAAGGTGTGTTTTACATAGTTTTTGCAGTATTTTTATACTGGATTAATCTTACTTTTCTAAAATAGATGTTAATAATGTATTAAAGTAAGGATATTGATCTAATCCAATATGCTTATTTTTAATTTAATAGACAAAAATAGGAATTAAAGGATAAACTATTTTATATAAGTTTTAATTTTTACATAATAGAAAGGTGAATCTAATGATATACAGTTATAATTATAAAATTGGTATTGAAGATATGGGGGTAAACTTTGAGGCAACAAACAAGGCATTACTTGCCATAATGGAAGACATAGCAGTACTTCATAGTGAAACTGTTGGATATGGAGTTTTTGAAGTAGAGAGTAAAAACAGAGCTTGGTTACTTCTTGATTGGAAGATAAAGGTTATAAAAAGACCTAGATATAATGACAAGATAAAAGCTGAAACTTGGTCTAGAAAAATAGAAAAATTATATGCTTATCGTGATTTTCAGCTCAAGGATGAAGAGGGAAATGTAATTGTAATAGGAAGTTCTAGATGGATTTTAGTTGATACTAATAGAAGAAGACCAGTAAGACTTACAGAAGATATTACAAGTTTATATGAAATAGAAATTGATAAAAGTGTATTTGAAGAAGAAATGGAAGATATAAAATGTGAAGAATATGATTTCAAGGAAAGTTATCATGTTCAAAGAAGAGATATTGATATAAATGAGCACATGCACAACTTAAGCTATTTGGAAATGGCATATGAAATTTTACCAGCAGAAGTTTATAAAACTAAGACTTTTGATAATGTGAGAATTGTATATAAAAAAGAAATAGTATATGGTGAAGAAGTAGAGTGTTATTATTGTAAACAGGATGATAAATACATAATTACAGCAAAAACAAATGATAAAATCAAAGCAATAATAGAGCTATCATAGTATATTTGTGGGATAAAAATATCTATTTAAGCTATAATTTAGATATAGTTTTTAATAAATATATAAGCAGTAAACTAAGAGAGAAATAACATGAGAAATTATTTCTCTCTTCTAAAATAAAACTAAATAAAATATTGTGTTCCAATTAAATAATTACTTAAAGTGAAAGTAAATTACTTAATGATTTTTTAAGGGAACCCATAAACTTATCTCTCAATGAAGGAGAAATATCTAAAATAGATAAATAAGGGTTTAAATCTTCATGTTCTACTAATAACAACTGACCTTCTTCATTTCTACAAGCATCAATTCTTTGAATTCCATGACTTAAGTTATTCCAATCTAAGATAGATTTACAAAATTCAAAATCCTCCTGTGTAGGATCATATTCTTTCATTTCCCATCTTCTATTTTTATCTGGGGCATATAAAGCATATTGGAATTCATCATCAATATAATAAAAAGAAACTTCATATTGGAAATCTATAAAAGGTTGAATCAATGTATTATAATCATCTTTTTTTACTTTATTAAAAATTTCTTCTTTACATAAAAACTCAAGACCTATAGAATCAGCACCATCTTTTGGTTTTATAATATATTTCTTCACATCTGGTAATTTATTAAAATTAGAAATATTATCTATGGTTTTTATTACAGGAAGATTTTTATTAGTTAATTCAATTAAATAATCTTTACCATTCATATCTCCATGACCATCGAAGGAATTGTAAGTTAGTAAATTATGAGTTTTTATTTTTTCTCTAAATACTTTATATTCATTATCAAAATTTGCAGCAGGTCCAGTATTTCTAAAAACAATTAAATCGAAATCTTCATTAAATTTGTTAATATCTCTTGGGTTACATATAAGAAGATTGAAATCTTCTCTTAATTTAGAAGTAAGATATAAATCTTCTTCATAATAATTTCTTCCATTAGCTTTATAATATAAATCTGTAACAAATAGTATTTTTTTCATATAGCCTCCATTAATATAAATAAATAGTCAATAAATTGACTTACAGAATCTTTGTATATGTAAGATTGTATATATTTATTTAAGTTGTAACAAGTTATTTATTTAATAAGTTATATATTAAATCAAAATATATTCTTAGTTATTGAATTTAGTAGAGGTATAAATCTTGGTATTTGTATTTATAATTTGGCAAAATAAAAAGTTATTTGAAAAATAACAAAATATGTGTATAATATATAAAGTATTACAATATATTTTCAACATATTAATTCTTACACAATTATAGAAAATTTATTATGTTGAAATATCTTCATATGAAAAGAGGAGTTTACATGTCTAAAGTATTAAAATCAGCATCTATATTGTTTATAGCAACAATAATATCAAAGATTATTGGATTTTTAAGAGATTTGGTTATTGGATACGTATACGGTATAGGTGTTATATCAGATTCATACTTAATGGCTTTAAATATTATAACAGTAGCCTTTATATCATTGCTATGCGTTGCCATTCAAAGTACATATATGCCAATCTATACAGATGTAGAAGGAAAAGAAGGAAAGCAAAAAGCTTTAAAGTTTACAAGTAATATTATAAATATTATATTTATAATATCATTAATAATAGTAGTTTTAGGCTGGTTTTTCACAGAACCACTAGTGAAATTATTTGCAACAGGTTTTGAGGGAGAAAGACTTAAACTTACAATGCAATTAACAAGAATTATTTTATTTTCAGTTGGCCTAATATGCATAACATACGTACTAAAAGCATATTTGGAAATACATGATTATTTTTTAGTTACAGGATTAATGCCATTACCCTATAATATATCTATAATAATAGCTGTTTTACTTAGCAAAACTTTTGGTGTAGAAATTTTGGCCTACGGAACTGTATTTGCATTTTTTGCTCAAATGGCATTTTTGATTCCATTTTGTTATAAAAAAGGATTTAGATATAAATTTAATATAAATTTATTTGATAAAAATGTAAAACAAATGGCTTTAGCCATAGTTCCTGTATTAATAGGTGCATCAGCATATCAAATAAATAGTTTAGTAGATAAAAATTTATCCTCTTTTTTAGTTACAGGTTCTTTATCAGCATTAAGCTTTGCATATAAATTAAATATATTTGTTATAGGAGTGTTTGTTGCTTCCGTAACAACAGTGATATACCCAATATTTTCAAAATTAGGGGCTAATAGAAATTTAAAACAACTAAAGATCACATTATGTAAATCTGTGAATGGAGTTATATTAATAACTATGCCCATTTCTGTAGGTGCATTTATATTATCTAAACCTATAGTAAAATTACTTTTTGAAAGAGGTGCATTTGATGAAAGTGCAACTATTATAACAGCTCAAGTATTATCTTGCTATGCTATAGGAATGGTTGCAAGTGGAATGAGAGACATTCTTGTAAGGGTATTTTATTCTTTACAAGATACTAAAATTCCAATGAAGAATAGTATATTATGTGTTATATGCAATATTTCATTTAATTTAATATTAATTCAAACAATGAAAGTATCAGGCCTTGCCTTAGGTTCAAGTCTTGCTGCAATAGTAGCTGTATGCTTTTTAATGATTAACCTTAGAAAGAAAATAGGAAAGTTTAATGCAATGAGTATTTTAATAACCCTAGTAAAAACATTTATTGCATCATGTGTAATGGCATTTATAGTATTAAAAATATTTGCACAAATATCTTTAATTAGTGAGTTTTTAGCATTAGGAGTTTCTGTTAGTATAGGTGCAATTGCATATAGTATAATAGTATGGATTTTAAAAGTTGATTCAACTGATTATATTATTAATATAATTAAATCTAAAATATCAAAATAAATATGGATGCGGCAGAAATGTCAGCATCCTTTTTTGTATCTCAATAAATGAAAGATATCTAATACATCTTTTTTCAATATAAAGAAAAAATAAAAGAAGTATCTTATTATAAGGAGTTAATTATGACAAATAAATTT
Organism: Terrisporobacter sp.; assembly: GCA_036648085.1. Lineage (GTDB taxonomy): Bacteria > Bacillota > Clostridia > Peptostreptococcales > Peptostreptococcaceae > Terrisporobacter. The sequence goes on from JAVXJA010000065.1 coordinate 6,607, forward strand.
ACAACAAGAACATCTTTAATAATTGGTAATGAAGGAATTCTTAAGCTTGAAAATTCAAATGTGTTAGTTATTGGTGTAGGTGGAGTGGGAAGTTTTGCAGTGGAGTCTCTTGTTAGAGCTGGTCTTGGTAATATTACTATTGTAGATTATGCCAAAGTTGAAATAACAGATATAAATAGACAGTTGCCAGGACTTCACTCAAATTTAGGTAAAGATAAGGTTGAAGTAGTAAAAGATAGGTTATTAGATATAAATCCTAATTTGAATATAAAAGTTTTCAATAGAACTTTTAATAAAGAATCTAGTGAAGAAATACTAAATGAAAAATATGATTTTGTCATTGATGCAATTGATATGGTTACTTCAAAAGTACTTTTAGTAGAAGAATGTTTAAAAAGAAATTTTAATTTAATAAGTTCTATGGGTATGGGAAATAAATTAGATCCAACTAATATTGAAATAAGCGATATATCTAAAACACATACTTGTCCTTTAGCTAAAGTAATGCGAAAAGAATTGAGAGATAGAGGTATAGAACATTTGACGGTTGCTTTTTCCAGTGAAAAGCCTGTAGAAGTTAAGGAAAAAATATCTAATGGTCATAGAATTTTGCCAGGAAGTATTTCTTTTTTATCTCCTTGTGGAGGAATGATAATAGCATCTCATGTTATTAGAGAATTACTTAATAATGATACTATGTGACAAAGTTACAGAAATTAATATTAATAATGATATAATATATTTATAGAAATTAATATTATAAATTCCAACTACTTAATGGAGCAACGGACCTGATTCTCAAGGTCGTTGGCGACATGAGCGAAGCGAATTTTTTATTTAAACATAAAGGAGAGTAAAAATGACAAAACCATCAATTTATCATGGACAGGGGTACACTTGTGCAGAAGCACTTATAAAATCATACAATGAAGAATTTAATACTGATATACCAGTAGCATTAGGTAGTGGTATGGGACTTGGTATGACAGTTGGAAGTCTTTGTGGAGCAGTAAATGCTGCTGTTTTAGTAGTAGGTTTCATAAAAGGTAGAGAAAGTAATGAAGATAAAAACGAAGCTAGAAATTATTCAAAAGAAATTATGAAAAGAGTAAGGGAGCAGTATAACTCAGAGATTTGTGCTGATTTAAAGAAGAGTAAGGTTAGTTGTAGCGAAATAATAGACTTTTCATATAATGCATTAAAAGAAGTCTTAGAAAATAAATAGATATTTGGAGATGAGATAATGAAATTTTTATCTGGATTATTCAGAAGTAGGAAATACATGGATATGAATGGAAATGATCTTAATCAAATGATAAGAGAAAATATGAATCTAATAATATTAGATGTTAGGAGCAAAGAAGAATATAAAGCAAGTCATATTCCTAATGCTATAAATATTCCAGTAGATGATATTTATAATAAATTAAGCTCAATAAACCCATATAAATCAAATATAATAGTAGTTTATTGTCAATCTGGTCAAAGAAGTGCTAGAGCTTGTGACATATTATCTAAAAATAGGTTTGAAAAAATATATAATTTAAAAGGCGGGATTAAATCTTATAAGGGAAAACTGGAAAGATATTAGAAATAAAGAGAAGTGAAATATAAAATAACAATAAAAATCCCATGTGAAATCTTAAGATTTTAGATGGGATTTTTATTTTGTAAAAAACATTAAATAAGATCTATAATATAAAAAAGTTAACAATTGTTACATAATATAGCCATTGAGATAAATTCAGTGGATTTTTTGCTATAATTAATATAGAGGAATTTACTACTTAGATTATTTAAGATTAATATTTGATGTGAAATATTAATCTTAGAGTAAGGAGAAATTAAATTGAGTATAAATATTGTAATAGATAAAGATTTTAGCGGAGTAATAAGTATAAGAAAATGTAAAAACTTAATTTTAGAAAAAGCCTTTGGATACGCAAATATTTCCTATTGTGTAGCGAATGAAATTGATACAAAATTTGCTATAGCTTCAGGAGGAAAAGTTTTTACTGCAATTGCAATCCTAAAATTAATAGAAGATGGAAAACTTGCATTTAATGATTGTATCGGAGATATTTTAGATATAGATTTAAAAGAGATTAATCCTAAAATTACAATTCATCAATTACTAAATCATACTTCTGGAATTCCAGATTATTTTGATGAATCTATTATGAAAGATTATGATGAATTATGGAAAGAATATCCTAACTATAAAATTAGAAATTCTATAGATATATTACCGCTTTTTATAGATAAGCCAATGATGTATCTAAGTGGAGAGAAATTCCAATATAATAATACCGGATATGTAGTTTTGGGACTTATTATTGAAAAAGTTACAAATAGACCATTTGATAAATATTTGGAGGAAATTATATTTAAGCCTTGCAACATGCTTAATACAGGATATTATGAACTTGATAGGCTACCGTTAAAATGTGCTACAGGCTATATTTATGATGACGAAAAAAAAGAATTCTATAGTAATATTTATAGTATAGATGTAAAAGGTACAGGAGCTGGTGGTGCATTTACAACTGTTTCAGATATGGAAAACTTTTGGGATAATCTATTGGGTAGAAAAATAATTTCAGATAAAATGTTATCAAAGATGCTATCACCACAAGTTGATGAGCAGTGTTATGGTTATGGAATTTGGTTAAAAAAGATATCTGATGATATATTTATTCCGTATTTACAAGGATCTGACCCAGGAGTTAGTTTTTTTACATCTTTTGATAGGGAGAGAAATACATGTATTATATTAATAAGTAATTTTGCCTCTAATGTATGGAAGCTACATAGGGATATCACAAGTGAATTAACTTAAAATTATACCCATTAGGAATATATAATGTTGTTATTATATGTAGGAATTAAAATGGTAAGGTTTACTTAAATGAAAATTTATTAATTTAAAGAGGGTTATTGGAAGTAGTAATGAAAGTATTAGTATTTTATGCAAAAGGTTTTGAAACCATGGAATTTAGTGTTTTCATAGAATTATCATTTACGTGAGGGGTATAGACAGAAACAATTAGCTGAATTTGGTGTTAATGTTGTAAATGAACCAATTGTAATTGATAATAATATAATTACTTCATATTGCCCTTCTACAGCTTCAGGAGTTGCATTTGCATTGTTAGAAAAATTAACGTCTAAAGAAAAGATGAATGTTGTTAAAAAAGCAATGGGATTTAAAATATTATAGATAAATTCCAATAAGTAGAGTAGGACAAGTTTACAATGGTTATAGAATGCACTATATATAAGGGGGAATAATATGGAAGGAATAGAACAACAATTAGAATACATATCAAGTTCCATGGATAGTATTAGCAGTAGTATAGATGAACTTAGTGAAAATTATAATAATGAGGGTTCTTTAGCAGGATTTGGATTTGTTATTATAATTGTATTACTTTGTATTAACAATAATATAAAAAAACTTACACAGGCAATTAGAGATAAAAAGTAAATAGGAACTGAAAAATAGTAAATGCTCTAGATATTAATTTAGGAGGATTATTATGGTGCTAAATGACAAAAGAGTTAATTTTCAAGCTTTAGATAATTTAGAAGAAATTAAAAATAAATGGATAGAAGTATTTGCAGGAGATTTAATTGAAGAAGAAAGAATAGATGAAATAGATAGAGATGGTTATTTATGGCATATATTTAGTTATGATGAAAGAGATTGGCTTGGACCTTACTTTTGCAAGTTATAAACTTTTAGTTTTTTATATTAGGTAGTTAAAATTTGAATAGAAACAATTATGTGTGTGATATGATTTTCAAATTTATAGGGGGGGATAGTATATATGAAACTATTTAAAATTTATTTTAGTCCCACAGGAGGAACTAAAAAAATAGCAGATTTAATAAGTAGACAGTTTGATTTTGAAACAATAGAATTAGATTTGTCAAATAGCATGGAAGATTTCTCGAAATTTACATTTAATGAAAAAGACCTTTGTGTTGTAGCAGTTCCGTCTTTTGGTGGACGTGTACCAATGGTAGCAATATCTAATATTAATAAGCTAAAGGGAAATGGTTCAAAAGTTATTTTAGTAGCAACATACGGGAATAGAGCATACGAAGATGTATTGTTAGAATTGAAAGATACATTAACAACATTAGGATTTTTCTGCATTGCAGGAATCACTTCAGTTACAGAACATTCCATTATGCATCAATTTGCCACTGGAAGGCCAGATCTACAAGACAAAGAAGAATTGATAAAATTTTCTGGTGAGATTAAAGAAGTCTTGAAACAGGGAAAAGTTAGTAAAGATTTATATGTACCGGGGAATAATCCATATAAAGAATATAAGGTTATTCCTTTAGTTCCAGAAGCTAGACAAGGATGTATGAAATGCGGTATATGTGCTATAAAATGTCCAGTTGATGCTATTTCAAAAGATAATCCAATTTTGGTAGAAAAAGAAAAATGTATTTCTTGTATGCGTTGTATAGCTATTTGTCCAAATAAAGCTCGAAGCGTAGATGAAGCGTTAATATTGGCAATTTCAAAAAAATTAGAAAAGGTATGTTCCCAAAGAAAAATGAATGAACTATTTTTATAAATATTAAACTGCTTAATTGTGGCAATGAAGTGGAAGAGTTAGTTAGTTTCCTTAGGAAGCAGTTGACTTTAGAGGAATTTATTGCTACATTAAATTATATAAACCGTCTTATTTATGGACGAACGTGGATTTTTGGTAACTTGTACCTTTCGCCATGTAACTATTCAATTTGAATAGTTACATGGCTTTTTTAATTGTAAGGATTTTATATTTTATCTGTTCTGTAGATAAAATATAAAATCCAACTGCTTAATGGAGCAACGGACCTGGTTTGTAGGTCGTTGGCGACATGAAGTGATTCGCCGACGCAGTCGCTCAAGCGAAGCGAATTTTTTACGTATAATTTTACCTAAGTTCAATTATTAAACAAAAAGGAGTATTGAAGATGAATCAAACTTTTATGAAAGAAAAACCAATTCTGCCACTGATTTTATCAATGTCTTTACCTATGATTTTATCAATGATGGTTGCTTCACTTTATAATATTGTTGATAGTTATTTCGTGGCAAAAATCAGTGAAAATGCCATGACGGCACTTTCCCTTGTGTTTCCTATCCAAAATTTCATTAATGCTGTTACTATTGGGTTCTCCATAGGTATTAATGCTGTTATCTCATATTATTTAGGCGCGCAAAAACACAAGGAAGCAAATACCGCAGCCACACAAGGAATATTGTTAAATACGGTACACGGTGTGCTGTTAACTATAGTCTGTATAGCTATTATGCCAACTTTCTTAAAATTGTTTACTTCTGATAGTCAGGTTATTAATTTAGGATTAAGATATTCTAATATTGCCTTTAGTTTTTCAATTATAATTGCCTTAGGAATGACTTTTGAAAAAATATATCAATCTGTTGGTAAAATGACCATAGCAATGATTAGTATGCTGTGCGGTTGTATTACAAATATCATATTAGATCCTATTTTAATTTTTGGAATTGGTTTTTTTCCAGAAATGGGAATTGAGGGTGCCGCTTTAGCTACAGGCATCGGTCAAACATTAAGCCTTGTTATCTATATCATGTGTTATTTCATAAAACCTATTCCTATACAAGTAGGAAGAAAACATATATCTTTCAAAAAAGAAATGAATTTAAAACTATATGCCATAGGAATTCCCGCAACACTGAATTTGGCACTGCCATCATTATTGATTTCATCTCTAAATACCATACTGGCTACATATTCTCAAGCCTATGTAGTAGTTTTAGGTGTTTATTATAAGTTGCAAACATTCCTGTATATGCCTACAAATGGCATTGTTCAAGGTATGAGACCTATAATTGGCTATAATTATGGTGCAGACGAGCATAAACGAGTTAGAAAAATTTATATGACTTCACTATCTTTAACTGTTGTAATAATGATTTTTGGTACTGTTTTGTGTTTGGTTTTCCCAACATGGATTATTAGTTTATTTACATCCAACAGTGAAACTATTGCAGCAGGAACAACTGCGCTGCGTATTATCAGCATGGGATTTATTGTTTCTACAGTTTCCGTTATTTCATCTGGAGCTTTAGAAGGCCTTGGCAAAGGGGTTCCGTCTTTGATAATTTCTCTGCTACGTTATACAATAATAACCATTCCAGTAGCCTTTATTTTAAGTAGATTTTTAGGTGCTGTGGGAGTATGGCACGCATTTTGGATTGCAGAGCTTATAACTGCAATTATCGCATTTATTATTTATAGTAGAGCCACTTTATACAAAGAAGAAACAGAAGAAAAGGAAGAATATTTAAATTAGTATGCTTTTTAAATATTACCAACGGGAGTAAAATACTCCTACTGAAAAAATATTTATATTTGAATTTTAATTGGATGATATAGTATAGGGTTGAAAACATGATTATTTGTAGATGAAATATATAAATTAAAATAGATTGATAGAACAGAGCCATTGATATAAAATCAGTGGCTTTTCTGATATAATTAATAGATAAATATGAATTTAGAAGTGAGAGTAATGTAAGGAGAAGATATGAATTTATATATTGATAATTTATTTAAGTAAGGGGGATTAAATATGAAAGTTTGCTGTAAATGTAATAGTAAAATTAGATTATTATCTGTAGTCAAATCTATTTACAATAAGAATGGATTGATAGAATGTGATAATTGTAAATCAAAATTTAGAATAAAAAATTATAAAATTATTACTACTATTGTTATATTGTCAATGGTTGCAGTACTATCTTATTTAAACATTTGGTGTGAAACTACATATATTAATATTTTTATAAGTACACTTATAATATGTATTATTACTATTTTAGTTTTTATAGTATTATTATTTATTGTCCCATGGGAAGAATACAGAGAATGAGGAATGAATTATGAATGATATTGTAAAATGTCCTTACTGTGAGGATATATTGTTATACTGAAACATATGTGCAAGAGGTGGAGGTGGAATGTATTGATGACATTGGAACAATAAAACATCTAGCCTACATATGCAAACGTTGTAACAAAGTTATATTAGATTTTAAAAGTATCTAATCTATTCACAATAGTTATGTTGTAAGAACTAAAAAGAAATAGTTTGGGAGGAGCTACGAATGATTATAAAAGCTATATTTGACCATGAAAATGACTTTGATTATATATATTGTCCTGAAAGTATTAGTATTCCTAAGTCTGAAATAAAGCAAGCATTTTATAACTGGATTGATAATACTGATGAGGAACACCCTTTTTGGGTTTATGAAGATGGGATGAAGGGTTTGTGCTATAGAGGAGATGCAATAGTATATTGGTTAAATAATTATATTATAGATGATAAAGAAAATAGAGCATATGCGAAACTTTTAGATTCATTTTCTTCTAAAAAGTTAGAATATGACTTTAAAATTAGATTATAATGAACAATATAATATACTGGGAGATAAAATAAGTGAAAATATTTAAAAATAAAAAATTACTCATATGCAATATTCTATTAATACTAATGTTTATACTAATGGGAAATAGTAACAACAATCCTTCAACATACATGGAGAGAATATTCAAACCCATAAATTTTGCCAACGGAACATTTTACTATTCTACAATAATAGTTATAATCATAGTTTATAATTGTTTAAAAAATATAAATGATGAAAAGGAAAATTATTTTATAAATTCCTTTTTTTCAAGAATGATTGTAGTAGTAATTTTAATAAATGGATTCCTGTGGATTAATACATATAGTACTAAATTTTACAAAAGCTTTTCTCATAACTTAAACTCAATTTATATGGATAGAGATGAAACTTCTGTTGAATTTGATTTTGAGGAAAACAAGCTAAGTCTTAATGGGAAAATATCACTGCTTAATTGTGGCAATGAAGTGCAAGAGTTTAGGGTGAAAATTAAGTCACCTTCTTTAGTAAAAAATCATACAAACAAAGATTATGTTGTCTTAAAAAACAAAATACAAATCTATCCTAAGGAAGAAAGAGATTTATATATAAATGAAGATTTTGACTTTAATATTAAAGATGAAGGCATAGGTTATAGTGGTCAGGCTTTTGAATATGTATTATTTGATGAAGAGGGGGATGTTGTATTTAAAGGGAGTGTAGATGATTATTATGTAGATCAGATGGATTTGAACTATTAAACGAAAAAGATAAATACTAAGGAGAAGAGATGAATAATGATTCAATCAGTGGTGCATATTGCGTTAGTAGTAAAAGATTATGATGAGGCAATAGATTTTTATACAAAAAAACTTCATTTTAAGTTAATAGAAGATACATATCAAGAGGAACAAGATAAAAGATGGGTAGTTGTTTCACCACCAGGTTCAAATGGAACTACAATTTTACTTGCAAGAGCATCTAAACCAGAGCAAGAATTTTTTATAGGTAATCAAACAGGTGGAAGAGTTTTTCTTTTTCTAGGAACTGATGATTTTTGGCGTGATTATAATGAAATGATAAAAGTAGGCATAGAATTTGTTAGACAACCAAAGGAAGAAGATTATGGAACTGTGGCTTTATTTAAAGATTTATATGGTAATTTATGGGATTTAATAGAGTTTGATAAAAATCATCCCATGGCTAAAAAAGTTAAATAAATTCCAAATTATATAACTAATTGAAAAATAGGAATTTGTAAGGGCGATTAATATAACTAATTTTTAAAATTACATATATAATGTAAAAAGAGCACAGTTGATATAAACTGCGAAAAGTATATATGCTCAGAGATGCATATATACTTTTTTGCTTGCGAACGGTAAATCACAAAAATAAGAATTTAAAGGGCTATATTACTAGCTTTATAAAAATGCTACCGTTCGCGCTTAAAAAAGTTTATATAGCTTATATAAGTTATAACAATTTTCGCAAATTTAATATATTGCGAAACAAATCCCAATATGTAGATTAAATTGGAAAATAGGAATTTGAAAGGTGAGATTATTTATCTTATGGTGGTGATAAATTAATGGGCGAATTAAAATACCAACCTCTTGATGATACATTTGCAGAGGAGTTATTGAATATATGGTCTGATGAAGAGGTTATTAAATATACAAATATTAAAAAAACTTGTACATTATCAGAAATAAAGGATAGGATTAATACTCTGAAAGATTTTGATGTCTTTATTGTCAGTAACAAAGATGGTGTTATTGGAATTATCGGTTGTCCTTGTATTGACAAAGAAAAATTACAGTTTGGGTTGTTTTATCAGTTTTGTAAATCAAGTTGGGGTAAAGGGTATGCAACAAAATCTACAAAGTGGTTATTAGAATTTATGAGAGAAAAGTACGATGAAATTACTATATTTGCTGATGTAATACAGGATAATGTGGCAAGTGAAAAAATTCTTCGATATTTTGGATTTAAATTTATTTCAGAAGAGGACTGCTTTGAGCGCAATGGAGTAAAAATGAAAATTCATAACTATAGATTATGACCACAATATTAACTTCCAAATTTATAGAGCAGATTAAGTGAACAATTTAATATAATAGGAACTAAAAAATAGTAAATGCTTTAGACATTAATTTCATCTAAAGCATTTACTATTTTTTTATTATTTCTTCTTCTCAATAAA
>JAVXJA010000066.1:0-16175 GCA_036648085.1 Terrisporobacter sp.
CCAGATGATTTCCTATTACGAGAAACAATTAGATGAAAAAAATAAAACTATAAAAGTATTAGAAAATGAAATTGAGACAATAAAATCTAGTGATAAATTTAAAATTAAGCAAAAGCAAATTTCAGATGAAGATATAGAGATAGTGAGAAAATTAAAAGCAGAAGGTAAAAGTTATAGTTACATTTCGAAAAAAACAGGCTGGAGTAAAGCAACTATAAGTAGAGTTATAAATAATAAGAATAATTTATATTAAAAAAGGTACTCCATGGAAGCACCTTTTTTATATTGTATTAAAGATATATTTTATCAGATTTAATAGTTTTAACTTCTTCATTTTTTTGTTTTGGAGCTATTATTTTATTTAATTCTTCAACAAACGAAGTCCAATGTAAGCTAGCTCCTACAATTTCAAAACTAAGTATTTCTAATTCATCGTTTAGAGATTTATAGTTTATAATAATATAATTTTTAGATGTTGTTTTAGATGAAGTTTTAGTTCCAATTCCTGTCATACCTCCGACAATAGCTCCTAAAGGCCCTAACAGTACTCCACCAATTACAGCTCTTCCAACTACACTTTTATCTTTTTCTTTTGCTAAAATTTGTTGTTCATTTGCAACTGTAACACCTACTAATCTATCCATATCTATACTTACTTCTGGTAAATGTTTAAAAGCTCTAGGTCTAATTGTTAGATAGTTTTTCTCTTTCTCTATACTTAAAGCAATAGCTGTACCTCTTCCATATCCAGGAATACCATCTATAAATGTTAAATTTACAGATCTATCTCCACTCTTATTCTTTTTTGTAAATATGCCCATAATATTCTCCTTATTGCTTTTTCCAAAATTATACAATAAATGGCTGAAATTTACAATAAGTCTAAATACTGAAATGTGTTTTACATATTATTTGTATTATATGAGATTAAATTCATTATAATTGGATACAATCTCTTTTAAGGTGATCTAATGATTTCATTATTATTAATACCAGCATTTATGTTTGCATGGGGTTTAATTGGAATATAGGTAGCTTTAAGAGATTTGCAATAAAAAAATCAAGTATATTTTATATACAGAATAAGATTCGAAATATGCTTAAAATACTAAAATTAAAACACTAAAATTAAAATAAGTTTTTATTTTGCAAAATAGGGTATTATATTAATAAATTTTAATATTAAAATTTATTAAATTTATTGCAAAAAGTAGTGTATTATATATATAATGAAAGTATATAATACATAATGTTTAAAAATTAAAATATTATTAAAGGCAGTTTCGGGTGAAGGTGAGTTCCTACCAATTAAAAAGGAATACATTAGAGTGGTGAGTTCCTACCGACTGAAAAGGAATACATTAGAGTGGTGAGTTCCTACCGATTAAAAAGGAATACATTAGAGTGGTGAGTTCCTACCGATTAAAAAGGAATACATTAGAGTGGTGAGTTCCTACCGATTAAAGTGTGAATTAAAAATTTTAATATAATAAGTTATAAGGCAATTATAGTATAATTGCCTTATATTTTTTGGACTATAAAAGTAAAGTCCTTTTTAAATCTATTAAAATCGAATTGTTTAACTTTAGAAGATGATTTTAAGGATATAATCTCTTCGTAAATATGGGTAGCTTTTTCTAAATATAGAATTTGGTTAGTTTCTTCGTATTTTTTAGTATAACAAGACATTAATTCTTTGCAATTTTTAAGATAATTAAAATCAATTATATTTAGTTTATTATAAATTTCTTTTGATTGATAAAATAAATTTATAGCTTCATTAAAATCTTTTTTATAAATTTTAACAAATACGCCATAAAGCCATAAGAATAAAGCATATGACTGGGTATTTTTTATATATTGATAATACCATTCAACAGATGTCTTAGCTTCATCAAAATTCATACTCATTTTAACTATAATAGATTCTCTAAGAGTTTTGCTACATAGCTTACTATCAAGAAATAATTTGTAAATACGAGCCTTTTGATAGCGTATATATGGATGAGGCGTTTTAAGTTCATATTTTATAAATTCATTTTCTACGTATTCTATTTTTTGTGAAATAACTTTATTTGTAGAACGATTCCTTTTGCTGGTTTTAATGTTTTTTAAATTTCGTTCAATTTCATTATATATTGAAAATGCATTTGCTATTGTAAGTTTTTCTGTATTGTTTTTAGGCATCCAATCATCCATTACATGTTTAAGAACATCATTCCCATTTTTCTTACTTTCTAAATTTTCAAGGGTAAACTTAATATCAGTTTTGTATTTTTTGATTTTACATAAAATTGAGCTAAGTTCTATTCCTTTAGGCAAAACTTTAGAAATTACAAACTTACTAGCAAATTCATTTAAAGTAAACAAGTCAGAAACTTTATAAAGGACTAATTTATTCGTTAAAATTTCACACATATCTTCTAAATCACGTATTTTTATTTCTGTAAGCTCACTCATTGCATATAAGTCTATAGGTTCTTCGTAAAGAGCAATAACTCTAAGTAAATCTTCAACATTATATTCTTTTAAATCATTTAATGTTTGGTTAAATGTATTTTTATACATAAAGTCGGCTATTTGCTGAGTATTATAGGAACTTACATTCATTAATTCATCTATGATAACCTGTATAGATGATTTCTTTGATTGTATTCGTTCTAAGGAAGTAACTAGAATTAAAGTATTTCCAATAGATACATCAAGTAGAGATTTTTTTTCATTAAGGGATAGATTTATATCTAAGTTGTTTTCTAAAATATACCTATCTATAAATTCTATTCCATTATTTTTTTCATCAAAGCCTAAAATGTTTAATTTTTCTTCGCACATTTCTTCATTTCTAGAGGTCACAATATAATGAACGGTTCTAGGGCTACCTTTTATAAATTGTATAAGAGAATCTTTGTTTTTTAAATTTTCAATATTATCAATTATAATTACACCAGGATTTTGATTAAGATATTTATATATATCATCTACTGTGTTATTTATGTTTAGGTAGTTAGATATAGATTGTATGAAATCTTCAAATGAAGTAATTTGTTGTCTTATTTTATCTATATATAAATTACCACTTGTATGTCTAAATTCTAATTTTTCATCTTTACTTGAAAAAAACAGCATATAATTATATTTAATTTCTTTATCCACTATTTTTTTATATAGTAAATGGACAAATTCAACAATTAAAGTAGTCTTACCTATACCACCATATCCATAAGCGACAACAGAATTCACTGTTCTATATGAACCTTCTTCACCTAGTATCCATTTATTGAGAGTAGCTAATTCTTTGTCTCTACCTATAATTTTATTATGAGTAGGTACTATTTCATTAAGATTTGTAATAATGCTAGGTATATTACTTATAGAGTCAGATATGTCTACGATGTAATCCTTAATAGTTTGCTTAGATGAATACCAAAAGCAATCATCTTCAATTATATCTAATAACCCTTGTATATATCTAATTATTGTTTTAGTATCTTCAAGTTTGATTAAAGCAGATGCAGGATGAGATACATCATTTCTTATATTTTTATAAACTTGAGAAAAATACATAAATTGTTCTTGGGTTTCGAACTTAGTATAAACAGAATTAAAAGTTGGATTAGCTAGTAACATTATTAAATCAATAAGTTCCTTAACATATAATACACCGTCTTGATTTTCCTCGAATAAAGTAACATTATCGAAGTTATTTATAGAATCATAAGAGAACTTTAAACTGTTAAAAATTTTTTTGTAATGTTTCTTAAAAGACCCTAAACTGCTAGTATATTTTCCAGAGTTTATTAGTGAACTTTTTTCAATAGTTATATTTTTTAAGCGTTCACCAAATTCATTTGCAGATGGGAATTCATTGATAATTACTTTAGCAGCATAAGATCTATAGGCTACTTCAAAGCTTTTTACTAAATTATCTAATTTTATAGCATTTTCGCTAGATAAAAACATAAAATTTATCTCCTTATTTTATAATCAATATCAAATTATACATTAATTACCAATTACTTACAATGATTTGAGGTATATACTTAAAATAAAAATTAAATAAGAAAAAGATATATATAATAATATTTTGTGGCATAAAACTTACTATTTTATGTCTATACTTTAAAAGTATTGGGAATACAGAGTTTATTTTTAAAAATAGACTGACATATTCAGAATAGACTATTTATCAACAGAAAATAAGTACTTATCCACAACAAAAATACAGCATAATTAAACTTTAATATTAATTTGTTGCATAAAAAAAGATGCCCCCGGGGGACATCTTTTAGATATTATAATAATTTAATACATGTTGCACTAACAAATCCTAATCCATCTAGATCATATGTACTAAACCAATTATATTTACAATAATTAACGGTTATTATTTGACCTTCAAGCAATCTACCTTTTTCAGAGAATGAAGTTCCTCTTCCTGTTCTAACTGTTAAGAAACCATCTCCAGTTCCAACCACTTGAGCTTTTCTATCATAATCTCCATTTTCATATTTAAATCCACCTGCAGGTGTTGTTTGATTATCTGATATAGACTTATTAAGTATAGCTTCAACTATAGCTTTTGCTACTGCTCTATGTCCAACTTTTTTATAAAGCATAACATCATCTTTATCATCTACAAAACAACACTCTATTATCATAGCCTTAGCTTTAGTTTTTCTTAGAACATAATAATTTCTATTATATTTAACTCCTCTATTATCGAATCCTAAACAAGACATATTCTTACAAACTCGTTCAGCTGCAGCTACAAGTTCTGGATCTGAATCATCGTAAAGCCACACTTCAACTCCTGCATTATCTCCATCTCCATCTTCATCATCACGTCCAGAATTAAAATGTATAGATATATCTAAATCAACATTATGAGCATTACACTTAGCTATTATTTGAGATAAGTTTCCATTTTGTGTTCCTGCATCATCAACAGTACAATCATATGTAGTATTGTTATTTTTTCTGAATAAATCTATAACATCATTTTTAACGTTTCTATCTTCTATAGATTCATAAAACCAACCTACATTTGTTATTAGAGCACAAGCTCCACTTGCTCCTTGTCCTTGAGCATCATGTCCACCATGTACATTATAAGTTCTCATAATTAATTACCTCACTTTATTTTTTATTTTAAAAGGCAATAAAAAAAGACTCTAATGAGCCTAATCAATTGCCTTCTATTAGTAAATTATTTATTATCTTTAAAACCTTTTGTTGAAGTATCTACACATACTCCTATTATTGCAGCTGTAACAGCTACAACTGCAACTGGATTAGCTAATATACTTAATAAAGCATCGCCTAGTAAGTTCCAACTTGTTAATGTTTTAAAATCAACTCCTGCTGAACTAAATATAACTCCTCCTAAACCTAACCAAAAGTACGGATTTTTTATTCTATTTTTCATATGTAACATCTCCTTTTATATTGTCTATCCTATGATGAGCAGATTTAGTGCTCTCTTCAACTTTTATAAGTCTTTCAATTGCATTATTTAACTTTGCATCTTGAGCTTTTATATCTACTCTAAGCTCTTTAAATTCAATTCTAATGTCATTTACAGTATTACGTATATAGCTTACATCAGCAGATAATAAAGTTTTTTGAGATACATCATTTTCAATGTCTTTTTCTGTTTTTTTCTTATAACTCATATAACCTAAAATTGCTCCAGCTATAGTACATAGTAAAGTTATTTCTATGTTCATAGTGCCTCCTATTTAAAGCATAAAAATAGAACTATAAATTATAGTTCTTCCTAATTACACTTGTTTTTCAATTTGCTCTACAATTGGTTTAACAATTTGTTTTTCAATTGGTATAACCATCGGTAATAAAACTGGTTCATCAACTGGTAATAAAACTGGCTCATCAACTGGTTTATCGAATTCTTCTTTAGTTATTTTTTTGAAATCTTCTTTAGTTATTCTATCAGCTTCTACAAATAATCTTACATCATCAACTTTATATATTTTTAAATCAAAATATCTTTTTGCCATATCAAAATACCATTTATTCATATTATTTACCCCCTATAGATTGTAATATTAAATTTGCTATATCTTTTTGTATATCTTTAACTTCTATATCATTGCTAACTAAATTTAGTGTAGTATTAGCTAAGTTAGTATTTAAGTCTTTAACTTCTATATCTTTATTAATTAAATTTAATGTAGTTTGAGCTAAACTCATATTTAAATCTTTAATTTGTATATCCTTTTGTAGCCCTTCTTTAATTAAATTAGCATTTTGTTCTTCTATAACATCTACTCTAGTAGGTTTAGGAGCTTCATACTCGAAAGGTATAATTTCTATAATGTCTTTATCTTCTATAGTGTATATTTCTTTTAATACTATGGCCTCTCTAATTTTAAAATCTTCCTGTAATGTATGCAAGTAATCCCATAACTCTTCATCTAGTTCTAAAAAAGGTTCTGGTACTTCAAGAGTATCTTCTCCCCTATTCAGATAAAAGTTTTTGAATATTAAACTTTCACTATCATAATGTATATATCTCATTTTTATACCCTCCCTATTGCTATCCAATTTATTTGAACAGTTCTATCACCTCCGGGAATCTGACCATCAATTCTTCGCATTGTTGCAAATCCTCTTGATTGATTGTCAGCAGCTACAGAACAAACTAAATCCGAATATCCTGCCCAGTTATTTGAAGCAACATTACCGGTACATACATTAGAACTACCTTCTTTAAATGGAATGGCGTAGTAAATATAACCAGATTTATCTACATGGCTTCCATCAAAAGTAAGTGATATTTGACCCCTCTGAATACATGTACCATCTGGAAATACAGTAAGAGCATTAGGACTTGAAGCATCTTCCTTTTGAAAATCTTTATCAGAAATTGCTTTATTCCAAGATGACCACACGCCTGCGTAATTTCTAAATCTAACAAACATCTTACATATATTAGAAGTAAATCTTTGTATATACTCGTTTTTTTTCTTTAATACTTCTAATGTACCATAGATGCCCATACCAGGATCAATGTATGGAGCATTAGGTAAATCAGAACTTGAACCAACTGAATGCACACCTTCAGTTAAGCAAGTATTAAAGTCCGTAACATCACTCGCATATATTAAAGGATATCTTTGATCACTTTCAGATTTAGTGAAATATCTAGAATCGTGATTATGACCTAAATAATCAAACATAAGGTTTATTAACTCAGAATCTGTATTTTCTAATTTAGAAGATAAACTATTATCCGCAGATACAAATGAAGAAGGTAAATAATATTCTACTCCAGGATCTATTGGTCCAGCATTAATTGATAGCATAGTTTCATCTCTAAAAGACCTAACTGAAATATCTAAGCATTCATAGACTTCTTCTTGTGCCATTTGATATACAATTGTAATAGGTTTTGTGGATAAACATGTTTTTAAAGTCTCTATAGTATTTGCTTTGGAACTATTAATTCTTAAGAAACAACTATTACTCGAGACAAATAAACCTTCTATTGGTTGTGAATAACATTCTAAATTAACTAACATTTTATCGCAAATAACATTTAAAGAGTTATCTTGAGCTTGATTAGGTATAACAATAGTAAACGCAGTTGTGTCATCGACAACGTTACCTAAATATACAGTTTGAGTTCCATCTAAAACTGTTTCCTCACTTCTTCTACGGTAATAGTATTTACCATCTGAATGTTGCTCGATTGTATCCCATTCTCTTAAAATAGGTTTTTTCCAAACACCGTCTATATCTTTATATACTAATTTCTTTTTATTTGATTTATGAGGTGTATATGAATCAACTTTATTCATAGAAATAATTACATCCGGGACTTCATAATTACTACTTACATATACAACCACATAATTATAAATACCTGTGTTTATGATTTTACCTGTGCTACTCATAATATTAATATTTTGTAAAACATCACCAGCAACAGGTTTATTTACTGAGAACCCTACAGAGTCTCTATCATGTTTATCAAAAGCTCTCATATATAAATCAGTATTCTGCGGAACTTTTAGTATAAAACCTACGGTACCTTTACTACCTATTCTAAGTATGTTAGTACCTCCTTCTATGTGTAAATTCTCAAATATTCCATTAAATAGATTCTCGTTACAACTTGAAACTTCTATATTATCAGTTCCATCACCCACAGATTTAACACTCTCGAAATAACTAGGAGGGTTTTTAGTATGGTCACCTTCTAATATCAGTAATTTAGTGTTAATAAAATCATCGAGAGTAAAATCAGCCCCATAAAAATGAGGTAAAAGTTCATTTTCTAATGCATCTCTAGGCAATATGAAAGTTGTAGGTTTAACGGGTGCATTTCTTATTGCTACCATCGTAGAATCTGAAGTTCCTAAATACATAGAGTCGCATTTAGAGGGAACCCCTAATGGAATATAAGTATAGGTTTTATTTGCATATAACTTTCCTTTTTGAAGTTTTATATTTGTATAAACTGTTTTATCTGAACCGTTAAAGTTAGCTCTACTAAGAATCTCATTAACTAAAGTCTTACCAGTTAGCCTAATATCTTGAACATATCCATTTGTCACTCCATCTGAAAGCACATTATTCCCAACTACTTTTTTACCTTCATCTGAAACTATATTGTTAGCTTGATCTAATACTTTTTCAAGTTCTGATATATTTACTTTAGCTTCTGTATTTTGACCTTCTAATTTATCTTTATTTGCAACTAGATCTTCTAGTTTAGATAAATCATTCTTAAACTTATCTAGTTCCTTTTTAGCTTCTTCTACATATTTATCTATCTTTTCTAAAGTTGAAATATCTGTAACAGATTCTACCGCTTTATCTGAGCCTACTTTTTCTCTCACCTCATATATAAATGTAGCTGTTGTAACTTGTCCAGTATTTGATTTTAATTCTAACTCTGCATATGCTAATCCCGGACTTGTAAAAGCTTGATTCTTAACATTTATTTTTATTAATCCATTTTCTATAGATATTTCATCTTCTTGATAAATTAGTTTGCCATCCGATTTTTTAGCAAATATTTTTATAGTTTCATTTGTTATCGGAAATGGAGTTCCATTTTTAAGCAAATTGACATAAAAAATAGCAGTGTCATACTGCTTTACTTTAAAACGAGGAATATAATCCTCTTTTTCTATATCTAAATTAAATTTAAACTCTTTTACAGCCATTTTAAACTATCACTTCCTTTCTTATACCCTATCTCCAATATTTAGAGTTGGAGCAGGATCTGTGCTTTGATTATCGGAAAGTCTACGAATTTCCCAATGACAATGAGGTCCGGTGCTATCTCCAGTTGAGCCAACTTTACCAATTAAATCTCCCCTTTTTACAGTTTGACCTTGGCGTGTAAGTATTTTACTTAAGTGCATAACTCGTGTTCTGTACCCTCCTGGGTGGTCTATATAGATGTAATTTCCCATAGAATTCGACCATCCTTGAGAAGTTACTGTTCCATCTTTACTAGCAAGATAATCAGTTCCCATAGGTGCTCCTATATCTGTTCCTTTGTGGAATTGTTGGCCAGATCCAGTTGGATTATCTCGACCACCGTATACACTTGTAACTATTCCTCTAACTGGGCATAGCCATCTTTTTCCAAACGCATTATCGAAAGATTTGTGGCCATGTACATTCGAATTATTATTATCTTCAGGTAACCAACCATTACCATTATTTTCTTTTACAACACCTAAACTATATGGAATTTTTGAGATTGTTCTAACTTCAAAAGGTCTATTGAAAAACATATTACATTCTTCTCTACGTCTAGCCGCAAGACCTGGTAAGTAATTTCCGCTACTTGTAACATAAAAGTCCTCCCAAATTTTTCTAATATAGCTTTCGTTTGTAGGATCTTTCGCTATTGCGTTTGTAAGTCTATTTGACCTTGTGACAACACCAGTCCCACAGTTATAAGCTAGAGAACATAATGCATCAAATTGATATTGAGTAGTACAACCTAATCTTTTAACAGATTCTATTATTCTAGCTCCATAATTTTTATTTTTTAAATCATAACTTACTTTAGCTCCTCTTTCTTCACTAATAGGTGATTCACTAACAAGCTGATTATATATAGAAGGTTCTCCATGAAGAGTAACTCCATATGCTATAGTCCAATATCCTCCGCTATCTTGATATCTGCTAGGTGCAAATCCTTCGAATCCTTTTATGAATCTGAATCCCTTAGCAGATAATATACCATTTTCCCATCCGTCATCGTCACCTCCACCTCCTACTCCAGTATTTGGTAGGCCAGTTACAGTACCAGTAAATTCAACAGGTCCATTTATTTGAGTTTTTCCATCTTTAATAATAATATTTGAATTTGTTTGCCCTAAACTAACTCCATTTTCTGTAAAGTTTATAAAATACTTTTCATCTGCAAAAGATACTGATACTTCTTCTTTTGTTAGTTTTATAAAATGTTTACCTTCATCAAAACTTATAGAAACTTGATCATCGTTTATATAAACATAATTCTTTTTATTTAAGCTGCTCAAAATAGCTCTATAGATTTTATTATCTTTAAAATCTATTTCCTCAATTATTCTTATAGCCTTACCCACTTCATCTTTTAAGATATTATACTTATCGAATTCTACATATGATTTAGTTTCAACTTTATTTTCAGTCTTATATCCAATTGACAATGCACTATCTAAATCATTTATAAGTCCCACTAAAGGTTTATCAGGGTTAGATGTTCCATCAGATTCAATTCTAACAAGTGCTTGTAAAGCTCCAATAAAATCTCCATTTTTTGCATGATTAAATAAATCAATAGAGTTGTTATGTATTCTTATTGCATCTTTCCCATTATTTCTGAATAAAGCTCCATTTGAACCTGATAAGTCTATTTGCAAGCTTCCATCTATGTTCTGTATTAAGATAGCCTTTAAAATGCCAGTAGCTATTAAACTTGCATTTATAACTCCATTTATAGTAAATCCATAGCTATATTTTCCATAATAGCCAGTTTGACTAAATGCAAGTCCATTTTTATTAAGTCGAGCTACATTATGAGCTAAATTTAAATTTTTATTATCAGCTACAATAATTTCATTTTGCCTATGAATTACATAGCTATCTTTTATTCCAGAATTTATCATGCTTTGTATAATATCTTGAACACTATTACTATCTGTTTTTTTTATTATATTTTGAAGTTCTGATAATATATCTGAATTAGTTAAAGTTTTATCTTTAATATCTATATTACTTAGCTCTATTTCTATAACTCTTTGTCTAAGTACATCAAACTTTTTCCTCATAGCTCTAACATGAATATTTATATTATATTTTTCTTCAAATACTTCTATAGTATCTCCTATATAAACTCTTTCGGCTTGAACATAGTTTTTATATTCTTCTGTGTACTCTAATTGTACAAAATTAATCTTGTAATTGGCTCTTAATTCATCTATATGATTCTCAGTGAATTCTAGCCTTGCAAGTCTTTCTAGTTCAGTTTGAGCCTCTTCTAACGTATTATATCCTTCATCTGGATTATTTTCATTTTTCAACTTAACAAAATCATATTTAAACGACTTTGTTTTTATAGCAGAATATTTATTTATAAGTGGACTGTCTATAAAATTTTTAGCTTGTATTCCATCATATCCTTTTGCACTTATTCGAGTACAAACATTATCAATATCTGTTTTAGATTCAAATCCAGTTAGGTTTTTTCTAGAGCGTATTTGAACTCCTCTATCCATACCTATTTTTTTATTTATAGTTAAGTTATATCCTCTTCGTTGGATTTCTCCACCCCAGCGATTTATAAAGGATTGATCGCAATCATGTAAAGCTTTATACATACTCATTTTTTGATAATATGCGGTACTTGTATTTGTTATATCTGAGAATACTCGTATATCTTTTTTGCCTATTGAATTATCTCGTAATATAGCTAATGCCCCTTGTCCTGAGGCATCTGTAGGTCTAGTATCTTCTAGCCACATATCCAATGTTTCAGATATTGTTATTTGTCTTGCAAAAGCTCTTATATCTCTTGTTGATTTATCAATTTTAGCAATTCTGAAATATTCATCACCATAATCCATATGAACTTTTACTATAGCTTCTTCTGCTATGTGCTTATGTAACCCTTCGATATCAACTAGTCCCATTAAATCTAAATAGTATTCTCCTGTAAAAAGATTTTCATCTGTTTTAGCCTCAATTATTATATTATCTAAAATAGCATCGCCATTTGTAGTTGTAACTACACTCGGCGATGCTTTATGATCAAATATACAAGCCTTAATTATTTTTTTATTTTCCATAATGTGCTCCTATCTAAATGCAGTACGAGGAATTATATCTACATTAGATACATTGCCTGTCCAACTTATTATATTTTCACCTCTTGTTAGTAGAGGGAAATGTCCTGCCATATCTATTGTTTTACTTGTTTTATCTTTATTTAGGCATGATAAAAACTTACTATCTAACTCAACATACTCATTAACATTGTTAATTTGTAATGTCTCAGCATTTATAGTAAGTTGTATATTTCCATGCCCATATATTTTAATATTACATTCTCCTGGTACTGTCCCTCGATAGAAAACTTTATCATAATTATGTAGGGTTATTGGTTGCTCATTTGATAAATATTTAAATGGATCACATATAAATTCTACATGTATTGAACATAACTGAGTATCTGGAGTAGTACTTTTTTCAGAACTTTTTATTAAATATTTGAAATTGTAATTTGCAAAATAGATTAAATACTTACCTGAAGAATTTTCAATCCATTCTTCAACTTCAAATATTCTACTATAGAAACTTTCTATTGATTCATTTGACCGTCTATATAAATCAAAATCAAAAGTTAATCTTCTATCTGGATAAGTTCCTTGCTTTTCTGTTAATGTACCATTTCTACCTTCAACTGGAGTATGCTCTACATTTTCATTAATACTGGGTATATCCATAGAATACATACTCAAATTTAAATCATAGAAAGAGTTTATATCTTCTATTTGAATATATGCTTTAATTTAAAAAACCTCCTTACTAAACAAATTTAGGGTTTCTCTCTTCATAACTATTTAAAGAGTCCTTTATTAATTCAACATTAGAGTAAATAAGTTCCTTACCATCTAGATAAACCTTTGGTTTAAGTGATTTCAATGTTTTATCTAAAGATTTAATTACTCCTGAAACATCTGAATTTTGATCTGTAAGGTTATTTTTTTCTAGTGTATTAAAGTTGCTACTTGATAAAATAGTAGAGCCTAAAGAAATAGATTCATGTTGAACTTTATTTTTCATTTCATCAACTAGTCCATGTATTTTACCTTTAAATTTCTTTTGCATCTTAGGGAATTGCTTAGACATACCAACCTCTGTACCTTCTACAGTGTATTGTCCAACCGGAATCATTTTTCTAGCTGGAGAGTGAATTCCTAATGCTGACTTTGCTCCATCAACTATTCCACTAAAGAAACTATGTACTTTACTTTTAAACCAATCAGCTGCTCCAGTTATACCTTTCCATACCCCTTCTACTATGTTTCTTCCTATAGAAACCATTTTTCCAGGTATAGATTTAACGGTATTAACAACAGCATCTACTAATCTTCTAGCAGCACTCATACCAGCATTCCAAAGATTACTTCCCCAAGCAGATACCTTAGATACCGCATTACAAAGCCAAGTCCATATACGTCCTGGCAATTGAGATATATAGGTTATACAATTTGAAATAAATCTACTTGCTATAGATGTAGCTCTTTCCCACATTTGAGATCCCCAAGCGGACACCTTAGCTACAGTGCTACAAAGCCAAGTCCATATACGTCCTGGTAATTGAGATATATAAGTTATGCAATTTGAAATAAATTGACTTGTTATTAATATAGCTTTATCCCACATTTGAGATCCCCAAGTAGATATCTTACTTACGACATCACACAACCAAGTCCATATCCGTCCTGGAAGTTCTGAGAACCATGTTCCTATGCTGATAATCCACATTGGTACATTAGTTACTAAATATGTATAGACTTCTACTCCCCACATAACAAGTTTAGTTATAACAAAACTTAAAGCAAATCCAATTTTATAAGGCAACTCACTAAACCAATTAAAAATACTAGTAATCCAAGAAGGAATTGTTACCACAAAGAAATTCCATACATTAGTGCCCCATGTTTGCAATGTAAGTAATGCATTAGTAGCAAAATTAACTACAGCATTTTTCATACTATTAAATCCATTTACAAAAAACATTTTTATATTATTTACTAAGTTATCTATAAAGTTTCTAAAACCTTCACAATGCTTGTATGCTAGCATAAAAGCACCTGCAAATGGATTAACTATAAATAATATAATTTCCTTCCAATCAGATTTAAAGAAATTAATTATACCTCTGAATACATTTGGGATTGTATCTGTAAAAAATGTTGATACTGAATTCCAAGCTGTAATACAGGTATTTTTTACAGTGTCCCATAAACCAATCCAAAAGTTTCTAAATCCTTCGGATGTGTTCCAAAGATAAATAAAAGCTCCTACCAAAGCCCCTATAGCGATAACTACTAATCCTATAGGATTCATAGCCATTACGGCATTCCATGCTTCTTGAGCCAAAGCTGCTAAAGTAACTTTTCCAGTAAGTAAAGCAATAACTGTTTCGCCTAAAGTTAACATACCATTGAATGCACCTTGTGCTATTGTAGCTCCATTACTTGTAACTGAAAATAAAGCTATTGCTAATTTAGCTTCTTGGAAGGCAGTAATAACTCCTTTTACAACCATAAAACCTTTAAATGCTAATACAGCACCACCGATAGTTGTTGTTAAAAATGAAATAGGGCCAATATTATCCACTATCCATCCTCCAAAAGATAAAAGTGCGGGTATAACAACACTAGTTAATACATTAGCTATATTTGTAAAAAAGTCTATTAAAGGCTTTAATTGAGGAAACATTGAACTTATTGCATTTCCAATACCTTCTTTCCCAACTAATGTTGTAAACTCTTCAAGTTTAGGCATTAACCCTTGTAAATTTTCTTTCATTTTATCAAATATAGGTTTAGCCAATGCTCCCGCTAACATAGTTAAGTTATCACCTAATGTAGACATCATGCCTGAAAAAGTTTTCGATTGATTTTCCATAGCTCCAGTCGTTTTATTAGCTATACTGTCTATTGCTTTATTATAAACATCAGCTGTAACTTTACCTTCACTGGCCAATTTCTTAACCTGGGCAACAGGAACACCCATAGTTTCTGCTAATGCTTTATAAATAGGAATACCTCTGTCTTGAAGAATATTTAAGTCTTCAGTATATGCAACTTGTGCTTGCTGAACTTGAGAATACTGTCTTACCATTTCTTTTAAGCTATCTTCTTGTATTCCAAAAGCAGAACCCATATTACCAAATTTAGTTAATTCATCAAATAATGATTTCCCTTCAAATCCAGCATTGGTTAGTTGTTTAGCCATTTCATCAACGCCCATTTTACTAAATGGAGTTGATGCTGCATATTTTTCAATATCTTTCATCATCTGTGCTGCTTTTGATTGGCTACCTAAGATAGTTGCCCATGCAACTTGTGCCTGTTCTGACATAGCATTATAACTTATTCCAGTTTTAGCAACTGCAAGTGCATAATCCTTGACTTTATCTAAGACAAATAATCCACCTATTGTGGCAGCGCATCTTTTAGCAATAGATGCTATAGAGTTAATACTTACTTCTACTTCAGAGGCTCCGCTTCTGCTAGTACCTTCTATTTCACTCCAAGCTCTTCTCCAAGCTTGAGATGAAGTCATTCCTGCTCTTTTATACTCATTAGCTAATCTGTTAGCTTCTTGATATAGCTCTCTAGTGCCTCTTCTCGCTCCAGCACTATCTATTCTTGTATCAATTACTATAGTTCCGTCTGACATATATCCCCCTCCTTTCATCTGGATTTGGGTATAAAAAAAGTACCTACTATTTAAGTAAGTACTTCCGGATTTAAAACTCCATCGCCCATAAGAATTCTAGCGATTTCATCTTCTTTTTCTTTTTGCTCTTTATCTATATACTCAGGAAGTTTGTATAATTCTTTCATATTTTTATAAAAAGATCTTTCTTCTTTATCTTTTATTGTAGATAAATCAATTGCTCTATATTT
>JAVXJA010000067.1:0-15798 GCA_036648085.1 Terrisporobacter sp.
TAAAAATTAAAATTAGCCCTAAAATTAAAAATTTTAGGGCTTTATTTTTAATCATATTATATAAGTAGTAACATTTTCAAAGTGGGTTTAATCAAACATAATTATATCTTATTATCTATATAAATATAGATTGAATTTAGTATAAAAGTAGTATAAAATTGATTATAAATATGTAAGAAAACCGTTTAAAAATAGTAGAAAAGGAGTAGAAATATGTCTAAAAATAATGTACGACTTTTTTATAAAAATCAAACAGAACTAGGACAAGCTCTTAAAAATTACGTTGATGAATATTTTAATGATAAAATAAATCAAGAAGATTTTGAATCTAACATAATACTTATAATAAATTCTAATAAGGATAAGTTTTTTAAAAATTTAGACATTGCAAAAAAAACAAAACAAATATTAGGTAAGAAAAGACTAGAGGTACTTGAAAAAGTAATTGAGAATAGGAGTGATTTTTATGAAAAAAATAGCTGTATTAAATAATAAGGGTGGCGTTGGAAAAAGTACAGTATCTGTACAAATTTCACACGGATTAGCAAAACTAGGATTTAAAGTTATTTTAATAGACCTTGATGGTCAAAATGACAGTAGTTTATTTCTTGGTGTAAGCTCTAATGAATATAATAAAACTTTTTATGACTTAATAGATAAGAGAAACAATATAAGTTTATCAGAATGTATTTTAAATGTCAGAGATAATTTGGACTTACTTCCAAACTCTAATATAGAAGAAATCAATGCAGAATTTTATAGAGAACCTCGTATCGATTTAATATTAAATGAAAGACTAAGAGATTTAAATAATATGGGCTATGATTTTATTATTATAGACTGTGGTCCACAAAGAACTAAGGTTAATGATGCTGTATTGTGTTATGTTGACAATATAATAATGCCTGTTCAAGTAGAGGCTGCTTCAGTTAGAGCTTGTGGAAGCATTTATGAATATCTTTCTGACCTAAGATTATCTCCAGAAAAGATTGCTCTTATAGTCCCAAATATGTTTGATAAAAGAACGAAAGATTCTAATGAAAATTTAGAGTTTTTAAAGGAATTCTTTAAAGAGGATGATCTAATATCAGAACCAATCTATAGGAGAGTTAAGATTACTGAAGCAGGTAAAATGGGTAAAACCGTTTTTGAATATGATGAAAAATCCGCAGAACAATTTTTTAAAGTTCTAGAAATGTTGGTGAGAAAACTTGGCTAAGAATACTGTGAATACTAATTTTGAAAACTTAAAAGCTGAAATGATAAGAAAAAAAGAAATAGCTAAAGATGTCGTAGATAATGAAACATCAAACACAAACAATAATGTAAACAATTGCAAAGATGTAAATAATAATGTAAACATTGATGTTAGTAATACATCAAATACAAATATATCACAAAACAAAATAGTAATCAAAAAGGCTTCAAAACCTCAACCTCCAAAGAGAATAACTTACTATTTAAATCAAGATACTATAAAAAAAATAGAAAAATATTCAAAGTTAACAGGTATGGGTAAGTCTGAACTTGTTCAAACCTTATTAGATATTTCTCTTAATAATTTAGAAATAAAATAATAATAAATTTAAATTATTTAACAAAAAAGTAGCTACTAAATTATAAAATGGACCCTATACAGTGGACACTAAAAAAATAGTGTTTACTTGTATATGGTTTATTTTTCAACTTGCAATCTTAATTAGTTTTATATTTATTATCATACTAATTATTTAATTCTTCTACTAATTCCTTTTTATATTTGTAATAACTGTTTCTAGATATTCCAATTAGTTTCATTACATCACTATCTTTAAGTGTTCCCTGAAAGTACTTACTATACCTTTGTATTTGTTCCTTAGCGTGTATACTCTTCTTAGTCGTTAATTTGCTTCCTTTTGTAAGTCCTATCTGCTTACCATTAAGCCTTGCGGTTTCTATACCTTCTTTAGTTCTTTGTCTTAGATCATTAACTTCCTTCTCTGCTTGTGCAAATGCTAACTTTATTTGCTCTTTAGCTAATGCTAGTAAATACTTATTTACACCTTCTAGTATCAAGTCTACAGTTGTTCCAGTTAATTCTATTCCACCTGTTAAGGCTTTTTTATATGTACGTGTATTGATATGTGGCTCTTTCATAAACTCTAACTCTACACCTTCATTAAATAGTCTTTCATATAGCTTATATCCATCCTCTGAATTTCTACTCATTCTGCTAACAGAATCAAATACTATTACATTACCCTTTTTCACATTATTTAATAAATTGTTCCATTTAGTTCTTCCTTCTACTTTTGTTCCAGTAAACACTTCTTCTACTATTATAGCCTCTTTATATAAACCTTTTATATTTCTTATTTGTCTTTCTATGCTTTGATCTCTAGTTGAGATTCTACAATACCCATATATTTTTTTAGTCATGACCTTATGCTCCTTAATTATGTATCATAAAAGTATTAAAACTAATGTTCGTTTATTTTAATATTTAAATAATATCACTTATTTTTGTATAAGACAATGATTTTTAATACTTTTTCACATGACCTAACTTTTGATACTTTTATCTTTTTTATACTGTTGTTATATAAGGGGTATATATTTGTTGATTTACCTATTTTTTTCTACTCGGAATTTTTATAGAATACATTGTTTCTTATATAACAATATCCTAAAGAGTAGACTTTTTAAAATCGTCTATTCTTTAGGATACATTTTACTCTTTAAATAATTTTTATTTTAAATTATATAGCTTGAGTAGCTAGCTTTCTATATTCTGCTTCTGTTATTTCTATTATATAACTTAATATATTACCATTGTTATCTTTAAAGTGTAAAGTTTTTTGGGTTGCTCTCTTGTCAATATTTTTGCAGTTTTTTAATGAATAAGTATTATATGGTGCTATATCGTTACAAAGTTTATTTTCTATTGATTGTAATATGTACCCAGGGTGTTTTCCCTCTACTTCAAAATTTTCTAGTTCCTTCCCATACTGTTCTTTAAAACTAATTATACATTTCATTTTTATACTCCTCCTTATTGAACATTAAGTACAATTTCCACAAAAAAGTATAAAAACCTTTTTTCTTACAATCATTATCCTATATAAAAATAATTTATTATTTATAAATTATCATTTCTCAATCCCAGAATTTAAAAACTCTCTTGTTTTTACTTTTAAATCTACTTATTTTTTATCTATATTATTCATTTATTGATAAAGTAACTAAAAAAGTAACTAAATTTAAATCCTAGTAACTAAATTTTCGACTAAAGTAACCCTAAAAAATGAAATTTAGTTACCACTTATAAACTAGTATTTGCAATGAATTTAGTATGATTATACATTCTAGGTAACTAAAGTAACTAAAAAAAATAATATCTTTTTTTAACAAACTAATATTAGAGAAAACTTTCTCTCGTACGTAAATACTTTTTTTATTTTTAGTTACTTTAGTTACTTATATATTTTTAATAGCTTATAATATAGTTATATCAATACTTTAAGCTTGGTAACTAAACTTTATAAATTTTAGTTACTTCTTAGTTACCTTTAGTTACCTTGAATTAGCTAAAAAATCTGACTATACAGCTAGTATTATTATATAATATAGCATTTCCAATAGTTTAAGGTATTTTTAAACAAAAAAAACAGGTAACTAAATTTTAGTTACCTGTTTTTTTTAGTTACTAATTTAGTTACTAAAAAAAATAACTAAATTAGTAAACAAATTTTAAATAAATTGATGACACATTGTAATTAAACTGTTAATAAATTCAAAACAAAGTAATATCAATTGGTAAACAATTTGATTACCAATTGATATCAAATACAGATTTTGAAGCAATAGAATCTCCTTATAAATAAAAAAGAGCCTTTTGGCTCTTCTTAATTAAATGGAATTACATTATCTATTATTTCTTCAAACTCGGGTGATTCTTCAAATATATTATCCATTTCAAGTTTTCTTAGTTCTTCTATTTTTAAAATAAACATTTTTTTATTTTTCATTACATAATTAGGTAATCCCTTATCATCTTCTATTAAAACTTTTCTTTTAACAGCTTTATAATGTTTTTTAGGATCACTATCCACAACATATCCTGATTTGGATATCATTTTAGTGAAAGTTTTGTAATCTAATAGTCTTTCTCCATCATTTTTATATAACTTATAATATTTATTTAATTTGTCATAAATAGTTTTAAAATCAAAGGCAATATATTCATTATTAGATAAAATTTTGTAATGAACATTTTCATCTACACGAATAGTTCTATCCTCTATACAAGCTAAGTGATTAATATCTTCTAGTATTTTTTCATATTCACTTTTAGAACCACTTTCATTTTCATCTAAGACATTATATCTTAAATTTTCTACTATAATATTGGCAGCCTCATTTAAATCCATAATCCTATCTGTGTCTACACCCAAACTCCTAAATGTCTCTATTAGAATACTTAATCCAAGCATAGTATATGTAGCTGTATTTACTTCTCTAGAGTTACTTAATTGTAGTTTAGTTTCAAAGTTATAACGATTTTTAGTTATTAAGTATTCAATTTCAAATGTATCTTCGATGAAATGATTTAAAACATAAAGATATAAACTCTTTGAAAATCTTCTAAGATAAGTTTCTCCTTCTTTTGTGCTACATAAAAAATCAACCGCTTCTTTACCTTTCGGCGTGAAATTGCTTATGGCATACCAAACTATGTTAGATCTATTTTTTACTGCCGTTTCTTGCATTTCTTCTTCACCTGAAATAATTAGAGATGCATTATAAGTATATTTAATTAACTGTTGATTTTTAGTACCTTTAGCATTTTCATATCCCTCTGTAATTGCACGTATATGATTAGATAAGGCATTTACTTTATGTTTACTTACTTTTGACATTTTCACCTCATCTAAGAAGATAGGCAGATAAGTATCGTCAAAGGCTTTTAAGAGAGCAAAATCTGTTGATGCAGATAAACTCATTGCAGACTTAGTATTGTTAAATAAAAGCCTTAATATAGTTAATGCTTTACTTTTACCACTTTTACTTTCTCCTAAATCTTGAAGAATTGGCAAATTATCTAAAGTGGAATTTCTAGCATAAGAATTTAGTATATTTGCTACTCCAAGACCTAGTGTGTTATATACATTTTCTTTTACATTATAATGAAATAAATTAGCTGCAAGCATAGTTGCTTCTTCTTTACTTAATATTTCTAAATTTGTGAAATCAATATCATGAATATAGTTATTAGCTTTTGTTTCAGTTAGAAATTCACCGTTAGGTTTAAGCATACCGTTATTAGTTATTAGGACGTTCTCTCCGTTAATATGCCTTATACCTGTTTTAGTATAAATACATATGTCTTCTGATATGAAGTAGTTTAGAATCCATTCTTGTAGCCTAATTAAGTCATGTATATTACCTTTAAATGTATAGTCAAAACCTAAGGCCTTTCTAAATGTTCTTACATCAGAAAAACATTCTCTACCATCTACTTCAATTGTATCTTTTGTCCCAAGTTGTGAGACAATAGTAAATTTAATACTTTGTTCTTTACTATCCACATTACGATAAAGTATTGCTTCTATTATTCTAAAGTTAGTTAAATCTTTTCTGTATTCGCTAACTTGGTCATTTTCTATTTTACTTTGTATCTGATATATTCCTTTTTCATCTTGTTGTAATTCAAATTTATTTAAAATATCTAAGGACTTTCTTACTATTTTTAGCAAGTCTTCCTTTGTTTTACCAGTTTCTAGCCAGTCAGAAACGTCTTTGTTGTTTCCTAGTTTATCAAGACCTGGCAAATTTACAATCTTTATTCCCTTAGCACATTTTTTAAGTTTTTCCGTTACAAAATTTTGAAACTCTTGTCCGGCTCTACCTGTATCACCTATAAATGCAATCTTAGCATTTTGTAATGTATAAGTATAATTATCCTGCCATTTTTTAGAGTATATAGTTGTAGCAGTTAGATTAAGCTTACTTAAATTCTTTGCATCTTTTTCTCCTTCTACAAAGAATATCCATTCATCTCTATCTAGGGATTTTTTAACTTGAGGCATATTATAAAGTGTTTTTTCACAGTCATCAAAATTCTCTGAAGTACCATATTTATATCCATTTTCTGTTTCAAGTAAAGCTTTTGTAATAAAATGTTTTTTGTTGTTATCATGATTTCTATATTTAGTTTTTAAATATAGAGGGTTTTCATACTTATCATAATAAATATAAATGTCTTCTAAATTATAAGTATGATTTTTAATTTCAATGCTATTATTTTTTTCTTTTATAAAGCTCAAAAAACTTTCTAATTTATGATTTTTATTTGTAGCACCGCTTGGTAATGTTAAACCTATAATATCATAGGCTTTTTTTAATGCTGTAATGTTATCACAATTATCCATTTTACAAATGAAATTAATTATATCTCCATTACTTCCGCATCCAAAACAATTGTAAAAAGCTTTGTTCCCCTTATCACTAAGTCTTAAGCTTGGTGTTTTTTCACTATGAAATACACAGTTAGTTTTATATCCGGAAGAATCATGTTCAAATACAATACCATAATTCTCCATGACTGCTTTTAAGCAGTTTAAAGATCCAATATCTTCAATAGCTTTTTTGAAGGCGTTTTTATCTTCTATAAAAATCACCACCAAACTGTGTAAAGGTCTGTATTTTTTGAGGAATTTGTGCTATAATACTAGTATATTGCAATTAAGTAACCTCCTCTTTTGGAGGGCCTCAAGTCTCTTGTTCGCCAAAACAGAAGAGACTTTTTTTATGCCCAATTTTCAATTTTCATATTATCATATCCACTTATTTTCACAATAAAAATAAACTGTATAAAAATATTATAGCATAAATGTTAACAAAAATCTTTATAAAATCCTATATATTGCAATATTTCCGAAGTCCTTCGTTAGTTTTACTTATCCATAAAAAAAAAATCGTACATAACTAAGTTTAAATCACCATAATTAAAAAAAGTATATATTAAAGGAGTAAAGTTTTGTATACAAAGTATTTTACTCCTTTTTATTTAAGTGTAAATAAAAAACTACCAGGGAAAATCCCTGGCAGTTTAAAGGTTTGAAAATATATGCAATCTTAAACTTTAGCTACATACTCATAAGGTAATGGAACTATCTTACCTGGAGTTTGTATTTCTACTAATTGTTTTAAAGTATCTTTAGTTATGTTATATTGCATTTCTATGTTATTTGGTTCACCTGCATTAGCACCCATTGGAACAAGTGGAGCAACTGCTCTAGGAGTCCCTGTTTGTCTAACTACTGGTGGAAGAGCTGCTATGATTACTGTTGGTATACCAGCTTCTTCTATCGCTCTCTGCACTAAAACTGCAGAGCGGTGGCAAGTACCTCAACCAGCTGTAAGAAGTACAGCGTCAACGCCTTCTTCTTTTAATATTCTAGCTATTTCAGGACCTGTTTCTTCTTTGAATTTTTGTTGGTTTCCACCACCACCCATGAATCCTACGTGAACTGGTGCTACAGAACCTATTATACCTTCTGCTGCTAATTCATGTATTCTATCTATTGGGAACATACAGTTTATATCTTTATTAACGTCTCCGTTATCGTATCCTCCGTGAGATACCATAAGTTCGCTTGATGGCATTGTATCAGTTACTAATCTGAAAGAGAAGTCACCAGCTAAATTAAAACGTTTGTCGTCTTTATGATGAACACCAGCTGCAGTTGCAAGAGCTATTTTCATTTCATTTAAAGGTTTTGTTACAGGAGCCCATACTGAAGGTGGTGTTATTGGAACGAATATTTCAGATTGCATTCCTTTAACTACTGTTAAACTCATACTCATTTCCTCCTTTTAATTTATAAATTAGATTTATTTATTAGACATTTCGTCGATTTTTTTATTTCTAGTCATAAGGTTTGAGATATATTTCTCATTAACCTCACAGCCAAGTTGTTCAACAAAGCTCATATTAAAGCCTACTTCTTGACCAACTTTTATCTCGTAATCGGAAATGAACATTCTCATTGGAACAGTTAAATATCCTAGACGTCCCTTTAGGTCAACAGATACGCAACCATCGTGAACTTCAACTATTACACCTTCCATGTAAATAATTCTATCCCCGTATTTTAATTTATCATTTTTCATTATGTGTCAGTTCTTTCTAGCTATATTTTTCCTTACGTTTTTGACTCATTGGTAATGAAGTTTCATTTTCAACTAATTCTATAGCTTGTCCAGTTACGTTAGATATTAACTCTAAGTTAGTAGACTTAACGTTTGGATTCCATGCCTTTTCAGGCTTAGCTACAGTTTCTCCACCCATTTGAGTTTTTAACATTCCTAACGCTCTTATTGCATCTTCATGACAAAGAGTGTTACATGCTAATATTTCATTTTCTATACCAGCTTCTGATTTGTTGTTGTCTACCATGTGAGTCATGTATTTGTTACCAACAACTAGAGCACCTTGAACAGCACAGAATGATAGACCAACTACTGGTATACCTCTCATACCTATTTGCTCTATGTGAGAAGCGAAATCTATATGGTTGTTTCCGAAACCTTCTGTAGTAACGAAAGCACCATCAATATCTAAAGCTTCTGCCATCATACCAACTCTTCTTGATACGTAGAATTTCTCTGAGTTTATTTGAGGAGATCCAACAAATATAACACCACATAAATCTACTTCTTCATCATGTAAAGCTTCAAGTACTAATGGCTCTCTCCAGTAATGTCTAGACATTTCTTTTGAAGCAGGTCCTATACAAGTTAATGCATGTATACATCCATCTAATACTTCTAGAGGAGATACCATAACTGGTACGTTTCCTAAGTCAACGTTTGGCTTAGCACCTAATATTCCAACTGGTTCCATTGGTAATATTAAGTTATCATGCATTGCACCTTGACCCATTATTTCTTTTACTATTACAACTTTTTTCTTTCCTGGTCTTCTTACTTGGTTGAATACTTCTGTATCAACTATTAAAGAATCATCAGTTTTTTTAAGAGCTTCTCTTATTTCTTGAGTTATGAAATCAGTAGCAGCATGAGCAGCAAGAGGTCCTGGTCTTTCCATGTTAGTACCTTCTTTGATTACAACTTCAGTTTTGATGAATACTTCACCTTTTTCTGGAGCTCCTGGTCTTCCCCACATGATGTTTTCTTCTAAGATACCTTCAGATGAACCGAATTCTCCTATTTGAACACCATTAGCGTCAGTACCAGTTACAACAACAACAACACCATCTATAACCCTAGTAGCTCCTAAACCTAATTCGTCTTCACCATCTTTAGTAGCTATTGGTTGAACATCCATTATAGTTTCAGAGTAAGTGTTATATCTATCTGGAGTTATTATATCTATTTTTAAACTGTTTACTAACTTTTGGCTAGCTACAGCCTCTTCTTCTATTCCTTCTCTGATGTATAAAACAGTTCCTTCTATTTTAGTTTCAGGTCCCCTTTTAACTTCAGTTATGTTGTAATGCTTTCTAGTTAAGCTTCTAACTATTTTAGCTTCTTGCTCAACTTCTTTAGCAGCAGGAACTACAGCAGCTTCTGGAACTGGAACTACTTGAGTTCCACCTAAAGAGCTAAATCCACCAACAGGTATTTCTATGTTGATATCTTTTCCTTCTCCTATGTGGATTTTTAATTTTCCACCTTGTATAGTTTGAGTTTTTACAACTGGTGCAGCTACAGTTTCTTCTTTAACTTCTTCAACTTTAGCTTCTTCTTTAACCTCAACTATTGCATCTATACAATCAGCAGTTATTGGATTTAATGAATCACAAGTTTTAGTTAATGTTGCACCTATTACTTGACCTATAGTTAAGCAACCATCTAATTTTAAAAGACCTGAGTCTACTAATTCGTCGAATATAGCAGGATCTTCTAAGTTAGCAGGTCCTATAACAAGTCCTTCTTCTGCTCTACAGCAAAGTACCGCAGGGTCATTTGCATGCTCTTTAGCAGTCTCAACAGTTATTGACATATGTTTTCTCCCCCTTATAAGTTGTTCCTAAATTTTGATAATTTGAACATAATTATAATATATATCAAAGAAATTTCTTTCTTTGTTACCTCATTAATTTTATAAACTTTATAAGTTTATACTGATTACTCTATTACAAACTCAACGAAGATATCTTTACCTTCTTTTATGCTTATAACTAATTGTCCATCATTTTCGAAAGACTCAAAATTAACAGCTTCTACAGTATTTTCAACTTTTGCAATTTCTTCTACAACTGGTGTAGCTACAGTTTCTTCTACTATTTCTTCACCAATTTGAGGAACTTTTTTAGATGCAGTCATGTGTCTTATTACATCTTTTCCTACAGTTTGTAATACAGTATCTGTTTGATGGTGAACTTCTAATCCCATTTGAGGAGCAGATCCCATAACAGTGTTTGAACAGTCTGTACAGTTTCCTATAAGAATGTGTTTTGCATCAGCTTTTTTGATATTCATAACTTTTAATGCTTGTCCTGGACAGTTACCTGGATTTTCACACTTTAAGTTTCCTCTTACATCAATAGCTTGCTTACATTTTTGAACACATACTACTTCAGCATTCATTTTCTTAGCAATATCTTGCATTCTTTCTTCATTACCACCACAAGCACATATTAGAAGTCCCATTTTTTCACCTTTTAAATCTTCAAAAGGCTTAGTAACTATTATTCCACCTGTAGTTTTTGTTATAGGAGCATCTAATTCACAAGCTTTACCAGTGAATGGTCCACCCATTATAACTTCTCCGTATTCTCCGTCTATTCCACCAGTCATATCTATTAATTCCTTAACAGAAGTACCTACTGGAACATCCATAAATACGTGAGGCTCTATTCCATCTTTAACTTTACCTACTACTGTAACATGTTTAGAGAAACAAGGCTTTTTCAGCTCTATTGCTTCAGCAACTCTTTGAAGAGTTTCA
The DNA here is from genome assembly GCA_036648085.1 of Terrisporobacter sp. Taxonomy (GTDB): domain Bacteria; phylum Bacillota; class Clostridia; order Peptostreptococcales; family Peptostreptococcaceae; genus Terrisporobacter. Next base: position 10,958 of record JAVXJA010000067.1, read on the forward strand.
ACATTTATAACTACAGCATCAGCAACTGATGGTAGATCAGTTGGTTGAAGTAGTACATCAAGTACTTCTCTTACAACTGCTCTTTCTTCACCCATTGGGTATATATCTGGAAGTAGATGTATTCCTAAAGAGTCATCCCCTTTAGTTCCTTCTACTAGAGCTTGCACAGCTTTTTCATTCTTAGCTTTTAAAGCAAAGATTCCTTTTTCTGCTTCACAAATTTCCATAACATATTTAAGACCTTTTACAGTCATATCTGTGTTATCTACCATTTGGTCAACATTATGATGAAGCAGTGGTTCACATTCAGCAGCGTTAACTAATATGTATTTAACTTTAGTTCCAAGTTTTATCCCAGTTGGGAAACCTGCACCACCCATTCCAACTACACCAGCGTCTTTTATAAGTTGAAGTTTATCTTCTCCTTTTAAAGCTACGAATTCTTCTGGTTGTTCTTCATCTTTTTCTATTATTATAGAGTCTTCAGTTATTTCTTTAACTGTTCCATATACACTAGAGAATATGTTAGCTCCAAGGCCTGTTGGTTTAGAAATTAAAGTTCCTTTTTGAACCTTATCCCCAACACTTACTACTGGCTCTGTAGGTGCGCCAACATGTTGTCTAAGTAATATTTTTTGTAATCCCACTAAATATCACCCCCTATTAAATTAAAGCCTTTATGTAAATATAAATTGCTTTCATACAAAGTGTTAAGATTGTTAATTAATTCTTAACAAGAGTTCTTCTACCATATAAATTATTCTATATGTGTTAAAATAATCACACGGAAAACATTTTCCCCGAAATAAAATTTTTTTCTCCCTTTATTTGGTGTTATTGGCGGGAGTATGTGGGAATCGAACCCACCTAGGATGCTACTAACACCCCACACTGGTTTTGAAGACCAGGAGGCACACCAGTTACCTATCTACCCCCGTATTAAATTGTAAATATTTATAAGTTTATGTTTTATAGGATTATAGGAAAATTTCATATTTATCTTAAGTTTATAGATAAAATTTATAAGGTTTTCCTAACCTAAGTCTATTATAACAAGAATATTTCACAAACACAATAACTTAATACTAGACTAAAGTCGGTTTTTATAATATAAATTTTTTTTTACGTTGAAAAGTCTTTAATGCAGAGGCTAATGGAAAATTTTGTTTGTGATAAATTTGTCATAATATAAGAAAATTCAAGACGTAAAATATTTTTATGATGTAATGTGTTAAATAAAAGTATTGATAGACTTAAAGACTTGGCACTATAATTAAAGTGCTATATGAACAAAGTGAATTTTTATAAGGGAGGAATAATATTATGTCAGAAGAAATACAACTTCGCCGATTAGTGATAAAGTCTTATCACATAAATGAAGTAGAGTTTGGAGAAGAAAATAGTGTTAGTGTTGATGGAAAAATAACAATCAATAAGGACATTATAAAGGGTTTAATAGAATCGGAACCATTAATAGAAAGTATAGACATACAAATAATCAAACCAGGTTATCATGATATATTTACAAATACTATAATGGATATAATTCCTATATCTACTAAAGTACTTGGTAGAATAGGGGAAGGTATAACGCATACTTTAACTGGTGCTTATGTAATGCTTACAGGAGTAGATGTTAATGGAGTACAAACTTACGAGTTTGGTTCTTCTGAAGGAATTTTAAAAGAACAATTAAAACTAAATAGACCAGGAACTCCAGGAGATAATGATATCATAATATCATTTAATGTTACTCTATTAGCTGGAAGTGGACAGGTTAGACCAGGACCTACAGCAGCTCACAATGCTTGTGATAAATTCTGTAATGAGTTTAGAGCAAACCTTAAGAAATTCAATGGAAATAAATGTACTGAGCGTCATGAATTCCACGATAAAATAAGACCAGGAAAGAAAAAAGTAGTTATTATAAAGCAAGTTGCAGGTCAAGGTGCAATGTATGATACTCAATTATTCTCTCACAACCCCTCAGCTATGGAAGGTGGAAGAAGTATAATAGACATGGGTAATGTACCTATGATAGTAACACCAAATGAATATAGAGACGGCGCACTTCGCTGCATGTGCTAAGGAGGTAATATTATGGGAATAGGACCATCTACTAAAGAAACTACACTTCATCACTTTAGAGATCCACTACTTGATGTAGTAAGTAATGATGAGGAAATCGATTTATTAGGAATTATAGTTGTTGGAACACCACAAGATAATGAAGATAAATTATTTGTTGGAACTAAGGCTGCATCTTGGGCAGAGGCCATGAGAGCAGATGGAGCAATTTTATCTTCTGATGGTTGGGGAAACAGCCATGTTGATTTTGCAAATACTGTAGAGCAAGTGGCAACTAGAGGAATACCTGTTGTTGGGTTAACTTTTGTTGGAACTGTGGCTCAGTTTGTTGTTGTAAACGAATACATGGATACTATAGTTGATATGAATAAAAACCCTGAAGGAATTGAAAGTGAAATCGTTGGAGAAAACGAAGTAACTGAATTAGAGGCTAGAAAAGCTTTAGCATTCCTTAAGTTAAAAATGAGAAAATACGGGAAATAAAAAACAGGGATATAGATTTTACAATCTATACCCCTGTTTTTTTAATCTAATTCAAAGGAATATTCTTTAATTTCTTCATTGGAATTTTCTGTTTCTATACAAATGATTCCTTTTGTGTCACCTAAATCTTTTAATGATTCAATATCAAAAACACACATTAATGCATTTAATTTTGTGTTTGACTCAATATCATAGCTTAAATCTAATTCAACTTTTTTATCGTAAAGGGACGTATCTTTTGTATATACCGTTATGTTATTTTTACTTTTATTTTCGATAGAGCACATGTATCCAACTATATCTCCCAACTTTTGTTTGCCTGAAAAAGTTATATTTACAATATCATCATTTGCAACAACTATGTTGGGATTATAGAAAATAACTTCATTTGAAGATACATCTTCTTTAGTAGAGCAAGCAACAAGCCCTATAGATAAAAATAAAATACATATAATAATTACTATTTTTATATTTTTAGTACATGTCATGATTTTTATAATATATTCCTTTCTTCATAAAATTAATGGTCAAGGACTTTCTGTTAATAAATTATATCGGAATATATTATAAACTAGCAATAAAAATATTACCTTAACTTATTTTTTTATTTAGAATCTAAAAATTTAAAAATATACCTCAACGAAATAATTAATAGAAATATACCTGCTACTACAAAAGTAACTGTACTAGCTTTTACTAGTGAATCAGGTAACTCACTATAAGATATAAAAATACTCATTGGTGCTAATATGATTTTAGATATTTCAGCTCCAAATGCTATACCTATAAATATAAGAAATAATCCTATAATAGGAATACATATTGTGTAGATTTTTTTGGTTTGCATATAATTACTCCTTATCTTAAAATTATTATTTTACTTTTTTATCAACAGTTGGTGTTATTTCATTTGCATAGATACTTCCTATCATTGGTGTAATAGAGGTCATTATAGCAACCCCTAAAGCTATAGTTTTTGAAATTAATTCTTTTTTCATAATATGTAAATCCCCCTTTAATTTTAATCTTTATAAAAGATTGTTTACTATATATAATTATTATATTTAAACTGTATTGAAGATAAAAATAATAAAAATAAATTTGAAGATGTTTATTTGTCATATAAAAAATTATTATTTTATTATGCGAGAAATATTTTATGTGATGATAGACTTGCAGAAGATGCTGTTCATAATGCTTTTATTAGAATATTAAATAACATTGATAAAATAGATGAAACTAATAGTATTAAAACGAAAGCTTATTTGGTTGCTATAGTAAAAAGAGTCTCTTATGATTTATATAATAAAAATAAAATGGAAAATGTAATAAATATTGATGATTTAAGTACTGTAGCTGAAAAATCATTAATAAATGATATAGACTTATTTAATGGACCATTATTAGCAATAAAAAAATTACCACCAGTGGATCAAGACATATTTATTTTAAAATATACTTACGGTTTTTCTAATGTTGAAATTGCTAATGCCTTAGATATAAGTGAGGGTGCTTTATATAAAAGGTTGCAAAGAGGGAAAATGAAATTAAAGGAAATATTGCGAAGTGAGGAGGATTTAGATATATGAATGATAAAGAATTAGATGAATTACTTTACAAAGAAATGCCTTCATTAAGTGATAAAGTATTAAAAGATTTTCCCAATGATAAAGACCTTGAATATGAATTTTCACTTGAATTTGAAAATAAAATGAAGTTATTAATAAAAAAAAGTTATAAAAAAAGTCATTTTTATTTTTTTAGAAAAAATTTTAAAATTGTGTCTGTAATAATAATTTTCATAAGTTTTTATATCTTTATTGGAGTTCCTTCATCCCATGCAGATTTTGAAAATATTATACATAAAATCACAAAAATATATAATACTCATTTATCAATAAAATATTCAAATGATATGGATGATACTTTTATTAAAGCTAAGATTCCTACTTACGAACCAAAGGATTACAAGTTAATTAAGCAAAATACAAATAATGAGCTTTGCGATATTGCTTATGAAAATTCAAATCATAATGTAATTACTTATACATGTAGTGTAGTACATGGAAACAGTATTTTATTAGATATAGAAGATGCGGAAATAAATAATATAAAGATTAATAGTAAGGATGCTATGTTTATTGAAAAAGATAGTAGGATAACATTATTTTATCAAGATAAAGAAAGAATTTTTATCCTTGATGGAGATTATTATAGTAAAAATCAATTAATTTCTTTAAAAAAAGAACTTATAAGAATATTAAGAAGTA
>JAVXJA010000068.1:0-15579 GCA_036648085.1 Terrisporobacter sp.
AAGAAATAGATTATTTATAAGTACACGGGATAATATATAGTGTAATAAAAATGTGATCCGTAGAGTGAGGTACGGAGAACCGTATCACAAATTAAATGATACGGTTCTCTTTCATTTATTAATTAGTTTTAAGTAAAATATTATCAGTAATCTGTGCAATATCAATGTTATAAAGGTGTATTTTTTATGCGTGATTTTATAGGAAATATTATTGACATACTATACTATGTAATATATAGTATAATGTATAAGGAGGTGTAAACGTGGATATACAATTAAAAAAAGGATTATTAGAGTTTTGTGTATTATCTGATTTACAGAAATCGGATTCATATGGTTATCAAATAATTAAAGATATTTCAAGTTGTGTGGAAATATCCGAATCTACATTATATCCAATATTAAAACGCTTAGAATCAAATTGTTATGTTGAAACATATTCAGTTGAACACAATAGTCGTTTGAGAAAATATTATAAGATTACAACTTTAGGAGAAGAACGTATAAAAGAATTTTTAAATGATTGGCAACAAGTTATGAAAATTTACTATTTTATAAAAGGAGGTAAGAAATAGTTATTAAATTTATTAATTAAAGTGTTAAAACAGGGAAAAATATACTCATGAAGGAGTGAGTATATGAAAAATAATAACTACAAACCATGTGAATTTGCAGAGCTATTAAATATTTCTGTGAAAACATTACAACGTTGGGATAGAGAAGGCATATTACATGCTTTTAGAACTCCAACAGATAGAAGGTACTATACATATGAACAATATTTAGAGTATAAGGGAATGACTAAAAACGAAAAGAAAGTAGTCATATACACAAAAGTATCAACATCTAATCAAAAAGATGATTTAAAAAATCAAGTACAATTTCTTAAGCAATATGCTAATTCTAAAGGAATAATAGTTGTAAATAATGAAAGTCTTTCTCCAAGTGAAGAATTAGTTCAAGATATAATATCAATACTTCATATATTTAGCTGTAGAATATATGGTTTAAGAAAGTACAAGAAAAAAATCAGAGAGGATGAAGATATTGCTAAAAGCATACAAAACTGAAATTAATCCAACAAAAGAACAAATTAAAAAGATTAATCAATCAATTGGAATTTGTAGGTGGTTATATAATAGTTACTTAGCTAAAAATCAAGAACTATATAAAGCGTTTAAAGAAGGTGTAATTGGGAAAAAACAAGCTAATATAAGTGCATATGACTTTGACAAATATATAAATAATGAAGTGAAAATACGTGATGAGTATTCATGGATAAATAATTGTGGTTCTAAAGCTAGAAAAAAAGCAATTTGCAATGCAGAGATAGCATACAAAAGATTTTTTAAAAATCAAAGTAAATTTCCTAGATTTAAAAAGAAAAATAAGCAAGATGTAAAATTATACTTTCCTAAAAATGCTAAAAATGATTGGTATAGAGAAAGACATTTTATACAAATACCAACTATAGGAAAAGTTAGATTAAAGGAAAAAGGTTATATTCCAACTAAAAAAGCAGTTGTAAGTGGAACAGTTTCAAAAAAAGCAAATAGATATTATGTTTCTGTTTTGATAAATGAGGATATAGAAACTAATTCACAAAATAATTCTATAGATGGTATAGGAATAGATTTGGGATTAAAGAATCTAGCTATATGCTCAAATGAGAAAGTATTTAAAAATATAAATAAAACTCATCTTATAAAAAAACTAGAGAAAAAATTAAAAAGAGAACAAAGAAAGCTTTCAAGGAGATATGAAAGTTTAAAAGTTAGAAAAAGTATCCAGTATGGGTATGAAAATATAAAAGAAGGGAGAGCTACTAGACAAAATATCCAAAAACAAATAGCCATTGTACAAAATATTCATCAAAAACTTACTAATATAAGGACTGATTATATAAATAAGACAGTAAATGAAATAGTTAAGCAAAATCCAAGCTATATAACTATTGAAGATTTAAATATTAGTGGAATGATGAAAAATAAGCATTTATCAAAAGCTATAGCTAATCAAAAATTATATGAATTTAAAAGTAAATTAAGTTATAAATGTATTGAAAATAATATAGAGCTTAGAGTGGTGGATAGATGGTTTCCGTCAAGTAAAATATGTTCTAATTGTGGCAATATAAATAAAAACTTAAAACTTTCAGATAGAATTTATAATTGTAGTTGCGGTTTACAAATTGATAGGGATTTAAATGCAAGTATAAATCTAAAAAATGCAAAGATATACAAAATAGCACAATAAAAAGCGATTGTATATATGTACGGATGGCTAGTTCGGAATTTACGACTGTGGAGTGTTACAAAAAGAGAGTAGATTAATTTCAAAATCAAACACAAAGAATCAGTAAAAATCTCCATATGGGTATATATGTCCATATTTTGAGTAGCAGATAATTCAAATGACTAAAGCAACGTTTATTGATACCTTAAGAAGATTATTAAAACATCTTGATGAACAGGAATGCAATAAGTTTATATCTTATTATGAAGAGATAATCGAAGACTATAAAGAAAGTGGATTAACAGAGGAAGAGGTTATTGAAAAAATTGGAAGTCCACAAAGTATAGCGAAGAATATTTTGAGTGAACAAGATAGCATTAATATCAAAATACCAGCATTCAATAGCAAAATATTAAATATAATTTTACTTATTTTAGGTTTTCCATTATGGGGTAGTTTATTATTATCGGCAGTTTTAATAATTTTATCTGGATATATTGTTATTTGGTGTATTCCATTTACAACTGGAGTTACATCTTTTGCATTTTTTGTATCAGCATTAATTAGTATAATAGGGTCTCCATTTATGATGGCTGATATATTATCTGTAGGTGTTGTACAATTGGGATTAGGAATTTCATTTGTAGGTATTTCTATTTTATTAGGATTTATAACAATCTATTTATCTAAAGAATTTAAAGGTATTACAAAAAATTTAACTTTTAACATATGGAGATGCTTTGATAAGAAAGTGGTGAAAATATGATAATTAGAAATTTTAAAAGAAAAGTTGTTAATATAAGTTTGGGTTTAATTGTAATAGGATTTATAATATCAATCGTTGGTTTTGGAATAGATGGATTTGATTTAACTACATTTAAATCAAGTGATTCACATAAATGGTATAAAATAATAAATAGTAATGATGGATTTTTTTCATTTGGTATAAATTTTTAAAAATAGATATAGATGTTTAGTATAAACTATTACTAGTCCAAAAATTAATTTAAAATTCTCTCAGCGCAGAATTTTTCCAATTCTTTTATACACATAAATTGAAATCTTTAGATAAGTTAAATGGTTTTTTAATTAAAATATAATCTAATTCTTTGCTATCACTAGGAAGCGTTATGTCGATTTTTATTTTACAAGAATCCTTTTTCTTTAATTTAAACTTATAATAATCATAAGTTTTATTATCTACTTTAAAATTTATTTGTTGAAAGTTTGATAATGCTATTAAAAGATACTCCCTATCTTCTTCTAAGTTTTGGTCTATATCTAGTATATGTGTTAAGCTATTATTAGTTACATCTATATTGCTTCCATTATCTATTATTTGATTATTTTCATCAAAATAACCAACGGCTACATATGTATCACTTTGAATTCTTTCTCCACCCATATTATCACTACTATTACAAGCGGTTAGAAATAACGGTATAATAAAAATAAGCAATATAATAATATATTTTCTATTTAATGTCTTCATATAGACTCCTTTTTAAGATTATTAATAATTTACTGAAGTTTCATGGTATACGTCTTTGTAACCAGTAAGTTTATAAGTATGATTTCCTATAGCTCTACCTAATTTATAATTAGTAAGTTTATATTTTGAAGTAGCGCTCACATATTTAGTTTTTGCTTCTGTCTTTGAGCCAGAATTTATAAGAACACCCGTAGTACTGTAAGTTCTACACTTTGCATAAATACTATCCTCTATAACAGTTGAAGTAGATTCTGCTATGCCTTTAGGAGTTAAACCTTTTACCCATTTAACATGAGAAGTATTTGTTGGAGCTTTTGTTTATTTTGATAATACTGTTCCTTCAAGAGGTTCCGCTATGGTAGTTTTTTCACTTCCAAAAGATTTGTCTACCATTTTTGTATTTGTAGTATAAACGTTAGGTGAATTTTCATTAGCAAATGATGAGACCCCTATTGCTGATATAATACTCATTGTTAGCACACCTGATAATATTATTTTTTTAATTCCCATTTATTAATATCATCCTCGTTAATATAGTAGTTTTAAAAGAAGTTCGATAAAGGTTTGAAAATACCTTTAAAAACTTTAAACTGATAAGCAAACTTCTAATGTTGGATAAATAAAAAATTTGAATTTACAGTAAGAGGTAACATTATTAAATAATATTACCTTTTATGTTTTTGAGGTTAATTATGGATGCTTAAATACGCAAAATTAACTTGTAAAATACAACCTTTAAATTATCCATTTATTAGAATTTGTCCTGTTAAAAAATTTTTTAATTCGCATGCTTCAAATAAGTTAGCTCTTATTTTTCGTAAAATATCAAATTTTGAATACTTACAATTTAATCTATTTTTAATTATTAATAATAAAATACATATAATAAGAGCACAATATATTTACGAAATATTTACGTAGAGATTGCATTTAGCGAGTACCCTAGCCATTTTTTTATGGTTAAGTGTTGCTTAATCTACTTGAAAAAATTTTCAATCCCCAACGTTTTTAATAGAGAGATAGTAAGTCCTGAGCAGACAAATCAAATATATTTGAAACTAAGCGAAATTCTTCATCTGTTTTAGAGTCAAATGATTCTATCTCTCTATATAAATACTTAGTTTTATTTTTACTATAGTCTATTCCTAAGGTTACGGTTAAATCATAAAAATTTTATTCTCCCGTATCAAATGAATCATATTGCTCAGTTACAGCGTTAGCTGTTAATCGTGAGATAAATTTGAATCCATTAGGTGTTAATTTGAAATAGACGAAAAAGAAGCTAAGGTAGGTACTAAGTATGATTTTTCAAAGGAGAAGGTAGATCATATAATCTCAAAATATATATAGAATAAGTATTATAAATGTATATCAAAAAGGAATTATATAAAAATATGGACATATTAAAAAGGTGATTAAAATAGTTTTATCTATTATAGTATTTGAAGGACCGCAGCTACATTCAGTAAATGCAATTAAAATTCCAAATGAAGTAAAATTAAATATATCTAATAAGTAGAATTACAAAAAAAGGTTATTCAAAATTGTTATATTTTGAATAACCTTTTTTGATTTTTGTGAAAAAAACCATACAATAATCCGAAAAGTATCATTTAAGGCCCAAAAAGTAATAATTAAAATCTAAGTAGACTCAAAAGATAGAAATATGTTAAAATATCTAGAAGGAAAAGTGAGATTTAAAATATACATTTAAAAAAGATTGAAAAGGTGGTTTAAAATAGTGATTAATATAGGAATATGCGATGATGAATTACACTATAGAGTAAATATAAAAGATATATTAAATGGAATATTAAGCCAAAAGTTTATAAATTATAATATCTATGAATTTTCATCAGGAGAAGAGTTACTAAAAAATTATCCTAAAGATTTAGACATATTAATTATGGATATACAGATGAAAATAATGAATGGTATGGATGCAGCTAGGAAGATAAGAGAATTTGATCAGAACCTAGAAATAATATTTATGACCTCATTTACAGAGTTTATGCAAGAAGGGTATGAAGTTAAAGCATATAGATATGTAATAAAGCCAATAAATGAAAGAAAAATTTTAAAAAATGTATTACATTGCATAAATGAAATAATGAAAAAAAGAAATAACTATTTAACCATAAATGTTAAGAACTATATAGATAGAATAAAAATAGATTATATCACCTATATAGAAACAGCTAGACCGAATATATTAATTTATACAAATGAAAACATGTACACTACAAAAATGAGTATATCCAAAATAGAAAAGATACTAAGTAAATATGGATTTTTTAGATGTCATAATAGCTATATAGTAAACTTAAATTTAGTAGAATCAATGAATGGAAATACTGTAATAGTAGATGGAAAACATATACCAATAAGTAAATATAGAGTTAAAGACTTAAAGCTAGCGATAACTAATATATTAGGAGATATAGTATGCTAGGCAATTTAAACATAGGAATTTGGGAGATTATTAATATAGCGACAGGAACTATAGATTGGATTATTTTCTTCTCAGTAATCCACTTAGTTGGAAAAAGGAGAATATCAAATACAAAATATACAATGATAGGAGTGACTATACTTCTGCTTATGGGGTATATAAATGTATCTAAAGTATTTCCAAATATTAAAATTATTATGTGTATTGTAATAGGAACATCATTCTATATATTATCATATGAAAATAAAATATATAGAAGTATAATAGTTAGTTTATTATTTTGGTTAGGACTAATGTCAGCTGAAGGTTTAGCAGTAGGCTTAGTAGTATTTATGAATCAGTTAAATAATATTAACATAACACAACATGAAAATTTATTTAGAATACAAGCGATTATTGTCTCAAAGGTGTTTTTATTTATAGTTTTTATATTATTTAAGTATTTTAGGTTATCTTTAGATTTTAAACCTAAAGATATGATATTAATAGGAATACCTATATTATCTAATATAGTCAGTTTAGTGCTGATATTTGAATATAATTTAAGAGTTAATATTATTGCTATAGAAAGTTTATTTATATTTGTACTTGCAATTTCATTGATTGTATCATCAAGTATAATACTTTTAATAGTAATAGGAAAAATTGTACAAGATGATAAGTTAAAGTTAGAGTATGAGCTTATAAATGAGAGAATAAAAACAAATTATAAGAGTTATGAAAATATAAACAAAGTACACGATAAATTGAAATATGTATATCATGATTTAAAGAATCATATGATCTGTATAAAAAGCTACGAGACCAAAGAAGAAATTATATCATACATAAATAGTTTAGAGTTTCAGATAAGTGATTTTGAGAACTTTAAAAATACTGGTAATAAAACATTAGATTTAGTTTTAGGAGAAAAAATAAGCACTTGTAAAAGATATAATATTCAAATTGAAGATAGTATAAATATATCTAAATTAAAATTTATTCAAGAGAATGATATATGTGCATTATTTTCGAATGCATTAGATAATGCAATTGAAGCATGTATGAATATAAATAATGAGATAGAAAAAAGAATAGAAGTAAAAGCCACATATATAAACGGATTTGCAATAATAAAATTTATAAATACAAAGGTAAATGATATTACTTTTATTGGTGAATGTATTCAAACTAATAAGAGTAACGACCAAATACATGGAATAGGTCTTTCTAGTATTAAATATATAGTGAACAAATATGATGGTGAGACAATAGTTAATTACTCAGATAATGAGTTTATATTAAAGATAATGATACCAATAAAAAAATAGGAGAAACTACAATGAAAAAAATAGCATTAAAATTACTAAAAAACATGTCAGCATTAAGCCTTGGAATAGCTGTATTATCAGCAAACAGTGCAAGCTCTTGGGTTGCACATCAGGCAAAAGAGCCACAAGCGTTACAAAAATTAAAAAAATAATATAAGATAAATTACCTCTTCTTATTAAGGAGAGGTTTTATATATTGAGGAGGAAATATGATTAAGAGCTTATCATATAAATTTACGAATTTATTGATTAATAATGAGATTATAGAGTGTGAAGAATTTGAAATATATAGATATGGATTTGAGACTTTGATTTATTTTATAGTTAATATTTCAGTAGCATTATGTATAGGAATTATATTTGATAGGTTTATACATACAGTAATATTTTTAAGTTGTTATTGTACTTTAAGGCAGTTTACAGGAGGCTATCATGCGCAAAATTATACAGAGTGTACATTAACTTTTGTGGTTATTTATTTAATAACTATTTTTATAGACAATAATATTTATATGAATAAGTATTTAGCAGTATTAATTTTTATTCTATGTGGATTTATAATTTATAAACTATCACCACTAGATCATAGAAATAAGCCACTTAGTGATACAGATAAAAATACCTATAGAATAACTATAATGAAGATAATATCGATAATAGGGGCTATATTTTTATTTAGTATGATACTTGAAATTTATAGAGGACATTTCATATATTCTTTATTTGCTGTTTTTTGGATTTGTATATTATTAATTGTAGGATCTTATAATAATAACTCATAGCATTTTATAAATTATTATAAATATGTAGATATTAAAGTATTAAGAGTATCTGAGGTAGTAGCTATTGGGGTACACTACAAAATACATGTTAAAAAGGACACATGATTCTTAATAGTATTGTAACTAATAACTATTCACTTCAAAACTATAACAAATTAATATTTGAAATATACCAAAAGTAGTCTATATATTGAAAATATTTATATTATTATAGGTTCTAAATTGAACATAGTAATATTTTATATTTTGTACTTGAAAAATAAAGAATAAATTCCAGGTATACCAACGTATATAGAGTATAAACGTATGGTTTTTACATGTATTTCGTTATTCCACCTATTGATGCTACCACTATATTTAAACATAAAAAGCGATTTTATATTAAGGCTAACTTAGTATAAAATCGCTTTCTATTTTGAATATTGATTTCTACATTTCTATAATAAATCATTTTTACTTTCTTTAAATATGATAAAACTACTAATTATAAAGATAACTACCAAATGGATTAAACCATACTCAAAAGACATAGGTTCTCCTATTTTAAAATAGTATATATTCCAAGGTGCTAATTTTATGAGACCAATAGATTCTAAAATTAAACTTCCTGCAAACCAATAAATAACAGGTAGCAATACACTTGAAATTATATTATTAGTAATAATGCCAATAGCCATTGCAAAAGTAGAATATGTTACGCCTATAATAAATAATATTAATGTGAAAAATAATATATATTTAACTGGATTAGTAGGGAAATATTCAGACATAAAGCCTCTAGGAAAATTGGGCTCTATAATAGGTAGGCTTTTACTATCAAGAAATAAATCGTATAATCCTAAGCATAAAATAACTGGAATTATAACTATTATTCCTCCAAGGACTCCATTAACAAAATATTTTATTTTATAATAAGATTTTTTATTTAACCTTATTATGATATTTTTTAAAAAGCCACTTTTTTTATCTATTATGTAGGATATAGCAAATACACTACTCGCCAATAAAATACAAACTATTTCATATCCAGATACACCAAATTGCCACGCCATATATGTATTTTGATATTCGTTTGCCATATTTTTAAGTCCGTCTATAGCTTCTTCAGATAATCCTTCTGAATCACTCCCTTTTTCTATGTTTATAGAAGGTGAAATATTATCATATGCTCCTGATAAATTAACAAATATACCTATTGATGTTAATAATAAGAGTACTATAAAACTAAGTGATTTTTTTAATTCAAATTTTAACATTATAATTCTCCATAAATGAATATAAATTATATATTTATATCAGAAATTATATCCATTTTACCATTATTCATTTTATATATTTTATCACATAATAAGTCTATATCTTCTTTTATATGACTTGTAATGATTATTAATCGACCTTCAGATTTATATTTTAACAATAATTCACGTACAATATTGACTGTATCATCATCTAGTCCATTGAATATTTCATCTAATATTAATATTTTAGGGTCTTCCATAATAGCTTGAGCAATTAGTAGCTTTTGTTTCATACCCATTGAATATGATTTATACATTTTTTTATCATTTGGGTTTAAATCTAAATGCTCCATACATTTTTTTATTTTTTCATCGCTTATTTTATTTTTGATAGATGCTAATAGTTTTAAGTTTTTAAAACCACTTAAATTTGGTAAAAAGCCAGCACCATCTAATACAGCGCCTAGATCTTTTGGAAATTCAATATCTTTACCTAATACTTCATTGTTTATTAGTATTTCTCCTGTATCTATATTGGCTAATCCACAGATACTTTTTAGTAACACACTTTTTCCACTGCCATTTTTACCGACAATACCATATATTTTATTTCCGTGAAACTCGACATTTATATTTTTCAGGACTTCTGCTTCTTTTATAGATTTACTATAATTAATAATTTTTATATGCATAAATTAACCTTCCTTATAAATCACAATCAAATAATAAAAATTCTTTATTTTTTCTAAGTAAATATATTGCAACAACTAATGTTATAAATGATGATAATATACAAATAGATAGATTACCGTACATCAAAGTGCCATTTATAGATATATTTCTATAAAAATAAAGAAAGAAACCAGGAATATATTTATTTACTCCTAATGAACCTATAATAAATATGGATAATGAATATATATAACTTAATTTAAAATTCTTAATATACATAAATATAATAAGTGTTAAATTTATTATTGTTATAACTATGAAGTTATTTAATAATAAATTATATAAAACTGAGTATATATAATTAGCCTCATTATAAATTAATTTATATAACCCATAAGTGAAATCTAAATTAAAATTACTATTTATAATGGCTATAATTATATAACCTATAAAAAAATATATAAATACTATAGTATACACATAAATAAACATATCATATATATATTTTTTTATAGATTGAATTCTTAAAATTGATAAATATTTAATTTTATCTATATATGTATATAGATAATCAATACTTATATATATAATTACAATATATATTGTCAACACTTTTAAAATATCTATAGATATTCCAATATCTTCAGCAAGATTAAAAGTGTATAAAATCGAATCTAGTATATTGATAAAATTTTCATCAAATTGTACTAATGTTGCTTTTGTAAGAAGCGAGATACTTATAAAAATTGCTATATTAAAAAATAGAAATTTAAAATTTAAAATAGATTTAAATATATTTTTACACATATAATAATCACCCCAATAAAGTCTTAAATCTTTAATTTTTTGCATGACATCATAATAAAATTAATTAGAATATATACTATTAATAAAAGAAAAATAATAGTATATAATATATTATTATTTTTTAGAGATATATTATATATTGTAAAATAATCATATAATGATAGAGTACTAAAAATACTATTATTTAAATAATTTCCTTGAATTAATGATAAAATAAATATTGACGATTCTGAAATCATCAATACTAACTTATTATTATAAAAAATAAGATCTACTAAGACACATATTAAGCTATATATATATAAAACTAAGGTTTGTAATACTATCGTGATGAATATTAAGAATATTTCATCGAAAACAAGTTTTGAATTATTAATTGAGTATGATATAAACATAAATGATAAATTCAAAATACAAGTTAATATAGTAGTATAAATAAATATTATTATTAGGTTATATTTGCTTAAACTAGTTTTTTTATTAAATCTATAAATGTATTTTTTTTCTATATCGTAATTTATAAAACTATTTAATGTAAATAAATATATAGCTAAAATAGGAATATAATATAACCAAATATTATTTGTAAGTAAGAAAAAAGTATTAAATGAACTTTTAATTAATTCTGGATATACATTATTTATAAATTCTTTTGATGCAATATTCGATAGAAAAATAAAAATACATACTATTAATATATTTGTTTTTATATATAAATTATTAATTTTTCCTTTTATATACATAATAAAAACCTTTCAATTTTATTAATGACTAAGTCTATTATTTAGTCATTAATAATTTAATTATATATTCTTATCAAATAAAGCATCTTCACTATATAGATGATCAATTGAAGAGTTGTTTGCACCATCTTCTTTATTATCTACACTATAAGTACCTCGTGCAATAACACCTAATTTAGGTACTACATGTTTTTGTTTATATATATTACCTTTTGCAGCGTATACTCCACCTTCTGTAACACGTACATTTAATGTTTTTCTTGAACCTTCAGATATAGTGGTTGAAGCAGATCTAAATTTACCTTGTGAGTTAAATAATTGAGCTGTATGTGATGTAGCATTTGCTATATATTGATTATTACAAACCGCATTAGATCCAGTAATCATTTTTTTTATATACCCTGTATATCCTGTTTTTGATACAGCATATACTTCATAGTATGTTTCAATAGTTGGCTTTATTATAGCTTTTGAGTCTACTTCATCTGCATGTACATTTAGAGCAGATCCAGATAGTACTAAACAACTTAAAAGTAAAGCTGGTATAATTTTTTTTCTATTTGACATTTAAATATCCTCCTTATGATGTTAATCTTGAATCATCATAGCATAGAATAAAATTTTATGCAATATTAAGATGCTATATGGGCATAAACTAAAGCTTTTTGGGTAAAATTGTATATTCAAATCTTAGATTATATAATTAAGGGGCACGACAAAATATGTGTAAAAACTGGAAGTATATTTTATGAATATATTTATACAACTGGTTTTTATGTTTATTTTTAATAGAGTAACTTTATATAATTTATATGAATTTGTAGAAGAAATAAAAAATAACAAATCAATCTCAAAAAAATTCTGATAGACTCAGAATGTAATGAAGAATCTATTAAACTTTTAGGATTATATGAAAATAATATTATTGTATTTTATAATAAAAAGACACCAGAAATATTACTATTTGATATAAATAACAATTTTAAAATAACAATAATTAATCACAATATAGTTGGAATTATAAAAAAAGCAAATTGTAATATGTCTATACAAATAATGAACAGATGGGACTTTTACATGAAAAGGAAGAAATTATATTTTGTATTAACAACTCAAACGAAAATGAAAGAATGGATATTGTAGGAGCACTTAATTCAAAATATATAAAAAATATTATTTTGAAGATGATAAATAGAAACCTATGTATATGACTTAATATCTAACACACATTTAAAGTATGATAGTGACTTTATATTTATTGAAGACACTTTAATTTAAAAAATAGGTATATAAACTTATATGAAAAGTTTATATACCTATTTTTATATAATAATATAAATACGCTCATTTAGAGGTGAAGCGTATTACAAATAAGGGATATATCAGAATAGATATAATAAAGGTAGACGAAGTAATAAATATATCGTCTACCGTATTTTTTTAGATGGAGCTATAAGCACCATCCCATACTATTCTTTTATAATTTTCAGGATCAGTATCACCTTCTGTACTTATAATAAGTATTTTTGAATCTTTATTTATGTTTAATTTCTCAGCTATTTCTTTTAACCTATCTTCCTCTAAAATTAAACTTAAAACTCCTAGACCTACTGCGCCAGATTCTCCAGAGATAACTTTAGGGTCTCCTTCTAATGGATTAGCAAGTATTCTCATTGCTCTTGCAGATACATAATCAGGGCAAGAAATATACATGTCAGAATAATCTCTTAAAATATTCCATCCCATAGTATTAGGTTCACCACAATTAAGCCCTGCCATTATAGTTTCCATAAAACCTGTAACAGCATGTGGTTTTTGATCATTTATTTCTGCTGATTTAAATATACATGCTGCTTCACTTGGTTCAACTATAGTAGTTATTGGTCTGTCATTGCCAAATACATATTCTAAATATCCTTGCACACTTCCAGCAAAAGATCCAACCCCTGCCTGAAGGAATACATGGGTAGGAATTCCCTTATCTAAAGAATTTATTTGATCTATGGCTTCGTCAATAAGAGTAACATATCCTTGCATAATCCAAGCTGGAATTTCTTCATAACCATCCCAAGCAGTATCTTGTATTATAACACCATTATTTTCATGAGCATATTTAGTAGCTAACCTTACTGCATCATCATAATTTAAGTCTGTTATAGATGCTTTTGCACCTTCTTTTTTTATATTGTTTAATCTTATCTCAGAAGAGCCCTTTGGCATAAATACTACTGACTTTTGTCCGATTTGATTTGCAACCCAAGCAATTCCTCTCCCGTGATTTCCATCAGTTGCTGTTACAAAAGTGATGTCTCCAAGCCTTTCTTTTATGTGTGGACTGTTTAACATTTCAAAAGAAAGTTCTGAAATATCCATATTTAGTTTTTGTGCTAAATATTTTCCAACAGCATATGAGCCACCAAGACTTTTAAATGCATTAAGTCCAAATCGATAAGACTCATCTTTTATCCATATATCACTAACACCGAATTCCTTAGCTAATTTGTTTAAACTGTGAAGGGGAGTTACTTTGTATTCTGCAAAACTCTTATGAAATTTTCTGATTTTTTCTATTTGCTCTTCATTAATAAAGTCTATACTTGTCTTAATTTTGTGTAAATCTCTTGCATTTTCATTTTGTATATATTTAATATCTTCTATATTTCTCATAGTTTTTATCTCCTAAAATTATTTATTATTTATTTCTTAATTATAATTATATTGACTAAATTCGAAAAAATATATAATAATAGAAGCAATAAATATCGTTATATTATCTTAATGTTTAAATTATATATAAAATTTTCAAACTGGAAACTAGTAAAAGAAGGGTGAAATTATGCAGACTAATAATATTGTTACTAATAAAAATAAAAAAGAAGTAACACAACAGGGTTCATTTGAATTTCCAATTACGATTTATAAAATTAAAGTAAGTGAAAATATTTTGGGGTATATTGATTGGCACTGGCATGAAGAATTACAATTTTGTATTGTAACAAAAGGTAGTATTAATTTTAATGTTGATGGAGATTCAATAATTTTATCTGAAGGAGAAGGTATATTTATAAATGCAAGACAATTACACCAGGTAAAAAATTATAAGGAAAGTGATAGTTCTTATATATATTTAGCTTTTCATTCAGATTTTATATCTAGTTTCACAGGTAGTATTATAAATATAAAATACATACAACCTTATATAGATAATCCTGGGATTAATTATTGTATCTTAAAAAATGACATTGAATGGAAATCGGTTATACTAAATAATATTTCTAAAATTTATGAAGAGTATAATAAGAAAGAAATGGGATTTGAATTACAGATATTTATATTATTAATAGAAGTATGGAATATTTTAATAAAATCTTATTTTGTATCAATTCCTAATGATAATGTTAGAAATAATAGTTCGTATATAAAAAATATAATTAGCTATATATGTAATCATTATATGGATAAAATTGAACTTAATGATTTAGCAAAAGAAGTTAATTTATCTAAAAGTACTTGTTGTCGTGAATTTAAAAAATATATGAGTTGTACTATTTTTGAATATATTATTAATTACCGTTTGGTAGTCAGTTCAAATTTATTAATTACAACTAGTGACTCAATTTCAGATATAGCTTATCAGTGTGGGTTTGGTAGTACTAGTTATTTTATTGAAAAATTCAAAATGAAAACAGGAGTATCACCATCTATTTATAGAAGACAAAAAAGGAATATTAACTATTGATGGCTCTAAAGATAGATTTTTTAGTTACTAGTTACAATTAGCTAAATTATAAGATATAATAAACTTAAAATATTAACATAAGATAATAGTACATATATAGTTATGTTAA
>JAVXJA010000069.1:0-15505 GCA_036648085.1 Terrisporobacter sp.
AAATTTAGCCATTTTACTAAAATCACTATCTAACTATACCTTAAATACATATTTAACAGATAGTTAGTTTTTTCTTAAAATATTTTAGATATTTATCTAATTATCTCCCAATCTTCTGCGAATATATCTCCTATACTCGGTACCCACATTGAATGTGATCCATCAGCATTTTTTATTTGTAAATACGGAGCCACTTTAAATAGGTCCCCCTCTTTCAAATTCCAAGCCTCAGCTGTTTGTTTATTACATGGTATACCTTCTGGGTAGCCCTTCTGTCTTACAATAAACATTCCTTTTCCATTCCAACCTAATCTAAAGGCTTTTTCGCCTTTCTTTAGTAGTGGTAATACTTCTTCAAACTTCATATGCTTATCGCTCCTTTTAAATCTATATTTGTATAAATACATCTAACAAACGTCTAATCTCTCTTTCAAAGCTGTATTCAAAAGCATCTAGACTATCTATATCAGATGTTCCATCATCTAATCTTTCATTTTTAGTTAATTCTTTCGGATTCCATATTGCTGAACTTAATGCATCTTTAAGAGTCTCACAGTCTTCTGTACATTTAAACCTACCTTGAGCCATTAACTTGGTAGTAGCATTTATCCTGTCATTTACACAAGTTTTCCATGCATCTGTAACTCTTAAGGTTAATCCTTCTTTTATAGCTGCATTCCTTAATCCTCTGATTAGTACCTGTTCTGCACTATCGCAATAAGCAACTTCTGCAAATCCATATTTATTATTTATCTTCTTTACAAAATCAGTAAATAAACTACCTAACTTCTCAGGATCTATATCATCCCCAAAGTGTCTTTCACTTGCTAAAGCTATTATCTCTTTAAATCCAGCGGTAAATCCAGTCGCTACAAATGCATGACCTGATTTGTTACCTCCAAAGTCTACAGCTATTACAATCTTAATAAGATTAGAAATTTCTTTGTTTGGGATAATGAATTTTTCTGTAGTATTAGCAAATTGTCTATATATAAGGCCTTCTGCAATACATCTCTTACCTAATATATCTCTTTGATACCATATAGAGTTTTTATCATATTGACTTTTAATTTCTTCTTTTCTTTCATCAGGGATATTTATATTATCGTCTATAGTAAAATGTTGATAATTATATCCCCCTATTAACGTACCTACTTCATACTTTTTCTTATAATTATCTATATATTCTTTGTATATAGGTGCATTTGGATTATCTGGGTTAAGGTCCCAAAATATCTTTCTTTTCTTTGCTGCTATAGTTCTGTTAAATACCTCTTTGATAGTATTATCATGATGTAGATTTATTTCAGTTGCAATCCACATACCATAAGAGTTACCTCTTATCTTTTTAAAACTATCAGCCTTAGATCCACCAGCAAATATAACTATTCTTTGCTTATTATGTGTTGCTGGACCTTTAATATAAAGACATTCATTACCTTTAAACTTACCCCAGTGGCTTTGACCTCTAAATATATACTCTAATCCAAATCCATTAGCATCTCCTATATTTAATTTAGCATTGGCACTAGTGGACCCAGTAGCTAAGTGTATTCTATCCTGTGTGTTCTTTAACTCATGTGCAAATGCAAATACATTATCGACAGTCTTACCAGCTCTTACTGCTCCTTCTGCAAAGTTATATGTATTATCAACACAAGCTCTTATATAATCTTTATGTTTTTCAGAAAAGTTAAAGTTAATAGTTTTCTTTTTTTTAATCGCCATAAATTTCACTCTCTACATCATCAGTATCTTCTACCTCTTGATTATCACCAGTAAGTTTATTTGTTTGGGCTTTTATTAATTCAATCCTTAGTTTTTGTTCTTCAGTGGCTAAATCCCAATTCTTATGCAATAACTCTTCATATGTCTTTATCATTCTAGTTAAAGAGTCTTTCATTCTAGATATAGCTGCATCTGCTTTTGTTTCTTTTTCTATAGCAAATAATATTTCATTTTCAATAAAGTCTCCATCTGTTTTCTTAAGCTCTATTGTATGATCCTTGCTATTCTTTACATCTATTATCTTATAAGCATTACTTATTTTAGCATCGAGTAAAATAATATTACGCCATAACTTATCTAATGAAGATTCTCCATCTAATGCTTTTATAGTGTTTAGCATACTTTTAGGTAATATATCTTGCATCTTAGATAGGATTCTATCTGTAGACATATAGCCTCCATGTTGGATACTATTTACATTCCCCTTTGGAGCACCACTGCCACCTCTGTTACCTTTTGCATTTTTATTTCCTTTCGGAGCGCCTGCTTTAGGTATTTTATCGGCCCATTTATCATTATATTTCCAACTTCTAATATTCGTAGGCTTTTCATTTAACATATCAGCAATTTCTGTTAGTTTTATATTGCCTCTATTTTCTATGTAAATTTCATATGCCTTTTGTCTATTTGGGTTTTTTAATCTTGCTATATTAATCACTCCTTTTCAACTATACTTTAAATAGCATTTTTAGGTATAGTTAAATAAGAATCTAGTATTTCCAACACATTTAGCTTATCAGTTGTTTAGGACTTTTTAAATTCACCTCTAAAATTGCTGTTTTTTGCTAAAAGTTTAGTTGTAGTAAACTAATTTCAGTAAAAATTAACATTTTATAGGTATTCCTAATTTATCTTCTACAACTCTTATTTGCTTATCAGTTATAATAATCTGAGTATGCGGATGAGCATATTCTTCAATGTAAGATACTATAGGTTTGCATATTTGTTTTATATGTTCAGTTTCAGATACAGGCTTAACTTCTTCATATGTCTTTTCAAATATATCTGGCTTACATGGATAAAACTCATCATTTATACCTTTTATAACATAGTCACCTACATTAGCTTGCATAATACCCTCTAGTGTCTTTATGTGTAGCTTTCCTGTACTTCTTCCTATTTCCCCACTTTTTAATTGAGGTAGTAACCATTCTACACTTTCATCAGTACCATCAAATTTAACTGCATCTATAACTACTGGTTTTTTTCTGTATTTAGCCATTGTTTTCAGCCACTCCTTTTTAATAAACGCTTTTAAACCTCAACCTCTGGACCCATTCAAATCACTATTACACAGGATTGTCTTTGTTTCCAGGTCGAATTTGTTTGTTATTTTTCAACTTATTTTTTCACTTATGATATAAAAAGATATTCAATACATTGGAATTACTTAATTTAAGACCAATTTAACAAATATGCTTTTATGCTCCATAACTATATGGATTACTCATAGTTTTAACATGTACTTTTTTACTCTATATAATAGAAGTTATTTTTTATATTTTTTCACTATTGCGATAGTGGTCTTTTTTGGAACATATATATACTAAAAAAAATTAGAGCATACTGGATATTATTCCTGCTGCTCTCTTTTTATCTTTCTTATCTAGTCCTATGTACTTCATAGTTGTTTCTGTACTTTTATGTCCTAACTGTTTACTAACAAATACTATATCATTAGTCATTTCATATAACCATGTAGCATAAGTTTTCCTCAAGCTATGTCCAGAAATATTTTCTAACCCTAGATCTTCTCCTGTATTCTTTAAAATTCTACTAAAAGACTTTGCTGTTATATATCCATATTCCCCATTTGAAGGGAATGCATATTCACTATTTTTTTTGCCTTTTATATAAACTTTTAAAGTTCTTTCTAATTCAGATCTAGGTTCTATTTCTGCATATCTTTTATTAGGCTTTTTCCTTTTTGAATTTGGATTATCTTTAATATGATTTAACCAGGAGTTATATTGCTTCTTCTCTTGTATTAAAAAACTACTATTTTCTAAAGATTCTCTTATATCTCCTATGGTTAAATCAACTATATCCTGATTTCTGTATCCTGTTCCTATACCAATCAAAAATAATATAGTGTTTCTTTCATTATAAACTTTACTATTTTCTTCAAGTTTATATTTAAATCTTTTATAGATACTATGAGGTATTGGATTAGCAGGTACTTTTAAATCAGATCTATCAATATCTTCATTTTCTTCTCTCATTGTAATTTATCACCTCCTTGTTTTAAGGATGGAGACAAACTATTTTTAATAATTTATATTAAGTTTTCAATGTACATTTTAATAACTAAAAAAGGACTACCTACGCCCTTATTCGTAGATAATCCTTTTTAAATTTATGTCCTGTATTAAGTGTTTATTTACACTTCTTTTACAATACTATATTAACACATTACTTGTTCCAGGTGCGTTCCGACTTTGTTCCATATTTGTTTCACTTTCGTTTCACGTTTGTTTCAATTCTGTTTCATATTTATATTTTACTATTTTACCTATTGCATTATCATAAGTTCTTTTAGCTGTAGCTTTCGAACAACTCATTATAGCTCCTAATGCTGCAAATGAAATCGTATCTATATCTTTATCTAAATATTTAAGTTCTATTAACTTACTTTCTTCTTCATTAAGTGAATTCATATATATTTTTACTTTTTTTAATTTATACTCAGTATGATTAATTTGACTTTTAAGTATATTTATCTTCGCTTCGTCTTTTTCTATTATGCTATTTAAATCAAAAGTTCTTCCGCCACTTTTAAATCCTAAAGTATTTTCGTTATATGAATTAATTTTACTTTTTATAAGCTCAATTTCTTCATTCCACGATTTAATGTTGCCTAAATTTTTTTTTAGATTTTCAAGTTCTTTCTTTACTTCTTTTATGTATTTTTCTTCAATATTCACTCAATCACCTACTGTTGTTTAAATTTATTTAATAAGTCCTTGTTTTTTCATTTCAGTTAAACATAGTTTACAAGTAACTTTTTCTTTATCAAAAGTTATTTCTCTTCTTATATGACCACATATAGTACCTGATCCTTTGTGTTTTTCAAAGAATGGTATCTTTTTATTTTGTTCTTTATCAAAATAATGTATCTTCATCTATTTTTCCTTCTTTTCTTTTTTAGCTAGATATCTATCTCTTCTTGCTTTTCCTGCATGATATGGGCCACAATACTTTGCATTTGATGTTTGGGTTTTAAATTCTTTCCCACAGTATTCACATTTTTTAATGTACAATTTAATGCATCTCCTCATTTTAAAATATGTTTTTTATTTTCTAATCTCCTTCTGTAGCTTTTAAATATTCTTCTTGTGATATTTCTATACACTCAACATTGCTTGAATACTCTGTTAAGTGTATAGCACTTTTAGCTATTTCTATCGGATTATCTTCTTTATCTGCAAATGCCAAACTCATATAACCTTCGGAACCTTCTCCCCCGAATAACTCGTCATTTAATACTTTGAAATAATATTTATGCTTTTTATCCATTTATATAGTCTCCTTCACAATAGAAATACAATTTTTATTGTCCGTATTCTGTTATATCTTCTAAGTAAGTTTCAAAAGGTTTATTAAAATCTTCGATTGTGTTAATTTTCATATTTGCTCCTATAATCTACATTTTTTATTTATTTCGAATTCTATGTATAGCAATAAAAATCGTTAAAAATATAAAACTTGAAACTATTCCATTTGATAGATAAATCCCTAATACCCATTTCATATTAGAAAGGAATATCAGGATCATCAATTGCTTGGAATGATGGTGGTTCTGGGTTAGTTTTTTTATTACTACTTAAAGATTTAACTATTTTTGCACTTACTTTTGTAAAGTGCTTTTTCTCTCCGGATTGGTCCTCGTAATTATCAACTCTTATAGATCCTTGAATACTAACTAATCTTCCTTTAGTTATATAACTAGCTATATACTCTGCTGTTTTACCAATTGCTTCTATAAATATAAAATCAGTATCTTTAGTTCCATCCTTTTTTAAATAATCTCTATCTATAGCTATAGTAAAACTGGTAACCGCAGTTCCACTTCCAGGAATGTATCTTAGCTCAGGATCTCTTGTTAATCTACCTATTAAAGTTACGCAATTCATTTAACTTGTCCTCATTTCTTCTAAACTCTCGTAATGTATTTTCAATTTCATGTTTTTCTATAACATTTAAATTTTCATAACTTTTTTTAGTTAATCCATAATGAACACACTTAATTAAATCTCTATCTTCTTCTAATTGCTCTTTTTTCACTTTATAAATATGTTTTATTGCTAATAACTTAACTGACTCGCAAACAGATGGTACTTTCGATAAAATAACAAGCATAAAATCTCTCCTTTTTAAAACTCTAGATTTATTTCTTTTTTATATTTTTTATCATCTATTTCATCTAAATTATTAAGTTCTGTATTTGCCATTAAATATGCTTTATACATACTTAAATCATTTTTATCTTCTCTTATTTCTATAGCCATACTTCTTATTATTTCTGCTTTTTGAACTATATTTAATTCTTCAACTTTCATCCTATTCACCTCTAAAATATAAGGAACTCGATTGAGTTCCTTATTAATTTTTTATGATATTATTTCTATGTTACTTACTTCTTCTAATTCTTTATTTAAAAATTCTTTTATTTTTAACATTGCTTCATTTCTCCATGCTCCACCATCCGCTTCAAATATTGCACATTTTGGACCTTCTTCCATCCTAAAAACAAAGTTACTTTCTGGTTGTTCAATCTCATTAAATGTTCTAAATGGTGCTAAAGATACTGGATTAGGAACTATAACATCTTGAAGTGTAGCAACCCCTGTTTTCATCGTTACAGCTTGTGTTACTCCATCATCTCCAACTTGCTTAACAGCTGACTCTTGAACATTTCCAGCTACCTTTAATAAAATATCTCTATCTGAGTTTTTAACAAATGCTGATTGTAATAATATATTAAATTTATCTGTTCCTAAAAATCTATCAAACTCGATTCTAGGTAATAATGCATTGCATATAACATAGTTTTCTCTAGTTCTTTCATTGTTTAATTCCGAGCGTAACACCACTTGATTGGGACTCTTTATATGTATTATTAATTTATCACTCATTTTTTTATCTGCATTTGATTTTATGTAATCAATTAACCCTCTTAGTGTTGTAACTTCTATTGCCTCTGCTATAGGTTGTTCTATTATTGATAATCTATCTGTTGTATACTGTAGTCCATTAACTTCTACTGTTTCTCTTTTCCCTAATCCAACTATGTATTCTATTGCTTGTTTTAACATCTTATCTTCCTCCTAAAAACCATAATGTCATGGTTATACCTATTTGTATTTATTTTGCATTTCTTAAATCTACAATTTTATTTGAGTTTTTAATCTGATCCTCTTCAACTTCTGATGACATTGACATTTCAACTTGACCTGGTATTTGATTTTTAAATTCAGCAGCAACAACTTTTCCACTTTCTAAATCTCTATCTATAACTATCTTAGTTTCACTTGGCATAGCTGGTGCTAATAATGATTTTGCCTCTATGCTAACTTCTGCTAAATCCCTTTGCTTATTAGGTTTAAAAGATATATTTATAGTCAATTTTCTAGCCTTTGTATCTTTTGTATTTGGATCTGCTATATTTTCTAAAACTCTTTCTAGTTCTGAGTTAAGTCTTTCTTTTAATGCTCCACCTGCTAATGTATCGAAATTAATCATTTCACTGATTCTCCTTTTTATCTATATGTTTTTGAATTTGGTTTATATTGTTTTTTATAAGATTCTTTTAAAGCTCCGCCTATACACTGTTGAAAATATAATCTTTTTCCTGCGTACCAGTGTTGCTCTATTGCTTTACCGCCATCCCTACATTTATCTACAATCAGATCTACAAGCGTACATTGATTTAATTTTGCAGCTTTAACTTGTTTCACTTCTAAAGAATTTGCTTCACATGCATCTTCTAAATCTTTTCCAACTGGTTCATGTATGTAAATTACATTGTTACTATCATGATAAATTGCTTTTGAATCTCTCATAGGTCTTTCACCTTTTGGTCTAAAATCTTTCAATTCATCATTCAATTGTGACAGTTGGATTATTGGAATATTAAAATCTAAAGTCATATTTTTTATTTCTCTACTAAGTGTTGCTACTTCTCTCTCTCTATTATTTTGAGACTTATCTGGAGATAGAAGTTGTAAGTAATCTATAACAACAAGATCTGGTCTAACTTGTCTTATTCTTTTTTTTATTTCAGGTACTTTTGATATATTGTCATTTATGTATAATCCATTGTTGTTAGTAAGCTGCATAACAGCTTTTGTTATTGCTGCTTCTTCTTCAGGTGTAAAATCTTTATTTTTCATTTTCATTGAACTTATTCCTGTAAGAGAAGTTATGTTTCTCATAAAAACTTGAACATCACTCATTTCTCTTGAAATCAGTAATACTTTTTTATTTTGATTTAATACAGCTCTTATGATCTGTAACGCTAATGCAGTTTTTCCTACTCCAGACTTTGCAGCTATAGTTGTTAATTCTCCATCATGTAATCCACCTATTGTTTTGTCCAGGAACTCAATCCCAAATTTTTTATTTGTATTTTTACTTGAATATAAAAATTCTAAAAACTTATCGGCTATACTGAATGAATCATCATCTACTTTTGAGTCACTATCAACTATTTTTTTTACTTCACTTTCAAAGTTGTAAACAACAGTATTTAAATCTGCATCATTGGTTACTTGTTCTGCTAATTGTTGTATGTTATTTACAATGTTTCTACGTTTATATTTTTCTTTTAAAATTTCTATATGGCTTTTAATTGCATATACTTGAGCAACAGCTGTTAGCTGAGTTATATAGCTTAACTGTATCTCGTCTTTGTCTAAATTATTATGCAAAGTTAAAATATCTATCTCACTATTTTTTTCACTTAATTGTTTCATTTTTTTATAAATTTCTTTATGTGCGTTTACTGTAAAAAACTCTTCTTTCAAATCTTCTATAAATTTGATATTTGATGAATCTACAATCAAACTTCCAATTACACTTTGTTCTATTTCGACTGCTGCTAACATTTCGTCCTCCTGATATATGTATTAATATGTCATAAAATCAATTTTTTACCACCTATAAGAGTTTTCCAATTCCCTCTCTATGAATTTATCGCAAATTGCATTTTAAAACTTTAAAACCGATTTATTCGATTGTTTCATAGTTTAAATTTGGAATAAATTCCTCTTCTATTTTTTCATTTGCATTTTTAAGTGATACCTTTTCATTTAGATATCCTTCAAATTTATTTCCAAATAGAGTTTCTGGTCTTAAGAACTTTTCCATATCAGTTCCTAACCACTCTTGACTCTTATGATCTATAACTTTGTAAAAATCTTCTAAAATAAATTTTTCATTCAATCTTGATTGAATAAGTTTTTTAGTTTTAGGAGTTGAACTTTTATAATTTTTATTAGCTGTTTTGTTTAGTCTGTTTATGACTAAACTATGTATATTTATATTAGTATTGTTAATATTAGTATTGTTAGTATGAACCTCGTTCACAGGTAGGGGTGAACTATGTTCATAGGTGCTATGAATCTCTTTCACTGGTAGGGGTGAAACATATTCACTGATAATCCCTAAATTTTTGACACTCATTATGTAATACATATTGCTCATTTGTTTATTTTTAGAAGTCTTTCTTTTTTCTTTCAAAATAAGTTTTTTTTCCTCTAATGAATCAATAGTTTTCATAACAGTTCTATCACTACAACCTGCTTTATCAGCTATAGTTTTATAAGATGGAAAACAACAGCTTCCATCATTTGAATGTCTTGCTAAAACTATATAAATAATTTTTTCATATGTAGTTAAATCGTCCCTGTCAATCAATGCATTTTCAATAAAGAACCAATCTTTTTTTCTAATATCTTTTAGTAAATTCATGATCCGCCTCTTTCTAATTGCATATTATTATCGGAATTCTAATGTTTCTATTTTTAGTTAACTCCTCATTTACATAGTCAAGTTCATTTTTAACCTCTTCAAAATTAGAGCTAACATTGCTAAATTCTATTTCAATTTGCGATAGATCCTTAAGCTCTATTGCTTCTCTTAAATTTTTTAATTTACGGTTAAAACATTTCATTTCTGAATCTAATTGTTTTAACACTTTTTCATCGTTGCTCATGGAACATACCTCCTAAACTTTATTTATTTAATTCAGCTACTATCCACTTTGATTTTTTATCTTTTTTTAAAGTTATATTTTCAATTTTTAAGTTTTCAATTTTCATTTTTTAAAACCTTCCTATGATTTAATTTGTGGCCTTCTTAAATAAATCTTTAAGATCACATTCTGGAAAAAATTCTTCTTGTATTTTTATAGCTTCATCGTATGTAAAGGGATACTTTCCTGAAATTTTTAAATTTAAGGTATTATAAGTTCTCCCTATAGTCGTAGCTATTTTTTGTTTATTTATTCTTTTTCGTGTAATCTCCGCTTCTAAATTATTGTGCATAGAATAAACTCCTTTCACTAACTATAAAACGAAATTTCGTTCTTTATCGACAATATTATACTAAATTTCGTTGATAGTCAATTATTTTTTATATTTAATAGTGCTTTTTATTCTTTTTTGTACGAAATTTCGTTTATATTCATTGAAAAATCGTATCATACATGGTATTATTGAGTTGTTTGAAAGGAGCACATTTATGAATAAAACTCAAAAGTTAAAAAAAATAATTTTATCTAGGTATGGTAGTATAAGTGAATTTTCTAAAATCGTTGATATTCCAACTACAACTTTAAGAAGCGCATTGGATAAAGATATTGGTGGAATGGCCGTAGATAGAGTTATAAAAATTTGTGATATCCTAAATATAGATGTCAAAACATTTAAACCTATTGAAGATATTTCATCTAATATGATTCATAATCAAGAAAATTTATTGTTTGAAAATTTCAATAAACTTAACAATCTAGGTAAAAATGAAGCAATTAAACGTGTTGAAGAGCTTACTTATATAAGTAAATATTCTAGTTTTGTTACTAGAGATTGTCACTCATATTTAGCCCCAATCGCAGCTCACGATGATAACTTGTCAGAGGAAGAATTAAAACTTATGAATGAAGTAATAAATAAAAAACTAAAACAACCAAAATAATTTTAGTTTAGGTGATGTATATATGAGTAAGTATGATTATTTAGTGGAATATGCAACTGAGTGTGGAGCAGAAGTGATTGAATTAGATTTAGGGAATAATAAGCCTTGTGGCAAATGTATTAATAATTTTCTGGTTGTAAATAAAAATATAACTATAAGTGAAAAAACTGGAATACTGGCAGAAGAGTTAGGTCACTATAAAACTACGGTGGGAGATATAACAGATCAGTCTAATTTAGTTAATAGAAAACAAGAATTGAAAGCTAGAGCATGGGGATATAATTGTACAATCGGATTAAATGGATTAATAGATGCATTTAATTATGGTTGTAAAAATTTAAATGATATTGCAGATTTTTTAAATGTTACAGAGGAATATTTAAATGATGCTGTAACTTATTATACTAGTAAATATGGGATTAAACATCAAATAGATAATTATACTATTTTATTTTCACCTAATTTACAAATTTTAAAATAAAAAAGAGATTGATTATATTAATATAGTCAATCTCTTTTTTTATTTTAAAATTTATCTCAACGTAAATCCTTAATAGATTTTAAACGCTTACAAGTTATTGCTCTTGGTTTACTAGGGTCTCTTTTTATATAACCTAATGTTTCAAGTTTACTTAAATGCGAATGAACTGTAGAAGTTGATTTTAATTTTACTTCTTTGCAAATTTCTCTTATAGATGGTGGATACCCTTTGCTCTTAACTTGTTTTTTTATAAACTTAAGTATATCCTTTTGTTTTTCAGTTAACTCATTCATAATAAACTCCTTTAAAATTGTTAATTTTTCACACCAAACTTATGTTCTGTTTGTATTCTAACAATTTATTTAATTGAATTCAAGAAATTTTTTATGAATGTATATAGATTTATATATTGCTAATCCATTTTTAAATTTTAATTGTTAAAAAAATAGATTAGTTTAGAAAAGTACAGAAAAATGACCTTTACTAGTCTTTACTGTATTTATATATATAGTATTTAAGTATTTAATGTATTTAGAGAGGCTGAACATGTTTAAAATACTTGGATATAGACGATGAACTCAGACGTTTTCGGAGCAAACTCAGACGTTTTCGGAGCAAACTCAGACGTTTTCGGAGAATGAACTCAGACGTTTTCGGAGCAAACTCAGACGTTTTCGGAGCAAACTCAGACGTTTTCGGAGCAAACAACTCAGACAAAAATAAAAAAAGTCTGGATAGTTAACTGTTTTTGTATTATAATTATGGTGAGGTGAAAAAGATGAATAATAGCGAAAATAAAATACTGATGAAGCATAATAACTTAGTTAAAGGTAAATATGATACTTCTATAAATTCAAACAGAGTTTTTACGTATTTATTGTACTCTTTCCAAAGGAATACTACAGATGGTCAATTAGAATTGGAAATACCAAGAGATGAATTATCTAAGTTAGTAAATGGGAATTCAGATAAAACGATACAAGGTATACGAAATATTTTAAGCTCATTAAAGAAAAAAGAGTTGTTTCTTATTGAAGAAAAAGCAAATGGAAGTAAGGATTATGTAGAAGGATCTTTTATAAATGATCGTATTTATAATGACTTATCAGATACATTTACAATAACAGCAAGTAAAAGAATTCATGATTTATTACATAAATATTTAAAGGACGGATATACTCCTATTAATTTGGAAATATGGTTATCATTAAAAAATAGATATGCACAGAGATTTTATGATTTATTAAGAGTTTGGACAGGGTCAAAAGAAGTTATAAGTTACAAAGTAGATTATATTAGAGAAATATTATTGTTAGAAAATAAGTATAAGCAATATTCCGATTTTAGAAAAAGAGTTTTAGATCCTGCAATAGAAGAACTTAATGACACAGGCTTATTTGAAATTACATATAAAGAAAATAGGGTTGGAAGATCTGTAAATAGTATAGACTTTATCGTTAAGGATTTAGACAAACGAAAATATTTTAATAAAAACTCTGTAAAAGAAGTTATAGAATATGAAAAAAATGGAAAAAATAATGAGTTAGACAAGAAAGAAGATGAAAAAGGTATAAATACTCTATTAGAACGAAAAGAAATGCTTAAAATCGAAAATAAAGACTTTTACGTTCCAGATGAAACTGTATTCACAAAAGGAACTTTGAGAAGTTTTAAATTAGACTTTGACAAAGTGAATTTTAAAGATGAATATATGTTAAAGGCTTTTAACAAGGCTGTTATGATAACTCTCGATAGAGATGATGTTGAAACTATTAAAGCTATTTCATATGATTTCTTTAAAGGGACTTTGGAAAACAAAATAGTTGAATATGAAAAAGAACGTGAGGCAGATATTAAACATAAAGAAGAAATAGTGAAATATTGGTAAAAAGGGGAAGATAATATGGAATTTACAAAAGCAGAATTATTAACTATAGGTTGTGCAATAGGTACAATAGCAAATGATATGATTAAATCTAAACATCCAAAAGCGGAAGAATTCAAAAGGTTATACGATAAAATAAACTCAATGTATGAGCAGAAAGACTAGATTAATTTCTAGTCTTTCTTATAATTTATGGATAGTTTAGGTATGTAATTTAACATATAAAGTTATTGCAATTGCTATAGATTAGAATTATTTATGGATAGTTTAGGTATGTAATTCTAATAAACGATTGACTAACTAGGAATATTTGGGTATACTTTAGGTATAGGGAAGTGAGGTGATGAAATGCCAAGCGTGAATCAAGGTGGAGGATACACTTTAACTTTTGCACAAAAGAATAAAGATGTACAGGAACATCTACATAAGTTAAAAAAGCAAAAGGTTGTTATAACTGATTATTTATGTGATGCAGTTAGATTCTATGAAAAGCATAAAGATGATACTTTTAAACCTGCTGTAGTAGATTTAACATTGATAACAGACCTTATCAAAAGTGAGTTTGCAAATATAGATAATAAACTATCTAGTATACATATTATAGATTCGAAAGAAACACCAAAAGAAGAAGTTATACGAGAACCGAATAGTAAAGAATTCCCAACAGAAGAGAGTTTGCAAATTAGCAAAAGTAAAGTTGGAGGTTTTGGAAAGAAATAGGTACCTTTAAAAATAAATAATAAATAATAAATAAGAATTAAGGAGAGTAAACATATGAAAATAGTTAAAGCAGGAATTGACTTAGGAAACAGTATGTTAAAAGGAGCTACTTTTATTGATGGTAAATTAGTATTAAAAAAACTTCCTAATAAAATTCAGTACAGCAAAACAATTAACCCTAAAGCTAGAATTATTACAAAAGATAATCAAACAATTTATTTCGGTGTGGGAGATCTTAATAATAACGTATTAAAACATACTAGAAAAAATTTATTAGAACAAGTTTTAGTAATGATAAATGAATTATATCCAGATGACAATGATTTATCAGTTGATTTAAGATTAGGACTTCCTCCAGTACAATTTTTTAATGAATCGTACCTTAAGAGTTTTGAAAATTTATTTCCAACAAATCAAACTTTTGAGTTTTCAATAAATGAAACAACTAAAAAAATAACGTTTAACAGTGTTGAAACTAAAGTAGAAGGTTATTCTGGATTTGTATCTGTAGCTGATACAATAGATACTAAACAAGATTTATTAAGTATAGATGTTGGAGGTGGAACAACAGATTTATGCAGTTATAAATATGATTATGAAGATAAAATGTACTATCCGGATATGGTAGATACTATACCTAAAGGTGTAATTGAATTTTCTGAAGAAATAGCTAATTATTTTAATGATGTTAATAATGCTGATATAACAAAAGATAATATAGATCAGATTCTAAAAAACAACTTAGATAATATAGAATACAAGGATACAGATTATAAATTAGAAGACTACATAAGTATAATTAAATCAACTACTGATACTATGCTGAATAAAATAACTAATAAATTTGGGCAACTTGATAGATACGCGGTAGTTGGTGTTGGAGGGGGTTATAAGACATTCAATAGAATGATTAAAGATAACATAAGTAATGAAATAAAGATTAAAGAAGATAAGCAGTTCTATGCAAATGCTATAGGATATTTAGCACAATAAAATATAAAAAAAGAACACACCCAAAGTTGGATATGCCCTTATCTGCAAATATAAGTATATCAACTTTGAATATAAAATTCAAGGAGGTACTTTGAAAATGAGTTTAAAAGAATGGAATGTATTTAAAAATTTAATGGAAAAACGTAATATATCTTTATATGATGATAAGTGTTTATTCTTCTTAAATCATTATCTTAAAGTTATTAGATAAAAAGTATGAGATTAGAACCAGGATTAGCTCTTGGTTCTTTTTTTATGAAAGGATTTATTAAAAATATATAGAATTAGTTTCTTATAAACTGAAACCTAATTGAGGAGGCGTTACATTGCTTAAGAAACTAAGGAAAAATGATTATAATTGGACTGGAAAATATATAAAAGAATATAACCAGATGATTTCCTATTACGAGAAACAATTAGATGAAAAAAATAAAACTATAAAA
>JAVXJA010000070.1:0-15483 GCA_036648085.1 Terrisporobacter sp.
AATTAGGATTAGTTTTAAATAATTCCTATATTAATTTTTTCCATAATACAAATGGTAATAATTTGTTATAAATCATATTTAAAAACAAATTATTATAATATTTATTCATTATAAAGTATAAAATCTATAATAATTAGTAAAAATGTAAATAAAAGAAG
The DNA here is from genome assembly GCA_036648085.1 of Terrisporobacter sp. Classification (GTDB taxonomy): domain Bacteria; phylum Bacillota; class Clostridia; order Peptostreptococcales; family Peptostreptococcaceae; genus Terrisporobacter. The sequence goes on from JAVXJA010000070.1 coordinate 159, forward strand.
TTAATAAGGAAGTGTTAAAATGATAAATAATCTAATTAAATTGTTTTACTCAGATGTAGTAAAGACTAAAATGAGTAACATGCCACAGGAGGAATATGAGCTAAGAGGTGGGTTTAAAGAATTACATAATATAACATTAAAAATAGATAGTATATTTTTTAAAGGAGTAAAAATATTATTAGCCTTATTTATTTTGTACTTAGCATTCAATGTAAAGTTGTTCTTAGGCATTGGAATATTATTAATAGAAGTAATCTATGTAGTATACAAAATGAATTATGAAAGACAAGTAAAACAGGCTATAGAAAATGTAAAAAACAATATAGAAATATCTAAAGAACAATTAATTAATGAAGATAGTAAAAAAGGTATAAATTTATTAGTAACTTTACTAGTAATTAGTCTACTGACAGGTTTTAATTATTTCATTGGTATAAGTTTTATACTTGTTTTTATTTATACAGTAAGAAGTTTATATGTAAGAAAAAAGAAAATTAAGTAAGGCTACTTTAAATAATGATTATAATTTCGGGTATACATGGAAATGAATATACCCCTTTTTTGTGTACATAAATTTTTAAGATATAATTAAAAACATATTGATGGATATAGAGTGCTAAAAAGTGAAAATTATATTACAATGGATAATGTAGGTTATGATTATATATGAGGAGGATGTACATTATGAGCCAAGTTAACCTAAAAATGAAGAATTTAGTAGAAATATCATCTATGGTAGCAGAATCTGTTAATTTCTTCGATATAAAAGATGACATCGTTGATAAAATGCTTCAAGTTGTCCATCCCACAAAAGCTTGTGTAAATTTATTTTACAATAATGATTATAGATATGCGTATTTAGTGTGCTCTAATACTTTAGAATACATACACGAAGCATTTATGCCTAAGGATGTAAAAGGAGTCAAATTAGACTTTTATGAAGAATATCCTGATTATATTCATGAAGCTGTGGAAGAAAAGAAAGTAGTATATATAAAAAATATATTTCAGGATAAAAGAGCTGAAAGAGAAGTAGAATTAGCTAAAAAAGAAGGTTATATAGGTAGAATAGTATTTCCACTTATTTTAAATAAAGACGTAGTAGGATTTATGACTTGTTTTTTAACAGAAGCAGATGTAATGAAGGAAGAAGATATAAACTTTATCTCTTCTATTGTATCACTTATAGCCTTATCTATTGAAATAACAGATAAAAATAAGGAAAAGAATTTAATTATTAATAAATTAAGAAATTCACTAGAGTTAATTAGTGAGGCAACTAGAAAGCTTTATTTAAATAAAAATATGGATGAATTTTTAGTTGAATTAAGTGATTTAGCATGTAAAATTACTAATAGTAAAGAATCGGTTATTTTAGTAGATACTAAAAAATTTAAGGACAAAAAATTCAAAACTTATTGTAAAATATGTGGGGAAAAAATAGATTCGCAGTCTATTATAGAATACCTACTTTCTAAGGATGACAATGGATTATATATAAATGATAAAAATTTAATAGAAAACATGGATGCAAATATAAAATCTTATATATTTTATAGATTATCACATGAAAATGAATCAATAGGTGTAATTGTATGTATTAATGGTAAGAAGTATACAGATGATGATTTAAGTATGTTAAGTATATTATCTAAGCAAGTAACGGTGGCAATACAGTTATATGGAGACAGTGAACAAAATGTAAAACATAAGCTAATTGCAAAAGAATTAAATATATTAAATAATCAACAAAAACTTATAATGAATGATAGTAAAATGGATTGTAATAAAGAAAAAGAGTTAGAATTTTATCATAAACCAGCAACTGTTGTAGGTGGAGATTTCTATTATGCTCACAAAATTGACGAGAATAGAGTTGCATACATACTTGCAGATGTTATGGGTCATGGTATTGTTGCTAACTATATGGTTGCTATGATAAAAGGATCATTTAAAACTTTATGTCATCAATACAATACTCCTGGAGATATAGCTACAAATTTAAATAAAATATTATACGACGAATTTGATAAAATGGGGGTATTTGCTACTTGTTTAATTTCTGTATTTGATGTAAAGGAAAATATAATATCTATATCTAATGCAGGACATTACAGCCCAATATTTATTAATAAAGAAGGTCAGATAATAGATAGTTTAAATTGTAAAAAAGGAATTCCAATAGGTGTTTTAGAAGATGGTGTTTATCATAACAATACATTTAATATAAAAGAATGTCCTATGATATTTATGTTTACAGACGGAACATTAGAAATTAAAAATGAAAATAAAGAAGAGTACGGCTTAGATAGATTAAGAGAATTTGTGAAAAATAATTATAAATGCAGCAGAAATACAATTATTGAAAATTTAAAAAAAGAAATAGAAGAGTTTTCTGAAAGTGATAATTTTGAAGATGATATTTTAATAGTTATGTTAAAGAATAAATAGGAGGAATATATGGATAAAAAGGATCAAATTTTAATTATTAATGGAAGTCCTAGAAAAAGTAAAAATTGTAGTAGAATAATAGGAAAAATAGTATTAGAATTAGAAGCAAATAATATAGAATATCAGATTCTTAACATATATAAAATGAATATTGATTACTGTACAGCTTGTGATTACTGTGGCAAAACTGGCAAGTGTAGAATTAAAGACGATATGACACCGATATATAAGAAATTTGATAATTCTAAAGGAACTATTGTTGTTAGTCCTATGTATTTTTCAAGTATATCAACTAAGGTGAAAACACTAGTTGATAGAACACAAGCATTTTACTCTAGTAAATATATACTTAAAAAACCTTCTTTAGATACTAAAAAAGAAAGAAGAGGAATGTTTATTGCAATAGGTGGTCAACCAGAGTATGAAAATCAGTTTCTAGGTGGACAATTAGTTATGGATATATTCTTTAAGTGTATAAATACAAAATTAATACAAAATATTTATATGAGTAATAGTGATGAAGTCAGCTATGATGAAAATAAAGATTTTCAAATTAATTTTAATACAACTTTAGAAAGTTATATAAAAGAAATAAACAAAAAATAAGAGCCTTTGCTCTTATTTTTTGTTTATTTAAAAAAACTACAAATATTGCTGGAAGAAAAAATATAGTTAGAAAATATATATAAAATAAAAAATGTAAAAAAACATAAAAAAATGTAAAATAAAATATTGACATAAAAAGAAAACGTTACTATACTGAAGAAGTAGTAAAAATTAAATAACATCTGAAGGGAGTTAGACATAATGAAGAAAAAAATAGGACTAGTTCCTAAACTTATCATGGGTATCATAGCCGGTATTTTATTAGGGAGTTTTGCACCAGAAGTTGTAGTAAGAACTTTAGTCACTGCAAGCTCATTATTCTCAGCATTTTTAAAATTTGTTATACCATTTATAATAATAGGATTTGTTACAGCAGGTATAGCTGACTTAGCTACAGGAGCTGGAAAATTATTGGGAATTACAACAGGAATAGCGTATGGTTCTACAATAATAGCTGGTACAATAGCATTCTTAGTAGCATCAACAGTTTTCCCATCTTTCATAGATTCAAGTGTAGCATCACAAATAGGGGATCCAGAAGCAGGAATGTTAGCACCATTCTTTACTATACCACTAGCACCAATGGTTGATGTAACTGCAGCAATTGTTTTTGCATTCACTATGGGACTTGGAATATCATCACTTAGAAATAATGGAAAAGGTGAAACTTTACATAAAATATTTGGAGAGTTTCAAGAAATAGTTACAAAAGTTTTAGCAACAGTAATCATACCTTTATTACCAATATATATAGCAGGAACATTTGCAAACATAACATTTGCAGGACAAGTTTGGTCAATACTAGGAGTATTTTGGAAGGTATACTTAGTTGTAATACCAATGCATTTAATATACTTAGCAGTACAATTTACAACAGCTGGAACATTTTCTGGCAAAAATCCATTTAAACTGTTAAAAAACCAAATACCAGGTTACTTAACAGCGGTTGGAACACAATCATCAGCAGCAACTATACCAGTTAACGTTGAATGTGCTAAAAATAATGGAGTAAGTAAAGAAATAAGAGAATTCTGTGTGCCTCTATGTGCAACAATTCATTTATCAGGATCTATAATATCAGTTACATCATTTGCTATTGCAGTATTAATGATGAATGGTATGGACTTTAGTTTTACCACATTATTACCATTTATATTAATGTTAGGTATAGCTATGGTAGCAGCACCAGGAGCACCAGGTGGAGCTATAATGAGTGCATTACCATTCTTACCAATGATAGGTATACCATCTGACGGTGGACTTGCATCTTTAATGATAGCGTTATACTTAACTCAAGATAGTTTTGGTACGGCAGCAAACGTTTCAGGTGATAATGCAATAGCTGTTATAGTAGATACTATAAACACTAAAATGAATAAAAAATCAGCATCTAAAAAAGCTGCTTAATAAATTTAAAACTATAAATGAAATCGCTTACATAATATAATTATGTTGGCGATTTTTTTGTGATCTAAAAAGATTTTTAAAAATATAAAATTTTAACTAATAATTTGGTAAACTTAAGATAAGAAAAACATTTAAAAAGGAGAAAATAATGCTAAGATACTTAACTAGTGGGGAATCTCATGGGCAAAGTTTAATATCTATTATTGATGGAATACCAGCTAATATAGAATTAAATATAGATGAAATAAATGTAGAATTAAGAAAGCGTCAAAGCGGTCATGGACGCGGAGGCAGAATGAAAATTGAAAGAGATAAAATTAATATAATTGGAGGTGTAAGAGGAAAAAAAACTCTTGGAAGTCCGATTTCTTTTGAAATAAAAAATAAAGATTTTGAAAATTGGTCAAAGTACATGTCACCGATGGAAGATATTAATATAGAAGAAAAAAAAGTTGAAAATGTAAGACCTGGACATGGAGATCTAGTAGGTAGTTTAAAATATGATTTTAATGATGCTAGAAATGTACTTGAAAGGTCTTCTGCTAGGGAAACGGCATCTAGAGTTGCTGTTGGGGCAATATGTAAACAATTACTGAAAAATTTTAATATTGATTTCACATCTCATGTAGTACAAATAGGTAATGTAAAAGATAGCAACATTTATAATTATGACTTTATAAAGAAAAATGTTGATAATAGTGAAATAAGATGTGTAAATAAAGAAATAGAAAAAACAATAATTGAAGAAATAGATAGATGTAAAGAAGAAGGTGACACTTTAGGGGGAGTAATAGAGATAAGGGTGAGAAATCTTATACCAGGGCTTGGTTCGTATACACATTTTGATAAGAAAATTGATGGTAAATTAGCTATGCATTTAATGTCAATACAAGCAATAAAAGGTGTAGAAATTGGAATAGGTTTTGAAGTGGCCATGTCTAGAGGATCATTAGTAATGGATGAAATAAACTATTCTGAGGTAGATGGAATTAGAAGAAAAACTAATAATTTAGGTGGTATAGAAGGTGGAATGACAACTGGTGAGGAGTTAATAATTCGATGTGCAATGAAACCAATACCTACATTATATAAACCATTAAATTCAATAAATATGAAAACACTTAAAGAATATAAAGCAAGTGTGGAGCGTTCTGATACTTGTGCAGTTCCTGCATGTAGTATAGTTTGTGAAAATGTGGTAGCCTTTGTTATTTGTCAATTTTTTTTAGATAAGATTGGTGGGGATAATCTAAAAGACCTACAAAATAATTATAATTCATATGTAAAAAGGCTAGGTGATAGAGGATGGAAAAAATAATAAATAATACTTGCAAAATATATATCGATGAAGGATATAGAAATTTTCAAAAATGTTTAAGTGAAGTGTGTAATTTAAATTCAGTAGATAAGTTAAATGAAAAATATGATGCTTGTTTTATAATTTGTGATTATAATACTTACAATTATCAACTTCATAACATGAGGAAAAGTTTTGACGTAAGATATATTTATGAATATATTATAAATCCAGGAGAAGAGTCCAAATCGTTAGAGGATTATGAAAAAATAATGAATTACTGTAAAAAAATAAATCTAAGCAGAAAATCATTGATAATAGCCCTAGGAGGAGGTGTTGTTGGAGATTTAGCTGGATTTGTAGCTGCAACATATATGAGAGGTATAGATATTGCTCAAATACCAACATCACTTTTATCTCAAGTTGATTCATCTATAGGTGGAAAAACAGGGATAAACTTAGGAAATAGTAAAAATATCATAGGAGCTTTTCATCAACCTAAAATTACATATATAAATGTAGAATCTTTAAAAACTTTACCAGAAGATGAATATATAAGTGGAATGGGAGAAGTAATAAAATATGCTTTTATCAATGATTATGATTTTTCACAGTATCTATTAGATAACTATGAAGATGTAATAGATAGAAAAATGAATACTTTAATTTATATGGTAAAAAAATGTGCAGAGATAAAAGCATTTATAGTAGATGAAGATGAAAAAGAAGGTAATCTTAGAAAAATATTGAATTTTGGACATACCTTTGGACATGGAATAGAAAAACTATGTAATATAAGTCACGGTAGCGCTATAACTATAGGTATGAATATGGCATTTAAGCTATCTTTATATAAAAATTTAATTTCTAAGAATTATTATGATGAATTTTTATCATTATGCAATAAATTTAATCTTCCTGTGGAGTATAGTTATGATGATGAAAAAGAAATATTTAATATAATGAAAAATGATAAGAAAAATAGTTTTTCTAAGATAAATTTAGTTTTACCCGTTGGAAAAGGAAAAGTAGAGGTATTTGATAACATAGAAGAAGAGTTAATTATTGAAGTTATAAAGGGGTGTAACCATGCTTAGAGGTACAGTTGAATTAATAGGAGATAAATCTATTTCACATAGAGCAATAATGTTATCGTCTATTTCTAAAGGTAATAATAAAATAAGCAACTTTTTAATGGGAGAAGATTGTTTGAGTACAGTAGCTTGTTTTAAAAAAATGGGTGTAGATATAGAACTAAACAACAAAGAAGTTTTTGTGAAAGGAGTAGGACTGAGAGGACTAAAAACACCAAGTGATATTTTAGATGTGGGAAACTCCGGAACTACAATTAGGTTAATGATGGGAATCTTGGCTGGTCAGAACTTTGAATCTACAATAATTGGTGATGAATCAATAGGAAAAAGGCCTATGAAAAGAGTAAGTAATCCATTAAGAAGTATGGGATGTGATATAGCTGGAAAAGATGATGCAAATTATATACCTATAAATATTAAAGGTGGAAAATTAAATCATATAGATTATCATATGCCAATATCTTCAGCTCAAGTTAAATCAGCTCTAATCTTAGCTAGTTTATATGGAAATGAGAGTAGTATAATTCACGAAAAGGTAAAGAGTAGGAATCATACAGAAATTATGCTTAAATCTTTTGGGGCAGATATAGAAGTGAATAACTTAGATATAAAAATAAATCCTGTGGAAGAACTTTTTAATAAGGATATTTATGTGCCAGGAGATATTTCATCAGCAGCATTTCTTATTGTTGGGGCATTAATTTGTGAAGGCTCTGAAGTTTTAATTAAAAATGTTGGTTTAAATGAAACAAGAGTGGGAATTATAGATGTGATAAGAAAAATGAATGGAAACATAGAAGTAGTAGAAGAACATGAAATTTGTGGAGAAAAAGTAGGGAATTTACTTGTAAGATATAGTCCTAACTTAATAGGAACAACTATTGATAAAGAAATAATACCAAGACTAATTGACGAAATTCCAATAATTGCAGTTTTAGCAACTCAAGCAGATGGAGATACTATTATAAAGGATGCATCAGAATTAAAAGTAAAAGAAAGCAATAGAATAAAATCTATTGTAGAAAATTTAAATACTATTGGAGCTAATGTAATTGAGCTAGAAGACGGAATGATAATAAAAGGAAAACGTAAATTACAAGGTGGGAAAATTCTTACATATAGTGACCATAGAATTGCCATGTCATTTTCCGTTGCTAATTTAATTAGTGAAAATAAAGTCTTATTAGATAGTGACAAATCAATTGATATTTCTTTTCCAGGTTTTAATAATCTATTAAAAGAATTATCAAAATAATCAATATGGTTTGATTTTACATAACAATTTATGTATAATTGAATTGCATACAGAAAAATTACAAAATAATTATGTATAAGAAAAATTTTGGGAGGTTATATTTTATGAAATTACCAATAGCATTATCAAATAAACATATACATTTAAGCCAAGTAGACGTTGAAGCTTTATTCGGAGCTGGATATGAGTTAACTCACAAAAAGGATTTATCTCAACCTGGACAATATGCTTGTGAAGAAATGGTTGAAGTAGTGGGACCTAAAGGGTCAACTAAAATGAGAGTTCTAGGACCAGCAAGACCAGAATCTCAAGTAGAAGTATCTTTAGCTGATGCTAGATCATTAGGTTTAGCTGTACCAGTTAGACAATCAGGAGATGTAGAAGGAACTCCAGGATGTAAATTAGTAGGACCTAAAGGTGAAGTTGAATTAGAAAGAGGAGTTATAGTTGCTTCTAGACATATACATATGAACTTAGAAGATGCTAAAAACTTCGGAGTTAAAGATAAAGATATAGTTTCAGTTCAAACTGAAGGTGAAAGAGGTCTTTTATTTAACAACGTATTAGTTAGAGCTAATGCTGCTTTCAAATTAGAAATGCATGTTGATTTAGAAGAAGGAAATGCTGCTGGTGTTAAAAACGGAGAGTTAGTAACATTAGTTAAATAATTATTAAATATAACAAAAAAGTATGTACAATGTACATACTTTTTTGTTATAAATTACTTGAGTATTCTATTCCAAATGTATACATTTCTTTTAGCATAGGAGTTATACCATCACCTAAATCAGTTAAACCGTATTCAACCTTAGGTGGAAATACAGGATAAACCTTTCTATAAATTAACCCATCTTCCTCGAGACTTCTAAGTTGATTTGTTAACATTTTCTGAGTTACATCTGGTAGCTTTCTTTTCAAATCGCTAAATCTTAATGAGCCACCACATAGATACCATAGAATTAATATTTTCCATTTACCAGATATTAATTTATGCACTAATACCATAGGACAAGTTTCAAATATTCTACAATCTTCTCTATTATGGCATGAATTATGAGAGTTGAAACTAGTAGTCATTATTTACACCCCTAAATAAAGTAATTTTCAATATTTTAAACGCTATAATTGTGATTATATCATTTATAGGAAATAAAAATCAATAAAGTAATATAAGTTAAAAATTATCAATAGTATCTTTTTAGATACTATGTATAAAAATAGTGCCTTATTGCTAAAAAAAATAATTAGGAATAATATATAGAATGTGTTCAGATAAAGGTATTATGCAGGTAGATTTGTTACATGTAAGTAAAAACTAATTAAATGTAAATGTAAATATAAAAATAAAGGAAACTCTTCTTTAAAAAAATATTTATATGTGCTAACATATTATTGAAAGTATATTTTTTAACAACATATTACATCATAATATAAGAACACATATTTATGATGTAAATAGGAAATATTACATAATATAAAAGGAGTGTAACAATGAAACAAAATATTGCTAATATGATTGACCACACAGTATTAAAAGCATTTTCTACTAAAGAGGATGTAATAAAAGTTTGTAAGGAAGCCAAAGAATATGGATTCTTTTCAGTGTGTATAAATCCTACACATATAGAACTTGCTAAAAAAGAATTAGAAGGAAGTAATGTAAAGGTTTGTACAGTAATAGGGTTCCCTTTAGGTGCTAATACGAGTGAAGTAAAAGCTTTTGAAACAAAAGATGCAATAAAAAAAGGTGCTCATGAAGTGGATATGGTTATAAATATTGGTGCACTAAAAGATAAAAACTATGAACTGGTTTATGAGGATATAAAAGCAGTTGTTGATGCGGCTAATAAACAAGCCTTAGTTAAAGTAATAATAGAAACTTGTTATTTAACTGATGAAGAAAAGAAAATAGCTTGTGAACTTTCAGTAAAAGCAGGAACTGATTATGTAAAAACATCAACAGGATTTGGTACAGGTGGATCAACACCAGAAGACATAAAATTAATGAGAAATGTAGTTGGAGCTAATATTGGTGTAAAAGCATCAGGAGGAGTAAGAACTACTGATAATGCAATAAAAGTTATGGAAGCAGGAGCCTCAAGAATAGGTGCAAGTGCATCTATATCAATAGCTACTGGTGAAAAAACAGATACAGTAGGATACTAAGCTTATTAAATAGAGTGATTTGATAGCAACTGAAAATAAATAAAAGCTAGCTTTAATATGTTTAGGAAATTTTAATCATCAGAAAAAGATGATTGGAAATGTAATTTTTAGGGTATTAAAATAAATGTAAATATAAATGCAATTTTACGCAAAAAAATATTTATTTATAATAATGTGCTGAAAAATGGAATTTAAATTAAATAATGTAAAAACCATAAAGGATTTTTAAGCATTGCGCAGAATAATGATATTAATTGGCAAAAATATTTTATAAAACAGACCCACTACTTAAGATATAGACATTAAATATAGTTTTATAAACATATAAAATATAACAAATTGTATAGTATTAAGGGTAAAATTAAGGAGGAAACATAAAATGGCTAAATTTATGAAAACAGTTGATGGAAATACAGCTGCTGCTCATGTATCTTATGCATTTACAGATGTAGCTGCTATATATCCAATAACACCATCATCAACTATGGCTGAATTAGTTGACGAATGGGCATCTCAAGGAAGAAAAAATGTATTTGGACAAAAGGTCAGAGTTGTTGAAATGCAATCTGAAGCAGGAGCTGCTGGAGCATTCCATGGTTCATTACAAGCAGGAGCTTTAACTTCTACTTACACAGCTTCTCAAGGTTTATTATTAATGATACCAAATATGTATAAATGTGCTGGTGAATTATTACCAGGAGTATTCCACGTTACTGCTCGTGCTATTGCAGCTCAAGCTTTATCTATATTCGGAGATCATCAAGACGTTATGGCAGCAAGACAAACAGGTGTTGTTTTACTTGCTTCAGGATCAGTTCAAGAAGTTGCGGATATAGCACCAGTTGCTCATATGTCAGCAATAGAAGGATCTTTACCATTCGTACATTTCTTTGATGGATTTAGAACATCTCATGAAATTCAAAAAGTTGAATTAATGGAAAATGAAGATTACGCAAAATTATTAGATATGGAAGCTGTTCAAGCATTTAGAGATAAAGCATTATCTCCAAATCACCCAGTTACTCGTGGTACAGCTCAAAACCCTGATATATACTTCCAAACTAGAGAAGTTTCTAATAAATACTATGAAAACATAGTTGGAATAGTAGAAAAAAATATGGCTAGAATGAGTGAAATAACAGGAAGAAAACATAGTTTATTCGATTATTATGGTGCAGAAGATGCTAAACATATAGTTGTAGCTATGGGTTCTGTTACAGAAGCTTTAGAAGAAACTATAGATTACTTAAATGCTAAAGGTGAAAAATTAGGAATGGTTAAAGTTCATTTATTTAGACCTTTCTCTGCAAAACATTTCTTAGATGCTGTACCAAGTACAGTTGAAAGAGTTTGTGTTCTTGATAGAACTAAAGAGCCAGGAGCTATAGGTGAGCCATTATACTTAGATGTAGTTAACGTATTTGCTCAATCAGATAGATCACCATTAGTAGTAGGTGGAAGATTCGGATTAGGATCAAAAGATACTACTCCAACTGATTTACATGAAGTATTTGTTAACTTAGATAAAGAAGTACCTAAAAATCAATTCACTATAGGTATAGTTGATGATGTTACTAATACATCACTTCCAAAAGCTGAGCCAATAAACATAAAAGTTCCAGGAACAGTAAGATGTAAATTCTGGGGATTAGGATCAGACGGTACTGTTGGTGCTAATAAACAAGCTATAAAAATAATTGGTGATAACACTGATAAATATGCTCAAGCTTACTTTGATTATGACTCTAAAAAATCTGGTGGTATAACAATGTCTCACTTAAGATTTGGTGATACTCCAATAAGATCTACATACTTATTAGATGAGTCTGATTATATAGCTTGTCATAATCAATCATATGTTTATAAATATGATTTATTAAAAGGACTTAAAAAAGGTGGTACATTCGTACTAAACACTATATGGGATGCAGAAGGATTAGAGGCACACCTTCCAGCAGAAATGAAAAAATATATAGCTGACAATGATATAGAGTTCTATACATTAAACGCTGTTAAAATAGGTCAAGAAATAGGTCTTGGAAATAGAATAAACATGATATGTCAAGCTGCATTCTTCAAATTAGCTGATATAATACCAGTTGAAGATGCTGTTAAATATTTAAAAGAATCTATAGTAAAAGCCTATGGTAAAAAAGGTGAAAAAGTAGTAAATATGAACTACCAAGCTGTTGATGCTGGTATAAATTCATTAGTTAAAGTAAATGTTCCAGCTTCTTGGTCTAATGCAAGTGCTGATGAAGCAGCTGTTACTTGTGAAGAACCTGCTTTTATAAAAGATATATTAAGACCTATGAATGCTCAAAAGGGTAATGACCTTCCAGTAAGTACATTCTTAGGATATGAGGATGGTACATTCCCATGCGGTACAGCTGCTTATGAAAAACGTGGTATAGCTGTTAATGTTCCAGAGTGGGATGTAGAAAAATGTATACAATGTAATAGATGTGCATTTATATGCCCTCATGCATGTATAAGACCTATTCTTGTAACTGAAGAAGAGGCAGCTGCAGCTCCAGAAGCATTCAATGCTAAGAAAGCTACTGGTAAAGGATTTGAAGGATTACAATATAGAATTCAAGTAAGTCCAATGGATTGTACAGGATGCGGAAACTGTGCTGACGTATGTCCAGCTAAAGGAAAAGCATTAGTCATGAAGCCTCTTGAGACTCAAGATGTGGAAGTTGAAAACTGGGCTTATGCAGTAGATACTACTAAAGTTGCTCCAAAAGAAGATATAATGAATGTAAATACTGTTAAAGGTTCTCAATTCAGACAACCATTAATGGAATTCTCAGGTGCTTGTGCAGGATGTGGAGAAACTCCATATATCAAACTTGTAACTCAATTATATGGTGATAGAATGATGATAGCTAATGCTACAGGATGTTCTTCAATATGGGGAGGATCTGCTCCAGCAACTCCATATACTTGTAACCATGAAGGTAAAGGTCCATCTTGGGCAAACTCTTTATTCGAAGATAATGCTGAATATGGATTAGGACAACATATAGCAGTTGAACAAATAAGAGCTAAATTAACTCAAGATATAGAGAAATTAGTTGATAATGCATGTTGTGAAGAAGGTAAAGACGTATTCCAAGCATGGTTAGATGCTAAGGATAACGGAGATGCTTCTGTTAAAACAAGTAAAGCTGTTGTTGAATTAATAAATAAAGCTGAACCAAAATCTGATGAAGCTAAAGCATTATTAACATCAATAAAAGAAAGACAAGATTACTTAATCAAGAGATCTCAATGGATACTTGGTGGAGACGGTTGGGCTTATGATATAGGATACGGTGGATTAGATCATGTTCTTGCATCAGGAGAAAATGTAAATGTTCTTGTATTTGATACAGAAATTTACTCTAATACTGGTGGTCAATCTTCTAAAGCTACACCAATAGCTGCAATGGCTAAGTTTGCTGCATCTGGTAAGAGATCTAGAAAGAAAGACTTAGGAATGATGGCTATGAGCTACGGTAACGTATATGTTGCTCAAGTTGCAATAGGTGCTGATTATAACCAATTTGTTAAAGCTGTAGTTGAAGCTGAAGCGTATGATGGACCATCTCTAATCATATGTTATTCTCCATGTATATCTCATGGATTAAAAGAAGGTATGGGAAGAACTATAGCTAACGAAGAACAAGCTGTTAAAGCTGGATACTGGCATTTATACAGACATAATCCAGTTCTTAAAGGAGAAGGTAAAAATCCATTCTCACTTGATTCAAAAGAACCTACTGAAAGCTTTAGAGAGTTCTTAATGAAACAAGTTAGATATTCTGCTATAGCTAAACAATTCCCAGATGAAGCTGAAGAATTATTTACAATGGCTGAAGAATCTGCTAATGATAGATTAAATAGCTACAAGAGATTAGTTGACTAATAATAAATAAAAACTGATTTTAATATAAATGAATGGTGAACTATCATAGTTCACCATTTTTTTAATTTCCAACTACTTAATGAAAGCGTTTAGCAACATGGTAGATCAAGGAAGGTACATAATTTCTAAGGTAGTTGATCATATGAGTGAAGGGAAGAAAATAACATATAAATGTTAAAATATTACAACAATGTAATGTAATTAATTTATCATTTATCATATAATATATCTAATGTAATTAATTTATTAAATATTTAATTTGAAGATATTAATGAGAGTGAGGGGAAGTAAATGTGGAAAAGAAGTGAATTAAAGGCTAGAGGGAAGATAAACTTTAAAAGATGTTACTGGAAGTGTGTACTTATATGCTTTATTACATTTATATTAGCTGGTGGCTTAAATAGTGGCACAGTTAGCAATAGTGTAAATAATGTTACCGATAGTATAAGTAATAATTATTATGATGATAATGAATATTATGATGAAGAACTTCAGTTAATGCCTGAAGTGGATAATTTTATAAGTAGTGGTTTTTTTGCTTTATTTGGAGGCCTTATAGTTATAGTAGGTATAATAGGATTTGTTATAAAATTGCTAATTGTTTATCCTATAGAAGTTGGAAAGAATAATTTCTTCATGGGAATTAGGGAAGAAGAGAGTAGTCTAGATAGTTTAATTTGTGTTTATAAAAGTGGAAAATTAAAAAATACTATAATAACAATGTTTTTAAAAGGATTGTTCCAAGGCTTATGGACATTACTACTTGTTATACCAGGAATAGTAAAATATTATGAATATAGAATGATACCTTATATATTAAGTGAAAATCCGTCAATTAGTAGGCAAAGAGCATTTGAGATTAGCAAAGATATGATGCGTGGTAATAAATGGAGTGCTTTTATTCTAGATTTATCTTTCTTAGGATGGGAGATATTATCATTACTTACGTTAGGTATACTTGGTATTTTTTACGTAAATCCATATGTACAGAGTACTAATGCAGAATTATATGCATTTTTAAGAGAAGATGCTTTAATAAAAGGATATGCAAGCAATAATGAGCTAGTAGGATTCTAATTTAAAAGAAATAAGGCGTAAATCCACTAGGTCTTTAGCCTAGTGGATGTAAGCCTTGC
>JAVXJA010000071.1:0-13730 GCA_036648085.1 Terrisporobacter sp.
ATCCATTATCAGTAGCTTTGGGGGCAGCCTTTGGAGGAGTAATATTTGGTGGATTATTTATTTCTCAAAATATTACTACAGGTGTGTTAGCTGTAGTAATTGGAGGTCAAATCCAGGCATTTACTTCTTTATTTATAGTATCTTTAAAACTTCTAATAATATCGCTTTCTACTATTTGTATATTTACAAGTGTGGATCCAGAGAAATTAAGTGATGCATTATTGAAATTTGGATTACCTGCCAAGTTCGGATTTGGAATATCTTATGGATATAGAATGATTCCCATATTAATAGATGAATATAACAATATCTTTAACTCATTTAGACTGAGAGGTCAGCGTCCTAAGGAAAAGAAAGTATGGGGACTTAATATTGTAATGTATTATATAAAAATACTAATGAAGGCTTTTTATCCAATGATATTAAACACAGCAAAAAGAATAAGAAGTACTGTAGAAGCTTTAGAAACAAAAGGTTTTACAGAAAGTATAGAAAATCCTAAGGCTATGGAGTTGAAACTGTCTTATATGGCTATAGGTAAAAGTGAATACACATTTTTAATTATATCAACAGCTTTAGTTGGAATTACTTTAACTGTAGGTAATTTATTTTAAAAGGAGATTAATATGAACTTAGACTTTCATGTACACGGACTGTTAACTAAAAAAAGTAAATTTGATGAAAATTTATTTTTACAAGACATAGAAATTGCCAAGGAGCAAGGATTAGACGGATATATTTTATGTGAACATTTTAATGCTTTATATATAGATGAAATACATAGGTATTTGGAGGAAAAATATAAATATATAGGTGATAAATATTTAGTAGAGAATTTTTCCATATTTTTAGGCATGGAGATTGATATAAAAAATGGAGGTCATATTATCTTAGCTGGAAATAGAGAAGATATATATAAGATTAAGGAAGAGTTGAATAAATATAAAATCAAACCTAACTTTATAGATTTTGTAAAATTATTAGACTTAGGAGATAAATATAACTGCTTAATGGTAGGGAGCCATCCTTATAGAGAATCTCATAAGTTATATTTACAAGATGAAGAATTAATAAGTAGACTTCATGGACTAGATTTAAATGCTACAGATATTGGTAGTAGAGGTATAATTCCAGTTCAAGAAGAAGTGAGAAATTTATCAAATAAATTAAAAGTACCTTATGTAACAGGAAGTGATACTCATTTTCCTATACAATTAGGTTCAGTAAAGACTAAATTTAAAAAGGAATTTTTCACAGTAGGAGAAATTAAAGATGAAATTAGTAAGGGGAATTATGAAATAGAAATATCTAAATCCTTAGAATTAAAAGTTTTTTCAGCAAAAGCTAGTAAAAAACTTCTAAAAGAATATTTGTTACAAAAAATTGGATAATATTTAAAATTGAACTGCCTAGAAAAGGCAGTTTTTTTTTCATTAAATAAAAAGCATCTTGGTAAAAAATACTATATAATATAGTTGTGACGTAATTCTACAAATTATGATAGGTAGGAGTATTGAATATGAAAAATAAAATTTATATGACTATAGGTATAATATTAATATGTATAACAATCTTAGTAAGTAGATGTATATTTACAAATCCTATATATAAAGTTCCAGGTGTAATAGTAACTAAAAGTGATTTAATGGAAAAAACCCAGAGTAAATGGTTTGGAATTTCAGGAAGCATAAGTTATAACGAACATAATAAAATTGATGTTCAATTAAATATTCTTATAGTGATAATATTATTTTTATTAGTAATATATTTATCTTTCTTAATAAATTACTCTCTTAAAAAAGTAATAGACTCTAGAACAAATGAACTTAAAAGAAGTAGAAATGAACTTCAAGCAGCCTTTGATGTGCTTAATAGGTTAGTAATTATAGTTAATAGTGAAGGTATAGTTTTAAATGTTAATAAATCTTTTTGCAATTATAATAATTCAAAAAAAGAATATTTATTAAATAGAAAATTTTATGAATTGGATCCATTGTGTACTTTGATTTGGAATATTATAAAGTTCAATAATAATGAAGAAATCACATGTGAAATAAATTATGATAACAAATTTTTTGAGATATACGACAGAAATATAAGTGATGAAGATAATTCAGATAAATTAATAATGATAAGGGATATTACTCGTGATAAAATAAGCGAAAAGCAAATGATGCAATCTAATAAAATGGCTGCAGTTGGACATTTAGCAGCAGGTGTAGCTCATGAAATCAGAAATCCTTTAGGTATAATTAGAAATTACTGTTATTTATTGAAACATAAGAGGTGTAATGAAGAAAATTATGAAATGTATATAGAAAATATAGAATTCTCTGTGGAGAGAGCTGGTGGAATTATTGATAACCTTCTTAAATTTTCATCCATATCTGGAGATGAATATAAGGAGTTAAATATAAAAGAATTTTTTAATTGTATTTTAGATTTGGAGAAAAAGTCTTTAAAAGAAATGAACATTGGAGTAGCATTATCCTGTGAAGATATTCTTATAAATACTAATGAAGAAAGTTTAAAGCATATATTTATAAATTTAATTTCTAACTCTATTGATGCTATGCCAGAAGGTGGAATAATTAACATTATGGTAAGAAAGAAAGATCATATGATAGAAATTGAATTTAGTGATAGTGGAATTGGTATTGAAAAAAAGGACTTAGACAATTTATTCAATCCGTTTTTTACTACAAAAAGTACAAGTAAGGGAACAGGACTAGGGTTATATATTGTTTATAATGAAATAAAAAAATTAGAGGGAGATATTTCTATAACTAGTAGTGAAGTAAATAAAGGTACAACTTTTAAAATTGAAATACCAACAAATGGGGGAAATATATCATGAATGATAAAAAATTCAAAATACTAGTAGTTGATGATGAAAGACAATATGTGGAAGTTATTAATATGATTTTGCAAAGTGAAGGTTACGACACAACGCTTGCTAGTAGTGGAGAAGAAGCTTTAGAAAAATTTAAAAAAGAAAAATTCAACTTAGTTCTTTCTGATTTACAAATGGATGGAATAAATGGAATTCAAGTATTAGAAGAAATAAAGAAAAATCATAAAAATACATTTGTAATTCTAATTACAGGATACGGAACTATAAAAAATGCTGTGGAAGCTATTAAAAAAGGTGCTTTTAGTTATATTATAAAAGGCAGTAATCCAGCAGATTTACTAAGTGAAATTGAAAAAGTGAAAAAAGAATGTAAGGTAATAGTAGATGAAGAACCAAGTGATTTTAATAGTGAGTTTTTATTGAAAACTAATAATCCAAAGTTGAAAAAAATATTAGAAATTGCAAAAAAGGCAGCAGCAGCTAATGTGAATGTGCTTATAACAGGAGAATCTGGTACGGGGAAAGAGGTTATGGCAAGGTATATATATGAAAATAGTGAGAGAAAAGACAAAAAATTTGTGGCAGTAAACTGTCAGTCTTTTTCTAGCACTTTACTGGAATCAGAGTTGTTTGGACATGAGAAAGGAGCTTTTACAGGAGCTATCAATAAAAGAATAGGGCGTTTTGAAGAAGCTCATGGAGGAACTTTGTTTTTAGATGAGGTAGGAGATATTGATTTAAACACACAGGTAAAACTTCTTAGAGCTCTTGAAAATAGAACTATTGAAAAAATAGGTAGTAATAAAAGTATAGATGTGGACTTTAGATTGATTTGTGCTACTAATAAAGATTTAGAGACATCTATTGAGAAGAAAGAATTTAGAGAAGATTTATTTTATAGAATAAATACTATATCAATACATCTACCATCATTAAGAGAAAGAAAAGAAGATCTACCAATGCTTATAGATTTCTTTTTGAAAAAATCTGCTGTAAAGTATAATAAAGAAATTTTTCAAATAGATGATAAAGTTATGAAGCAGTTATTGGAATATGAGTACAAAGGTAATATTAGAGAGCTTAAAAATATATTAGATAAATTAGTGATTTTATCTGAACAAGGACACATAAAATATGAATTTTATAAAGATAAAACTTATGTAAAAGAAGAATCCAGTAATCTGTTAAATACAGAAGATATAAAACCTTTAAAAGAAATAAAAAGAGAAGCAGAAGCAGAATACATAAAAAAAGTTTTAGACATACTTAATGGAAATATAACAAAAAGTGCGGAATATTTAGATATTAGTAGAAGGCAACTATTTAATAAGATTGTAGAGTACAAAGTAAAAGAAAAAATATAAACTTTAAATATAAATAAAATATATGTAATTAAAATAAAAAGATATAAAGTGCGAAATTTAAATAAAAATGTAGAATTGTGAAAAAAATTGCACTAAGTTATGTGAAGTTTTATTCCAGGTAGAAATAAATTTCCATGCAAATGGTATAAAAAGTATATTTTATATTAAAATTCATATTAAAATAAATATGATTTATATATTAAAAATAAATAAATTCAAGAAAAGTACAAAGGTTTAAATACCAAGTAATAAGGCTGTTTTTGTCAAAATATGAAAATGAAATATTTTTATATTTTATACTAAATCAAAACTTGGCACAGTAGTTGCTAATATATAAGATGAAGATTGCTTAAATAATTCTCATTTTTTACTCTTTGGCAATCGTTTTATAGTACTCTTAATATAAAGGTTTTATTTACCCCAAATCAATATAAACCAATATAAAAAAGTTCCCAAGATAGTAACTACTCATCTGGGAACTTTTTTACTTATAAGGATTTAATTATTTAATATAATTGCTTTCTTTTTTAGTATAGTATTTTTCTTTTATATCATTTCTTTCATAACAAAGATAAGGTTCAAACTTATCTGGTTGTTTTGGATTTATTAAACAAATTCCATCATATTCTTCTAAGGAACTTTCATGAGAATTATAAGTGCATATAATATTAATGTCCTTAGACTTAGGATTACTTATATTTATTTTTATGAAATATTTAATATTATCTTCATCAATTAAAAAACAATTTACTTCTATTTTCAGAAGTTTAATTTTCTTATTGGATCTTCTTTTATTAAAAGAAGTTTTTATTTCATTTATAACTTGAGTTTCAGTTTTTTTATCTTTTTTATAAGCATCTTGAAGAGTTAAAATTTTCTCGTTTTTTATATCATAATTATAAGAAAATATTTCTCCTTGAGAATTAGAATTAGGATATATAGTGGCGGTGGTTATTACTTGTAAATAGTTGTCACTGGTAAAAGGATAAGATTTTACTTCACAAGTATCTTCATCTTGTTTAAAACCATAATTGCCATTGTAGTAATTTAACAAAGGTGCAATAGAATCATTTAATTTGTTAATTTCTTTGTTGTCCCCAGTCTTACTTACAAATAGAGGAATTTCAAAGATTTCTTCACCAAGGTTACTTTTGTAGCCATATTTTTGTATTTGCATGTCAATGTAAACATCATCTTTTGTTGGAGTTTCCTGCGCTGAGGAAACACTGCTGTTTAGATATTCATGCTTTGAATAGGCTGTAAAAAGTATTAGTGGTAAAGACATAAGTAGCATAAGACCTAATAACTTTTTCAAAACATCACCACCATAAAATAATATTATTCCTTACTATGATTATATATGTTTTTAAGGTCTTATTTAATAATAATTTATAACAATAAAAGTTAATAAAGTATTAAAACTATGAATAATAATACTCAAATAAACAAAAAAGTTACAAATATAGTAATTTATGGAAAGATAATTGGAAATATGATAAGTTTAAATTAAAGTATTAGTAATTTTAGGGGGAAACTATGAAGAAAAAATTAATTTCTATACTATTGTCATTAACGATGGTATTAACAGTATCAGCGCCAGCATTTGCGGCAGAAGAATCAGGGTCAATAAAAAGAGAATTAGCAAGTAGAGAATCTAGTATAACTGATATTCTTGAGGATTTGCTAAATAAAGAAGATCCAGAAGTAGAAATAAAAACAGGCAGTATTGCCTTAAACTCTACAAAAAAAGGAAATGTAGATTGTGATTTAAGTGTAAATATGTATACTTTAAAACTTACTAGTGATCAAAGTATAAATTTAAATTATAAGTCTAATGGATTATTATTAGAAGTTGCCATGCTAAACGAGGAAGCAGATCCTATATGGGAAGACATGTTAATTAACAAATCAGAAGGACAAGAACAAGGAAATAATGTAGATCTTAAGCTAAAAAAAGGTAAATACATATTAATGGTCAGTGCAACAAAGGGAAGTTTTGAAGTAAGCCCTATGACTAAATCTACTACATTAAAAACTATGTCACCATTTACTGTAAATCATGTTTTTCCAGGAGCAAGTTCTGTATCTGGAAAAGGTGTTGCAGGAGCTAAGATAACAGTATATACAGACGAATATAAAACATATAAAACAACTGTTAAATCTGATGGAACATATAAAGTAACTATTCCAAAACAAGAAGATGAGTCATCTTTAGTTGTTAAAATAGAAAAACCAGGATATGGAGCCAGGGTATCAAGTGTATTCGTGGAAAAATACTATTTTAAAACCTTTACAATAAATCAGGTAAAAAGTACATCAACAACTGTAACTGGAAAAGGAACAAAAGATGCAACAGTAACTGCTTATGTGGGAAGTAAAAAAATAGGAAGTTCAAAAGTAAAATCTAATGGAACGTATTCTATAAAAATAAAGAAACAGCCAGCAGGTAAAGAAATAACTGTAAAGATGAGCAAAACTAATTATTATACAGAAGAAGAATATGTTACAGTTAAAAAAGTATTTTCAAAAAAACTAAGTGTGAATATAGTTAAATCTACTTATAAAACTGTTAGTGGAAGAGGACAAAGTGGAGCTACTGTAAAAGCTTATGTAGGAAGCAAACAAATAGGAAGTTCAAAAGTGAAATCTAATGGAACTTATTCTATAAAAATAAAGAAACAATCTAAAGAAAAAACAATAAAAGTTGAAATGAGCAAATCAGGATACGCGAAAACTTCAAAATCTATAAAAGTTAAATAGTAAATAAGCTCTTAGTATATAATTTATGCTAAGAGTTTTTTGTTGTAAAAATTTAGATATTAGATTGAAATTATTAATTGTAAAAATATAAAGACATAGTAATTAATAATGACTTATAATAGACATATGTTTCAAAGGAGGGGTTAAAATGAAGAAAAGAATATTAGCGGTGTTGTTAGTTTTGTGGGTGGCATTTATTTTTTCTATGTCCAGCCAAAATTCAACTACATCTAAAAATACAAGTGGTGGTACTATTAGAGCCGTATTATCTATTGTTCCACAATTTGAAAATCAACCAGAAGAAGTTCAAGATGAAGTGGTAGATAATCTACAATATATAGCTAGGAAAAGTGCTCATTTTTTAGGATATATGATGTTGGGAATTTTAGTGATGAGTTTATTATTACAGTATGATAATTTACAGCATAAAGCTTTAAAATCATTTATTATCTGTGTTTTATATGCTATTTCAGATGAGATACATCAACTTTTTGTACCAGGAAGAGCTGGTCAAGTGAAAGACGTGATGATTGATAGTAGTGGTGCTATATTAGGTATTTTTATAGTTTTAATTATTTATATTATGAGGAGAGAACCATGGAAGACAGACAACAAATAGGACGAGATTATTACTTTGATAATCTGAAAGGATTATTAATATTTACAGTAGTATTTGGACATTTTTTAGGTAGAATGCAAATGTATAATGATGGAGCCAGGACTTTATATTCTTTTATTTACATATTTCATATGCCATTATTTATATTAGTAAGTGGATATTTTTCAAAAAAATTTAGAATAGATAGAATTATAGACATAATGTTAGTTTATATCATATGGCAATTAATAATATATCCAATTGGTTTTAGTTTATTCTCGGGAAAACCAATAGATAATTTGCCTCAAACAATATTATATCCTAGATATTCTTATTGGTATTTATTATCATTAATAAATTGGAAGTTAATTACACCTTTATTACCAAAAAGCTATATGACTTTATTAGGAATTTTTATAATTTCTTTTATACCTAGTATTTCTCACAAAGTAGATTGGGAATTTATGTCCATAGGAAGAACTATAGGATTTTATCCTTTCTTTTACTTAGGGTATTTATTAGATAAAGAATCTGTGAAAAAAATATGTTCTAAGATGCCTAAGTTTGTATCAATAGTAGGCATATTTTTAATAATAATACTTAGTAATTATGTTTTCGTGGAAGAAAGAGTGGGAGTAGGATTTCTATTCTATAAAGGAAGTTTAGGTGATTATGTTTCTACAGATATAGGAATTTTAATCTTTAGAAATATATGTATATTTGTAACCTTGTTTGTAATATTATGTATTTGTAGTTTAGTTAATGATAAAAAAACACCTCTAACTAAATGGGGACAAAATACTTTAGTAATTTATTTAACTCATGCTTTTATATTAAAATCAATGAAGTTTACTAAGGGAAGCTTAAGTTTACTTACATTTTTAATTTTAGCAGTATGCTTTGTTTATGGCTATTGTGAGGTTACATCTTCAAATCTAGTGAAAAAATATGTTGGTGTATTTACTAATTTTTCAACGAAGAAAATATTTAGTAAAATAAAGTTTAAAATAAGACAACCAGACATAATATCTTGATTATTATTAAAAATGCAGAAATTATGAATAAAAGAAGGTTAATATATTATTTATGCAGAATATGTAAATAATAATAAAATAATAATATATAATGAACATTTTAAATTTTAAAACCATTATATGATTTGGAGTGAAGTACTTGATAGGAGAGATATTTAACTTAAAGAAAAAGGATTATATGAGAATAATATCTATTTTACTTTTAGTTATTTTAATTGTTAGTATTTGTTTTGTAAAATACTTTTCAAATATTAAAGAAAGTGGCGAAATTTCAAGAGCAAGACAAGCTTTATATAAAATTACGGATACAGATCGAGGGCATACTAAATTTGAGTATTCTAGTAAGAATAATTATGTGAAAGATAAAGATATTAATAAAGAATATTATGTATTTAAGGTGAAAAAAACAGATGGAAAAGAATATGACTTCAATTATGTAGTAGATAAAAATTATTTTCAAGTTTTTGTATGTGACAATAATGGATTTATAATACCTTATGAAGATTACATTAGTAAAGATAGTTCTATTGGAGACTATTTTGAAAAATTAAAAGAAATGAAATATAATGATATTCCAGCCGCAACTAGAAATTATCTAGATAAAAATGGCGGAATTAAGTTTTTGAATAAAGTAAGTGAAATAATAGAAAACCAAAATCCTCAGGCAGTAGATGGGTGGGGTGGTATTGTAAAATATGTGGATCATGTACTAAATGGAGTAAATCAAGATCAATTAAACGAAGAATTTAAAGAATGACATTAATTAATATATTGAAAGATAGTCAACTTAAGTGTTGGCTATTTTTTTGCGAAATAATATAAGTTTCAAGAGAATTATAAATAAAAAAGGTAAATAAGATTAAAAAACGAATATTTAAACATTACGGAGGTGAGGTAATTTGAAAAAAACAATTAGCTTAATATTAGTAGCATTGTTAATGATTAACATAGTACCTATAAGCAGTTTAAATATTTTTGCAGACACCTTAGAAAATGAAGAAATTATCATAGAAAAAAACAATGGAGAAGTAAACCAAGAAGACAATAATGAGGAAATTTATAATGGAATAATAGAAAATCCTATTTATAAAGGACAGGATATAGAAGAAATTTATAGTCCACTGCCAGTAGAAAGAGCATCTACACCCACATTCACAAGTGTAAAAGAAGCAGTAAAATATGTTAAAGCACAAATGGTTAAAAGAAGTGGTATTGTTAAATTCACAATAAAAAATAACAAATATTATGACAAAATGCCTTTAGACATTATAAATGCAGTAATGGTAGATGAGAAAAATGGAAATTCCAGTGAAGGTGATTATTTAAACAGGCATTGGAGCAATGCTGAGTGGATGGTTGAAACCTTCTATTCTGATACAATTAATTTTACATTTAACATAAAGTACTTATCAACATACTATCAAGAGCAACAAGTTAATGCCGAAGTAAATAAAGTTTTAGATGAGCTTAATGTTTATGATAAAGACGAATTTACAAAAGTAAAAGTAGTTCATGATTATATAGTAGAAAACATAACTTACGATTATGGTTTGAAAAAATTTTCGGCTTATAACGGTATTATAAATAAAAATGTAGTTTGCAATGGGTTTGCATCCTTGACTTATAAAATGATGAAAGAATTGAAGGTGGATGTAAGATGTATTACAGGCTATTCATCAGGAGAATATCATGCTTGGAATATTTGTAAAATAGGAAGTTTTTATTACAATGTAGATAATACCTGGGACTCTTGCTATACAGAAGATTTCGGAAACTTAGATTACTCATGGTTCTTGAAAAATAACAATGATTTTTGGGATCATAGTAGAGATAATGAATTCAAAACTGCACAGTTTAACTCAATTTATCCCATGTCAAAAACCTCTTATAAATTACCTGACTACTATACTTTCAAATTAAATAAAGTTCAAAAAACTATAGTAAAAGGAAAAACTTATAAATTAGAAGCATATGAAAATGGAGGGATAAGTAATAAGATACAGTGGACAAGTAGTAATGAAAAAATAGCTACTGTGGATTCTAAGGGTGTAGTAAAAGGGATAGGAATTGGCACTACTACAATTATAGCAACATCTCAAAGTGGTCTAACTGCCACATGTACAATAAGAGTGAAATATAACACTAGTGATTGCACTACTTCATCTATTTTAAATTATACTTATAGTGGAAAAACTATAAAACCTAAAGTCACAGTATATTATAAAGGAAAGACTTTAAAAGAAGGGCAAGATTATTTATATGAATATGGAAAAAATACATCTATAGGAAGTGGTAGTTTTACTATAATAGGAATGGGCGATTATAGTGGAAGCAAGAAACTAACTTTTAAAATATTGCCTGGGAAAATAAGTGGATTTAAACAAGTAGATAGTACTACTTCAAGTATAAAACTGTCTTGGAGTAAGATGTCTAGTGCTAGTGGATACCGAATTTATAGAGCTAATAGTAAAAACGGAAAATATACTAGAGTTGCTACTATGACGAAAAACTCTACTACTACATTTACAAATTCAAAACTAAGTAAAGGAAAGACTTATTATTATAAAATTAGAGCATATAAGATAGTAGGGAAAAATAATGAATATGGACCATACTCTTCAGTAATTACAACTAGCACAAAATGTTCTACACCATCAATTTCAGTAAAAAGTATTAAGAGTAAAAATGCTAAAATTTCTTGGAACAAAATATATGGAGCTCATGGATATAGAGTATACAGAGCCAGTAGCAAAAAAGGAAGTTACAGCAGAGTAGCTACTGCAAGCAATGGTTCTACTTTAAGTTTTACTGATAAAGATGTTAAAAAAGGAAAAGTCTACTATTATAAGATAAGAGCATATAGAACTGTTAATGGAAGTAAGAATTTTAGTAGTTATAGCTCAGTTAAGTATGTGAAGGTTAGATAAGTAATAGTGAAAATAAAGTGTACAAACATACATATAAATATTGAAAGATTAATATTATTGAATAGAAGGGGGGATTACAATTGAACAGAGGAATTTCTGAATTAAACAATATAGAGCTAAGATTAATAAACACACTAGAAATTACAAATGAAGGCGTAGTATCTAACAATATGGAGAAAATATACAAAGAATGTTGTATAATTGAAAAACTAGATTATTCTCAAGGTTATGGATTTGGAGAAGAAGGAATAAGGGAGTACATAATAGCAACAATACTTTTAGATTTAATAGAAGAAGATGAAAGTAAGTATATTATAGGAAGCATAAGATTATTAGTAAAAGGATATTATGGATCTCTAAATTATGCTAATTTAACACAGTATATTTCAGAAGAAAAATTAAACATAAGCTTAGACACTTGGAATAAATCATTGGAGAAAGTAAATAAAAACTTTAGTAATTTATTAAAAAGTGAACTAGCAAATAGGAAAACTAAAGGATTTGTAACTGTAGATTTAGAAAATTGTGTAGATATTATTGAAAAAATGGGTGATTATAAACCACCAGAGGTTGAACCAATAGAAAATCAAATATATGTGGCAGATGATAAGAAAAAGTATGTTGAAGTGAAGAATAGAAAGAACATGCTAATAGTAGTAATTGCATTATTAGCTTTATGTGCTTTATTGCTAAATATAAATTCTCTGGAAAATAACAAAGGTGCATTAACTAGTAACGAAAACCTATCAGAAACAACTTCAAATACTAATGAAAACAGTGATGAAAAAGAAAATACAAATAAAACTGAAGATATAAACAAGACAGATGCCTCAAAAGATACAAATAACGCAGATAGTTCAAATACAGATGATATAAAAAATACAAGTAATATAAATGAAGATGAAAATAACAACTCAAGTTACATTGTAAAAGAAAATCAACCTAACGACCCATCTCTTAAATACTATGAAAAAGTGAATTATGATACAGCAACAAAATATTACTGTCTATACTCACAAGCTTTTATATATGAAGATAAAGCCATAGCTGCATGGGAGAAAATAAAAGAACAAAACATAGCATCAACTGTTCTGAAAGAAGATAACAGCTATAAAATAAGAATAGGCAGCGATTATAATTTAAAAGATGCAAAGAAAATTCGTGAAGAATTAAATGAAAAGTCTATATATACATATGTTTTAGCTTATGATAAAGACGTTGAAAAAGAAATAGAAAAATTGAAACAATTAATAAATGATAATAAAATTAAGGAATATAAAGAAAGATATGTAAAGTTGAGAAATGAGATAAAAAGTAAATCGACTTATGATAGATATGTGGACCAGATAGATTTTATTTATAGAAATGCACAATAAAAATCACCCTGATTTTATATGAATGTATGGAAAAATATCTATAATTAAAGTGAATATTATAATTTTTAAGAAGAGCCTATAAGTTCTTCTTTTTTTATTGTAAGGATTTTGTATTTTATCTGTTTTATGAAAAAATTCAACAATAATATAAAAGTTTTTGTTGCTAAATGGTATAATATATATAATATTGCAGAATTTGGAGGAAGAGGTATTGTGTGAGGGAGTAAAATTCAAAAATGAAGTATTTGAAATTATTGAGAAAATAAAAAGTAGCTTTTCAATTGAAAGTTTACAAATTAATGAAGCCTTGGAAATGGAGGATTTTAATTTATTAAAATACCAAGTTGTTTTTTATAAAGTAAGTATAAGAAATATTGAGTTTAGATTACAGAAGTGGATGAAGAAAGTGGATTACTTAAATTAGAGAAAGATTATAAAACTTTAAGTGTTTATAATTATATTTTAAAAGAGTTTGCAAAAGAATTAAGTATGAAAAAATTAGAAGGTGTTTATTTAGATAATCCAAAGGAAAGTATAAAAATTATTAGGACTGAAATTAGAAGTTTAATTAGTTACTTGGTTAAGTTTATAGATATTGTAAATAAGAAGGCTAATGAGGATAATAACGTGGAATCTAAATGTATTTCTAAAGATGAAGTAGAGCAAAAATTAACTTATCCAGAGGGAACTGAAAATATTAAGAAAACCAATAAAAACAAGAACGTTATTATTTTTATAGCATCCATATTATCAATAGGTTTGATTACTTATTTGATTATTCAGGGTCTAATGAACTTACAAAATTCGATTTATTAGT
>JAVXJA010000071.1:13830-15282 GCA_036648085.1 Terrisporobacter sp.
ATTACTTATTTGATTATTCAGGGTCTAATGAACTTACAAAATTCGATTTATTAGTAGATAAAAGGGATTATACTATTTATCTTTATGATGATGGATTTATGTTCCCATATGTTGAATGTATAGAAGAAGACGGTAATCCTTTAGAGAGTTACTTTAGTGAATATTTCTTTATTGACTCACCTGATAATATAGCTATAGCAAAGAAACTTAAGGAAGAATACAGTATGGAAGAGTTTTATAATAAGGTGAAAGCTATTTTAGAAGAGGCCAATGAAGAAACTTTGGATTATTTCGGAAGTTCTATGGCCTATGTTAATGCAATACTAAGTGGAAGTACTAAGGAAGAATTAGATAGTTATGTATATTAAAAGATTTAAATAAATAAATAGACAGAAAAATTGGAGGGAACGTACTTGGGGAAAGCAACATACGAAAATAATATAAAAGGTATTTCAGTAAACATAGCAAAAACTCTTACAAAGCAAGGACTAAAAATCAATGAAAACTTAGAAAAAAAGTTATCTACTAGATTAGAAAGAAATAATTTTGAGGAAAGTAAATACATTGGCTCTTTAAAATCAAATGTTATTTTCTATAAAGTTAGCATAAGAAATAGAGAATTATTACTTCTAAAGTGGATAGAAAATAAAAGCATTCCAGAGAAAAAACTTAGGGATGAAGAGCTAGATAAGCTTGTGAAAAAGTGTAGAGATTATGTACAAAATGGAATGAAATCAGGAGGGAAAACTCTTAATGAAAGAGATTTAAAAAGCCTTTTACTTTATGAAAAAATGGAAAAAGCTGAACTTAGAAAAAATCTAGAGTTAGAGTTTAAAACTTTAAATTTATATAATGATGTACTTAGTATTTTTATTAATGACATAAGCACATATCCAGTAGAAGAATTAAATGACAGTGATCTTAAAGAAATTATGAAGATAATCAGGACTGAATTAAGAAAAGCTACTAACTTTATAATCAAGTCCTTTGATAATTTAGAAGAAGTCAATACAATAGGAATTAAAACACTAGATGTTCTAAGAAATATAGATGAAGAAGAGCTAACTAATAAAATAGAGCGATTTTACCAAGAATCATGTACCTTAGAGGAAATAAAATACTACAAAGGTTATGGATTTGGAAAAGAAGGTATAAAAGAATATATTTTAGCTGTAGTTTTATTAGATTTAGTTAATGAAGAAGAACAAATTCTTATTAAAGGTGTTGTAAGACTTTTAATAGGTGGAGAGTTTGGAATTAATAATTTTAGAGATTTCATTGAACATATAGTTACCAAGAGGATTAACATTAATAGCCTAATATATAAGGAAGCTCTAAATATAATAGAAGAAAATTTCCAAACTTGTATAAACAACGAATTAAGTGAAAGAAGATTTAAAGAAGATAAATATATTGATATAGATGAGTACATTTATATTTTAGAAAATACAG
>JAVXJA010000072.1:0-15085 GCA_036648085.1 Terrisporobacter sp.
ATATAATAAAATAAAAAAACCACTCCGACACCAATAAGAGTGGTTTAAAGTTTGAGTTCAAAATAAAATTTGAACTTAACTAATATTCTATAAGATTATGGAACTAAAGTGGTTTTTTATTTTTTTGCTAAAAATGTAAAAATTAGAATTTTAAGAATTTATTAAATTATAACTTTAAGTAAATTTAAAAAGGGGAAGAGTATGGAGCATGAGAAGATAAGTAAGAGTGCAATAGGTTGTATGTTTGTAGCTACTCTAGTTCAGGTTTTAATTACTAGTAGTGTTTTATTTATAATTTATCAAATATTTAAAGACAGCTTACCACAGATAGTAAAAATCATAATGATGATAGTAGTTGCATTAGACATTGTTTATCTAATAGTTTCACCAAAAGTTAGATATGAAAGATATAGATACGCTATCACAGAGGATTCAATAGATGTAAAAGAAGGATTTTTATTTATAACAAGAAGTATAGTGCCTATTGAAAGACTTCATAAAATAGCCATAGAAAAAGGACCTATAGATAGAGCTTTTGGGCTGGCAAAAGTTATTGTAACTACAGCTGGTGGAGATGTGGATATTAGATTTTTAGAGGATGATAAATGTGAATTTATTGCAAATTCTCTTAAGAAGAAGATTAATGAAATAGCCATAGAATCAAGAACACAAAATAATGATAAGTTATAATATTAGGAGGTATTTATGCTAGAAGAAAAATTCAGATGCCATCCTAGTATTATTGTTGAAAAATTGGGTGGCATAATTACAGCCATATTTTTTATAGTAATCGCAAGTATAGATGATATAAAGGATATGATACTTGAGGATATTGTTTCATATTATTATCTGATAATTTTAGGCGTTATAGGACTTTTAACTATTATATTAATATATAATATTGTAGTCTGGTCTAAGACTTTTATTAGTATAGAAGGAAATACAATTATAGTTCAAAGGAACACTATTAGCTCTAAGGTAAAGACTTATGGTATTCAAAATATATCAAATGTTAATTTAGAGCAAAATATTTTTGAGCAAATTGTTGGTACGTTTAAGATTAAAATTGATACAGATAGTTTATCTACAGCAGATAATACGGATATAGAAATTATACTTTCTAAAAAAGATGCTTATGAATTTAAGAATAAGGTTATACAACTTATGAATAATGAAAAACTAAAGCATGTTGATGAGGATAAAATTAATTTACAAGATGATATAATGAAAGAAGATCTATTTAATG
Organism: Terrisporobacter sp.; assembly: GCA_036648085.1. GTDB lineage: Bacteria > Bacillota > Clostridia > Peptostreptococcales > Peptostreptococcaceae > Terrisporobacter. The sequence goes on from JAVXJA010000072.1 coordinate 1,247, forward strand.
AGGAAAATATAGAATATGACATAGTTTATTCTGTTAATGATGTATTAAAACATTGTTTTTATAATTTCTCAGTATTTGGATTTATCTTTAATTTAGCAGTTATTGCAGTTACTTTATTAATGGTATTACAAGTGGATAGTCTAGGAGGAATAGTAGCTATAGGATTAATAATTATTACTTCGGGAATATCTATATTAAAGTTCTTTGTAGGAGATTTATTTAAATACTATAACTTTTCCATAAAAAGATTAGAGGACAAATTGTATATAAGTTATGGATTATTTAAAAAGAGAAAATTTACTGTTCCTGTAAATAGAATCAATGCTATAAATATTAAGCAGTCAGCTTTATCTAGAATATTTAAAAGATATAATGCAGATATAGTGACTATAGGTGTTGGGAATGATGAGTCAGAAGGATCTCAAATCTTGTTATCAGCTAAAAAAGAAGCATTTTCAAGAAATATGAAGATATTACTTCCAGAGCTTGCTTTAGGAGAAAATATAAATTTACAAAGACAGCCTAAAAAACATTTCATAATAAAACTTATTGAAATGTTAATAGTAACTATTATTTCTACAATAATATTATATTGTATTTATAATTTAGATTATAAAATACCAGGAATAATTTTCTTTGTTATATGGCTTTGCATAATTTTAATGGGTGTAATAATTATTCAAATGAATTATATAACTAAAGGATTTTACATAGGAGAAGAAAATCTAGTAATTTCTTGGGGTGTTTTTTCAAAGAAAATCGGTGTTATAAAATATAAAAAAGTTCAATATATAGATATAAAAGAAAATCCTATTAGTAGTAAATTAAATTTATGCAAAGGTGAGATTTATATTTTAGCCAGTTTAGGAAATAGTACGAGAGCCTTAGGTTATTATGAATTAGCTTTATTTGAAAAATTAGGACACAAAATAATAAATTAACTAAATAAGAGTATTCTAAATAAATAAGTCCATAATTTTATGAAAGTATAAAGTTATGGACTTTTTGAGTAAGATGATTTTAGAAGACATAGAGAAATCATTAGATAATAAGTTAATCAAATTAAGGAATTTTTAAAAGTACAAATGATAATAGATGTAATTCATATAGAATTATTTAAAATATTAGATAAATACATATTTAAAAAAGGAGATAATTATTTTGAAAATAGTAATTTCAATAGATTCTTTTAAAGGAAGTTTAACTTCTTTAGAAGGGGCAAATGCCATAAAAGAATCCATATTAAAAGTGGATAATAATACAGAAATAAAAATTCTCCCACTGGCAGATGGAGGAGAAGGAACAGTTGATGCCTTGGTGGAGGGGATGAATGGTGAGAAGCAATCCATACTAGTTACAGGACCAATAGAAGAAAAAATTAAGGCTGAATATGGAATATTAAAAGAAAGTAGTACTGCAATTATTGAAATGGCACAAGGAGCAGGACTACCTTTAGTTCCATTAAAACTTAGAAATCCATTAAACACTACAACTTATGGTGTAGGTGAAATGATAAAAGAAGCCATAAATAAAGGATGTAGAAACTTCATAGTAGGTATTGGTGGAAGTGCTACTAATGATGCAGGAGTAGGTATGTTACAAGCTTTAGGATTTGAGTTTTATGATGAAAATAATGAAAAAGTAGGACTTGGTGGAAAAGTTTTAAATGAGATAAAAAGTATAAAAACTCATAATAGATTAAAAGAATTAGATGAATGTACTTTTAAGGTAGCTTTTGATGTAAATAATCCTCTCTATGGTGAAAATGGAGCGGCTTATATATATGGACCCCAAAAAGGTGGAACTAAAGATATTATAAAGGAATTAGACCAAGGTCTTAGAAATTTTGCTCAAGTAGTAAAAAAAGATTTAGGAAAAGATATTGCTAATGAAAGTGGAGCTGGAGCAGCTGGAGGATTAGGTTTTGGATTTTTAGCTTTCTTAAATTCGAAGCTTGAAAGTGGAATAAAGATAATTTTAGAAGAGATAAAATTTGAAGAAGCTGTAAAAGATGCAGACTTTGTAATCACTGGAGAAGGTAGATTAGATAATCAAACTGCCATGGGTAAAGCACCTATTGGAGTAGCTAAAATAGCAAAGAAACATGGTGCAGTAGTTATAGCCATAGCAGGTTGTGTAACTGAAGATGCTGTTAAATGTAATGAAGAAGGAATAGATGCATACTTTTCAATTTTAACTCATGCTACTAATGTGGAAAATGCAATGAAAAAAGAAAATGCACTTTATAATATAAAATCAACAACTACACAGATTTTTAATCTTATAAAAGCAATGAAATAATAAAACATAATAGGTGATGACAGCATGGAAATAGAAATATCAATTTTGGGAACCTTGTTAGGATTAGCAGTTGCATCAATAGCCCTTGCCATAGCTACTAAAAAATATAAGGATCATAAAGTAATGGAAGATATTAAAGAAGATGGAGAAGTTAAGTCACCTTCATTTGTAACGTCAATAGTAGCTCCTTTAGTAGGAGTAGCGATGGTATATGTAGGGGCTACAGTGCTAGACCATCTGCCTCATAGTTCCTTCTTTCATGCAACAGCAGGTGCTGTAAATATGAATATAAATGATAGATTAAAATTAATTCCTTATGAATAGGCTATTAGTATTGTAATGACCATAGTTTCTACAATTATATGGTGTGTAATGATGAAATAAATTAAGGGGGACTAATATTTTAGTCCTTTTTTAACATCTAAAGGATATTTAATATTAAAGTAAAAAAGGAAATATTTAAGCAAGGTAGTTGTTTAAAGTAGTAGGAAAATGAATCAAGGGAATTTCTATAGATTATATAAGAAAATTTAGGGAATAAAAGTATTATAGATTTTAAATAATAAGTAGAGAAAGGGGTGTTTTTTATGAATAAATTGGCAACATTTGCAGGAGGGTGTTTCTGGTGTATGGTTAAGCCATTTAATGAATATGAAGGGGTAGAGAAAGTAGTGTCTGGATATACAGGTGGCTACACGGAAAATCCAACATATGAAGAAGTTTGTACGGACTTAAGTGGACATATAGAAGCTATTCAAATTACATATAATGATGAAATAATTACATATAAAGAATTATTAGATATATATTGGAGCGTTATAGACCCTACTCAAGTTGGAGGACAATTTGCAGATAGGGGGCATCATTACAAATCAGTTATTTTTTATCATGATGATAAACAAAAAGAAGAAGCTGAAACATATAAAAAACAATTAGATGAAAGTGGTATGTACAGTAAACCAATAGTTACAGAAATAAGAAAAGCAGAAACTTTCTATCTTGCAGAGGAATATCATCAAGATTATTATAAGAAAAATCCAGAACATTATAATAGATATTTCAACGGTTCAGGCAGAGCCAATTACATAAAGAGAATGTGGGCAAAGAGAAATCTTACACCATTACAATACGAAGTAACCCAAAATTCTATGACGGAAAAGCCTTTTGAAAATGAGTATTACGATAATTTTAAAGAAGGTATTTATGTAGACCTAATAAGTAGAGATGTTTTATTCACTTCTAAAGATAAATTTGATTCTGACTGCGGTTGGCCTAGTTTTGCTAAACCAGTAGAAAAAGGCAAATTATCATTCCATGAAGATTTATCATATAATATGGATAGAATAGAAGTAAAATCCAGTAAAAGTGGATCTCATATTGGACACGTTTTTGAAGATGGACCAGAAATCATGGGTGGTTTAAGATTTTGTGCAAACTCTGCTGCATTAAAATTTATACCAAAAGAAAAGATGAAAGAAGAAGGATATGAAGAGTATTTAAAGTGTTTATAATGAATTTTTAGTTATTAAAAAATTATAATATATAAGGATATAGAGTCATTTTATGACTCTTTATTTTTTTCTACTATTTATGTATTATTTAGTAGCACAAGTTTAAATGGCCAAGGACATTAAACAAGTTTATGAAATGGACAGCAGAGAATTAAGAGAGCTTAGAAATATAAGAAGAGAGTTGCGAAGACAAAGAGGAATTAATGAAAGCACTAACCTGAGAAATAAACTTATTGCAACTATATTAATAGGTGGTGTTGTAGCAATAGTATTATCAGCCATAATATTAGCTATTTTAGTATTTTAATTAAATAATTATCTAAGGATAAATATATAGTAAAAAAGATAAAAAATGAAATAATGGGTAAAATATGCAAAAGGAGAATTAAATAATTATGAACAGAAGAGAAATAAAAAAAATATCAAAAATTCAATTAAATAGAAATGGAAATTGGAAACTACCGGTTTTATTAACGGCTTTAGGTTTAATGATATCATGGTTCTTCCAAGGTGAAGAAGGATTATTCCTATCCATTGCAGCAACTATTGTAACTAGTTTAATTAATATTTATTTTGTTAAATCATGTTTACAAATTGCAAAAAGTGAGGAAAATGAAAAGATAGAGTGGAGTGATATTATGATCACTGGAAATATGTTTATTAAGTGCATATTGTACTCTGTCATAATTTCTTTATTAGTTACAGTAATAACTTTAGGTTTAGTATTAGTAGGAGGAACAGTATTCACTGCAATCCCAATATTATCAGTAGCTATTTGGATAGTAGCGTTATTATTAGGATGGATAATTTCAATTTATGCAGCTTTCTCAATTTTTGTAATTCTAGATAAAGATGCAGACATATTTGAAGCCTTTAAAATAAGTGTAAGCCTTGTAAAAGGTCGTTTTTGGAAAATGATAATATTCTCTTTAAGTTTTATATGGTGGTATCTACTTGGTATAGTTACTTTAGGAATAGGAATGTTCTGGGTAATGCCATACATGACAATAAGTTTTTGCAATTATTATTTTGAAATTTATAGTAGTGAAGATAATTAGTCCGTGTCATTGTAAATAATGCAATACTATGGTAAACTAAAGAATGAATATTTATTAATAATAATCATAAAATAGGAGGTTGCCTATGTTAAACAACATATTAATGGGAATACAACTTGTTTTAGCAATATTCTTAATGTTAGTGATAATGCCACAAGAAGGTAAAGGAAACTTTTCTTCAGATTTTAGTGGTGGCGGAGATGAAGCTACACAAACTTACTTCAAACCAAGAGGTAAACAAGCATTCCTTTTAAAATCAACAAAAATAGTTTCTGCATTATTTTTCATAAATGCATTAGCATTATTAGTAGCAAACAAATAATATTAAATAATGGCCAATGTTTAATATTAATAACACAGATTTAAAAATTGAATTTAGTTTTTAAAATGAGAAGGTGACTATGTATGTAGTCATCTTCTTTATTTTAAAAATAAAGGCAAATTAAATTACAGGAAAACCTATCCTGTTGTTTTAGGGGATTATATTCGGTATAATAAAAGAAAATATATACTTATTAAAGGGAGACATATTATGGCAGAAGTAGGAAATATTTTACAATGGACATTTGTAAGTGAATGCGAAATACCAAGTGATGTAGAAGAAGTATTAGCACCAAATGAAATAGCTGTTGCAGCATACAAAACTTTCAGAGATAGTGCAGTTTTTACAAACAAAAGATTAATAGTAAGAGATGCTCAAGGGATTACTGGTAAAAAAGTAGAAATATACTCTTTACCATACTCATCAATAAACATGTGGTCAACTGAAAATTCAGGAAAGTTATTTGATTTAAATGCAGAAGTAGAATTATGGACTAGAGCAGGACATATAAAAATAAGTCTACAAAAAGGTGTAGATGTTAGAAAACTAGATAGAATAATAGCACAAGCAGTGTGTAAATAGATAAAAGGCTGACAAATTATTTGTCAGCTTTTTTAATATAATTCTTATATCAAAGATAATTCTTTCGTTGTCTTTTTCAATCTTAGGTATAAAAAAGAATAAAAATGTGAATAAAACAAGGATAGATACAGTTGCAAAAATTAATAGCTTTAGATTGAATACACTTCCCATATCTGTCGTATATATATTATAGAACAACAAACATGGTAAAAATACTTTGAAAGTAACGTTGTTCATAACCTTTAAGGAGTTTTCATCAAACATTTTCATATATTTAAGGAAATAACCTATTGCCATTACAAAGCATAATGGTGTTACAACATTAAAGGATAAAATTAAATTATCCAATTTTCTCACTCCATTTTTGTTATGTTAATAGAAGTATAGAGAAGTAGTATACAAAAAGCAATTATGTAAATGATTAGACAAACCACGTTATTTTGGTATAATAAGTTAATAGGCATAAATTTACAGGATGACTGTAATATCAAGAAAGAACTTGATTTGAATAAAATAAATATTTTAATGAATATGGATAATAATAAATAAAAATAGGAGGTATCTTATGACAGAACAACTTAGAGAACAGATATTAGGCTTAATTACCGATGCACATTATAGTCCTCTTAAAAAAGAAGAATTAGCTCAAATATTTAATATACACCCAGTTGAAATACCAATGTTTTATAACTATTTAGAAGAGTTAGAAGAAGACGGATACATAGTTAAGACAAAAAAAGGAAAAGTAATGACTCCAAATCAAATGGGGTTATTTGTTGGGAAATTTGTAGCTCATAGAAAGGGATTTGGATTTGTTGAGTCAGATGAAGAATTTACTCAAGATTTATTCATTCCTGCTTGTGATATAAATGGAGCTCTTCATAATGATAGAGTTATGGCGGAAGTAGTAGTTCCTGCAACTGAGGATAAAAGAGCAGAAGGTAAAATAGTAGATATAATAAAAAGAGAAGTAACTAAAGTAGTAGGTTTATTCCAAGAGAATAAAAGTTTTGGATTTGTAGTGTCTGATGATAAAAAATTCAATCAGGATATTTTCATTCCAAAGAGATCATTTAATGGTGCTAAAAAAGATGATAAAGTAGTTTGTGAAATTACAATTTGGCCACAAGAAAACAGAAAGCCAGAAGGTAAAATCATAGAAGTATTAGGTAAAAAAGGTGAAAGAGGAGTGGAAATAGACTCTATAATAAGAGCTCATGGACTTCCAGAAGAATTCCCTAAAAAAGTTGTAGATGAAGCTAATCATGTTGCAGAACAAGATTTAGGCGATGAAATAGCAAGAAGAGTAGATTTAAGAGACTTAAACATATTTACTATAGATGGTGAAGATGCTAAAGACTTAGATGATGCTATATCAATAGAAAAATTAGATAATGGTAACTATAAATTAGGTGTTCATATTGCCGATGTTACTCATTATGTTAGAGAAAAAAGTAAATTAGACAAAGAAGCTTTAAAAAGAGCGACATCTGTTTATTTAGTAGATAAAGTAATACCAATGTTACCAAGACAATTATCAAATGGTGTTTGTTCATTAAATCCATTTGAAGATAAGTTAACTTTATCTTGTATCATGGAAATAGATGAAAAAGGTAACGTAGTAAAATATGATATTTGTGAAAGTGTAATAAATTCAAAAGCAAGAATGACTTATACAGAAGTATCAGATATATTAGAAAAAGATGATGAAAAATTAAAACAAACTTTTGCTAACCAAGTAAATGAATTTGTAATAGCAGAAAAATTAGCTAGAACATTAATGAAGAGAAGAGAAAGCAGAGGAGCAATAAACTTTGATTTCCCTGAAGCTAAAATCATATTAAATGGTGAAGGCGAAGTTGTTGATATAAAACATTACGAGAGAAGAATATCAAACAAAATGATAGAAGAGTTCATGCTTGTAAGTAATGAAACTATAGCAGAACATTTCTTCTGGTTACAACTACCTTTTGTTTATAGAATCCATGAGACTCCATCAGCAGAAAAAATGGAAGATCTAAAGAAATTTATAGCTACTTACGGATATACAATCAAGGGAGACTTAGAAGATATTCATCCAAAAGAAATGCAAAATATAATTGAGAAAATAAAAGGAACTAAAGAAGAAGAATCTATAAGTACAATAATGCTTCGTTCTATGAAACAAGCTAAATATTCACCAAACTGTGTAGGTCACTTTGGACTAGCGGCAAAATACTACTGCCACTTTACTTCTCCAATAAGAAGATATCCAGACTTACAAATTCATAGAATTATAAAAGAGCAATTAAATAATAAATTAAACAACAAGAGACAAGAGCAACTTGCTAACATAGTGGAATATGCATCTACTCAATCTTCTGAAAGAGAAAGAGCAGCAGAACTTGCTGAAAGAGATGTACACGATTTCTACAAAGCTATGTATATGCTTGATAAAGTTGGAGAAGAATTCGAAGGTGTTGTTTCTAGTGTAACTTCATTCGGTATGTTTATAGAGTTAGAAAATACAGTAGAAGGTTTAGTTAGACTTGCTAATATGAGAGATGATTATTATAATTACAACCAAGAAACTTATTCTATAATGGGTGAAAGAACTAAGAAAACATTTAGAATTGGTGATACTGTAAAAATTAAAGTTGAAAATGTAAATGTAGATTTTAGAGAGATAGACTTTAAATTAATTGAAAAATTAGAAGAGAGTCATATAGAAGAAGATTTAAAATCAGATAAATAATATAGATATAACAAAAAAGAAAAAAGAATTTTTAAACCACTCTTTCTACGTAAATAGATGAGTGGTTTTTTTGTTGTAAGTAATATATAATTTATCATAAAATATTAAAAAGTATTGACCTGTACGTTACGTATAGCAATATAATTTGAGTAAATATATCAGTAGGGAGAGGATTTTATGGATATTACTTTATGAATCATTTCATGCCTTATTTACAAATAAAAATAGAAACAGAGGAATAGCAAAGAGCTTATGATAAAATCATAGAGTTTTGGGATAATACAAAATTAAAAATACCTGTATTAATGAAACTTAATAGTTATATTTTATATAAACTACCAAAATTAATAATGAAAGATGATAGCAAGAATAGTTACTAGATAAAACTAGTAGCTATTTTTTATATTATGACCATTACAAAAATGTAATGTTAATGAAATCTACATCAATACTTGAAATATCTGATTATGTATATAATATAAACTAAGTTAGAAAGAGATACAGGAGGAGAATAAAATGAAGAATATATTAAGTGTTGAAAAAATAGAAAAATACTATGGGAATAAAGATAATGTAACAAAAGCCATAGATAATATAAGTTTTAAAGTTAATGAAGGAGAATTTGTAGGAATAATGGGGCCTAGTGGTAGTGGAAAGACTACATTACTTAACTGTATTTCAACAATAGATACTGTTACAACAGGAAATATAATAATCAATGATAAAGACATTACAAGATTAAAATCAAAGAATCTTGATAAATTTAGACAAAATGAATTAGGATTTATATTCCAAGATTTTAATTTACTAGATACGCTAACAGCTTATGAAAATATAGCATTAGCTTTAACTATAAAAGGAGAAAAAACTTCTGAAATAGACGGGAAAATAAAAGAGGTAGCAAAATATTTAGAAATAGAGAAAGTATTAAATAAATATCCTTACCAAATGTCAGGTGGACAAAAACAAAGGGTAGCATCTGCTAGAGCAATAGTTACAGACCCATCACTAATACTTGCCGATGAGCCAACGGGAGCTCTGGATTCAAAATCAGCAAGATTATTACTTGAAAGATTTGAAAATCTAAATCAAGATTTAAATGCAACTATACTAATGGTAACTCATGATGCTTTCACAGCAAGTTATGCTCATAGGATTTTATTTATAAAGGACGGAAAAATATTCACAGAATTAGTAAGAGGAAAGGATTCAAGAAAAGAGTTCTTTAATAGAATAATGGAAGTTATTACATTAATAGGAGGCGATGACAACAATGTATTCTAAGATAGCATATAAAAATGTTAAGAAAAGTTTTAAAGATTATACTATATACTTTTTAACTTTAACACTGGCAGTTTGTATATTTTATAGTTTCAACTCAATTGAATCGCAAAAAGCCATGATGGAAATGGGGTCTTCAACTGTACAATATGTGGATTCTCTTTCAACTATAATATCTTATGTATCTGTATTTGTAGCATTTATTTTAGGAAGTCTTATTCTTTATGCTAATAATTTTTTAATTAAGAAGAGAAATAAGGAAATGGGAATTTATATGACTCTTGGTATGTCTAAAAATAAAATATCAAGAATATTAATACTGGAAACATTGATTGTTGGTGCATTTTCTTTGATAAGTGGATTACTTTTAGGACTTTTAGCATCACAAGGATTATCAGTACTTGTTGCTAAATTATTTGACTTTAAAATGTCAGGCTATACTTTTGTAATATCTACTTCAGCAATAGGAAAAACTATTTTATACTTTGGAGTAATGTTTATACTTGTTATGATATTTAATTCATTTGTAATTTCAAAATATAAAATAATTGATTTATTAACAGTTTCAAGAAAAACAGAAGAAATAAAGTTTAAAAATCCAATGGTATATTTAGCTACATTTATACTATGTGTGATTTCTTTAGTAGTAGCATATAAATTTGTTTTAGAGGTTGGAATAGCTAATATAAATGATCCTAAATTTGCTATATCTATAGCACTTGGAGTAGTTGGAACAGTTTTATTCTTCTTCTCTTTAGCAGGATTTATTTTATATGTAGTGAAAAAGAATAAAAAAGTTTACTTCAAAGGATTAAATATATTTGTAGTAAAACAAATCAATAGCAAAGTTAATACAAACTTTATATCTATGTCAGTAATTTGTTTAATGTTATTCTTAACAATAGGAATGTTATCAACAGGATTTAGTTTTAAAAATGCTTTAGAATTAGGATTAGAAGATGTTACACCATTTGATGCAAGTGCTTATATGTATGTAAGTCCAGAAGATAAGGCACAAGATATACAAAAATCCCTTGAGCATATAGGTATGAAATTTGATGGAAATGATAAAGTAGCTTATTACAATCAATATATAGATGGTACAAAAATTCAAAATACTATACCTTTAGATAAAGATTTTAAAAATCTAGACACTCAAGTTTATTATGTGAAAATATCAGACTATAATAAATTAAGAAAACTAAAGAATGAAAAACCCATAGATTTGAAAGAAAATGAGGTCTTAATAACATCAAACTTCTCTAAGTTATTACCACATATAGAGAACTATATGAAGGATAATAGTACAATAAATCTTGATGGAAAGACTTATAATATAAAAAATAAAGAAGTAATAGAAGAAAATCTAAAAACAGATTTCATGCAAAGTAACATGTTTACAGTAATAGTAAGTGATGATGCTTGTACTGATAAAGAAATATCTTCAAGTAATGTAAGTGTTAATTTTACTGGAAATAATATAGAAAAACGTGAAGCTGATTTTAGTAATTTAATAGATTCATATAAAACTACAGATATAGACTATGATACTGTAGGATTTGTGATGGGAGCTAGTAGAAATGAAGTTTATGAAGAAAATAAGGGTTTAACTACTATAATATTATTTATAGGAATATATTTAGGAATAGTATTCTTAATAAGTAGTATGGCAGTTCTTGCACTTCAGCAATTAAGTGAAGCTAGTGACAGTATAGAAAGATATAAATCACTAAAAAGACTCGGAGCAAGTACAAAAAGTATAAATAAAACAATTTTTGTACAAACCTTAGTTTACTTTAGCATACCAGTGGCACTAGCTGTAGTTCATTCAGTTGTGGGAATAAAAGTTGCAAATGACTTTATATCATTGTTCAATCAATCAGACCTAGGAGGAAGCTCTCTTATAACCGCAGGAATATTTATGATTGTTTATGTGATTTACTTCTATGTAACTTATAGTGGATACAAAAATATAGTGAAAAATAATATATAGACATAAAATTATTATAACTCATATAGACAAAGTCCAAGTATTCTATAGGCTTAAGACTTATTGCATTGTTCAAAATCTATTTAAAGTAGTAGAATCTACTTTAAATAGATTTTTTTGATATAATTATACAAAGAATAAGAGTAAAAGAAGTTAATAAGTGATAAATAATGGGAGTGATTAAATAAATGGAAAAAATAATAATAGTAGAAGATGATGAGATAATTAGAGAAGAGTTACGAAGTTTTCTAAGTAAATATGGATATGAAGTAATGGCACCAAGGGAATTTGAGAATATAGTAGGATTTATATTAAAAGAGAATGCTAACTTAATTTTACTAGATATAAACCTACCAGTTTTTGATGGATATTATATATGCAGAGAAGTTAGAAAAAAATCAGAAGTACCTATAATAGTTGTTACAAGCAGAGATAGTGATATGGATGAGCTTATGAGTATGAATCTAGGGGCTGATGATTTTGTAACTAAGCCTTATAATACGCAAATTTTACTTGCAAGAATAAGTGCCCTTCTTAAGAGAAGTGGTAGTAATACAGTAACAAGTACTATATTGAATTATAAAGATTTACAGCTAAATCTATCTAATGCCACAGTTTCTCATAATAATAATGGCATTGATTTAACTAAGAATGAAGTGAAAATACTATCATATTTAATAAATCATAAAGGAATTATTGTATCAAGGGAGTTGCTTATGGAGCATTTATGGAATTCTGAGTTCTTTGTGGATGACAGCACTTTAACAGTGAACATAACTAGACTTCGTAAAAAACTAGAAGAAATCGGCATAGAAAATGCCATAGAAACAAGAAGGGGACTGGGGTACATAATGCCATGAAAATAATAGATTATTTAAAAGATAAAAGCATCTATTTAGCTGTAAATTTAATGATGTTTATAATAATTGCATCACTCATGTATTATATAAATATAAGTAGTGTGATTATTTTTCTTACGGGATGTACATGGTTCTTGCCATTACTTATTTATATGGTGATTGAATATATTAAAAATAAGAAGTATTTTGATAATGTAGGAAATATACTGGAAAATATTGACAAGAAATATTTATTACCAGAAGTCATAGGAGAATCAAATTCTATGATAGGTGAAGAAATAAATGAAATATTAAAAGAATTAAGTAGAGATATGCATGAAAATGTGAAATACTACAGAAACATGCAGGAAGAATATAGAGAATATATTGAAATATGGGTACATGAAATAAAAACACCTATAGCATCAAGTAAGCTATTAATAGAAAATAATAATAATGAAGTGACAAGAAAAATTGATACTCAAATAAATAAAATAGAAAATTTTGTGGAACAAGTATTATATTATTCAAGAAGTGATGAAGTAGGAAGAGATTATATAATTAAAAAAATAGATTTATCCCAAGTAGTGAAGACTGTTATTAAGAAAAATCAAAGAGATTTTATAAGTAAAAGGATAAGTTTGGAACTAGAGGACATAGATGAAATTATTTATAGTGATACTAAATGGGTTGAGTTTATTTTAAATCAAATAGTTGGCAATGCAATAAAATATTCCAAAGGAAAAGAAGATAAGATAAAAATAAAATCTAAAAAAATCGCTAATTCAGTTATTTTAACCATAGAAGACAATGGTGTAGGAATAATTGAAAGAGATATAAATCGAGTATTTGAAAAAGGATTTACAGGGGAGAATGGTAGGAAGTTTGGGAAAAGTACAGGTATAGGACTGTATTTATGTAAAAAACTATGTGACAAGCTAGGACTTAGTTTAAGTATTGAATCAAATATAAATGAAGGGACTAAGGTAAGTATAATCTTCCCTCAATCAGAAAATATATTAGAGTAACTTAATATATGGATGGAAAATATATATTTTGATAAAAATAAATGGCTTAAGGAACTCACCAATAGGTGAGTTTTTCTTTTTTTTAGGGTATAAACAAATGTATATGATTATGAAATATAACAATAAGAATGAATAACAAAAAAATCAAAAACAAATAATAAAGATAAAGTAGGAAGAAAGGAGACAAGATGAC
>JAVXJA010000073.1:0-14649 GCA_036648085.1 Terrisporobacter sp.
GGCTTTGCCTAGTCCCGATACTTGTGAGGGGACAGTTTCTCCTTATGCTCTTATTTACTTCTGGAAAAATTTTTTCAAGAAGATTTTTTCAATTTATATTTTTAAAAATATAAATATTTATGTATTGGTAGAGGTGAACAAAAATACAGATTTGATATATAATTTTATTACATAAGAAATAACTTATATATCAAATCTGAGAGGAGGAAAAAATTATATTAGGAGTTGGTTTAGTATGAGCAAAATATTATCTGAGAAACAAATTAATTTACTAATTAAAAGTACAGTTTGTGATAATGATTTAGAATTAAAAGCTGTATTAGATAAATTTAATAAAGGGATAGATACGATACAATTAGAAGAAATAAAAAATAAAAATAAAAATGTATTTTATAAATTGAGTTCAAAAGAAATAATAAAGAGCATGATTGATGGTTCATCAAAGGAATGGATTCAAGAAAAGCCAATAGGAATAGTAGAAAAGCCTTGCGAGTTATGTAAGAATCCATTATCTAAAGATAAATTTATTATAAGAAATAGATTAAATAAAAATGAGCTGTTAGTAGGAACAAGTTGTATAGAAAAGTTTATTAAGATAGAAAAACCTATAAAAGGAGAAAAGCTATCAGAATTAATAAAGCTTAGTGGAGATAGAAGTGAAACGTATGAAAGACTTGCAGCCTTCAATAAGATGTATAAGGGTGGAAAGACTATAATTGATGGATGGGAAAATTTTTATAATAATTTTGATATAGTTTTCCCGATTGATATAGAAAATAAATGGGACAAATTAAACAAAGGAGCTAAAAAATTTTATAAAGATTATAAAAATGGAAAGATTCCGAATGAAGATTTATATAAGTTTAAGTATTATATAATGGATTTCAATAATTTAAAAAAAGATATACTTAAATTCTATGATAAGAATAAAGACAATAAATTTATTTGTACAAAAAAAATAGAGGAAGAATTAAGAAAAGAAGATTTAAATAAGACATTAAATGATATAAAGAGTGGTGGATCAGTATTAAAAGAATGGCATATAAAATATATAGGTGAGACTGATTTTATTAAACAATTTAACAAAGAAATTAGTGATTTTATGAATATAAATGATGTGAATTTATTAAAAATTGAAGATAGAAAAATAATTGGAGAAATCATTAAATTTGGATTTGATAATTTAAAAATTGAATTGAGTACAAAGAAATTTACAAGTAAATTTTTTGATGTGATAAGTAAACAAAACATTTATAAATCAAAGGATCTTCTTCTTTATTCTGATATTTTTAAAAATAGAAATAATATATTGAAATTTATAGATATAATTGCCGGAATGATTAGAAAATATAAATATTATATTGAAATAGATGATGAGATGTATGAGGCAGGCTTTTTTGAAGTTTATAAAAATAAGGAATTTGCAAGAATTGAAATAAAAAAAATATTAGAGGATAAACATTTATTCATGGATAAAATTAATTTTAAACAGATAAAAGAATATATGGATAAATTAGAATGGAGAGATATAAAGGATAAGGAAAAATATGATATAGGAAACGTAGGAATGGTTAAAGCTGGTGGAAGCTATATATAAAAGTTAGTAAAATTTAAAATTATATATAGTGAAAAGCGTAAAATTAATCTATACCTTAAATTTACAAGTGGAATTGTATATAAAATTGTAAAAATAAAATTAAAAATCTAAATTATTTACAAAATGAAAATAAAGTTAATGATTTTAAATTTACAAAAGTTTATTATAATTCTTGTAGGAAAAATAATTTAAAGGTGTGAAGAGAATGAATATAGCATATGTAAGAGTCAGTACGGTTGAGCAGAATGAGAGTAGACAAAATGAAGGATTAAAAGACTATAAGATAGATAAGTGGTTTATAGAAAAGGTTAGTGCTAAAGATACTAACAGACCTCAATTAAAAGCTATGCTAGAGTTTGCTAGAGAAGGAGATACCATTTATGTTTGGGACTTTAGTAGATTAGCTAGAAGTACAAAAGATTTGTTAGAGCTCGTGGAGTTAATAGATAGTAAGGGGATATACCTTAAAAGTGCGAAGGAGAATCTAGATACTAGTATGCCAACTGGTAAGTTGATGCTGACTATGATTGGAGCTATAAATGAATTTGAAAGAGCTAATTTATTAGAAAGACAAAGGGAAGGTATAGCAATAGCTAAGCAAGAAGGTAAATACAAAGGTCGTAAAGAAGTAAATATAGATAATTTTGAAGAATATTATGAGAGATATATGAGAAGAGAAGTCTCTAAGAGTGCTTTAGCTAAGGAATTAAATATTAGTAGACCGACGTTAGATAAGCTTATAAAAGAGCAAGAAAGCAAAAATTAAATAAATCAATATAAATAGAAGAGGTAATTGACCTCTTCTATTTTCATTTTAATGGTACATATATTGTATTAGGTTATTTTACAAATATTATTACAACATGAAATATGTTACAATATTTGTAAAATAAATAAGGTGGTGTCAATGTTATTATGAGAGAGATAAGCGAAGTGGTAACAAGTGAGTTATTAGATATGGTTAATTTAGCTTTATCAAATGGTATAAGTGTAAATAAATTCAGTATTAATATGGGTTGGAATAATAGCAGTGTTAAGACTAAGTTGAAACGTGGTGGATATAGGTATAGTGCGAATATTAAAAAGTATATTCCAAAAGAAGAAGTTAATAGTAATGATACAAAAAGAATTATAAAAGAAAAGCCTATAAATAAACCAAAAAGTAATTCAAATGAAGTTACTAAAAATAAATCAATAGGAACTACAAATAATAATGCAAAAAGTGAAGCTGAAAATATACCAAAAGATATGATTTATTTAGAAAATATAATAGAAAAAATTAATAGTATTGATGAAAGACTAAATAGAGTTGAAGATTTAAATAATAAAGAAACTAAGATCAGCAATAGGAGAAAAGGAAAGTATTATATTGAGAATACAAGGGATACAACTAGAAAGGGAATAAGACTATATACAGAAGTTAAAGAGCAGTTAGATGAATATCTACTTACACATAAAGATAAGAAGGTTATAGAGGTGTTTAGCTACGCTATATTAGATTATATAAATAAGTATAAATAAACATATAAAAAAAGATCTATAGATCTTTTTTTATTAGTACACCAACAGAGTAGTTAACCATGCTTAAATAATAGATTCTTTAGAAACGAATGAAAGTATGCTACAAATTCGTTGATTTAAAATAAGGGAGTGGTAGTAGGGGGAGTTGTAAAGGTGGAAAGGCTAGCAAAGCTGGAGCGACATTAGCTAGTAATAAAGATAAGCAGGAAATAGTTAAAATAGCATTTTAACTATTTATATTTTTGTATATATAGGTTTTATAGTAGCTTTAACATCATTACCAATTTCACTTCGATCAAGAGGAATTGCAGATTATATATATAAATTCAGATGTTTTGCATTTATTTAAATATGATTTTGATAAATTTGCAATAATTAATGTGAGAGGTTATTTTGAATGTACTTAGTGCAGTAATAGAGTATGCAATTTTAAAATATATTATAAAGTAATAAATAATAATGAACTTACAGGTATTTATGTTTAAATAATTTAAATTAACTAAAATAATGTAATTTGATATATTTTTTACATAATTTGTATTATTATTATTATATATTAGAATTAAGGGGGTGGGTTTATTTATGGTAAAAGTAAAAAAAATTAAAGGTAGAGCTATTTTAACTTCAATGATGCTAGTAGCAATTTGTATTTTTACGATTTCTCAAACAGCATTAGCAGAAACAAAGGTTGATGATTTTAATGATGTTTCTATAGAAATGGAAAGTTCAAGTGGGAAGATTATTAATATTGATAATTCAACAAATGATGCATCTGCTACAATAACTTTAGAAACTGAAAATGGAAATATACTTGAATTAAAGTAAAAAGAGGACGATATATCGTCCTCTTTTTACTTTATAGATATGAACACAATTTTCTCCAAGTGTTTGGTCCAACAGTAGCATCTACAGATAAGTTACTATATTTTTGGAATACTTGTACCATAGAATGAGTAGAAGGTCCAAATAGACTATCAACTTGTAATGAAGTTCCATTTCCAGTTTTGTGTTTAAAAACATTTAAAAGTATCTGTGCAGCTTTAACAGGGTTTCCTTTTGTAGTAAAGTTATAGCCGACATAGCTACTTCTATTTGTTATATTAAAGCTAAAATTAGTACCATCAGTTCCTGATATTGATATTATATCGTTTCTAAAGCTTACATAATAAGTAACAACAGCTCTTTTAACAGAATCATATATTGAAACTTGTCCACTTGCACCATCTTTTACCTGTTCAACTATAGAGATATCAGTAGGATCACCAGGTTGATCAGCATATGCTACTAAAGGTGAAATCATACTTGATACTAACGTAAGTGCAGTTAATGAAATTAATAAATTTTTTTTCATAAATAAATCCCCCTATTGAATTAAAATTTCATAGACAGTATAACATTTTATTTTAAATATGTAAAATAAAGCAATAATATACCTTGATATGGAAATTAAGAGTGTCGGTATACCGACACTCTTAATTTTTTTATTTATAAACTCACGCACTAAAATGACCTATTCACTATAAAAGTTATTAAAATATAAAATTAATAGTTTACATGGAAGGAAAAAAAGCGTAAAATTAAGACATAAAATTTCCAATTTTCCATTCATATTATTAATTAGAGTTGGAAGTTGCATAAAAAAAAGCACTAAAAAGTTAGTGCTGGATTTTCAACTTCGGTTCAATTAATCGCCTAGGAAACGATTGATTGTAACTTAAGGTATAAAAAGTACCAAGAAGCTAAGGAATAAACGAACACTTAAAAAACACTTAAGTGAAGGTAACCCAACCGAAGATTTTATATCTTTTTTATATATTTAGTATAGTAAAAAGATAAAGAGTTTTCAATAGGTTTTAATAAATTTATTTAATTGTTTATAAGAAAATAATTAAATAATAGGGAAAGAATTCTAAGCTTAGGTATTTAATACCTAAGCTTTTTTTATTATTAATAGGTTGCATATCACCTATATGATATGTAGTAGGACAAGCCGTAAAACTACTTAAAATAAGAGGAAAGGTTAGCTTAGCCAACGCAGAGAATAAGCCTCCGTACAGATATGCCTAGTCCCTATCTTTAGGCGTACGGGAAAGAGCGTGATGACTACGTAAAGGTCAGGTGTGGGAGTTCTAGGAGCATAGGTGCTCGGGAACTACTAGCAGATTAGCATTAGGATAGAACCGTAATGTAGAAAGTTAGTAGGTGATTAACACGTAACAGATAGGGTACAGATGAACCGAACGACTGAGTATACAGTCCATTAAAAGTAGTTACTTCTTTATTGATAGACATAATAATTTTTGTGTCCATTAATAAGGGAATAACTACGTCTTCACCTCACTCTTTTGTGCCAGTCCATTATACTTAGACTTCGCAAGAATTCAAGTTTTTCTTTAAAACCAACTGGATCAGTAATGGAGAGTATCGGAATTATTGTGGAAGACGGTAGGTGTGGATGGTGAAATCCTTTATAAAGGATATTTTAAGAAGCGAGGTTTTTGTATCTACAAAGATTATAAAAGATGCTATTATAAGGTTTAGAGTAATGAAAGAAAAAGTATATCGAGAATTAAAAAGTTATTTTAATAGACATAAGATAATTGATTATTTAGTTATCTTACCGTTTTTTTTTATAATTAAATAAGACTATATCTTAAGATATAGTCTTATTTATATTAATTTATATTTAAATCCGTAGTTTTTAATGATTCAACTATATTTTTAGCATTATCAAAGGTATTTAATTTTATTAATACACCAGTTTCAGCATCAATATATAGTTTAAAGTTTTGAGCTTTCATTTTAGTTTTATAATTTCCACTAAATTTACCATCAATCACAACACATTTTCTATTTAATAAAGTATCATAACCACTTATATTCCAATTATTAAAATCCCCCATAAAGCCCATGGCTATAATTTCAGGGTTTGCTACTAGAGCAGATTGGGAAAGTAATGAAGTTTCTTCTCTATATACATAACAAGGGTCTCCATTATCATCAATGTACATACGAGATTCTTTTGATTTTTGGCTTTTAGTAGTTTGAGATATAGGAAGAACTTTGCTCGTAGATTCTTCCTTAGTAAGTGAGTTTATGCTTTTGTAATTTTCTCCGTCACTAGAACTTTTTATAGTTATATCTTCATCAATATCTTTGATTTCTTCATCAAAAATTAAATTATTATTTTTTGATGATTTTTTTATGTTATAAGTTACTTCTTCAGTAGTATTTAAAACTGAGCTAGAATATATAAACTTTCCAGAAATACTAGTATAATTATCTATTGCATTTAACATATTATAAAAAATATCATCTTTTGAAAGATTATAAGATTTATTACTAGTATCTATAGACTTTTCAATTACGTTAATATTTTTTTGATCTTTACTAGATATTTGTGATGCTTTTACATTATAGCTAGAAACAAAAACACCACTAGTAATAGCTAGAGCGGTACAAATACAAATAAATTTTTTATTAAACAAATTAAATCCTCCTAACCTTAATGAACTATTCTGATTCCATCAGCTCCAGTATTACCAGAGCCAGAGCTTGTTAATTCTAATGATAATGCACCATTAACATTTAAATTACCTACAGTATTCCAACCACCTGGTGCAAGATGTTGATTTAATTTTTTTAGTATAGTATATGAATATTTATTATTACTAGTCATAACAGAATATTCAGCACGTGGATCAGTAAATTGTGTATCATTTAAATAAACCTGAATATTTACATTCTTATAACTTCTTTCAATTGCCCAGTTATAATTTCTATTAGCTTTTCCAGAAGACAATAATCTTGAATCGCCGTTATATCCGGCTTTTCTATATTGCCATCCATTTGTAGTATAATTTGGTGTTGAATATCCATAGGGCCTGTTATAATATGGAGACCCTAGATTTGTGTCATTGTCAATAGTTGTTGTTGCTGCGAATGCTGTTATAGGTATAGAAGAAAATACTAAACATAAAATAATACTTTTTAAAAATTTCATAAATCATCCCCCTTTATTGCTTATATGACTATATATTAACATAAAGTGTAAAAAATGTTAATATATTAAATGTTTTTACACTTTATGTTGTAGTAGCAATATATAGACATGTATGGATTTTGATGGGAAGGTTTTAGGTATTAAATTATAGAAAATATGATATAATTTCCTTAGCTTTTACAAAAAGGGAGGTGAAAGAGTGGGACAAGCGTTAAAACTAAATAGGATAAGTTATATAGATAGCATACATAGTAATAGCAAGGGGTGGATTACTAGAAGTATTATAGATGAAAATGGATATAGCCAATGGCACTATAAATACGCTGAATTAAAAGATTTGGATATGAGTGGAGAAAATATATACATAACACCAAATACATTTTACAAGCCTTATAGAAGGCTAGAATGTATAAAGGAATTAAATACATTATTTATAGACTTAGATTATTATAAAACTGGAAAAACTAGAGTACAGATATTAATTGATTTAGAAAAGAATTATTTTAATCAAAGTATACCTATACCTAATTATGTAATAGATAGTGGAAGAGGAATGTATTTAATCTGGATTATAAATACAGTACCAAGCAAGGCATTACCACTTTGGAAAGCAATTCAAGACTATTTATATAAGCAATTAAAGTATTTTGGAGCAGATAGACAGGCGTTAGATGCAACAAGAATATTAAGAGTACCAGGAAGTGTAAATTCTAAGTCTAAGACAGTAGTAAGTATTTTAGATGAGTATGACTACATTTATGATTTAAGAGAGATACAAAGTGAGTTCTTACCTGAATTAAAACCATATAAGAAGAAAAAAGGTAGACCAAGTAAAATAAACTTTATTTTTAGGGAGAGAAGCCTTTATTACGGAAGAATAAAAGACATAATAAAATTATGCGAACTAAGAGAATATTATTTAAGAGGTCATAGAGAGACTATATTATTTTTATATAGATATTATCTTTGTAGTTTCACAGAAGATATAAAGAAGGCTTTAGATGATGTTTTAGAGTTAAATAATACTTTTAGACAACCATTAATGGAAAGAGAGGTTATAAGAGCTACTACAAGTGCAGAGAGATGTTATTTAGATAAAAACAAACAATATAGATATAAGAATGAAACTCTTATAGAGTTATTGGAAATTAATGAAGAAGAACAAACATATATGACAATAATAATTTCTAAAGAAGAATATAAGAGGAGAAAAAGAATAAGAAATAAAAATAGTTATGATAGTGAAAAGGCAAAAAAAAATTACCAAGAGCAATTAAAAGCTCAAGGTAAAATCACTGAAAAAGAACAAATTTCACAACGTAGAAAAAAAATTTTAGACCTTTTAGGCGAAGGTCTAACTCAAAAAGAAATCTATACGTTAATAAAAATATCTAAACGTACATGTATAAATGACGTTAATTTCTTAAAAGAACAAGGTTATATATAACCTTGTTCTTTTGTATTATAAGATAATTTTTTTTAGAAATCAAACTTTAAATTTAAAAATCAATTTGCAAGTCACATTTAAAGAAGGTGCAGAATTTTTTCAGCCCTTGTATTATGAGTACGTAGTACTTGTTCTCTTTTTATATAAACATACATGACAAAGAACAAGAAAAACTTTTATTTTTACTTTAAAGGTTTTTCTTGTGTAGTTACAGAATTATTTTAGTAAGGAAAGTGAGGTTTTTTGTGGTTACAAAAGTTGTAAAAGATGATGTTATAAGGGTTAGAGTGACTAAAGAACAGAAAGAAAAATTAAAAATAATTGCTAAGTTAAAGGGTAAAAATATGAGTGATATCTTAAATGTAGCTACACAAAATGAGATAATAAAATTTGAAGAACGAGAAAAAAGTTATAAAAAAATTTGTGATAGAGCTGTAGCTACAGAAGTAAAAATTCAAAGTATAAGAGAAAGATTAGAAGAACGAAAATTAAAAAATAGAAAAAGTTTTTGGAGGAAATGAAATTGATTTTAGATTTAAATAATAGAATAAATTCCAAAAAAATAGATGATCTTAAAGAAAAAATGAGAGAAGCATTGGGTGAAATTAAATTTAAAACATGGTTAGAATATCCTTTAAGCAATTATAAAATTGAAGATAATATTTTATATTTTAACTTTCAAAATGATTTTTCAAAAATCATTTTTGAAGAAAGATATTTAGAGTTAATTAGAGAAAATATAGACCTTGAAGTTAAATTTTTAGAATAAAAAGGTATGGCAAAAGTATGGAAAAGGTATGGCATTGGTATGACATAGGTATGGTAAAAGTATGGAATTGGAAAAAAATCTGTACCCTTTGAAACCCTAGGCTTTGCCTAGTCCCGATACTTGTGAGGGGACAGTTTCTCCTTATGCTCTTATTTACTTCTGGAAAAATTTTTTCAAGAAGATTTTTTCAATTTATATTTTTAAAAATATAAATATTTATGTATTGGTAGAGGTGAACAAAAATACAGATTTGATATATAATTTTATTACATAAGAAATAACTTATATATCAAATCTGAGAGGAGGAAAAAATTATATTAGGAGTTGGTTTAGTATGAGCAAAATATTATCTGAGAAACAAATTAATTTACTAATTAAAAGTACAGTTTGTGATAATGATTTAGAATTAAAAGCTGTATTAGATAAATTTAATAAAGGGATAGATACGATACAATTAGAAGAAATAAAAAATAAAAATAAAAATGTATTTTATAAATTGAGTTCAAAAGAAATAATAAAGAGCATGATTGATGGTTCATCAAAGGAATGGATTCAAGAAAAGCCAATAGGAATAGTAGAAAAGCCTTGCGAGTTATGTAAGAATCCATTATCTAAAGATAAATTTATTATAAGAAATAGATTAAATAAAAATGAGCTGTTAGTAGGAACAAGTTGTATAGAAAAGTTTATTAAGATAGAAAAACCTATAAAAGGAGAAAAGCTATCAGAATTAATAAAGCTTAGTGGAGATAGAAGTGAAACGTATGAAAGACTTGCAGCCTTCAATAAGATGTATAAGGGTGGAAAGACTATAATTGATGGATGGGAAAATTTTTATAATAATTTTGATATAGTTTTCCCGATTGATATAGAAAATAAATGGGACAAATTAAACAAAGGAGCTAAAAAATTTTATAAAGATTATAAAAATGGAAAGATTCCGAATGAAGATTTATATAAGTTTAAGTATTATATAATGGATTTCAATAATTTAAAAAAAGATATACTTAAATTCTATGATAAGAATAAAGACAATAAATTTATTTGTACAAAAAAAATAGAGGAAGAATTAAGAAAAGAAGATTTAAATAAGACATTAAATGATATAAAGAGTGGTGGATCAGTATTAAAAGAATGGCATATAAAATATATAGGTGAGACTGATTTTATTAAACAATTTAACAAAGAAATTAGTGATTTTATGAATATAAATGATGTGAATTTATTAAAAATTGAAGATAGAAAAATAATTGGAGAAATCATTAAATTTGGATTTGATAATTTAAAAATTGAATTGAGTACAAAGAAATTTACAAGTAAATTTTTTGATGTGATAAGTAAACAAAACATTTATAAATCAAAGGATCTTCTTCTTTATTCTGATATTTTTAAAAATAGAAATAATATATTGAAATTTATAGATATAATTGCCGGAATGATTAGAAAATATAAATATTATATTGAAATAGATGATGAGATGTATGAGGCAGGCTTTTTTGAAGTTTATAAAAATAAGGAATTTGCAAGAATTGAAATAAAAAAAATATTAGAGGATAAACATTTATTCATGGATAAAATTAATTTTAAACAGATAAAAGAATATATGGATAAATTAGAATGGAGAGATATAAAGGATAAGGAAAAATATGATATAGGAAACGTAGGAATGGTTAAAGCTGGTGGAAGCTATATATAAAAGTTAGTAAAATTTAAAATTATATATAGTGAAAAGCGTAAAATTAATCTATACCTTAAATTTACAAGTGGAATTGTATATAAAATTGTAAAAATAAAATTAAAAATCTAAATTATTTACAAAATGAAAATAAAGTTAATGATTTTAAATTTACAAAAGTTTATTATAATTCTTGTAGGAAAAATAATTTAAAGGTGTGAAGAGAATGAATATAGCATATGTAAGAGTCAGTACGGTTGAGCAGAATGAGAGTAGACAAAATGAAGGATTAAAAGACTATAAGATAGATAAGTGGTTTATAGAAAAGGTTAGTGCTAAAGATACTAACAGACCTCAATTAAAAGCTATGCTAGAGTTTGCTAGAGAAGGAGATACCATTTATGTTTGGGACTTTAGTAGATTAGCTAGAAGTACAAAAGATTTGTTAGAGCTCGTGGAGTTAATAGATAGTAAGGGGATATACCTTAAAAGTGCGAAGGAGAATCTAGATACTAGTATGCCAACTGGTAAGTTGATGCTGACTATGATTGGAGCTATAAATGAATTTGAAAGAGCTAATTTATTAGAAAGACAAAGGGAAGGTATAGCAATAGCTAAGCAAGAAGGTAAATACAAAGGTCGTAAAGAAGTAAATATAGATAATTTTGAAGAATATTATGAGAGATATATGAGAAGAGAAGTCTCTAAGAGTGCTTTAGCTAAGGAATTAAATATTAGTAGACCGACGTTAGATAAGCTTATAAAAGAGCAAGAAAGCAAAAATTAAATAAATCAATATAAATAGAAGAGGTAATTGACCTCTTCTATTTTCATTTTAATGGTACATATATTGTATTAGGTTATTTTACAAATATTATTACAACATGAAATATGTTACAATATTTGTAAAATAAATAAGGTGGTGTCAATGTTATTATGAGAGAGATAAGCGAAGTGGTAACAAGTGAGTTATTAGATATGGTTAATTTAGCTTTATCAAATGGTATAAGTGTAAATAAATTCAGTATTAATATGGGTTGGAATAATAGCAGTGTTAAGACTAAGTTGAAACGTGGTGGATATAGGTATAGTGCGAATATTAAAAAGTATATTCCAAAAGAAGAAGTTAATAGTAATGATACAAAAAGAATTATAAAAGAAAAGCCTATAAATAAACCAAAAAGTAATTCAAATGAAGTTACTAAAAATAAATCAATAGGAACTACAAATAATAATGCAAAAAGTGAAGCTGAAAATATACCAAAAGATATGATTTATTTAGAAAATATAATAGAAAAAATTAATAGTATTGATGAAAGACTAAATAGAGTTGAAGATTTAAATAATAAAGAAACTAAGATCAGCAATAGGAGAAAAGGAAAGTATTATATTGAGAATACAAGGGATACAACTAGAAAGGGAATAAGACTATATACAGAAGTTAAAGAGCAGTTAGATGAATATCTACTTACACATAAAGATAAGAAGGTTATAGAGGTGTTTAGCTACGCTATATTAGATTATATAAATAAGTATAAATAAACATATAAAAAAAGATCTATAGATCTTTTTTTATTAGTACACCAACAGAGTAGTTAACCATGCTTAAATAATAGATTCTTTAGAAACGAATGAAAGTATGCTACAAATTCGTTGATTTAAAATAAGGGAGTGGTAGTAGGGGGAGTTGTAAAGGTGGAAAGGCTAGCAAAGCTGGAGCGACATTAGCTAGTAATAAAGATAAGCAGGAAATAGTTAAAATAGCATTTTAACTATTTATATTTTTGTATATATAGGTTTTATAGTAGCTTTAACATCATTACCAATTTCACTTCGATCAAGAGGAATTGCAGATTATATATATAAATTCAGATGTTTTGCATTTATTTAAATATGATTTTGATAAATTTGCAATAATTAATGTGAGAGGTTATTTTGAATGTACTTAGTGCAGTAATAGAGTATGCAATTTTAAAATATATTATAAAGTAATAAATAATAATGAACTTACAGGTATTTATGTTTAAATAATTTAAATTAACTAAAATAATGTAATTTGATATATTTTTTACATAATTTGTATTATTATTATTATATATTAGAATTAAGGGGGTGGGTTTATTTATGGTAAAAGTAAAAAAAATTAAAGGTAGAGCTATTTTAACTTCAATGATGCTAGTAGCAATTTGTATTTTTACGATTTCTCAAACAGCATTAGCAGAAACAAAGGTTGATGATTTTAATGATGTTTCTATAGAAATGGAAAGTTCAAGTGGGAAGATTATTAATATTGATAATTCAACAAATGATGCATCTGCTACAATAACTTTAGAAACTGAAAATGGAAATATACTTGAATTAAAGTAAAAAGAGGACGATATATCGTCCTCTTTTTACTTTATAGATATGAACACAATTTTCTCCAAGTGTTTGGTCCAACAGTAGCATCTACAGATAAGTTACTATATTTTTGGAATACTTGTACCATAGAATGAGTAGAAGGTCCAAATAGACTATCAACTTGTAATGAAGTTCCATTTCCAGTTTTGTGTTTAAAAACATTTAAAAGTATCTGTGCAGCTTTAACAGGGTTTCCTTTTGTAGTAAAGTTATAGCCGACATAGCTACTTCTATTTGTTATATTAAAGCTAAAATTAGTACCATCAGTTCCTGATATTGATATTATATCGTTTCTAAAGCTTACATAATAAGTAACAACAGCTCTTTTAACAGAATCATATATTGAAACTTGTCCACTTGCACCATCTTTTACCTGTTCAACTATAGAGATATCAGTAGGATCACCAGGTTGATCAGCATATGCTACTAAAGGTGAAATCATACTTGATACTAACGTAAGTGCAGTTAATGAAATTAATAAATTTTTTTTCATAAATAAATCCCCCTATTGAATTAAAATTTCATAGACAGTATAACATTTTATTTTAAATATGTAAAATAAAGCAATAATATACCTTGATATGGAAATTAAGAGTGTCGGTATACCGACACTCTTAATTTTTTTATTTATAAACTCACGCACTAAAATGACCTATTCACTATAAAAGTTATTAAAATATAAAATTAATAGTTTACATGGAAGGAAAAAAAGCGTAAAATTAAGACATAAAATTTCCAATTTTCCATTCATATTATTAATTAGAGTTGGAAGTTGCATAAAAAAAAGCACTAAAAAGTTAGTGCTGGATTTTCAACTTCGGTTCAATTAATCGCCTAGGAAACGATTGATTGTAACTTAAGGTATAAAAAGTACCAAGAAGCTAAGGAATAAACGAACACTTAAAAAACACTTAAGTGAAGGTAACCCAACCGAAGATTTTATATCTTTTTTATATATTTAGTATAGTAAAAAGATAAAGAGTTTTCAATAGGTTTTAATAAATTTATTTAATTGTTTATAAGAAAATAATTAAATAATAGGGAAAGAATTCTAAGCTTAGGTATTTAATACCTAAGCTTTTTTTATTATTAATAGGTTGCATATCACCTATATGATATGTAGTAGGACAAGCCGTAAAACTACTTAAAATAAGAGGAAAGGTTAGCTTAGCCAACGCAGAGAATAAGCCTCCGTACAGATATGCCTAGTCCCTATCTTTAGGCGTACGGGAAAGAG
>JAVXJA010000074.1:0-14617 GCA_036648085.1 Terrisporobacter sp.
GATATATTTTATTATTCAAATAACTAGGAGGTAAGCCAATGATTAAAGCTAAGAATAAAATATACATAGGAAGCAGTAGAAGAGGATATTTAAGCGAGGAAATGATAGCAGTAATATATGATTATGTAGCAAAACAAGAAGTATATGAATTTACAAAGGCTAAGCCAAGAAAAATCGGAGATAGATATTTACTAGAAATTGAATTAAATGACCATACAAAAGGACTATTGAAGGATTTAAAGAGTATGGATCGAGTTAAATTATATAAAAGAACCCACTCATGGGATGAAATATTTAAAATGGCAGATACAACAGTTAAAAGCTCCTAATTAGGAGCTTTTAGCATTTCTATATCAGAGGTAATATTAACAGATGCACCAAGGATAAAATCCTTCTTAAAAGCTAATGAAGCACTAGCATTGGATAGCGGAGCAATGGTTTTATCCAATGCGGGATACCAACCAATAACCTACCATACCGACACCAAGTAACTACACTCTATTATCTTAGTAGAAGAAATAAAAGTATCAAGCACCAGTGTAGTAAGTTATATAAAACGTGGAGGAGCAAGCATCTTGATTTGGAAAGATGCACTAAAGAAAAGCCAACACACAGGGCATTGGGCGACAGGGCAGTGAAGTGCTTCGCCAACGTAGTTGCTCAAATGGCTATCCTCAAAAGCTACAAACGCAGCGAGCAAATAAGATACGGAGCAGGCATGATATGCAATATGATGTTTGCGTAGTATGTTATGCAGTGAGCAGTGTTTGTGCGTTGAGGATTAGTCAGAGGGGCACGACCGAAAGGTCTATCTTTAACTATGAACTAACTAGAAAACTATAAGCTCTCAATACATATGGAACTTTTGATTAAAAGATGGTTTTGAGTTAGCGATTGTAGTGGATATCCTTTTGAGCGCTCTTTGCTCAAAAGATAGGAACGAAAAGCGCGGTGGCGATAGCCAAACTCCATAAGTATCAAATACAGGTATAGCAGTATAAGCAAGTATATAGGTAATATAGTATAAGTAAAAAAAGTATTAGAATTATATAAAATACAAGATTATAAGTAGATAAATATAATATAAAATAAAATTATGTGTAGTGGATATGTAATAAATTGTAGTGGCTAGATTATAAGCAGTATGTTTTTTAGTCTGGCATCACAGTTTGCAGCGTTCTTTGCTGCAATCTGTGAGGTCAGACTAGACCCTTAAGATTTTGACCCCAGCATATAAATAAAGATAGTTGATGTAGGAGCGGTTTGTGCTCCTTCTTCAACTATCCACCTATTCTATTAATCTTTTAAAGAAGCTTAAGTTTTATATAAATTTAATAAACCACTACAGCATAATACAATTGTAGTTTATAATAAACTAGAGGTGATAGTGTGAATAAGGATCAATTTAATAACCTAGACTTTATGGAAAAGATAGAGTATTTAAATAATAAATTAAAAGAAGGTCAAACTGTAATAAGAATAAGAGAAGATATAGGAATCGGAGAAAAAGCACTACAAAGAGAAATCAAAGCAAATGGATATAGATATAACAATAAAGACAAACAATATATATCAACTACAGAAGCCACTACAACGTCCACTACAAAAACCACTACAGAGATATTGCCTACAATTGTAGAGGACAAAAATACAATTGTAGTTGATGAAAATACATTTGTAGTACCAAAGCATCAGCAACAAGTTTTAGGATATTTAGAAAATAATTTTGAAGTATTACAAGAGTTTTTAGAGAAATATAAGTCCACTACAAGAGCCACTACAGAAACCACTACAAATCATATAATAATTAATCTAGTAGATGATAAACACTTAAATCCCAAGCCTAAGAGCATAAGAATAAATGAATTTATATATCAAGATTGGCAAGGATTTTGTGATACAAAGCACTACAGTAAGCAAGATTTAATATCAATGGCTTTAAAAGAATATATGGAAAAATACAAGTAATTTGAATTAAATTTAATATAGATATAAATTGCAAGATTTACAAAAAATAAAATATCAAAGCAAGGTTATTATATTTATATAAGTTAAATTATTATAAAGGATGTGAGCATTATGGATAATAATGAATTAAGCAATGAAAACTATTGGAAATCATCTGATTTTATTGTAGATAGATATAAAGATACGGATGAAAGAAAAGAGATGGACCAGATCTATAACCTTTCTTTCTTTAGAAATGAAATAATACAAGGGATACTTTCTACAGAAGGTAACTTAGCTAGTGTTGATGATGTTAGGATACTTACAACAGGAAGTTTTAAAAACTTAGAGTTCCAAGCTAGACTTAGAGAGCAAGATATAGAGGAAGTTTGGGCGATGAATAAAGCATTTAAATATTTAGAAGAAAATATAGATAAGCCTTTGACTTTAGAGATTATTAAAAATTATAATAGCTTGATTGTTACTGGATTAAAGAGCAAGTATAGCGGAGAGCTAAGACAGACTAATGTATTTATAAATAATACCGTTTATAGTCCATCTGATTTTAGAGGATTAGAAAGGCTAGTAGATAATGGTTTAAAAGAAATTGAAATGTTAGATGGTAATATAAATAAGGCTTTTAGTTACCTTCTTATGATAAGTAAGCTGCAGGTGTTTATTGATGGAAATAAAAGAACTGCATTACTTTCAGCAATACATCATTTAGCCTATTCTAAGCAACCTCTATTAATGTTTTTCAGTGATTTTACGCAGGAGTATTTAAAGTCTCTTAAGCATTTTTATGAGACCGGAGACAATGAGCCTGTTTCTGGAGTATTATATAAGCAATTAGATATAAATAGATAATAAAAAGGAGGGAGATTATCCTCCTTTTTATTATAATTAAATGTAAATAATTTAAATTAACTGTTATATTAGAATTGAACTAACAATTAATATTTATGGATAAAAAGGAGGATTTCCAATGGTAAATATTCTAATCGTTGAGGATGATATTGCCTTAAGTGAAGGAATTTCAATTGCATTAAATAATGAGGGATATACTTTTATTCAAAGTTTTGACATAAATTCAGCAAGACGTGAAATTAAAGAGAAAGAATTAGACTTAATATTATTAGATATTAACTTACCAGATGGTAATGGATTGACTTTATTAAAGGAAATTAGAGATAAAGTATCAATACCTATAATTATTTTAACTGCAAATGATATGGAAACGGATATAGTCACAGGCTTAGAATTAGGTGCAGATGATTATATAACAAAGCCATTTAGTCTTATGGTTTTACGAGCAAGAGTAAATACACAATTAAGGCGTACTTTAAACACTCCTAAGCAAATTATAATTGATGATTTTATATTTAATTTTGAAACTATGGAATTTTCAAAGAATAAAATCAGTATTGAATTAAGTAAAACGGAGCAGAAGCTTTTAAAAATATTAATAGATAATAAAGGGACGACTTTGTCTAGACAAACATTAACTGATAAAATATGGAATGATTCAGCCGAATATGTTGATCCCAATGCACTTTCAGTTACTATAAAGAGACTTAGAGATAAATTAGAAGATAATCCATCTAAGCCACAATATATAAAAACTAGTTATGGTATTGGATATATGTGGGTGGTGAAATAAGATGGATAAACTTAATATACTTTTAATAGTATTAGCACTAATTAGTATTGTAATATCGATATGCATAGTGGTTATAAATAACTATAACATAAGGAAGACAATGAATAAGTTAGATAATATGCTTGAATTAGCTATGAATGGTAAATTCACAGAAACTACATATGATGAAACTTTATTATCAGCAATTGAATCGAAAATGAATAACTATCTATCATCATCAGAAATATCATCTAAGAATATTGAAATTGAAAAAGAGAAAGTCAAATCTCTTATATCAGATATATCTCATCAAACTAAAACACCGATATCAAATATTTTACTTTACTCAGAGATATTATTAGAAAATAATGAGTTTAAAGAAACAACAAAGAAAAATATTATTCAAATTTGTAATCAAGGCGAAAAGTTAAATTTCTTAATAAGCTCTTTGATTAATGCATCTAGATTAGAAAATAATATTATAAATATTACAAAAAGCAAAAATAATGTTAATGATCTCATCGGTATAGTAGTCAATCAACTTAGAACCAAAGCTGAAGCTAAAAATATAAAGATACTGATTGATGGAGATATTGAAAGTAAGAAGGCTTCATTTGATATGAAGTGGACAACTGAAGCTTTACATAATATTATTGAAAATTCAATTAAATATACACCTCAAAATGGATATATACAAATAGCTGCAATTCCATATGAATTTTTTTATAGGATTGATATTAAGGATAATGGTATAGGAATAGAAGAATATGAAATAAATGATATATTTAAAAGATTTTATCGTTCTAAGAGTGTGTCACAATATGAAGGTGTAGGAATAGGTCTATTTCTTACAAGAGAAATAATATATGCACAAGGTGGATATATAAAAGTAAATTCTACAGTAGGGAAAGGGACTATATTTTCGGTGTTTATTCCAATTGAAAATTAAATCTTTCAACACTGTTATATTTGAGAAATATGTTGGAAAGATTTATATGTTACAGTCTATAGTGAGGATAAAAGCTCACAGCATAGGCTGTTTTTTTATATAAAATATATATTTATGGAGGTTTTAGTAAAATGAATGTACTTGAAACTATAGAGTTAAAAAAATATTATGGTGAGAATGAAACTATAGTAAAGGCTTTGGATGATGTAAATATAACTATCAAAAGAGGTGAATTTGTTGCTATTGTTGGAACATCAGGAAGTGGAAAATCAACTCTTTTACATATGCTAGGAGGCTTAGATAGACAAACAAGTGGAAAAGTTTTAGTTGATAATAAAGATATTTTTAATCTTAAAGAAGATGAACTAACAATATTTAGAAGACGAAAAATAGGTTTTATTTTTCAATCTTTTAATTTAGTACCTGTTTTAAATGTATATGAAAATATTGTATTGCCAATAGAACTTGATGGAAATACACCGGATAGTCAGTATGTAGATAAAATAATTAAAACACTAGGGCTTGAAAGTAAAATGTATAATCTACCAAACAACTTATCTGGAGGTCAGCAGCAACGTGTTGCTATAGCAAGAGCACTTGCTACAAAGCCAGCGATTATATTAGCAGATGAACCTACTGGAAACTTAGATAGCAAAACAACAATTGATGTTATGGGATTGTTGAAAGTTACAAGTTCAAAGTTTAATCAAACTATTGTTATGATTACTCATAGTGAAGAGGTAGCTCAAATGGCAGATCGTATTATACGTATAGAAGATGGAAAGATTGTAGGTGATGATAAATAATGGTTAAGGTAAAAAATAAAAAAGCTATTTCTAATTTAGCTAAAAAATCATTTAAAGCAAATAAGCTTAGAAATATATTTGCTATTGTAGGTATTATACTTACAACTATGATGTTCACATCTGTATTTACGATTGCGCTGAGTATGTCTAAATCTATGGAAGAAAGTACAATGAAACAAGTTGGACTTACATCACATGTAAGTTTTAAAAATATAACAAATAAAGAATATGAGACTATTTCATCACATCCCTTGATAAAAGAATCTCAATATAGTGTAGTAGTTGGAATTGCTGAAAATCCAGAATTAAATAAAAGACAAACTGAAATTTACTATAAAGATGATAATGCAGCAAAAAGTTCATTTTCTTATCCAAGTGTTGGAAAAATGCCAAAAGAAAAAAATGAATTTGTTACGGATACTTTAACTTTAGATGCATTAAATATACCTCATAAGTTAGGTCAGAAGGTTGCTTTTAAATGGCGTGAAGATATGAATAGTGATAAATATATAGAACAAGAATTTACACTTAGTGGATACTACGAAGGTGATAAAGCATTACCAGCGAGTAATATATTATTATCGAAGTCATATATAGATGAACATTTTAAAGGGATAAATCAAGAACAACAAAGAAAAGATTGTAATATAGCTGGGGTTGTAGTAATGGACGTAATTTTAAAAAGTGATAAAAATCTTGAGGAGTCTGTAAAAACTATTTTAACAGATTCAGGGTTATCAAATACTCAATATGGGGTAAATTGGGCATACACAGGTTCTTTACTTGAAAATAATTTAATGAGTATAATTCCAGTATTAGCAGGATTAATCTTAATATTCCTTAGTGGTTATTTAATTATATATAATATTTTCCAAATATCTGTTGTGAAAGATATTAAATTTTATGGTTTATTAAAAACAATAGGAACAACCAAAAAACAAATAAAGAAGGTTTTAACTAAGCAAGCATTAATACTATCATTTATAGGTATTCCGATTGGATTAGTATTAGGATATGGAATAGGTTTTTTAATTCTTCCATCTGTACTTTCTTTTTTAGGTGGTAGCTATGTATTATCAAGTAATCCAGTTATTTTTATTGGGTCAGCTATATTTTCAATTATTACAGTAATGATTTCATGTAACAAACCAGCAACACTTGCAGGAAAAGTTTCACCTATTGAGGCCTTAAAATATGTTGATAGTAATGATAATAATAAAAAATCTATAAAGAAATCAACAAATGGAGCAAAAATATTTAAAATGGCATTTTCAAACTTAGGACGTAACAAAAAAAGAACTGCTATTGTTGTATGTTCTATATCTTTAGGATTGATATTGCTTAATTGTATTTATGCAGTTAACAAAAGTTTTGATGTAAATAAATATTTAAGTATGTATGCAGTAAGTGATTTCTCAGTGTCAGATATAAGTTTGAATAGCAAGATACAAGGTTACAATAGCCAAAATACTACGATTAATGAGAATTTATTGAAAGAAATTAAAAACCTAAAAGGTTTAGAAAGTATGGGGAATTTTTATTATCATGACACATATTTTAATCTTTCAAAAGAATCAAAGAAAAAGCTTATAAACTTTTATGAAGTAAGTAACCCAGATGCTTATGATTTTAGTTCTAATAATCCAGCCTGGGTGAATGCATATGATGAAATGAAAAAAAATGGAAAGATAGGAGCATCAGTTTTTGGATTAGATGAGTGGTTACTTTCTAAATGTGATATATACAAAGGAAATTTTGATTTAGATAAATTTAAAACTGGAAAATATGTATTAGTTAATAACTATAAAGGTAATGGAAGCAATTCTCAGATTTTTAAGATTGGCGATAAAGTTAAAATTGATAATAATGAATATGAAGTTATGGGGTATATAGAAGTACCAACTGAAATGTACTCTAATCTTATTACAGAAGTTACAATATTCTCAGAAAGCTTTGTATTACCATCGTCAAAGTTTAAAGAAACCTATCCTAGTTTACCTATACTAAAAACACTTTTTGATGTGGATGATAGGTATATTGATGAAACAGAACAAACACTTGTAGAATATCAAAAGAATAACTCTGATTTATATTTTTCATCAAGAAATACTTATATTGAAGAGTTTAAAGAAACAATACTTGCAACTACTATTATGGGGCAGACGCTAAGTATAGTAATTTGCTTTACAGGTATATTAAATTTTGTGAATTCTATGATTACCGCAGTAATTTCTAGAAAAAGAGAGTTTGCAATGTTACAAAGTATTGGAATGACTAAAAAACAATTAAAAACTATGGTTATAGTAGAAGGTTTATACTATTCGGTTTTAATTTTACTTACTACATTTATATTTGGATCTTTAGCTACAGAAGTAGGTGTAAAAGCATATTTAGCTGGTAGCTGGACATCAACTTATAAATTTACGATTTTACCAATTATAGCTTGTTCACCAGTTATAGTATTATTCTCAGCATTGACACCATATTTATGTTTTATAAATTTAGATAAGCAAAGCATTATAGAACGACTTAGAGAAGTTGAATAATTATATTAGAGGTGATATTTGATGAAAGATAAATATAAAAAAATAGCTGTATTTATATTGATTTTAGTTGCTGTATTTGGTGGATTAAATATATATTTAAACTCTAAAAAAGAGTCAGTTAAAATTAATAAAACTTTTAATAGAGCTATAGCTATTAAAGGTAGTAAATTGGGAAATGAGGTAACTATAGATATTGATGGAAAACTTTCAGATACTCATTTTGTGTATAGATATTTAAAATATAGTAAAGAACTCAAGGGTACGGTTGTATTAAATAATGAAAAATATAATATAGTAGCATCTAGTTCAATTAAAAATAAAACTTTTGAGGGGGTATTAATTAAGGATAACAACACATTAGTTTCTGATTTCTCAATAGTTATATCTGAGGATTTTAGTAAAATATGCATATATAAAGGTGATTATATAATAGCTTCACCTGCTGATACATTAGAAGATGTAGATAATATATACAAAGAAATCGTAGATATTCCAATTAATTAACGATTGAATATGAAAAAAAATATATTATTAATTGAATTTGATAGAATGTTGAGTGAGCCAATCATGCTTATATTAGAGCGAGCTAAATTATCAGTTACACGTGTATGTAATATAGAAAAAAGTTACAATATTATTGTAGAGAATAATATTGATTTAATAATTTTAGATGTAAGGTTTAATAATTGTGAGGAGTTACTTTTCTGTAAAAATATTACTGAGATATTTAATATACCGGTTATTGTATTATCAACTTATAAAGATAATATTGATAAATCGTTATATTTTGAGATGGGTGTAAGTGACTATATATTAAAACCATTTGAACGAAATAGATTAATAGAATCAATAAGTAAAAGTTTAATAAAAATAATATGATTTGCAAATATGAGATAGCATTTTATGCTATCTCATATTTGTATAACTATAAATTTTATACAATATTAGATATTTTGATAAAATTTAATAATTA
Source organism: Terrisporobacter sp. (assembly GCA_036648085.1). Classification (GTDB taxonomy): domain Bacteria; phylum Bacillota; class Clostridia; order Peptostreptococcales; family Peptostreptococcaceae; genus Terrisporobacter. The sequence goes on from JAVXJA010000074.1 coordinate 8,861, forward strand.
AAATATAATATTCGACAAACTTTGATAAATAAATTAAAATAGATTGTATGAATACTAAAAAATGAAGGTTTTAAATTGATTTAAAAATGTTGTAATAACTAGGTTTATTGAGTTATTATAACTAAAAAAAGTCAAGTTTGAGCCGACTAACTTGACGGAAATCATATAAAATAATATTATAAAAATACCTTAACAAAACTTTAGATATAAAATAGAACCATTAAAATAAGAGGTGAGTATATGTATTTAGCTGTAAAAGAAGTTAAACCTATAGAGAATTACAAATTAATATTAACCTTTGAAAATAATGAAGTTAAAATATTTGATATGAACCCATATTTAGATAAAGGTATTTTCAGGGAATTAAAAAATGAAAATATATTTAATGCAGTTAAAGTTAGTTTTGATTCAATAGAATGGCCTAATGAAGCAGATATTGACCCAGAAACGTTATATGAAGATAGTGTTTCATATTCAAGCTAGAAATAAGGAGTTGAGGTAAGAATTTATCTCAGCTCCTTTTGTTTTAACTAATGATAACCCTAGCACATTTTCGAAAAAAGTCACCAAAGTTTGCTTAAATAAAAAAATATAGCCTAAGCAAGTAATACCAATGGATTTAAAATCAAGTGGCCGATTTTTACACGTATATCGTCCTCCCGGTGAAAATAACCAAACCGTTGCAATCAGCGGGCAAAATCGCCTTAACGTACTAAATCCGCATTTTCCTGACGCTGCTATAGCGATATATTTGAATTAATGAAAAGAAGCTTAGGAGAACATACTGATATTACTTATATCAAAGCACTTGTGATGCAAATTTTCGGAAAAAACACAAGTATAAAAATATTACCAAGGATAGTAGCTGCAATAGCTACAAAATCAAGTGGCCGATTTTTACACGTATTTCGGTGTCCTTAGAAAAGCACCAAACCATTGCAATTAGCGGACAAAATCGCCTTAACGTTGTAAATCCGCATTTTTAGGACACTACTAGGGCAATGTATTAAACAAAGCTATCAAGATATTGATATTACTTGGTTTGAAGAAACTTTGGTGCCATTTTGCAGAAAAAACGCAGGATTAATAAATAGTAGAATTTTTAAAAAAAGTAAAGAAATAAACTCAGTAATACCAATAGGTTCAGAGAAGATGTGTCCGGTTTTTACACGTATCTCGGCGTCCCTAAGAAGAGATATATCATTATTTAAAAGACAATTGGAGGAAGGCATGAAGAAAAGAGCAGTAGGATATTGTAGGATATCTACCTTAATGCAAGTAGATAATACTTCACTTAAAGACCAAGAAGATAAAATTAGAATGTATGCTAAGCTTCACGATATCGTGATAGATAAGATATTTATAGATAAAGCAGTATCAGGTAAATCAACTGATAGACCAGAGTATGATAATATGATGGACTATGCAAAGTCAAATGATATAGATATGATTATAGTTTACAAAAATGACCGAATTCACAGAAGTTTATATAATCTATTGGCTATGATCTATGAGCTGCAGGAGTATGAAGTAGCATTAGTTAGCGTTACGGAAATGTTTGATACATCAACACCTCAAGGTATGTTGTTTCTACAGATGCTAGGAAGTTTTGCAGAGTTTGAGAGAGCCATCATCAATGAAAGAACTCGTAATGGAAGAATCGCAAGATTAAATGAAAACAAGTGGGTTGGCGGTAAACCATCACTTGGATATAAAGTAAATAAACAGGGCCAGTTTGAGATAGATGAAGCCGAAGCTAAGATAGTCAAAGACATATTCAAGCTAAGGTCCAAGGGGCTTTCATTAGCTAAAATAGGTTCTAAGTATGGATTTTCAAAACAAAAAGTGGATTATATTTTAAAGAATAAAAATTATATTGGAGTATTTGAATATCATGGTATGAAAGAAAAAAATGATATCACCTTAGAAATAGAGCCAATAATATCAAAGTATATGTGGAATAAAGTTAATAAAATATAAAAAAATAGGGGTGGTCATTTTGTGGTCTTAGTATTGAGGGTACTTTAGTCCTGTTTCGTTTTTTATTATAGAAAAGATTCTTTTTTATCTTTATTATAATGTCAACTGAAACGTCCTCTTAGTATTGGGGTACTTTCGTACTGATTCGCTTTCTATGTACTAAAAAGTATTTTTATGTTACAATTTATCTATAGAAATCGGATAATAAAAAAAGCTAGGAAACGGTCGGCAAACTCAATCCTAGCTTTTAACAAGAACCCTAATAAGATAAGAGAATCTTAATAGAGATTTTATATATAGTTATTATAATGCTATTCGCATAACTTTCTATGCATATAGTTTTATTTTCTATAGTTATTTTATCACATGGCTATAGATGTGACAATATATATAATAACTTCTCTTATCTTTTTGAGGTGCATTATCAGAAGAATGAGGGGAGTTTTTTTAATGCAAGCAATTAAATTACAACTAAATGATGAAATTAATATAGATGAATCAAGGAAACATTTAACAAATTTACACAAGGGTAGTGAAGGATATATAACTGTTGCTAGTAAAGCTCCAAACTATAGCCAATGGCATTACAAAAGGGAAGATTTACTTGATAGAACAGAAGATATCATAAATGATATAAATGCCTATGTATCGCAAAATACTTTTTATAGGCCACAAAGAAGAATTGAGAATATAAAAGAGCTTAGAGCTATTTATATTGATATAGATTGCTACAACTCAAAATATACAAAATATGCTGTTAAGTATTTTTTAGAAAATGACTTATATGGTAGTAAAATACCAGTACCTAATTATTTGATAGATAGTGGCCGTGGACTTTATTATGTAATTTTAATAAAGCCAGTTCCAAGTATGGCTCTACCTCTATGGTATGCGGTACAGAGATATCTGTTTAATACTTTAAAAAAGTTTGGAGCAGATGCAAATGCACTTGATCCAACTAGAGTGTTAAGGATAGTTGGTACTATGAATTCAAAGAGTGGAACTTGTGTTGAAGTTTTAGATCAATATGATTATGAATATTCATTAAAAGAAATACAAGATGAGTATTTACCTGAAATAAATGAAAAAAAGAAGTCAAAAGGTAGACCTAAAAAAATGGTCAGCCTTTTGACTGAGTATAGCCTTTATTTTAATAGAGTAATTGATATAACAATTATTTGTGAACTTAGAGATTATGATGTGGAAGGCCATAGAGAAGTTATTTTATTTTTATATAGATATTTTTCAGCTTGTTTTACAGAAGATACAAATGAAGCTTTAAATAGGGCTTTAGAGTTGAATGCAAAATTTAAAAAGCCATTACCAGAGATTGAGGTTATTAGAGACACTAAGTCAGCCACTAGAGCTTATGAAAATAAATTATATAAATATACTAATGCTAAGTTGATTGAAATATTAGATATAACTCCAAAAGAGCAAGAACATCTAAAAACAATTATATCGGGTAAAGAAAAATATAGAAGATGTGCAGAAGATAAAAAGGCTAAACAAAAGGCTAAGAGAAGAAATGAAAATGGATTAACTAAAAGAGAGCAAGATAAAAAAGATTTAATAGAAATAGTAAAACAGTTGAAAGCTCATGGGTTAAAACAAAAAGAGGTTATGGAAAAATTAAGCATAGGAATAGCTACTGTAAAGAGGTATTGGAATATATAAGAAGGTATCACGAAATGTTCTCTTAGTATTGGGGTACTTTAGTACTGTTTCACTTTTAGTTAGAGAACGAGAGTATTCTAGGAGGTTTTTATGGATGAGAAGAAGCTTTGGTTAAAGATTAGTGGAAGTATTACTTATTATTTTAAGAGCTACAATAGAAAGCTTAGTAATGAAGATCTATGGTTAGATTATATAGACTATGCATTAACCTTCATCTAAAGTAATAGAATTTGATAAGTATAAACGTCTTCTTTAGTATTTAGAGTCTAACGTTTTTGTGTGTAAAAAGAATTTGATATTTTCGACCAAGACATAGTAGGATACCATTTTTTAGTGTATTTGTTCAGGTCGAAAATATCGAATTCACATTTTAATTTACAGGCCGTTATGATTTCAGTTTTTTCATGAATAATATAAATTTTTACATATTAACTTTTATGTTATGGAATCTACATACGGAATATAAACTTTCTCCATTATCAGTTTTAAAGATATGACCAAAACCATCAGATGATTTTTCTAGAAGCTCTTTATCTAAACTATAAGGTACGGTCGGACAATAACCTAAATTATTTGGTTCTAGGCTTAAATTAGACTTGCTAGGATTGTATAGATTATATTCGAAATTAGTTATTTCATTAAGTAATTGGCAATGTGTAGTTCTAATATGGGGGGACACCGAAATACGTGTAAAAATCGGCCACTTAGATTTGAATCTATTGGTATGACCGACTTACACGTGTTTTTTTATTTTAGTTATTAAACTAGCATCATACATTATTGATACTTCATAACAAAAAATTCACCATCTCCTAAATGAGTTTTCTGTTTTTTAGTATCAACTATTTTAAATCCTTGAGATTCATAGCATTTTACAGCTCTTGTATTCCAGGTTCTTACCTCTAATACAATTGGTTTATCATTATATCTGTTTTTACATTCTTGTAAACCTAAGCTAATTATTTCTTTTCCAATTCCTTTTCCACAATAATCTGGTTTTATACCGATACCAAAGAAAACAGAATCACCTTCATCTAATAAGTTTATAAAACCTATCAACTCTTTACTATCATCCATAAAACTTATGAAGTTTTTCCTTTTATCTTCTTTTGCTAGTGAAAAATTATTATTTTTAATCTCTTCCCATGAAGGTAGATTATATATTGAATATTCACCTGCATATTTCCATTTAGTAACTTCTATAGCATGTTCTTCGGTAAACCTAACTTTATTTAAATTCATATATCCTCCTAATTGCACAGCAAATTTTAATATGTATTATTTATTTTCTAACTTCCACCAAAAGCACTCATCATCTTCTTTATAGAATGTCATACCGACTTTTTTTAATAAATCTTGTGATATAATATTAGATTTTAAAGTATCAGCAATTACAGCTTTTACATCTGAATTTAAAAATATCCATTCCATTATTCTAAAAACTGCTTCACTCATATATCCATTACCTCTATAAGCAGGCTGAGTATAGTAACCAATCGTCACCTCTCCATTTTCATCGGGATACCCCTTAATCATTATATGGCCGATAATCCGATTCTCAGCTTTTAAAATAACCATCCATGTTGTATACCATATATAATTGCCTTCATTACATTTTACATTAGCTAACCTTATTTTGAAGACATCTCTTTCTTTGTGACCAATATTTTCATCTGTACATACTAATCCCAATGAGTTTTCCATTTTATTAAAATCAATTATAGAAAGTTCTAAACTTTGTTTATCCAAAGGAATAATTTTTAATCGCTCTGTACTAATATCTATCATCCTAAAATCCCCTTTTATTTTTATAGTATCAGAATTTAATTGAGTATATTAATAACTATTTAATACATTCTTTTTTTGTATGTAGATTTAGAGTACAATATAATCATAACTTACAAATTGTGATTATGAAAGTTAATACAGAAATTGCAATGCTTTGGGCATGATAACAACCAATAATCATAAGTACTTACTTAATTTACTATTTTGTAAGTGTCCGAAAATAACATTTATCTCGTACTCCACGGATCACAATATGGATTGAAATTTTATAAACTATCTTTCAACAACGCAATCGCCCCAGCTAGTAATATA
>JAVXJA010000075.1:0-14428 GCA_036648085.1 Terrisporobacter sp.
CGATTATATTACAATACACATGGCTGCATTTGTGGCAAAAGTACATAAATAAGATAAAATCATCTCATTTTTATAGTGAGATGATTTTTTCATCTAAGGAGAATATGAATGATATACAAAATAATAATAAATTTAATTCTAGGCATAAATATTTTCTTGTATGGAATGGAGACTGATATTTATTTTTCAAAGATTAGATATCCTATAATAATGGTGATGATTTGTATTAGTTTATCTTTATACATGTATTACACAATTAAGAAAAAAGATATAAAACTACTACTTATAAATATCATATATATGATTGGTGTTACATATGTTTATCCACCATCCATACTTATTTTAGCCTCTATGATAACAGAGTATGTTGTAATAAAAAAATACAATGAAACTTATGCAATTGGTATAATTTTTATTTGTGTATTTGCCACTATAAAATTAGGAATAAATTATACGAATATATTTTTAGGATTATTAGGAAGTATTTTTATTTATAATATAGTAAATTATGAGGAAAAACTTTTTAAGTTGGAGAAATCTAATTATGATTTAAAAGAGAAAAACTATGATTTGGAAGAAAGAAGAAAACTAGAGAATAAAAATAATTATCAAAGTATGGAAGCTATAAAAATAGAAGAGCGAAATATCATATCTCAAAAACTTCATGATAAAATAGGTCATACTTTAGCAGGAAGTATAATGCAGTTAGAAGCTTTGAAAATTATAATAAATGCTGATAAAGACAAAGGCATATCTATGTTAGATAGTATAATTGATAATTTAAGAAATGGCATGGATGATATAAGATATACGTTAAAAATGATAAAACCAGCTCAAAGTGAAATGAGTATAAATAATTTAAAACATATGTTAGATGAATTTAGTGAAAAATCTAATATAAAAACTAATTTAAACATAGAAGGAGATTTAAATGAGATTAATTTAGTTTATTGGAAAGCTTTAATTGATTGCGGTAGAGAAATTTTAACTAATACTATTAAATATTCTAATGGAGACGTGCTTAATGTTCATATTAGTGTTTTAAATAAAATTATAAGATTACATATAAAAGATAATGGAATTTATAAAAATAAGATGAAAAAAGGAATGGGTCTTCTTGGCATAGAAGAAAGAATAGTAAATTTAGGTGGAGACGTTTATTTTAATAATGAAGATGGCTTCTCCAACTTAATAATACTTAAGAGGTGAGATAATGATAAGATTAGCAATAGTTGATGATGATATTTTAATAAGAGAAAGTTTGAAAATAATAATTGGCATAGATGAAGAAATAGAAGTAGTTACAACTTTGGAAAATGGAAAAGAATGCATAGATTTTTTAAGTGAGAATAAGGTTGATATACTTTTATTAGATATGAGAATGCCAGTTATGGATGGGGAAGAAGTATTAGAAGAAATAAGCAAAAGAAATATAGATGTAAAGATATTAATACTTACAACTTTTGATGAAGAAAAATTAATAAGTAGTGCAATAAAACATAAAACTAATGGTTATCTATTAAAAAGTAGCAAACCAGATAAGATAATAAGTGGAATAAAATCTGTATACTTAGGTAACGGTGTTTTTGAATCTGATATAGTTTCAAAGTTAGTTTTAGGAAGTAGTAACAATGATTTAGATGATAAAGAGAATTTGCTGAATAGATATGAGTTAAGTGATAGAGAAAAAGATATAGTAAAATTAATATCAAAAGGCTTGTCTAATAAAGAAATTGCTAGTGAAATATTTTTATCAGAAGGAACGATAAAAAATCATATAACATCTATTTTATCAAAAATGGATTTAAAACATAGAACACAAATTGCTATAGAATACTTAAATGGAAAGTCTTAGGACTTTCTTTTTTTTGAAAAAATGACTTTAGTCATGGTAAAGTGATGACTATGTGTACTTAAGAAAATTTTGGATTTCTTATATAATTAAAATATAGAAATTGAAAAAACAAAAAACTTTGGAGGGAAATTATGAAATATATTGAGATAAATAACTTATATAAAAGCTTTGGTGATGTAAATGCTATTGAAAACTTAAGTTTATCCATAGAAAAAGGAGAGATATTTGGACTTTTAGGACCAAATGGAGCAGGAAAAAGTACTACTATAAATATTCTTTGTTCTTTACTGGAAAAAGACAGAGGAAGTATAAAAATCTGTAATCAAGAACTTAGAAAAAATGATGCAGATACAAGAGGTAAGCTTGGAGTAGTACCACAGGAATTAGCAATATTTGAAGATATGACTGCTTTAGAAAATGTTATGTTCTTTGGAAGTTTATATGGACTTAAGGGAAAAGAACTTAAAAGTAAATCTTTAGATGCCTTAGAATTTGTAGGATTAGAAGAAAGTAAAAAATTAAGTAAGACTTTTTCTGGAGGAATGAAAAGAAGATTAAACATAGCTTGTGGTATAGTTCACAACCCAAAATTATTAATACTAGATGAACCAACAGTGGGAATAGATCCTCAATCTAGAAATCATATAATGAAATCTATAAAAACTTTAAATAAAAATGGATGTACAATAATATACACAACGCACTATATGGAAGAAGTAGAAACTTTATGTAACAACATAGCAATTATAGATAAGGGTAAAGTAATTGCCAGTGGTAGTAAGGAAAGTTTAAAAGCAATTATTACTAATAAAAATAAATTTGAAGTAATGATTAATGATATAACAGAAATAAATGAAAAAGAGTTAAAAGAAATAAAAGGTGTTCATAGTGTGGAATTTAAAGATAATAAAATCCTTGTTAGTATAGATAGAGAAACTAACAGTTTAAATGAATTTATTTTATATTTAACTAATAAATCTGTGAAAATCTTAGATATAAAAAGTATGGTTTTAACACTGGAAGATGTATTTTTAAATCTTACTGGTAGAAAACTTAGAGACTAGGGGGGATTAGAGTGAGTATAATATTATCTGCTATAAAAAGAGGAATGAGAGATAAAAGTACTATAATTTCAAATGTATTTTTAGCTTTAATTCTACCTTATATATTTTCAGTGATTTTTTCCTTTGAGTCTGTAAGCCAAGATTTAAATTTACAAATAATTGGAGATGAAAATAGTAAAACTGTTCAGTCTTATGTTCAAACTCTGAAAAAATTTGATAAAGAAAGCAAAGATATAAATCTTACTTATAAAGTTTATGACAAAAATAAATTTAAGGAAGATGAAAACATTGAAAGTAATAGTTTAAGAATAGTTATAGATGAAAAAAATAGAGAGATAAGTTTAGCAGGAAATAAAAAATTAAATATGGCAGAAGAAGTTGTTTCAAATATTACAGAAGAATATTTTAATTCTATGTCTTTATATGAATATATAGCTAAAGAAGGAAGTTCACCAGTAGTTAATAAAAATATAATTAAAACTTCAGAATACAAAAGTAATTCTACTTCTGCTTTTAATATGTCAGATATTGATTATGGTCCTTATTTTGCAGTAATAATGTTGGAAATGGCAATTGTAGTAAGTAGTATTACTTCTTTTAAAAATACTTTCTATATAAAAGAAAACATAGGAAATAGAGTTAAATCATCTCCTAAGAAAATATTTAACCTTTTATCTCAAGAACTTATAGGATCTTTTATAGTTATATTTGCACAAGGAGTCTTGTTATTAGGAGCAATATCAATTATTTATGATGTTAACTTAACTCTACAAAATATAATACCTGTATTAATTTTAATAGGTGTGCTTAGTATACTGGCAGTTTGTTTAGGCATATTTACTACTGCCATAGCTAAGAAAAGAACTAGTGGTGAAAATATTTGTTCTATGGTTGTAACAGCAATGGCATTAGCATCAGGAAAATTAATGCCACAAATGTCAGACCAATTTGAAAAGTTTTCACTTTTAAATCTAAATCCTTTTGTAGGAATTAGTAAGGAATTAAATTCTTTATTAACTTATAATACTAGTGGAAATTTATTTGCATCAATAGTTGTGAGTTTAGTTGCATCAGCTATATTAATGATTATATCTACAATAATTATAAAAAGAAAAGTGGTGAATTAATTTGAAAAATATTATGATCATATTAAAACATAATTTAAAAAGCATAATGAAGGGATGGTTTTGGATAATATTGATTTTTCCCTTAGTTATAAATTTATTTGTAAGTGTGTTTATTAATAAAATGGATGAATCTAGTGGTGGTACTAATTACAAAGTAGCAATTTATACAAAAGATGATAGTAGTATAATAGATAGATTATTACCAGAAGATAAGTTCTCAGATAGAATAATTGTAAAAAATAAAAAGGAATTAAGAGAAGTTTTAGATGAAAAAGAAGCCTCAGTAGGTGTAATATTTAATAGTAATAATATATATAAAGATATTAAAAGTAATAAAGAAAATACAGTTGAAGTATTATGTGAAGAGGATGAAAATAATAAAAACTATGTTCTAAATATTTTAAATAGCAGCATTACTCAAATGTCTTCTCTTGGAAATAATAGAGAAGAATATTTGAAACTTTATGAAAAATATGAAAATGAAAAATATGAAATTAAATATGAGATTAGTAAGTTAGCAGATGTATTTGCTTATATTATAGCTTTTGGAATGTTCTCTATGGCATTTTTATTTATAGCATGTAGAGGTATGAGTCCTTTATTAAGAGAAAAGGAACTTAAAATAGATAGAAGAATATTAGTTTCAAAAGTAAGTAGAGTGGAATATGTTCTAGGTCATATATTAGGATGTTTTGTATTACTATTACTCCAAAGTATAACTTTAGTAGGCACATTTTATTTATTCAATAGAAGCTTTGATGTTAATTTTGGATGGATGATTTTATTATCTATTGCACTGTCCTTTGTAGGAATAGCCATAGCTTTAATAATTTTGAGTATATCAAATAATTCAACCATGTATTATACCTTAGTATCAATAGTAATAACACCAATGTGTTTACTTAGTGGAGGATTTGTTCCAACAGAATTTATGCCACAGATGGTTCAAAACTTCTCCTTAATATTCCCTTTAACTTGGATAAATTCAGCCTTTAATAAGATTTTAATGAATGGAAGCAATGTAAGTATAGGATTAGATTTAATTGCAGCAGTATCCATATCTATAGTCCTAATAATGTTATATTTAGTAATAGAGCATAATAAAAAAAGTAAATTAAATTATTAAAATTAAAATCACTGGTTTTGCCAGTGATTTTTTTTTGATAGAATATAAAAAGTCTAATTGTAAAACATAATTATATATTTTACAATTAGGAGATAAAGCATGAAAAAAAAGAATTTTTTTAATAAATCTATAATTATGTGTTTTTTAATAAGTATTATGTTTTTAAGTATGGGAGTAAGTGTTAATAAAAAAGAAGATGAAAAAATATTTGAAAATATAATAATTGAAAATATAAATGTGGGAGGATTAAGTAAGAAAGAAGCTATAAGGAAATTAGAAAAAGAATATACTATAAAAAATATAAATATTTCATTTAATGATAAAATTTGGACAATAGAACCGAAGAAGATTGAACTGAATTATCATATAGAAGATATTGTGAATATAGCATTTGATTACAGTAGAAGTGATTCGAATTTTGAAAATATGAAACGAATTATTAAATTAAAAACAAATAAACCCTATAGTTTAAAACTAAGAGCTACATATAATGAAGCTGAATTAAGTAATGAAGTATGTAAGATATGTGATGAAATAAATGTTGAGGCAAAAGATGCAGTATTTCAAGTTTTGGACAGTGGAGAAATGAAAATAACTAAGTCTTCTCTTGGAAGATTTGTTGATATATCTTTATTTAAAGAAGAAATATATATTATGATTAATAATAAGAAAATAAAAGATATAAACCTTCCTGTTAGAATTATTTATCCAAAAGTATCTACTAAAGATGTAGAAAGTATAAATACTATATTAGGTCAATTTAGCACAAGTTTCAATAATTACACATCAAGAGGAAGTAATATACATGTGGCAGGTGAAAATAGTAGTAATATTTTAGTAATGCCAGAAGAAATCTTTTCTTATAATAATGCAACAGGTGCTAGAACATGGAATAATGGTTATAAAAGTGCACCAGTAATTGTTGGTGGAAAAGTTGTAAATGGAGAAGGTGGAGGAGTATGTCAAGTATCTACTACTATTTACAATGCAGCACTGATAGCAGGAATGGAAATAGAAGAAGTGCATAATCACACATTTCCATCTAGATATACTTCTATGGGAAGAGATGCCACAGTATCTTATGGCTATTTTGATTTAAAATTTAAAAATCCTTTTTCTCATCCTATATATATTAAAAATACATTAGGTGATGGATGTATTACTAGTAGTATATATGGATGCAAAGATGATAGAGAAAGATTATATATAAATACGGAAACAAAATACTTAAAAAATAAGTTTAAGGTAAATACTTATAGAATATATTTAGATGAAGAAAATAATATTATGAGAAGAGAATTAATAAATACAAGTGAATATAAACCACACTAATAATTAAATAAAACATACTGTTTGCATATTTTTTTTTAAAAAGTTTTATTAAAAATGTTTAAAGTGAAAACTATGAGGTATATATTTAGTATAAATAAGATAAAAACATTTTAATAAATTTGAAAATAAAACTTGGAGGAATATAAAAATGAAAAAATTTGTTTGTACAGTATGTGGATATATATATGAAGGAGAAACTGCACCAGCAGTATGTCCAGTTTGTAAAGTAGGAGCTGAAAAGTTCAATGAAATGTCTGGGGAAATGGTTTGGGCTGACGAGCATAGAATAGGTTCAGCTGCAGGTGTTGATGAAGAAATATTAGAAGGTCTTAGAGCTAACTTCACTGGAGAATGTACAGAAGTTGGAATGTACTTAGCTATGTCAAGACAAGCTGATAGAGAAGGATACCCAGAAGTAGCTGAAGCTTACCAAAGAATAGCATTTGAAGAAGCAGAACATGCTGCTAAATTCGCTGAATTATTAGGAGAAGTAGTTGTTGCTGACACTAAGAAAAACTTAGAAGCAAGAGTAGAAGCTGAATATGGAGCTACTGAAGGAAAATTAAAAATAGCTAAGAGAGCTAAAGAATTAGGATTAGATGCTATACATGATACAGTTCATGAAATGTGTAAAGATGAAGCTAGACATGGTAAAGCATTCTTAGGATTATTACAAAGATACTTTGGATAAAACTAAATTTTTATAAAATATAGGAAGCCTGTTATTATAATAATAACAGGCTTCTTTTAATGCAGATGATGTACCTTACCATCTACATACAATGGTAGACATAGATTATTCTTTTATAAATAAAACTACAGTAAACCAGTTATCCTCAAAAGTACAGGATACATGGGCATTATACTTCTCTGTAAATGCTTTTACAGAGCGCATACCAATACCATGGTTTTTAGCAGTTGTTATAGGCAGGTCATCCTCGTCAAAGTCAACATGACCGTAAAACTTATTTCTCAGGCGAAAAACTAAAGTATTATCTGAGTATCTAGAATTTATCTCAATTATTTTTTCCTTAAGGTCTCCTTTTTTTATGGAGTCTGATTTAAGACTGGCATTAAGAGCATTTTCCGTAAGATTTAAAATTACAACAGCCAAATCTGCATCATCAATATTTAAATGAGAAGGAAGATCTATATTTGTTTTTACTTCAATATTATGTTTTTTTGCTTTTTCAATATAAGCTGATAAAGAAGCATTTATAGTTGGGTTTTTGCAGAAGGAAACTATGTTAGTTTCTTCTAAATTATTGTTCCAATTATTCATAATATGGTCTACTTCTTCGTAATTACCTTCATTTATCAAAGTTTTAATTAAATACAAACGATGTCTCATATCATGTTTAAGTATACTTAAGTTTTCTTTATTTTTCTGTATAACTTGAAATTGATTGTTCAAATCAGAAACCTGAAGTTTTAAAAGTTGATTATTGTGAACAACGTCTATCTTACTTTTCTTTTCTGTAAAATCTAGAGTAGTACATTTAAATATAACTACGGCAGTAATAAGGGTCAAGGTACGTGATACAAGTTGATTGAAAGTATTTATCCATTCACCATTCATAGTCAGAATTATATCACTATAAAAAAGACAAAATGGTATAATCCATAGGATGTTCCAATAATAGGACATATCTTCTTTTATATAAATTGCAAAAGTATTCTTTAAAATTTTAACAACTGGATAAAGTGTAATTATAAATAAAATAATATATAGTACAGATTGTAAAAATAATTGATAATAAATAGGATTATCTGAGAAAAAGTAACTTTGGATAAACGCTACTAAGGAGTGTAAAAATAAAGTGTAAATTGCTTGCATACCCATAATAAACATATGTTGAAAAAATCTAGACTTAATTATTATACAATTTATGGCAACATAAATATAACCACCTAGAATCATTATTTTCTTAAAAGTGAAAATATCCATATGAAAATTTCCAATTAGTATAAGAATTCCAATAATCTCTATAATAAAGAAGATAATATATGTATTAAAAAGTAATTTTCTTTTTCTTTTGTCTAATTCACTATGAAAAGGTAAGTATCTTAGGATGATACCTGGAATTTGAGCTAAGGTGATGAATATGGCATTAATAAGAATCATCATAAATTAAACACCACTTTTCTTAAGAAAATACTCAAAATAAGCATTTTTAATAGTAGATTTTTTTCGTTTAGTAATTGGGATTCTTTCTTTATTAGTCAAAATAAAGTCCTCATCATCCACACTATCAATATAGTCCATATTTACAACTATTCCCCTAAAACACTCAATAAATCTTTTGTCCTCAATCAAATCATCGTAGTAATTGCTCAAACTTTTGTTAGAAAGAAGGGTGGTGGTAGTTGTATGGAACTTACTAAGTCTTCTTTCACAATCTACATAGATTACATCTGATAAAAGTAAATTTATGGATTTTTTGTTAACAACTATTTCCACTGATGAGGTGTCAAGTTTAAGATTGTCTAGGCAAAAGTCAAGGGCAGTAAATAGTTTATTTTTGTTAAGGCTCACTGGTTTCATAATATAAAATACGGCTTTCACCTCAAAACTATCAAATATGTAGTCATCACTTGTTGTCAAAAAAATTAAGTTACAAGATTTGTCCAAGGCGAAAATTTCTCTGGCAGTGTCCATTCCTGTAAGTTTGTCCATATATATATCTAATAGTATGATGTCATAGTAATTAGGTTTGAAATTAGAAAGAAAATTTTCGCCGCTGGGAAACTCTTCTATAATTATTTCTATTTTTTTATTAAGTTTTTTAAATTTATTTAAACAGAATTCATCTATTATCTCTCTAACTGAAAGTCTGTCTTCTTTTAAATCATCTACAATAGCAATCTTCATATTATCCCCCTAAGTAATAAAAAATTTGTCTAATATAATTTTAGCACAGAGTTGCCTTTCGGTGCAAAAAACTGCCTCTCGGTGCAATCCTATGGAAAAGATTTTGTATGTGCAATAGTATATATTTAAATATGGGAAAAAATGTATTTACTTTATTAATGAAGTATTTGGGGGGGATATAGTATGAAAAATTATAAAAAAATACCAGCTATAGCTATAGCTGCTATGATATTGGTGAATTCAGGTGAACTTTTAATTTATGGTGCTGTTGATGAACTGGAAGATAAAGCAGTAGAGATGAGTAGGGATATTGAAAATAATGATGATGATGTAAGTAATGAGGATGATGGAAATAATGACGATGATGAAAATAATACTGATAATGTAAGTACTGAAGATACTGAAGTAAAAAGCTCACAAGAAGTAAGTGATTCTAGCTTTGAAAATGATTTTAATATTGATAATGATGGGGTTATAACATCATATATTGGAAGTGGTGGAGATGTAAAAATACCAGATACAATTAAAGGCATAGAGGTAAAGGCTATAGGTGATAATGCATTTAAGGACTGTAGTACTTTAAAATCAATAGAAATCCCAGGTAGTGTAGAATCTATTGGTGAAGCTGCATTTTGGATGTGTAAAAACTTAACATCAATCAAAATCCCAGACAGTGTAACCTCTATTGGAGATAATGCATTTGTAGCATGTACTGCCTTAGAATCAATCAAAATTCCAGATAATGCAACTTATATTGGTAAGGGTGCATTTGAGGGATGTAGTAGCTTAACATCAATTAAAATTCCAGATAATATAACCTATATTAATGATTCTGCATTTAGGGGGTGTAGTAGCGTAACATCAATGGAAATTCCAAAGAATGTAACTTCTATTGGTGAGTATGCATTTTTTGATTGTAGTAGCCTAGAATCAATCAAAATTTCGGAAAATGTAACTTATATTGGTAATGCTGCATTTACTTATTGTAGTAGCCTAGAATCAATCAAAATTCCAGATAATGTAACTTATATTGGTGAACTTGCATTTGATAGTTGTAGTAGCTTAAAATCAATTAAAATTCCAGATAGTTTAATTTCTATTAAACCAGGGACATTTATCGCCTGTAGTAATTTACAATCAATAGAAATACCAAATAGTGTAACATCTATTGGTCACTCTGTATTTAAGGATTGTAGTAGCTTAACATCAATAGAAATCCCAAATAGTGTAACATCTATTGGTGAGGCTGCATTTTATAATTGTACTAGCTTAACATCAATTAAATTACCAAAGAGTGTAGAACTTACTACGAGTGATTTATTTTTATACTGTAATAAATTAAATAGCATTACTATAGATTACGGAAAAGAATCTATAGATAATACAACTTTAGAGACTTGGACTACATTTGTGAACACTATAGGTGACTTGGAGCGTGAGCAAAGAGAAAATATGCCAGGAAAGTATATAAAGAATAATAAATATACTAAAAATTTAAATGATAAAGAAGGTCCAGTAATAAAATTTAACACAGAAGGTAACATAACAATAAAACAAGGTGATAAATCAGTTAATTTGAAAAAATTACTAGGAGCAACTGCAACTGATGAATTAAATCCATATAAAGTGAATTTAACTATAACAGGAATAGATAAAGTTAATATAAAGGTAGCAGGAGAGTATACGGTTGTTTATACAGCTACAGATATTGTTGGTAATAAAACTGAGATTGAAAGAGTTGTTACAGTTACACCACACACTAAGCCGGATAAACCAGACAAACCAGACAAACCAGACAAACCAGACAAACCAGACAAACCAATTAAAGATATTATAAATACTGTAGTTAATGTGATTAAAGAAATATGGGATCTATTTTTTGGAAGATAGAAAAAAGATTTAAATAATATTTTAAGAAGCAAGGGGGTTATATAAGAATTCTAAATTGTAAAAGTTCATTAAAATGTTATGATTCAAAGACTAAAGAACATCATTGCAAAATTGAAGTAATATAGAGGTTGAGTATTTTTATTGTGATCCACTGATTTATTAGTTTTAATAAGTCAGTGGATTTTTATGTAGTTTATGTAGATAGATATAGAAATAATAATTATAAAACACTTTAATTTTTTGGTAAAGAGTAGGAATTAAATCATATAGATAGATGATTAGAGAACAAAGAATTGTATAAAAGAAATATAAAAACAAACAAATTCCTTAATACTTATAGATTTTACATAAATTAAACATTATCATTATCTTATAAATACCTTGTTAGAAAATAATATAAGTTGAAAAGATATAAGGGGAATTACTATGGAGGAAAAACTAATTGATAATAAGCAATACGGATTAGTAGGTGACATATTAAAAAGAAATATAAAAGACAACTCAAAACTTTCCATAACAGCATCATATTTCACTCTATACGCCTTTGAAGAATTAAAGGAAGAGTTATCAAAAATAGACAATCTAAGATTCATCTACTCAGAACCTACTTTCATACAACATAAAAACAAAAACACAATGAAAAAAATTAAAGAAAATGAAAATAAAGTATTTGGAGTAGAAGAAGAATTAAAAAACAAATCTACTTTAAATCAAAGTTACATAGCTAGAGAATTAGCGAAATGGATTAAGAAAAAAGTTGATATAAAATCCTTCAAAGATACCAAGTTTGATGGAGGCTTTTGTCATATAAATAATGAAGAGAAAGAAGTCTGTATAACTGGAGCCACATCTCTTTCTTGTCCATCACTAGGATATATAAACTCTTCACCGATGTATTTCAATGTTTACACAGACAACGATGAATTTAACTCTAAAGTAAAAACTGTTTTTGACAGACTATGGGATGATGAAAAAGTATTAAAAGATGTAAAGAAAGATATATTAGAAAAAATCAAATATTTGTATAAAGATAACTCACCAGAGTTTTTATATTTTGTAACTTTATATAATATTTTTAGAGACTTTTTAGAAGAAAATGATAAAAAAGAAATTATAAAATCTAAAACTGGTTTTAAGGATACTATTGTATGGAACAAACTATATAATTTCCAACGAGATGGAGTGGTTGGAGCAATTAATAAAATTGAAACCTTTGGAGGATGTATAATAGCAGATAGTGTAGGTCTAGGTAAAACTTTTGAAGCCTTAGCTATAATTAAGTACTATGAACTTCGTAACTATAGAGTGCTTGTTTTAGCACCTAAGAAACTGCGTGATAACTGGTCAATTTACACTATAAATGATAAACGTAATATACTTGCACAAGATAGATTTAACTATGATTTATTAAATCATACAGACTTATCTAGGAAAGGTGGTATGAGTGGTGATATTAACCTTGAGTATGTAAATTGGGGAAATTATGACTTAGTGGTTATAGATGAATCGCATAATTTTAGAAACAATGCTGCTGTTAATGATAGAGAAACTAGATATGAAAAATTAATGAACAACATAATCAAATCAGGAGTAAAAACTAAAGTACTTATGTTATCTGCCACACCTGTAAATAACAAAATGGATGATTTAAAAAATCAGATAGCTTTCATCACAGAGGATAATGATAAATCATTGGAGGATAGTGCAGACATTAAGAGTATTAGCTCCACTTTAAAAATAGCTCAAACAGCTTTTAATAGATGGGGTGAGTTAGAAGAAGATGAAAAGACTACAGAAAGATTATTAGAAATGCTTAACTTTGATTATTTTAAACTATTAGACTCTATTACTATTGCTCGTTCTAGAAAGCATATAGAAAAATATTATAACATAGCTGAAATAGGGGAATTTCCTAAAAGGTTAAAGCCTGAAAACATAAAAGAAGATGTTGATATTATAGGCCACTTTCCATCGTTAAAATATATTAATAATGACATTTTAAAACTGAATTTTTCTGTATATGCACCTATTAGATATGTATTACCACACAAAAGAAGCTATTACAATGAACTCTACGACACTAAAGTGAAAAATGGGAAAAGTGTACTTAGACAGAGTGACCGTGAGCAAAGTATGATTTACTTGATGAAAACAAATTTTCTAAAGAGATTAGAAAGCTCAGTAAATTCATTTGCCATGACCTTGGAAAAGGTTTTATATAATGTAAACTCACAAATAAGTAAACTAGATAATTTAAATGAAGATTTCAATGTGGATATAGACGAAGTAGATCCACTAGATACTTCTATAGAAGAGTTTACTATTGGAGAAAAAGTAAAAATAAAAATAAATGATTTA
This sequence comes from Terrisporobacter sp., assembly GCA_036648085.1. Taxonomy (GTDB): domain Bacteria; phylum Bacillota; class Clostridia; order Peptostreptococcales; family Peptostreptococcaceae; genus Terrisporobacter. The sequence continues at coordinate 13,625 of JAVXJA010000075.1, forward strand.
GATAGAATTAAATTAAAACAAGACTTACAACATGATAAAGAAATACTAGAAGAACTTCTAAATAAATCTAAAAATATAAATGAAAATAGAGATAAGAAATTAAGTGCTCTTAAAGATGTAATAACAAGAAAAATGCTTAGACCTATTAATGAAAATAATAAGAAAATTATAATTTTCACAGCATTTGCTGATACAGCTAAATACTTATATGAACATATTAGCATATGGGCAAAAGATAATTATAATATTCATTCTGCTCTAGTAACAGGTAGTGATAAGCCTAAGAGTACTTTAAAAATTAAAAAAATAGATTTAAGTAAAGTGTTAATTAATTTCTCACCAATATCAAAAGAAAGAGAAAAAATAATGCCAGAAGCTAAGGAAGAAATAGATATATTAGTAGCCACTGACTGTATTAGTGAAGGACAAAACTTACAGGATTGTGACTATTTAATTAACTATGATATTCACTGGAATCCAGTAAGAATAGTCCAACGATTTGGTCGTATTGACCGTCTAGGCTCAAAGAACAATTACATAAAATTAGTAAACTTCTGGCCTTCTATGGAGCTAGATGAGTACATCCACCTAGAGGGTAGAGTAAAACAAAAAATGAAAATGCTAGATATATCTGCCACTGGGGAAGAAGATGTCATAGATGAAAACACACAGAAAATGAAAGACCTAGAATATAGAAGAAAACAGCTTAAACAACTACAAGATGAAGTAATAGATTTAGAAGATGTAAACGGAAATGTATCTCTTACAGACTTTACTTTAGATGATTTCAGAATGGATTTGATA
>JAVXJA010000076.1:0-14309 GCA_036648085.1 Terrisporobacter sp.
ATTAGACATATTGACCAAGAAGCCGACAAGTCTTTAGCTTGTTGGTAGTTCACAATGAACTACTTAATGAAAAATCATGGCTTAATAAAAACAAAGGTAAAATAACGAATAAAAATAAAAAAAAAATAAATTTAATTCGTTATTATTGACAATGCTTTACAAATAATTTACAATTAAATTCGTGAAGATGTATTTTGTGAGAACTGAAATTTATGATAATTTGTAAATAAATAAGGAATCATGTAAATATCAAAACAGGAATAATGAATTTTATAATTTTATCAAATATTTGTGGAGGTGTATTATGGAGATATCAAAAAGAGAATTAACTACAGCACAAAAACTATTTCCAATTTTAACAAATGAGGGAGTAGATATTAAGAAGGAAATAATGGCAGGTGTTACAACTTTCTTAACAATGGCTTATATTATAGCTGTTAACCCAAACATATTATCAGCAACAGGAATGCCAGCAGGAGCGTTAGTAACAGGTACATGCTTAGCAGCAGCAATAGGATGTTTTATAATGGGGGTACTTGCTAACTTGCCATTTGCTCTAGCGTCAGGAATGGGACTTAATGCATATTTTGCTTACACAGTAGTGCTTGGAATGGGAGTCACTTGGGAAGTAGCATTAACAGCAGTATTCGTTGAAGGTATTATATTTATATTCTTATCTTTATTTAAAGTTCGTGAAGCAGTAGTTAACGCAATACCAACAAATATGAAAATAGCAGTATCTGGTGGTATTGGTTTATTCATAGCAATTATAGGTTTTATAAATAGTGGATTAGTAGTAAATAATGATGCAACATTAATATCAATGGGCCACTTTACTCCAGCAGCTATAGTTACTTGTGTAGGTGTAGTAATAATAGCAGCTTTATCTAAGAGGAATACTAAAGGATCAATTTTAATAGGAATAGCAGTTTGTTCAATATTAGCTTGGGGATATGCACTATCAAATCCTGTGGCAGCTGCAGATCTTGGCATATACTTACCAAGTGGAATATTTAAATATGAAAGTATAGCTCCAATAGCAGGTAAAGTAGATTTAGGTTATGTAATGCACCCATCAAATATTACAAACTTTATCTTAGTATTATTAACATTCTTATTCGTAGATTTCTTCGATACAGTAGGAACAATAGTAGGTGTTTCTTCAAAAGCAGGAATGATAGATAAAGATGGTAACGTACCAAACGTAGGTAGAGCATTACTTGCAGATGCTTTGGCAACTACAGTAGGTTCAGGACTAGGAGTATCTACAGTAACCACTTATGTTGAAAGTTCAACAGGTGTTGTAGAAGGTGGTAGAACAGGTTACACAGCTATAACAGTAGGAGTACTTTTCTTAGTAGCTATGTTTTTCTCTCCAATATTTATAGCTATACCTGCTTGTGCAACAGCTCCAGCACTAATATATGTTGGGTATTTAATGTTAAGTTCAGTTAAAGAAATAGATTTTGATGATATAACTGAAGGTGTACCAGCTTTCATAACTATAGGAGCTATGGCATTTACTTACTCAATAGGTGATGGTTTAACTCTTGGTGTATTATCTTATGTAGTAATAAACTTATTATTCAACTTAATAGCACCTAAGGAAGAAAGAAAAAGAGTATCAGGAGTAATGATTGTTTTAGCAGGATTATTTATACTGAAATTAATGTACTTATAAGAAAGCTTAATATATTAAAAAAAGAAGGTGATAAATTACCTTCTTTTTTTGTAAGTAAAGATAAAACTTTTAATTTATGAATTTATTATTGAAGATATGAAATAAAATTGACAGTGACAAGAAGCATATATACACTTTAATTAATGGGTATTATTAACTATTTTAATATAGTAATAATATCCATTAATTATAATGAAATAGTTGTTCATGCAACTAAAATAAATTAAAAGAGGAGAATATATTTTATGACCCAACAAAAACATGTTGAAGAAAATAAAATGGGTATTATGCCTATAAATAAATTACTTATTACCATGTCACTTCCTATGATTGTGTCCATGTTAGTTCAAGCACTTTATAATGTAGTAGACAGTATATTTGTATCACAAATAAGTGAAAATGCTTTATCGGCTGTATCATTAGCCTTTCCAGTACAGAATCTAATGATATCAGTAGGTGTTGGTACTGGTGTAGGTATAAATGCATTGCTTTCTAGATATTTAGGAGAAAAGAAGTACGAAGAAGCTAATAAAACTGCTAATAATGGTATATTTTTAGCAGTTATAAGTTATATATTATTTCTAATAGTAGGTTTGCTTTTTAGTAAGGCATTTTTTCAGTGGCAAACAAGCAACACTGAAATAGTTGAAGGTGGTTATTATTATTTAATTATATGCACAACCTGTTCATTTGGATTATTTGGACAGTTAGTGTTTGAAAAATTAATGCAATCAACAGGAAAAACTTTTTATTCTATGATTATACAATTAAGTGGAGCAATTATAAATATTATACTAGATCCAATTTTAATTTTTGGTTTATTGGGATTTCCGAAGTTAGGTATAGCAGGAGCTGCCATAGCGACAGTTACTGGTCAAACAACTGCCATGATTTTGGCAATATATTTAAATGAGAAAAAGAATACAGAAATAAAAGTTAAAATAAAGGGTTTTAGACCTAATATTACAACTATTAAAGAAATATACTCTGTGGGGGTTCCTTCTATTGTAATGAGTTCCATAAGTTCAGTTATGACATTTGGAATGAATAGAATCTTACTTGTATTTTCTTCTACAGCTATAGCTGTATTTGGTGTATATTTTAAATTACAAAGTTTTATATTTATGCCTATATTTGGAATTAACAATGGATTAGTATCCATAGTGTCATATAATTATGGAGCAAGAAACAAAGAAAGATTGATGAAGACTGTAAAAATTAGTATTCTATATGCAATAGGTATAATGTTTGCAGGTTTATGTATATTCCAAATATTACCGAAAGAATTACTTGGAATGTTCAATGCATCAGAGGAGTTAATAAGTATAGGTGTTCCATCCCTTAGGATAATAAGTTTAAGTTTTTTATTTGCAGGATATTGTATAATAGTTAGTTCCATGTTTCAAGCACTTGGAAATGGAGTTATGAGTTTAATTATTTCTGTAGTAAGACAGTTAGTAATATTACTTCCTGTAGCATATTCATTATCAAAACTTGGAAATTTAAATTATGTGTGGTGGGCATTTCCTATAGCTGAAATAGTGGCTGTTCTATTAAGTATTATTGGATTTAAATATGTATATAAAAAAGAAATTAAGCCTTTGGAAGATAAAATATGTGATTAATAGAGTAAAAATAATTTAAATGGGTATTATTTTTTTGTGGTATAATAAGTATGAAAATATTCAAATGAAGCATATTTATAATATCTTAATTAAATAATTAAAATTTATTAATCGTATATATTTATAGAAATATACAAGTTAACAAAGGAGATAAAATGAGAAAAGTAGAACTATTAGCACCTGCTGGTGATTTAGAAAGATTAAAAATAGCATTTACTTATGGAGCAGATGCTTGTTATATAGGTGGAGAAATCTTTGGTATGAGATCTGCTGCAAAGAATTTTTCTAAGGAAGATATGATAGAAGGTTTAAAATTTGCACACGAAAGAGGAAAGCAAGTATTTGTTACTTGTAATATAATACCTAGAAGTGAAGATTTAGATGCCCTAATAAATTACCTATTAGAATTAAATGAAATAGGTGTAGATGCTGTAATAGTATCTGATATGGGTGTATTTAAAATAGTAAGAGATACTATACCCAATATGGAAGTGCACATAAGTACTCAAGCCAGTACTACGAATCATGCTGCTGCAAATTTCTGGTATAATAAAGGAGCTCAAAGAATAGTTACTGCTAGAGAACTTTCTTTTGCTGAAACTAAAGAAATGAGAGATAATATTCCAGAAGATATGGATATAGAGGCTTTCATACATGGAGCCATGTGTATGTCATATTCGGGAAAATGTACAATAAGTAACTATACAACAGGTAGAGATGCAAATAAAGGTTCTTGTGCACAATCTTGTAGATGGAAGTACACATTAATGGAGGAGAACAATGGCGAATATACACAAGTAGTTGATGATATAGATCCTGATTTCTTCTTTAATACAAAAGATTTATGTATGATAGAATATATTCCTCAAATATTTGAAAGTGGCATAACTTCTTTAAAAATAGAAGGTAGAATGAAAACTGCTTATTATGTGGCAACTACAGTTAGAGCATATAGAATGGCATTAGATGAATATTACAAAGATCCAGAAAACTGGACATTCAATCCAATGTGGTTAGAAGAACTTAAAAAAGGAAGTCATAGAGACTATTCAACAGGATTCTTCTTAAACAGACCAGATGAAAATTCTAATAACTATGAATCAGCATCTTATATAAGAAATTATGACTTTATAGGTTTAGTTAGAGGATATGAAGAAGAAACTGGTTTATATATAGTAGAACAAAGAAATAAAATGAATGTAAATGATAAGATAGAGGTCATAGGTCCTTTTAAAGAAACTATGTTTACAACTATAGAAGAAATGTATGATGAAGATGGAAACCCTATAGAATCAGCACCTCATGCAAGACAAATTATTAAAATGAAAATAGGAATAGAAGTAGAAGAAAATTACATTTTAAGAAAACCAATAGAGAAACCAAGAAAATTATAGAATTTGTTTAAAGGAAGTGAGAATATCATGATAATAGGAAGAAATGATAAATGTTGGTGTGGTAGTGAAGAAAAATATAAAAAATGCCACATGAAATTTGATGACAAATTAAAGGAATTCAAAAATAAAGGCTATGTAGTACCTCACAAAAGTATAATAAAAAATGTAGAGCAAATAGGAAAAATCAAAGAAAGTGCAAAAATAAATAATGCTATCTTAGATTTAGTTGGAGAAAAAATAAAAGCAGGAATGACAACTGATGAAATAAACACTATAGTTCATGACTATACAGTATCAAATGGAGCTATACCTGCACCATTAAATTTCCATGGTTTCCCTAAAAGTTGTTGTACCTCAGTGAATAATCAAATTTGCCATGGTATACCAGATGATTATGTTTTACAAGATGGAGACATAATAAATGTGGATGTATCTACTATATACAATGGATACTTCTCAGATGCATCTAGAATGTATATGATAGGCGAAGTAAGCAAAGAGGCTAGAAGACTAGTTGGAGTTACGAGAGAATGTATGATAAAAGGTATAGAAGCTGTTAAGCCTTGGACTAGACTTGGAAACATAAGTCATGCAGTTCAAACTCATGCTGAGTCAAATGGATACTCTGTAGTTAGAGAATTTGGTGGACACGGTATAGGATGTGAATTCCATGAAGATCCATTTGTATTTCACTATGGCGGTAAAGAAGAAGGGATGTTAATGGTTCCAGGTATGGTATTTACTATAGAGCCTATGATAAATGAAGGTCATTATGAACTATTCATTGATGAAGATAATGGATGGACTTCATATACAGATGATGGAAAGCTTTCTGCACAATGGGAAAATATGATATTAGTAACAGAAGATGGTTATGAAATATTAGCATATTAGTATTGAAATTAATTTTAAATAACCTTAATATAGTATTTAACTATATTAAGGTTATTTTTTGTACTAGAAGTTTATAATAAAGAAACTCATGATTTTTTTGATGATATATTGAAATAACTGAAATTAATAGAGTCTAAAAAATGGAAAAATAGCAAACGATATCATTGACTGAATTACTGAAAAGTAGGATGTTATTAATGTAACGAACTTTACAAAAAAACATGTTATAATTTATTATAAAAAATAAATAATATATAATAATGAAATAATAATGTTCACAAATAGCCATTAATTATTATATAATAGCTTTGTCAAAAAAATAACAATATCAAAGAGGGAATTTACTCTAGGAAGGATTATAAATGAAGAAAAATAAAGTTGTAATAGTTGGAGCAGGAATGGTAGGTATGAGTTATGCTTACTCAATGGTTAATCAAGGAACATGTGAAGAGCTAGTATTAATCGATATAGATAAAAATAGAACAGTAGGTGAAGCACTAGATTTAAATCATGGTTTAAGTTATGCACCTAGAAAAATGAAAATATATTCTGGTGATTATGCTGATTGTAACGATGCAAATATAATTTGTATAACTGCAGGTGCAACACAATTACCAGGAGAAACAAGATTAGACTTATTACATAAAAATACAAAAATAATGAAATCAATAGTTGGTGAAATTAAAAAGACTAACTTTAATGGAATAATAATAGTAGCATCAAATCCAGTTGATATTATGACTTATGTTGTTTGGAAAGCATCTGGATACGATAGAAAGAAAATAATGGGATCTGGAACTACACTAGATAGTGCAAGGCTTAGATTTGGTTTAGGAGAAAGATTAAATGTTAACCCAAAGGCTATAAATGCTTATGTAATGGGAGAACATGGAGATTCTCAGTTTGTTGCATGGTCTTATGCATTACTTGGAGTTCAGCCAATATATCAAATAGCATCTAAAAAGGATTCATCAATAAGCTTTAATGATTTAGATTTAATAGAAGATGAAGTAAGAAATATTGCGTACAAAATTATAGAGTGTAAAAAAACTACTTACTATGGAATAGGAATGGCGCTTGCTAAAATTACTCAAGCTATTTTAGAAAATGAAAATAGCATATTGACAGTGTCTTCATATTTAAATGATGAATATGGACATGATGATGTTTTTATTGCTGTACCAAGTGTAGTTAACGAAAATGGAGTAAGAGAAGTAATAGAACTTCCTTTAGCAAAAGAAGAAAAAGAAAAGTTTGACAACTCTATTAAAATAATGAAAGAAAATATTACAAAACTAGATATATAGTCAAAAACAAGGAATACACTATGCAATAAAAATTAGTGTATTCCTTGTTTGTTATATAATATGTAATTCTTTGAAAGTTTTAATAGCTAAAGATGAAATAAGAATAGAGGTTACTCCAGAAAGGAGAATAATAATTCTAGAGGCATTAATTAAATCATCTTTTCCAATAAATGCAACTTTTGAAACAAATATAGACATGGTAAATCCTATACTTGCTATTAAAGATACTAAAAATACACATCTCCAGCTTATACCCTTAGGTTTAGTGCTTAATTTAAGCGTATGTGATAATAAAGTGAATAACATTATTCCGAGGGGTTTACCAATTAATAATCCAAAGTAAATACCAAAAAATAAACTTGGATAATTAGATAAGTTTAAGTTATGATTTAGGCTTAGACCTGTATTTGCAAAAGCAAACAGAGGAATAATAATAAGACTATTAATGGGCCTTATATAATTTTCTAACTTATGTAATGTAGAAATAGAATTTTTATATGTATTAGAAGGTATAGCAATAGCTAATAATATTCCACTTATAGTAGAATGAATACCGCTTAAATGAATAAAATACCATAAACATAAGCCGCCAATCAAATAATAAATCAAGTTTTCTATATGAAATTTTTTATTTCCTATTATCATTAATAATAAATATATTAAACCTATAAATAAATAAGTAAAATTAATATGAGATGAATAAACTGTTCCTATTAATAAAATAGAAACTAAATCATCTACTACAGCTAAAGACAACAAAAACATTTTTACACCTTGTCCTAAGTATTTACTAAATAAATAATATACACCCATGGCAAAAGCAATATCTGTAGAAATAGGTATACATAAACCAATTAAATATTCAGTATTCACATTGTAAAAGTAAAAAATTATAGCAGGCACTATAACGCCACCTAAAGATGCGATAACAGGAAAAGAAGCTTTTTTTAGTGTAGATAAAGAACCATAAAGCATCTCTTCTTTTATTTCTAATCCTGCTAATAAAAAAAATATGGACATAAGAAAATCATTTACAAAATTATGAACAGAAAAATTACTTATTATATATGTATTATAAAAAAACTCATCATAAAAACTTTTAAGAGAAGTATTACAAATTATTAATGCACTTATGGTGGCAAGAATTAATAATATACTTGTAACTATCTCCATTTCTGGTCCTCTGTTTCTTAATTTATATCTCAAAATATCACCCCAAAATAAATATAGTATCTTTTTTATCTCAATAAAACATGATAATTATATGTTTATACAAAGATTCTTTAATAGTATATGATTGATTATCACAAAATAAATACAATTAATTAGGAAATATAATATTGTGATATTTTCAAATTTATAATATAATCGTTCATGTTGCATAATAATAAAATTCGCTTCGCCTGAGCGACGTGTCGGCGAAACACTTCATGTCGCCAACGAGATGCCTTCGTTACCACTTCAGGCAACGGCCTTGTTCAAGAGAAGCCAAATTGTGTTGAGGAGGATATAATGACTAACAAAACAAGAAAAGTAGCTATAGTAGGAATTGTTGCAGCAATTTATGCTAGTATAACATTAGCATTTAGTTTTATAAGTTATGGATCTATTCAATTTAGAATATCAGAAATTTTAATGTTTTTACCTGTTTTAGGTAAAGAGTATATAATAGCATTAACTCTAGGATGTTTTTTAGCAAATGTAATAGGACCTTATGGAGTGCCTGATATAATATTTGGTACACTTGCTACATTAATAAGTGCATATTTAGTATATACAACAGCTAAATTATTAAAAAATAATAAATACACTTTACTAATAGCGTCTTTTTGGCCAACTATAATAAATGCTCTTGTAATAGGATGGGAGTTAGATAAATTCTTCGGAGTACCGTTTACTTTAGGAGCATTACAAGTAGGCTTTGGACAATTTGTAGTAATAACATTAGTAGGTTTACCAGTATTTAAAATGGTTAATAATAAATATGGTAATAAAATAAATAACTTTTTAAAGAAGTAATAATCTAAGGAGGATATCATGGAGGAAAAATACACTAAATTTATAGGTGTTGGAGCAGATGGAATAGAAACATTAAATTCCTTTAAAAATAAATTAGAAAAAAACTGTTCTTTTGAAGAAATAAATCTTCAACAGGATGTAGATAAAGAATATGTAAGAACTTTATTAGATGGAATAGAAATATTATTTATAAGCTACAACAGTGAAGACAAAAGAGTTAACGATATAGTTAAAGCAGTTTCATTTATGGCAAGTGAAAGAAGAGTTTTATGTATAGGCATAGATTCATCTTTAAAAGAAAATAAAGAAGAAATGGGATTAGACAAAGATATAAAGATAAATAAATATAACTTTGAAAAAATTCAAGATTTAATAAATATAGTAGTAGAATCAGTAGATGAAAACTTATTTTTAGCTATAGACTTTACAGACTTAAAAGAAATATTTGCAAAAGAAAGTGCAATAACTTATTCAATAGAAGTATTTGAAAAAAATGCAAGTGCAGAAGAAATAGCTAAAGCTCTTACAGAAGAAACATATACTACTACTGGAGATCAAGTTAAAAAGAAAGCTATAGTTTTCTATGAAATGCCTCAAAATTTAATTGAAAATGAATTAATGTTTATAAATAATATAAATATGAAAATAAATGAAATCATAGGAAATACATATGACATACTATTCTCATTTAATTCAATAAACGCTAATAATGAGAAATATAAAATTTGTTTAATTACAAAATAAATGGAAAAAAGCAAACAAGTACAAATTTGTTTGCTTTTTAACAATGAATATATACTAAGATAAATATAAAGTATTTAAATTGTAGAAGAGTTAGTGTAGCAAATTTTAGATTATTAAATATACATGGTAATGTAGTGTTAAATAGTAAAAATATTATATAAACTAGTTATTGTCTTATTGACTAAATACCGTATTTATTATAATATTAGAATGTTACGTTATAAATTATAAATATGACATTAATGAGAAAGGAATTGATATATATGTTACAAGTTACTAATATAGGACTTAGATTTGGAGATAAAGAATTATATAAAGATGTTAACCTTAAATTCACAAAGGGGAATTGTTACGGGATAATAGGAGCTAATGGTGCAGGAAAAACTACTTTCCTTAAAATATTAGCAGGAGATATAGAGCCAAATACAGGAAACGTAAGTATAACTGAAAAAGAGAGAATGTCAGTACTTAGACAGGACCACTTCAGATATGACGAAGAAACTGTTTTAGATGCTGTTATAATGGGTCATGAAAGACTTTATGAAATAATGAAAGAGAAAGATGCTTTATATATGAAAGAAGATTTCTCTGAAGAAGATGGTATAAAAGCTGCTGAATTAGAAGGAGAGTTCGCTGAACTTGACGGATGGGATGCAGAAACTAATGCAGAAAAAATACTTATGGGTCTTGGAATAGATAAAGAATTACATTACAAGCAATTAAAAGAACTAGAGGGTGGAGAAAAAGTTAAGGTATTACTTGCTAAAGCTTTATTCGGTAAACCAGAAATATTATTACTAGATGAGCCTACTAACCACTTAGACTTCCAATCTATAAACTGGTTAAATAACTTCATCATGGACTTAGAAGATTCTATCGTTATAGTTGTATCACATGATAGACATTTCTTAAACCAAATATGTACTAATATAGTAGACGTTGACTTCGGTAAAATACAAATGTACGTAGGTAACTACGACTTCTGGTATGAATCAAGTCAATTAGCTTTACAATTACAAAAAGACCAAAATAAAAAGACTGAAGAAAAAATGGAACAATTAAAAGAGTTCATTGCAAGATTCTCTTCTAATGCTTCTAAAGCAAAACAAGCTACATCAAGAAAGAAACAATTAGATAAATTACAAGTGGAAGATATACAACCATCAAGAAGAAGATATCCATACGTTGGATTTACTCCAGAAAGAGAAATCGGAAATGAAGTTCTTGAAGTTGAAGGATTAACTAAGACTGTTGATGGAGTTAAAGTATTAGATAATGTATCATTCAGACTTGATAGAGACGACAAAGTTGCTTTCATGGGTGAAGAAACAGCTATAACTACTTTATTCAATATATTAATGGGTCAAGATACTCCAGATGCAGGAACTTTCAAATGGGGAGTTACAACTTCTCAAAGTTACTTACCAAAGAATCACAATGATTTCTTCGAAGGTTGTGATTATTCATTAGTTGACTGGTTAAGACAATACTCAGAAGAAAAATCAGAAAGTTTTATAAGAGGATTCTTAGGTAGAATGTTATTCTCTGGAGAAGAAGCTTTAAAGAAAGCTAACGTATTATCAGGAGGAGAAAAAGTTAGATGTATGTTATCAAAATTAATGCTATCTAACTCAAATATATTAATATTAGATGATCCTACTAACCATTTAGACCTTGAATCAATAACTTCTGTAAACAAAGGTTTAGAGAAATTCTCTGGAGCTATGTTATTCTCTTCTCATGACCACGAGATAATACAAACTCTTGCTAACAGAATAATAGAGTTAACTCCAGGTGGAATGATGGATAGAAAAACTACTTTAGATGAGTACTTAGATAATAAAGAAGTACAAAAACAATTAAAAGCAATGTACGCTGTTGAAAGATAGTTTATATGTAAATTAAATTATTATTAAATATAAAAGAGATAAATATAATCAATGACATTTTTATTGATTGAATTTATCTTTTTTTAATTGTAATGAATTTAATTAGTAATAAAATTCATTACAATTAAAAAGTGAAGATATTAAAAATATAAACTACAAAAATAGTGTATTACTTAGATGGAATTTGTGAAAAAAATAGTATAAAAATAAATTTAGATAAATATAAAGAATAGTCTGAATATTGATAAAACAGAAAACTATAAATCACAGATATATACTATTTTTTTTATAAATATAATAAAAAAAATATATATAGCATTCAATAAATTCTACCATTTTATGTCATTATATTAAACTATAAAAATTAGATAGGATTCCTAGCAGGATAAAACCCTCTGATATTTTAAAATCATAAACCATTCTATTGTCAGAAAAATTACAAAAATCAAAATTCAAACATTATTATAAAATTTTATAATATGTTTGCATTTATTGCAAATTATTATTATACTTAATATTAAATATCGACAAATATAGAAGGGAGTTTTAATTTATGGAAGCTTTAGAAACGATTCAAAGCAAAAGGAAAGTTAAAACTGTAAGTTTAGAGACTTTTGTGTTTCTAGCAGTATTGATAGCAGGATTTGGATATGTAGGTAGTATTATGGGTGCAGGGATTATGTTCAAAGTATTAATGAATACAGCCCATGATTTGCTACTTAACACAGTATTTTTAATAATGGCTATGGCAGTATTAGCAGGAGCAATTAGTGCACTGTTATCAGAGTTCGGGGTTATATCATTATTAAATAAAATGTTTGCATTATTTATGAAACCATTATATGGAATGCCAGGAGCAAGTATAGTAGGTGCTTTAACTACATATTTATCTGATAATCCAGCAATAATTGCATTTGCGAAAGATAAATCTTTCACAAGATATTTTAAAGATTATCAAATACCAGCTCTTTGTAATATAGGTACAGCTTTTGGTATGGGTCTTATAGTTACTACTTTTATGATTTCACAAGGAAGTGAATATGTAGTACCAGCACTTATAGGTAACTTAGGGGCAATAATAGGAAGTATTGTCAGCGTAAGAATAATGCTTCACTTTACTAAAAAGCATTATAAATATGATTCTAAAAAAGAATCTTTACATAAGTCAGAAAAAGTAGAAGAAGTAAGAGAAATTAGAGATGGTAACGTATTTCAAAGATCTTTAGAAGCCATGTTAGAAGGTGGAAAAAACGGTGTTGAACTTGGAATGGCAATAATACCTGGTGTGTTAATTGTATGTACACTAGTTATGGTTTTAACATTTGGACCTTCTACAGATCCACAAACAGGACAAGCCATATATACGGGTGCTGCATATGAAGGGATAGGTTTACTTCCTATAATAGGAGAAAAAATCAACTTTATAATAGAACCATTATTTGGATTTACTTCACCAGAAGCAATAGCATTTCCTCTTACTTCATTAGGTGCAGTAGGAGCTGCAATGAGTTTAGTTCCTAAGTTTATAACTGATGGTATAGTAACACCTAATGATATAGCAGTATTTACAGCAATGGGTATGTGCTGGAGTGGTTATTTAAGTACTCATGTTGGTATGATGGATGCATTAGATGCTAGGCCTTTAACTGGTAAAGCAATACTTTCACATACTATAGGTGGACTTTGCGCAGGTATGTCAGCTCACTTTATATTTATGTTAATTGGATAAGAATACTTGTGTAATTAAAAGATAAGTATTAGATATAAATCTGTTTACTTATCTTTTTTATTTTAAGAGGATTAGTAGAATTTAAAATAAGTTGGCAATTGTTATGTATTGCGAAGTAGAATGATAGGGGTGGATTTAAGTGAAATGTCCATATTGTAATGAGGATATGAACCTGGGAGTGATACATGGAGATAGATATGCATTAAAGTGGATACCCAAGGAAAAGGATAAAGGGGTATTTTTACAAACATTTGTTAAAGGTATAAAATTAACAGACAGTTCGGATTCTAATAGTATAGAGTCATATTTATGTGACAAGTGTAAAAAAGTAATAATAGATTTACCTAAGTAATGTATAGCTAATAATTTTAATATAATACGAACAGAAAGTAGGAGTTATCATTCACATACCACTACTTTTTTATTACTAAAATTACTTATAATATCAACATTGTGTTAAAACATAGCCTAATATTAATATTTTTGTGAATAATTTATAATTAAGAATTTAAAATATATGCTTTATATTACATAATTTGAATAAGGATAAAAAATGAGATGATATAATGCCACAAGATTTACAATATGAAATAGATAATATAATAGAAGAAATCAATAAAGTAGTTGATGTAGATAAAATATATTTATTTGGATCATATGCATATGGAAATCCTAAAAATGATAGTGACTTGGATGGAGGAGGGATATTAAGAACTCATGATTTAACAATACTTAATAAGATTTGCTCTAAATACAATGAAATATTTAAAGAATTAGATGAAGATTGTATAGAACTAGTTGATTATGGAGTACATGTTAGATATCCATTTCATATAGACTTAGAAGAGTATGATATGAAAAAGGCTTTGGAAAGTGATCATAATATTGAAAATTTAATAAATAAAGTTATTAATTAGTAATTTACCAAATAAGCTAGTATATTTTTTTACTAGCTTATTTTAGTTCACAAATTATTAAAATTGTGAAAATAAAAAAGGATGTTTGATTTTTTTATACAATAATATAA
>JAVXJA010000077.1:0-13853 GCA_036648085.1 Terrisporobacter sp.
TATATTTTTTATATATTAGTCTAAAATCTTCATTTTTATTTTCTATAAATTTATCTAAAAGTTGAACTGACGAATAAAATATATTTAATGGAGTTTTTAATTCATGAGATATATTAGCTATAAATTCACTTTTCTCTTTATCATAAATTTTAAGTCTTTCCACTTCTAAATCTTTATTTATTATATCTGTTATATCCCTAAAAGTAATACCAATTCCTTTTTTATTTTCTTCCGAACTAATCCATTGAATACAACAATCTATCGTAATACTATTCTCTTTATCCTTTAGGATTCCCCTCCAAACGCCGTCTTTATCCAATCCATCCAAAACATCCTTATTATTTCTAAATATCTCGGCTTTACTTTTAATTATTGATTCTAACTTATTTGTATTATTATAATTTTCACCCAAATAATATTCTTTTACCTTTTGATTAGCATATAGTAAATTTTTATTTTCATCAAAAATTAACATATAACAGTGTTTCCCATTATCTACCAAATCATATAATAAATTTAAGTTTTTATTTAAAATTTTACATTTAGATATATGCATATATAGTTCAATTAAAGCACCTATAATAATTATAAGGAAGCATATGTACGTCAATGATACTGAAATTAATTTAGTATAAAATGATAATCTATTTAAAATGTATATTGCGTAAACTGCTTTTATTGCAAGTACAAATATACTTGAGCTTAAAACTACAAATATATACTCCTTCTCTTTTATTGCTTTCTCTAATAACTTTAAGGTGCAAATAGTATAGGTTATACATAAAAAAATATTATAAAATATAAAAAAATCATAAATTTCTTCAGATCCAAATACACCTAAGCTTCGTTCAATAGTTCCAAATACTATAGGTATCAATATTGATAGTAAAAATGAAAAAGCCTTATTATTAATGATTATAGTTCTTAATTTACAACTAGGTAAAACTGATAGAACAAGTAAAAAAATCCTAAATATTGATGCTGATACTACTATATAAGTAGATAAGGTTAACTCCTTAGCATAAAAAGGAAGAAAATCTATATGACCACAAAATATTCCTATAGATAACATTAAATACATTAATGATAAAATGAAAATACTTTCATTATTAGATTTCTTATAAGAAATTAAACAGCTTCCTACGCCTAATACAGAAATTATACAATTAAAAAACTTAATAAACTCTAATGTTAGTTCTAATGAATTATCCTGAATATTTCCTTTAAAGAAAACACTAACAATAATTATAATAGATAACATCAACATACTTAAAAGAACATAAATAAATAATTTACTTTCTTTTTTTGCTAATTTCTCTTTTATCATTTATATCATTCCCCCCCGTATATATAAATTTTAACATAATGCCGTTTTATTTTTTGTCGGTTTTTGTCTCATATTTTAAATATTAAAACATTCTATTTTATACACATTTAAAATATCTTTAGTATATATTTTACGTCAAATTAATAAATTACTATATCACTAATAGTTACAAGACTATTAGCCTTAAAATTTAATACTATAAACTTTGAGTTATTTAATAAATAGCAGAACTATTTATAGTAATAAATTCATAAAATATACAAGAAGTCTATTTTGTATAAAGTAGGTGAGGTAAATGAAGTTATCTAAAAATTTATTTGTAAAATTATTAATTTCTTTGTTTATGATAATAGGATTATGTTCTACAAATGTATTTGCTACAACTAATGAAACAATAAAAGCTATACAGAGTAATTTTATATTTTTATTTGTATTTGCAATTCTTGCAGCTATTATACTAGGAAGCATAATAGCTATAATAGAAACTTTAATAAAAAAAAACAAGTAATTTACCTATAAACTTACTAACTTATTAATTAAAAGAGGTTATCCTATAATGATTTATCAATCATCATAAGATAACCTCTTTAAACTTATGTCATTTTATTTTATATTAAAGTTAAAAATATACCTATATAGTATTTTGAGACTTACTACAAACTATCATTAAAATAGTTTCTGTAATAAATCATAAACAAGTCTGTTTTAAATTTAATCATTAGCTTCTAACCATTCAGTTAGAACCTCTACATATCTCTCGTGTTCTTCAACAAAGGGCATGTGTCTTGAATATTCAAACAGCTCCCATTTACAATTAGGAATTCTATCATACATAGTTTTTGCTATATATGGTGAACTTAAATCTCTTGCACCATTGGCTATTAAACAAGGTTCATCTATTTCATGTAATCTATCTGTATATTCAAATCCAGCAAGGTCCCCTGTAGGAGAAAATTCATTCTGTCCCCATCCTACTATATATGCTTCAGTACCAGATCTTTTAGCTCTTCTTAAACATTCTGGCGAATCTTCAGTTACCTCACCTGCACAGTAGATTTTCATAAATTTATCTAATGAAGCAATGTATTCCTTATTAGAATAATCTCCTGTTTTTTCTGCATCAAGCAAAGCTCTTTGATCAGATTCATCCATATATGTTATTCTTCTTTTTTGCTCTTTTTCCCAAAGAGTTGAAGAAGAGTGACCCGACGAAAGAATATATGACTTGATTCCTTTTGGTTTCTTTTCAATTGCATACCAAATAGCTTGCATAGCTCCCCAAGATTGACCTAATAAATGAATTTCTTCAAGTCCTAAATGTTCTCTTAGTTCCTCAAGTTCTTCTACCCAGGTTTGAGCATTAAATAACTCAGGATGACCTTCCACAAATGAATTACCACAACCAATTTGGTCATACATTATTACTTGTCTGCCAGTCTCTGCTATTACATCTAAAACTTCAAAATAGTTATGTGTAGAACCTGGCCCA
The DNA here is from genome assembly GCA_036648085.1 of Terrisporobacter sp. Taxonomy (GTDB): domain Bacteria; phylum Bacillota; class Clostridia; order Peptostreptococcales; family Peptostreptococcaceae; genus Terrisporobacter. Next base: position 2,817 of record JAVXJA010000077.1, read on the forward strand.
CCGTGAAGTAATACTAATGGTTTCTTCCCTTCTGTTGCTTCACCTACTATACGGTAATAAGTCTTAAAACCTTTAAAAGGCATATATCCTTCAGTGATTTTCATATTAATCCCCCCCAATTAATCATTGTGAACAATGATGATTTTCCTGTTAAGATTGTATAAAAATTATCAATCCTATTTAATATGCTTCCATATGTATTTTAATTTTCATACTTGCTTTCACAGATAGTATAACACAAAAGCAAACGATTTCCATATAATTGTAACCATAAAATTCTATTAACTATATCTGATTTTTACTTTTAGTCATTAGAAATCTGTACTATTTTATATTAAAAAATATTATCTTAATTTTTATGATAGTCCATATATTTTTTTATCCACTGTCTAAAAAATTGATTTTGTTCTTCTGTGTGGAAGTAGTGTTCTCCACCATCTAATACTTCTAAATTACATCCAAATCCTTTGGCAAATGAAGCTACAATATCAAACTCACATAAATCGTCTTCTGAACCATATAAAATTGAAGTTGAATTATTACAGTTAATAATAGGATGCTCTTTAACATAAGAATAGTAATCCCAATAAAGTGTTTGACCAATTGGTGTAGAAATTTCTAACTCTGTTTTTAGCCTATCCTCACTTATATTAAACCAGGTCATCATATTATTTATTATACGTTCCATATTTACCACAGGTGAGAGAAATAAACACTGTTTTAACATATCTTGATTGTATGCTAATAAACTAAAATATGCTCCCATACTACATCCAAATATACTTATATTTTTTGATAATGACTGTGCATAAATCATAATAGCATTAAGGTCTTTAACACAGTTTTTAACTTTGCAGGCATATGCTTTATCCTTACGGTCGCCATGTTCAGGCAAATCAAAACTAAGTACTTGATAACCCCTTGTAGTTGCCTCTTCTGCAAATATAACAATAACATCATCCTCTTTATTTGACATGTTACCATGAATGGCTATAAATAACTTATCTGAGTTTTCGCCCCATAAAATTGCAGGTATATTTTCTATTTTTAAATTTTGTTTTATCATTATACTTCCTCCCCTATTTATACTATAAACTACCTTAGTTACTCATTTCATAATATAGATTAAATTATATCATCAAAATAATTTACCTAGTAAGTTCATAAATAAGTCTGTTTTAAATTTAATTATATAGATAAAAAGATACCTATACCATCAATATAAGTACACTTTTGTCTATATAATGTCTCGTTGTTCTCTAATATTCCTTCTAATACTACTTTCAGTTAGATAATAAATATTAACAAGTTCTATAATATCTACTTATTTATTATCATTTATAACATAACTATACAAAGTAGAATCTTTTCCATCGACAAGAATCTCATCCTTAACTTTACCATTTGAATCAATTCCTACAAAAGGAAAATATTCAAATGAATATCCCTTATCGCAATTATAATAAAATCTTATAGGATTATACACATATTCCAAATCTTTGTTATTAGTTTTAGTTTGTTGATTAATAATATTTTTAAACTTATAAACTTCTGCTACTATCTTATCCACATCTAAATTAGCATGTTTCTTAAAATCACCTTCATACATCTGATTTAGCTCATCTTCATTTATACCAGTAGCTATACTCTCCTCACACTGATTTTTATTAATTAATTTTGTGGAAAAGTCTTCATTTACATTATCTTTATAACTCAATGTGCAGTCTATATTCTGTGAGTTTTCTTTATTTAGCTGTGCATATAGTGAATAAGTTTCATTTGTTTGTGATTTAAAAATTAGTGTAATTCCATCACCTAATTTGCTCATTCTTGCATCTTCTAAATCTAGGTATTCTCTACCACTTTCTTTTAGTAAATAAGCTACTGTACTTTCATTATTGAAGTGGCATATCAAAGTGTCATATGACTCATAGTTATATTTTTGATTAATCCATTTTTTATCTTCAAAAGTTTTAAATATGTATTTTTTATAAATTACTTGATTAATATTTTCTTCTATCGAATCTTCACCTTTGCCACATGCTACTAGTAAAATCATAAATATACATGATAAAATCACTACTAACTTTGTTTTCATAATATCTCCCCTTAATGCTCCGTTTTTTGTAGAGCTTCTGTATATTTAGACACAATAAAATAGCTCTCTATAATAATTTTATATTATCATAGAAAGCTATTTTTCTTTATAGTTTATAAATATTTTTATATAAATTTATTATATTAATATTTAAACTTTTTTAACTTAAAACACCATCATTAAGTTGTAGCATTCTTTTGCTATTTTATTTGTTCAAAGTATCCTGATGGATGGAAGAAGTAAATACTTCCGTTATCTTTATCTACTAGATAAGCCATATCTGTTTCAGCATTTGGTAAAAATACATATCCTCTTATACCTTTTTCTTTCATAGCTGCAAATGTATTTTCATCACCTTTATATGTATAAGTAATATCACCTTGTTGTGTATCGTTTAGATATTGATTTAAAACTACTTCTACCTCTGATTTACTCATTCCAGATTCTTCTTCTACTACATCTTCTTCAACTACATCTTCTTCAACTACGGGTTCCTTTGTTATTTCTTCTTTTTTATCTTCTTTCTTTGTTGCTTCTTCTTTTACTGGCTTATTATTTGTTTCATGTTTATATGTATTTTCCACGTTTAATTGTATGTCATCTATTTGTATTGTTTCTTCTTTATCATCTATTGAATGTTCTCTTTTTTCATCACTAGCTATTTGTTCAACTTTAACTGGTTTTAAATCATTTTTTGCACTACTTGCGTTTGTTGTGATTGGAGTAATAAATAAAGCTCCTGTTAATAATAATGTTATTGCTATAATTCCTTTTTTCATTTTCAACACTTCCTCATAATTTATTTATAAATTTATTAGTTCTTTTTTTATTAATTGTTTATATTATTATAATATCATTCGACACATTATTTTTATAGTTACACCTCTGTTTCTTTGCATTACAAATTAGTAACACTAATGTTTACAGGATTGTTACACTTAATTTTATCTCCTTAAATAAATATAAAGACTAGTAACTATATAAGTCTCAAGTCTTTGTATTTATTTAAGCTATTATGTTTATATTATTTTCAAAATAATCTACTAAAATTTTCTCACATTTATCTACTATATTATAATTATTAAAAACATACACAAATTTATTATAAGCTGTAACAAAATCCTTGGATGTTGTCAAAATAAAAAACATTTTTAAGGCAGTTCTATCTGTAAATCCTTGCTCTATAAATTTATCAACGTAAATATCTTCTAAATTATCATCTTCATATAATTCAGATATACTTTTTATAAGTTCTACACTTTGTTTCAAGCAATTATTAAGCATACTAATAGAAGCCAAATAACCTTGATCTTTACTAATTATATAGTAATTATTTATTTCACCTTTACTTGTATGTTCTCCAATTAATACTCCTAAATATGTTACAAGTTGAAAATCCAAACTATTTTTTCTCCCTGTAATTACAGGAACTTTTAATACTTTTGCTTTAGTATTTAGTAAATCTAATTTCTTTTTATTGTAAGATGTACTGCTTGTCATTTTACTTAAAAATAGCACTATTAAATCATCTTCATTTAAAGAACCTGCATAGTTCAATGAAGTTAAATTAACATTTTCTGTATCCACTAAAAATATATTTCTCATTAACTCACCCCTATAATTTCCTATTTAGAGTATTGTCATGTATTTTAATTATATTCATAACTTTAAAATTTTTACACTTCTGTTTACATATATTGTTATCTTTCCTATTTTCTTTATCATTATTTGTCTCCTAAAAAATCAACCTATGAGTTAACAAAAATGTTGTCTTTTTATATTAATTTTCTTTAAAAGAATAGACTCTAAAAGGCTTACGCTTTCCATTATTATCTTTTGGTGGTTTGAAACTTATAAATATATTTTGATTATTTTCAACCTTTATTCCTTCTGCTTCAAGTTTTCCAACACAACTACCTTTTATTTTTATAGTTTTTTCATGGTTACAGTTTCCATCATTAGTATATGAATATTTATAAATTGTAGGTGTTTGACCTTCTCCTCCACCATAAATATATATAAATTTATTAGCTGATCCTGCTCCTGTAATATCAAAGCCTTGAAAAGATTTATTGGGGCATTTTAAATCTGTAAGATAGGATACTTGTGACTTTTTAAAATTCTTTATATCTATTTTGGTAACTGAGGTTGAATTTAATTTATCATTAATCTCATCTAGTTTATATACACCATAGTAAGTACTCCTACTTGAATTATCTATTTGAGTCCTAAAACAAATACGATTACATCCATCTGCTATTGCAAGTGAACTTCTAAATGAAAGTCCTTTTGGTCTAGTTGATATATTTTCTATATTTGTAATAGTCTTAATTTCTCCTATTCTCGCTCCTGTTGAACAGCTGGAATCTACTACATATTCTATCCTTGATATATCCTGTGACCAATAATAAAATTTTCCATTTGGATTTGGACTTTCATTTGCCCTATTGCCTAGCCAAATATAAGTTTTATCCTTATCCTTTATTACTTCAATAGATTCGCCATGTCCATAATTTTCTAACCTTATATAATCCATCATATGTGCTTTCCCCTTACAAATAATACATCTACAAAGGTATGTATGTCTTTTTTTACTTTGAGTTACAAATATCTCATTTTCACTTGCATAATCAAAGTTTTGTATTATCATTCCACTCCTTAATCCTGAAAATTCAAGTACTATGTCTATATTTTTATTATCAATAACAGTAGCGTATATACTATTGGTAAATATAACAAATGATAAAATAAATACTATAATTCTTCTTATTGTAATATAAATATCATTTTTAAATTTTGTCATAACTTCACTCCACAATATAATTTTGAAAATACATATCATAACATCTATTCTCGCTAATCTATTAATAATCTGTCCTATATACCATTTTTTATCTATTAATATTTACAATTAAACCTCATCATTCTATTAGAAATATCCTTATTTACTTAGAAATTTGTATATAAAATTTCAAGTATAATCCCAGAAAATAATGTTATCATTAATAAATTTGTCGAAATATTATTTTTTTGGTAATATTATAACGTTAGGTTTAAATATAATAAAATATTATTTCGAAATAAATAGGGGGTATAAATTTAAATATGGAAAATATAATGGACGATAAGCTCATAGTTCAAAAGGAGAAGGATCTTTTTATAAAAATAATCGGTGGTGTTATGATTCTATCCATAATACTGATTTGTAGAATTTTTTTAAAATTAGATTTAATAAAAAATGATATAGAATTAATTGTGGTTTTTATAGAAACTTTTGGCTTTATTTTTTCAGTATTAGCTTGTACTAGTTTCTTAATTTCATATAGGAGAATACACAATGATAGTGTATTCCTTATTTCTTTAATGTATTTAAGTCTTACTATTAGTGCTGCATTTCAGTATATGAACTCTTTTAATACTTATTATAATGAATTTCAATACTATAATTATGATACTGTAACCTCTTGGATGCTTAAGTCTGCACTTATTATAATAGCATTATTACCAAAAAATAAAATCAAATCTTTTATAGTAAATAATAAAACTAAATCTGTTATTTGCATATTTTTTTACATGTTATTTAGTAGCTTTTTATGTACACTTTTTAATTTGTATACTAACGAAAATTTATTTGCATTTATAAACTTATTTTTAATGGTTATTTACTTCATGGCTACAATAAGATTTTTTTCAACAGGTTTTAAAGAAAAAGAATATTTATATTTTGTCATAAGTGCAAGTATGTTCATATTGACTATAAAAACTATATATATCTTACTTAATTTAAATATATCACAAATGTATCAATTAATAATTACATCCTCTTTGGGATATCTTGTCTTATTAATCATTATTTCAGGTTCTTTTATAGAGTTGTTATTATATGTACATCGTGTGAAAAAATTAAATAAAAAACTAAAAGTTTTTTATGATTTAAGCGATAATAACAATCATACTTTTTTATTGATTTGTAGCAAAGAAGGAAATGTTATATATGCCAATAAAAAATTTAAAGATGCTCACCCTAATTTAGATTTAGATTCCTATTCTGCTTCCAGTGAAATTCATAATGAAGCTTTAAAAGGTCCCTTTAGTATATTAAGACCTGTTAGTGAAATAAATAAAATTAAAAATGCTTTGAATGAATGTGGTCAGTGGAGAGGTGTGCTTAAAGTTAATAAAGATAATTTATACATTGACTGCTCTATACAGCTTGTCAATCCTTTAGATACGAATGGCTTAATATCTGTCAGCTATATGGATATTTCAGATATTATTAATAAAGAATTAGAACTTGAAAAACTAAAGGTTTACAATAAAGAACAAACTGAATTTATTTCAAATATTTCTCATGAACTACGAACTCCTATACATATTTTTTATTCAACAGTTCAACTTTTAGATAAATTCTGTATGAATAACGTTTCTAATTTTAAAGATGTATATACAAAATATAGAAAATCTCTACATATTAACTGTAAAAGAATGCTACGACTTGTAAATAACGTTATAGATATTTCTAGAATAGAAACAGGACTTTTAAAAGGTGCTTTTAAATATTACAATCTAATTTCTATTATTGAAGATGTTACTTTATCTGTAAAAAATTACGCCCAACTAAAGTCCATTACTATTCACTTTGATACAGATTGCGAAGAGTTTATATCGGAATGTGATTGTAATATGATTGAAAGGGTTGTACTTAATTTATTATCCAATGCCATAAAGTTTTCAGAGGAAAACAAAAATATCTATGTAAATATATTTGGGTATGATGATTATATTGATATTCATATTAGAGATGAAGGTAGGGGCATTTGTAAAAATGATATTGAACATATTTTCAAAAGATTTATACAAAGTGATAAATCACTAACTCGAAAAAGTGAAGGTAGTGGCATAGGCCTAAGCATTGTAAAATCCATCGTAGACTTACATGAAGGTCATATAAGTGTGGAGAGTAACGTGAATATAGGTTCTACCTTTAAAATAATACTTCCTCAAATAGGTAATAATCATGATGAGTGTAATATCTTTGATTTTAACGATTATAATACTGAATTGGAACTATCTGATATATACGAGGTATTAGTTTAATAATGTTTTAAATATAGTTTCAGACAAGTACTTTGCTATAATCTTACTCCATCTTTTTATATATAAATCCTTATAATTGAAAAAGATATTATCATAATTCACATGATAATATCTTTTTTGTATTTAAATGGTTAAGTTTATAATAGTCTTCTTTTTTCTGTGAAATATTGTCTTCTATATATTTTATTCATATCTAAGGGCATCAATTGGGTTCAACTTAGCAGCTTGTCGTGCAGGATATATTCCAAAGAATATGCCAACAAATGAAGAGAACAATAGTACACCTATAATAGATGTTATAGATAGAACAGGGGTTATACTTACAAAACTTCCTATTGCAAAGGCTGCTCCTATTCCAAGTAATAAACCTATTATTCCTCCTACTAAAAGTGCTATAGATGCTACTGCTGCTATAAATGAAGTGAATATTGCAAATATGGAGTTTATTTGATCTAGCTGTTTAAGCATGCTTTCCGCAGTATAAATGCCCCTTCCTTTGTTGTGATGTATATTTTCTAATACTCTTACAGATAAGTTACCTGCACTTTTTGCTTCTTCCTTAGTATTAGCAATTATATATATACTGCTTAAAACTGTTTCTGGGAATAACTGCTGAGCAAAAGTAATTGGTGTATAAACAGTCCTTTTGTGTATAAAATCTTCCATACAACATTTCTAAACCTTCGATATTGTACATTTCTTCACTGCCACCTATTAATACAGTCATCTTTGATTTTTCTAATGTGGATATGTTTCCCTGTCCTTGAATAATTGGTGTGGCATATTTTACACTGCTTACCCTTTTTTTAAGTTTTTCACTATCATCTACTGTTCCTTGCTCTCCGAAATATAGTTTCTTATCCATCCTTTTTATTGTGACTTTATTCAATTGTTAATTGTTTTTTATAATTTTTACATAATAATATTTTTTAATAAAATCTTTTAAAATTATATACTTTTTTGCTATATTTTTATCAACATATAAACAGCCATCTTAACCATAATATATATATGCCACAAAAATAGGAGGCAATATGAAAGTAAATGACAACATTTACATGCTAAAAATCCCGTCAAAAATGCAGCCTGACCAATTTACTCATCCTGTTATAATAACTAACAAGGATAAAATACTTTTAATTGACAGTGCATATCCGGGAGAATTAGAAACCATAAAAAATGCCTTTTATAATGAAGGACTTGATATTAACAATTTAAGCCATATTATTTTGACACATAAGGGTTTTGACAATTTAGGTTGTACAAAAAATATTTTAAAAACTTTCCCAAATATAAAAGTTATGGCTCATTCCAATGATGGTAAATTTTCTATTGATGTAAAATTGAATAATAATGATTTTATACCTGATTTTAAAAATGTAAGAGTAATATCAACTCCTGGCCATAGCCCAGGTCATATAAGTTTATATGTAAAAGACCAAGAACTTTTAGTTGCAGGTAATTTATTAGATATAGAATTGAATTTGTTAAAACTTACGGATAAAGGTTTAAATATTGATAATCAGACTTATATTAATTCTGTTAAGAAGGTTTCAAACTTGTCCATAAACAAGGTTATTTCTTATCATGGTGGTATGCTTGAAGGAACTATAACCCAGGGTATTAAGTGTTTAGTAAATTAAATATTATCATTTAAAGGACACTTTCAAGAAAATCCCATTATAATCCTTATAATAAAAAAAGCATTATCAAGTCTCTTATGATAATGCTTTTTCGTTTATATATTAGTAAATATGATTCAAAACAATCATATCTATTTTATAATCTATTTATTTTATATTATGCACATTTGCTTAATGATTCTTCACAAGTAGAAGATACATTAGTTATAGTTAAGTATCCAGTTATTGCACCAGCTATAGTACATGCTACACCTTTAAATAACCCCATATTCTTAACATTTAATGGTAATGGTAATGCCATTGATATTACTAACACTACTGCTGCTGTTGCAATCATTACTATTAATCCTACACATATTGCCGCTGGGAATTTCTTTTTAGGTAGCATAGATACTAATTTATTATCCTTATATTCTTCAACTGTAAATTTACCTTTATCCAGATCTTTTGAAGTCATTGACATTGCATAATAGAAAAGAATTATTCCTAAAAGAAATGTTGTAAAACCAAAGTCTGCTATTATATCCATAAGTCCAAATGTAGCATCTGGGTGTTTTCCTTCTAAAATATTGAATATTATTACATTTATTATTCCATTTATTATTCCGTATTCAATAAAGCATTTTTGTAACATATATGCTTTCATAGTCATTTGTTTTTTCATATTTGATTAATCTCCTATTTTTTCTTATTGTTAAATTATTCTTAACTTTTCATAAATTAAAATGATAAAAATCAAAATGATGAACTTTTCTATAAGTTCATCATTTTGTTTTTTTATATCTTTTATTACCTTTTAAATATTGTATTTCCTTCTTTTATTGTCTCAAGAACTACTACGTTCTTTATTTCTTCTTTAGATATTTCTAATGGGTTTTTATCAACTATTATTAAATCTGCTAGTTTTCCTTCTTCTATAGATCCTTTTATATCTTCTTCAAAATATTGATATGCTCCATTTATTGTTACAGCTTTTATTGCATCCATTACAGATATTCTTTGATGCTCTCCTAGAACTCTACCACTTTCAGTTGTTCTATTAACTGCATTGTGTATTCCTAATATTTGATTAGGAACCTTAACTGGTGGATCTTGGTGTAATGTGAATAAGATTCCTTTTTCTAATGCAGAACCTATTGGAGATATATTTTGAGATTTTTCTGGCCCAAATACTGAATCATAATGATAATCTCCCCAGAATGCTACATGATCATTAAAGAATGTTGGTATAGCACCTAATTCTTTAACTTTATCTAATTGATCTAACCTTAAAGCTTGACAGTGAACCATAACTGGTCTTAAATCAGCAGTACTTCCTGTTATTTCTAAAGCTTTTGAATAACATCTAAAGAATTGATCACAAGCCATATCTCCGTTTGTGTGTACATGTACTTGTAAGTTATTTTCTATACACTTTGTAAAGTATTCTACCATAACATCATCAGGTTGAGTTCCGTATCCACAGTAATCTGCTGGTTGACCTTCTGGAACTACATGATAAGGCGTACTTAACCAAGCAGTCTTACCTTGAGGAGATCCATCTAACCAAGTTTTAGCTCCAGCTAATTTATAATGGTTGTAGTATTCTCTCTTTGGAGTTCCTTCATTTTTCATCATATTGAATGTTGAGAATTGAGTAGCTAATCCAACTATATCTATTATAGTTTTTCCTGATTGAGCTAATGCTAACATCATATCGTTATAATGATTCCCTTCTTCAACAGAAGCATCCATAGTAGTTGTAATACCTAATGAAGCATATAATTTTTGAGCTTTTACTAAACTTCCTAATACTTGCTCAAAAGTAGGTGCTTTTATTACAGTTTTCTTTTCTGTTGCTAGAATAGCATTTTCTTCTAAAACACCATTTGATTCTCTAGAATCTTCAGAAACGGTTCCTACAACTCCACCATCTGGGACTACATAATCAATTCCACCATATCCATATAATTCTAATCCTGGTGAGTTAACTACAGCTATATGTCCTGATGCATGAGTTATAGTTATTGGCACTTCATTTGTTACTTGATCTAAATCAAACTTAGTTGGATGTTCTTTATCTTCAAACTTAGAGTTATCGTATCCGAAACCTATTATCCAAGCACCTTCTGGTAAATCAGTTGTTGCGTAGTATTCTTTTAATCTTTCTACTATTTGCTCTCTAGAAGTAACATCTCCTAATTGAACTAACATTAAAAC
>JAVXJA010000078.1:0-13790 GCA_036648085.1 Terrisporobacter sp.
ACTGTTTTTCACATCACTATGAACTGGCCAACCTGCCATAGGTCCAATTCTTGGGTCTTTTGCATATTTATATAAAGCTTCTGCATCTTCTTCTTTCCAAGGTCGCAAAATAAGTCTACTTGTTTCTAAAATCATATTCAATATTTTCCTCTCTTTTTTCAAAATGAAATTAATTCATTAAAACATTTTATAGCATAGGCATCTGTCATACCAGAAATAAAATCTATAATAGCTTCCTTATAAATTTCCTCTGTTTCAAGTTTTCCATATATTTTTTTATTATTAAGAGTTTTTTTCAAATCTTTAATATTTATAATACTTTCGTCACAATATTTTATTATCCAACCTTTAAAATCACTTATCAAGAATCTATACTTTTTATCTATGTTGTCCTGTAATTTTTTAATTGTATTTTCTTTGTAATAATATTTATATAATTCTTGAAAAATACTATTAATTACTAAATGAGCATATTTTTTATAATAATCAAATTGTTTGCTATTGTATATTTTTTCATAGTTGAATTTTTTTATAGTATTTATAAAATTTTGCTTTTCATAAGAAAAGCAAATGCCATTTTCAACAGAACTGTTTTGAATTAAATCACTTACCAATTCATTTATTATAACTGAAGTATTTATTGTTTTTTGACCATGCTCCTTACCTAATTTATACATATCTTGTAAATCCTCTTGGCTAATTATTTTAAGTAATAGGGCATCTTCTATATCTCTTCCCAGATATGCTATTTTATCTGATATCTTTACGACACAACCTTCCCAAGTATAAGGCTGTACCTGTCCTGGATTTTGTATAGTATTTAAATCTATATTTTCATCTCTAGGGGAAATTCCATTTTCATCTATTTCTCCACAATGACATATTATTCCGTCTCTTACTGCATAAGTAAGGTTTAAATTAGTCAAACTACCTTTATTATCAGATAATAAATCTAGTTTATCAACTGCTCTCAGTCCATTTTTTTCATGCCAAAAAGATTTACCTAACTGGTTTTTTACTATTTTCTTAATAACATCCTCTCCCTCATGACCAAAAGGAGCATGTCCTAAGTCATGTCCCATGGCTATAGCTTTAGTAAGCTCACAATTTAATCCTAGAGATTTAGCTATCATGTAGCTAACAGATTCTACATGTGCTACATGCTCCATCCTTGTACAAATATGGTCATTTTGAGTATTAAAAAATACTTGTGTCTTATGTTTTAGTCTTCTATATGCTAAACTATGTAAAATTCTCGTGTAATCTCTTTCAAACTCTGTTCTAACCTCATTATTTCTAGAATATAATACTTTTTCTCTATGAATAGATTTTTCTAATTTATCATTTCCATCAATTGAAATATCCTCAGTCATTGCTACACATGAAAATTTTTTCACCTTAATATTCTCCATTTGTAATTCCCCCAAATTTTTATCTTACAAAATTCACAAAGGTTTCATTATAAGTAACCTGACCACCTATATCTGATATACCTGATTTTATTATCCAATTAGGATTGCCATGCTTTTTCCACCAACCAAGATACATCATTACTATATTATCTCCTATGCTATCATCAATTTGTAAAGAAACCTTTATTTTTCCCTCACTAGATTCCATAAATATTAATTCGTCTTGTAATAAGTCATGTTCATTGGCCATTTTACTATTTATATATGCTTTTGACATTCCTTCATCATCCATATAATGCTGACTAGATAAAGAATGACTACCATGATTAGTTAATAACCTAAATTTATATTCTTCATTCTTCATATCTTTACTTGAATTTATATATTTATCTAAGGCTTTTTCATCAATAAATATTTCAAACTTACCTGACTTTGTTTTAAATTTTTTATCTTTCCAAGGTATACTCTCATGTATAGTAAAATAATTACTTTTAAGATAATCTAAGTTTACTTCTAGACTTATATTTCTTAATGGTTCTATAACTTTTTCTAAATACTCTTTTTTATCTACATAAGGATAATTACTTAATTTTAATCTTTTTGCTAATTCTCTAAAGAAATAATATTCATCCATTAACTCATCCTTAGGCTCTAGGGCTTTTTCTATATAAGTTAAATATGGATTAGTCATAGAACTAAATAATAAATCCTCACTTTCAAAAACAGTGGTAACAGGTATAAATAAATCACAAACTTGTGCTGTATCAGTTAAAAATAAATCAAAACATACTTTAAATTCAACTTTATCTAAATCTGCTTCTAATTTCTTTAACTGTGGCAATTGATTTAACAAATTACTATTTGTTATCACAGCCATTTTCATATTATTTTCTTCAATATTATTACTTATATAACTTACATAAAATGTATGATTATCTCCGTATTTTTCACTATTATATGGATCTGTATTTAAAACATCAGGATAAACTCTATTGGCATAATTAACACCACCACCTACATATCCTATTTGACCAGTTATAGCAGCTAAGGTATCAATATTTCCAATAGTATTACCTCCATAAGAATATTTTTGGAGACCATATCCTAATAATATAGTGGAATACTTCTCTGTGTATTTATTCACTATAAAATCTAGTATTTCCATTGTAATACCGGCCATCTCACACAAATCCTCTAAATATAGACTGTCTGTATATTTCTTATATTCATCAAATCCATCCACATGTTTACGGATAAAATCCTTATTATGCAAATCTAATTCTATAATTCGCTTTGACATGGCTAAGGCCAATGCTGTGTCACCACCAGGTTTTACACCTACATAATAATCAGCACTCTTAGCCGTAGCTGTATGAATTGGATCAATTACTATTACATAAGTTCCTTGCCTTTGAGCTTTTTTAATCATATTCATAGTGTGTATAGTAGTATTTGCAGGATTCTTCCCCCAAACTATAATAGTTTTACTATTTAACATATCTTCTAATGAATGACTTTTTACATCTCCAAAATTTTCATTTTGAGCTGCTATCCCTGCACTCCAACAAGGTCCTCCCTTTTGTTTAGAACATCCTCCGTAAAAATTAAAGAATATCTCTCCTATACTTTTAAGCAGACTTCCACTACCATACTGTTCGTAATACATAACTGATTTTGGACCGTAGTCTTTTTTGTATTTACTTAACTTTTCTACCATAATATCTAAAGCTTCTGTAAAAGTTATTTCTTCCCATTTTCCATTTATCTTAAGTAATGGTTTGTATTGTCTATTTGGATGATTGTGTCTTTCTAAATGTTTAAGACCTTTTTTACAAATAAATCCCCTAGTATATGGATGTAATTTATCTCCTTCAACTTTTATAATACTATTATTTTCAACATATACATTAAATTTGCAGCAATCAAAACAATCTAATGTACATCCTCCACTTAATATTTTCATTATTTCACCTTCATTAAATTTATTTCTACTCTATTTTTTCTATACATATATTTATAAGATAATTATACCTCACATATTAATACCTAACAATTTGTTAATATAATAAAATTCGCTTTCCTCATGTCGCCAACGACCTTTAAAATCAGGTACGTTGCTTAATCTACGTGCCAATGAAACACTTTTATTAATAAATTCCTTCAATATAAAAATCTCTAAGATTATAAAAACCTTAGAGATTGCAAATTTACATATATCTATTTTTTCTATTATTTATTTTTTTAATTTACACTAAAATATCTTTTTATATCCTTGAAATTAAATACTACATTTAAAATTATAGCGGTTATACTAACCATAAATAAACCATTACTAAGTAACATTGATAATAAACTAGGGAAACCATCAAATATATTAGGTACTACTGTAACTCCGATTCCTACTGCTAAACTTATACCAACTATTGTAAAGTTTCCACCTGTAGAAAAATCCACCTTAGATAATATAGATATTCCTGCCGTTAATATTATTCCAAATAATGATATTGTAGCTCCACCCATTACAGGCTTTGGTACCATAGTTATTAATGCTGCCACTTTAGGGAAAAATCCAATTATTATTAAAAATAATCCTGCCATTTTTATTACATTTCTACTTTTAACATTAGTCATCTCTATTAGCCCTACATTTTCGTTAAACATAGTAGATGGTACTGAACAAAACAGTCCAGCAAATATTTGCCCCATGGCAACTCCTCTTAGTCCTTTTATCTTTGTCTTTGAATTAGTACTAGTTTTACATACTTCATCTAATACAGAGAATACTCCTATACATTGTATTAAATTTATCACACAGAAAATTGTCATCATAAGTATGGCATCTATTCTAAATTTAGGAGTTCCAAACTTAAGAGGATTTATTATTTCAAACCAACTTGCATCTGCTACTGGTGATAAATCTACCATACCTAGTCCAAATGCTATTATAGTACCTACAACTATTCCTATTAATAAAGATAATGATCTTATAAGTCCTTTACCATATTGATTCAAAGCTATTATAATAATTAATACAAGACCACCTAACATAATATTTTCAACAGCTCCAAAGTTAGCTGCACCTTCTCCACCTGCTAAATCCTTAAATGCTACTGGTATTAAACTTATACCTATTAAAGTTACAAATGAACCTACAACTACCTCTGGGAAAAATACTAATATTTTTTCCATTAGAAAAGATATTGCAAAAATTAATATTCCAGAGCCTATTACTGCCCCAAATAAAGTATCTAAACCATATTGTCCACCTATTGATATCATAACTCCAAGAGGAGCAAATGATGCCCCCATTACTAGTGGTAATTTAGAACCTATATTAGCAAATCCTAATATTTGAATTAATACTGATATTCCACTTGTAAAAAGATTTGCCGATACTAAAAAAGCAACTGTTTTATTATCTAAATTTAGTGCACTTCCTAAAATTAATGGTACTGCTATTGATGCAGGACACATTGTAAGAACATGTTGAAATGCTAATATTAACATTTTCCCTTTAGAAACTTTTTCTTCAAATACATCTGTATAATTACAACTCATTGCCGACATAAATGCCCCCCTATTTTACCTTTTTATCAATATGTATTAATTCTTAAGCCCAGAAACCTTCATGTACCTTTGCTGCTTCTTCTTCAACTGCTTCTATTGGTCCAACTACTACTATATCTTTTTGTCCTTTAGAAAATACATCTCTACATGGTAAATCAAAAGTTGGGTTTTGATCATGACTTCCTGTAAGTTCTAATAATCTTCTTTCTGTCATTCCATATACTACTCTTCCTATATTTGCCCAATATATTGCCCCAGCACACATTGCACATGGTTCTGCTGTAGTATATAAAGTACAAGTCCATAAAAACTCTTTGCTGTATTCTTTTGAAGCTCTTTCTGCAAGTGCTGCTTCTGCATGACCTGTACATCTATGTTCTGTTATTTCAACATTTCCTTGTTCCATTACTATATTTCCATTAGCATCTACTAATAATGCTCCAAAAGGTGTATTTCCACCTTCTCTTGCCATTTTTGATACTTCTATTGCTCTTCTTAAATAAAATTCATGATTTTTATATTCCATTATAAATTCCCCCGTTATATTTTTAATTTTAAATAGGTAATACGTATTACCTATTTAAAATATATCAGAGATTTCATACTTTTTCAATAGTTTTTTAGTGATTTTATCACATACCCATGATTATAATTCGTTTTTGTATGAACTATATATTATTTTATAGTATTATATTACGTTTATTCTTATTGATAATTATATACACAAAAAATAGATAAGTTTATATTTATATAAACTTATCTACATTCTCTGTAAAATTCAAATTATTTATTTAGTTATCATATTAATCTTTGTCTTATTATATTAAACCTTATAAACGTAGTATCAATGTATTCTTTTATATACATTACAGGTCTATCATTTTCATCAAAATTTATACCTTCTAAAAGAAGGAATGATTTCACATTATCTCTGCATTCAAATTGATTGTTTAATTCATCATTTTCTAAATTTGTTACAGTTCCAATCTCAACTTTATCCCAACTTATACTTACCTTAGCTTTATCTCTTAAGAATTTAAATATGGAATCGTCATACTTATCTAAGTCATCACATTCATTTTTATCTTCTAATAAACTTAGTGGAAAATAATCTACACAGTAAGTACAAGGATTTTTATCTGCATAAAAAATCTTTCTTACTGCTACCAAGGGCTCATTTTCTTTTATTTTTAATAATTTGCTTAAATTGAAATCCGAATTTATTATTTCATATCCCAAAGCTTTTATAGAGGATTTATATCCACTGCTTTGTATAATATCAGTAAATTGCTTTACTGGATTAAGTTGGGCTTTCATTTGAAGAGCTTCACTATTTACAAAAGTTCCTTTTCCTTGTCTTCTAAATATTATCCCTTCTGAAGCAAGTTCATTTAATGCAGATCTTATTGTTATTCTACTTACACCTATTAATTGAGCCATATTTTCTTCACTTGGAAGTTTTGTATCCTTTGATAAATCTAATGATTTTATGTATTTATATATAGAATCTTTTACTTCATTAGTAAGAGATTTGCTTTTTATTCGTTGCATTATGAATCCTCCTACATATCAGTTAATATGTTAAATTATACATTATCTTAACTATTTAAGCCAATCAAAAATTCGCGACACTCATGTCGTCAAGGTATAAGTCTTTGAGCAACGTATTGACGAAACATTATGCTTTCCCTTCAGACTTATACCCTTTCTCATTACCTTTAAAAGCATCTGAAATTTTTTTTGCGTATTCTTATTCAATACTGCTATCATCTTTCACCTTAAATTAGTTATTGTGTTTGCACACCTTATTAACCATTTCTGAAGATACTAGCATTACTATTATAAAAACCAACAAAAAAACAGGTAAAATCCCAAACCCACTAAGTTTGGACAACATACCAAATAAAGGTGGTACAATAGTGCTTCCTATATAAGCTGTAGCCATTTGTATTCCCATTATACCTTGGGATAAATCTTTTCCAAATCTATTTGGAGTTTCATGTAACATGGCTGGATAAATTGGAGCACAACCTAGACCAATTAATATTAATCCTAGTAATTTAAAATTATTTGAAAGAGGAATCATTAATAATACTGCTCCACATACACAAATTATTTGTCCCAGCCTAATCATTTGTTTATTATTTAATTTCATTGATAAAAATCCTGCTAGAAATCTTCCTACTGTAATTCCTAAATAATAAAGTGATACCCACTTAGCTGCCAACTCTGATGATAGTCCATTATTAAATACTAAAAAGGAACTTGCCCATAATCCAGTTGTTAATTCTATAGCACAATAACATAAAAATGATATTAAAGCTGGTTTAGCCCCAGGCAACTTTAATAAAGTGCCTACATTTATATAACTAACTTTATTTTCTTTTTCCTCTTTATTTGAGTCCTCAAATCTTTTCCATAGTGGTAAAGATAGAAAAAGAGCTACAACTAATATAGCTTGAATAACACCAATAGTTACATAACCATTTCTCCAGCCATTTTCTTTTAACAAATAAAAAGACATAATAAATGGACCACAAGTAGCTCCTATTCCCCAAAAACAATGAAGCCAGTTCATATGTTTTGCTTCATAGTGGTTTGCTACAAAGTTATTTAATGCAGAGTCTACTGCTCCTGCACCTAAACCTAATGGTATTCCTAGTAAACATATCCAAATAAAATCAGGTGCAAAATAAACACCTAATAATCCCATGGCTGTTAAAAATACACTAAAAGTAGTTACCTTACCTGTTCCAAATTTTTTTATCATTTTACCACTAAAAAAACTTGAAACTATGGTTCCTCCAGTAATAATCATTGTTACAAAACCAGCATAAGATATTGGTACATTCAAATCTTCATAAATCATAGTCCAGGCAGAACCTAATATGGCATCTGGTAATCCTAAACTTATAAAAGCACTATAAATAATAACTAATAATACTGTAAGCATACAATCCCCCTATTTATTTACAAAAATCCCCTCAATAGTTTTTAATGCCTCTAGTGCAATTTTTATCATTCCTAACTCGTAATCTTCTTCAGAAAAATCTCCATAAACTACAAAACTACGGGGTGCAAGTACACAACTAATAATAGAAATACGTTTTCCAATAGATTTACATACTTGCTCATTATCATGATAATTTAATTTAAGCCAATCAATTCCTATTGGCATATAGGCAACTTCACCTGCAAAATTTGATTTTTCAGTATAAATTTCTCCTTTTATTACTATACCAGCACATGGAAGATGAACTCTGTCAAATACTATCCCTACCACACTTTCTATTTTGTTATTTTTTAATTTATTGTGATAATATCCATTAACAGCCGCATTTATATCGTTTACAAAAATCACAGTAACTTTATATCTTTCTTTATAATGATTTAAAAAATTATATGGAATTTGTATAATTACAACAATAAAGCCATCTATTATTATCAATGGCTTTATTGTTAACTCTTTATTATTTTCCTGCTATAGATAATCCCTTAACTATCACTGAAGGTGAACCTACATTGCTCATAGGGAATTTTAAGTCATTTCCTATGTGTTCTATATTTTTAAGTAAATCAAAATAATTTCCAGCTACTGTTATTTGTTCCACTGGGAAGGTCTTCTTACCATTTTCCACATAAAACCCTTTTGCTGCCAGTGAGAAATCTCCACTTACAGTGTTAGCTCCTGAGTGAAGTCCTGCTAAGTCTGTAATTATTATACCTTCTTTAATTTCTTTCATTAAATCATCTAAAGACATACTTCCTTTTTGTAAATATAAATTACTTTCACTTACATCAACTGATGATGCGTAAGAAGATTTAAATCCATTTCCTGTAGTTTTTACATTTTGTTTCTGTGCAGTTTTTAAATTGTGAAGTAATGTTATTAATTTACCATTGCAAACTAATCCCTTTGTAAAAGTAGCTACACCTTCATCGTCAAAAGATGCTGATGAAAGACCACCATCCATTAGAGGATCATCAATTATTGTAACTATAGGAGATGCTATCATTTCTCCCTCTTTCCCTTTTAAAAGGGACAAACCTTTTTGAGCTTCATCTCCACTAAAAGTACATGCATATGTTTCTAATAATTGCACCATAGCTTCGTTATATATTATAGTGTTATAAGTACCTGATGATATACTTTTTCCACCTAACTTAGATAAGGCTTCTTCAACACCTTCTTTTGCAATTTCTTTTGGATTTACTTCCTCAATAGAAGATGCTACTACATATCCTACTCCATCATTTTTTCCACTTTCATCTTCCACTACTGGCACTACATAAGACATTAGCATATTATCTTTGTTTGTAAGATCTAAACCTTTAGTATTGTATATACCATAGTTTGATGAAGAATAAGATATTTTACATCCGTTTATGTTTACAACTTTATCACAGTAATTCTTAGCTTCTTGTTCTAAATCTAAAGCTAAATCTATCATTTTAGCTGGGTCTATATTTTCCAGTTCTTTAGAATAAGTTTTTACTTCACTATATATTTCATCACCTTCATATATAAAGTTTTCATCGTCATTTTCAATTAAAGCAGCACTATTTTTAGCACTATTTATTAACATATCTATGGCAGCTTCATCTAGTATCTCAGTGAAAGAATATCCCATTTTTCCATTTATCGTTCCTCTAAATGATAATCCGAAAGATTTAGATAAATTGTACTTTTCAACTTCACCTTCATATACGCTTATACTTATACTTTCACCATCACTATAATAAACTTCACTTTCGTTAAATCCACTATTCATGGCTTTTTCAAATAATAAGTCTTTAAATTCTAAAAAATTCATCTATTCTTCACTCCTTCCACCAACAGTTATCTCTTTTACTCTTATCATAGGCTGACCTACGTTAGTTGGAATAGATCCAGATGATGAACCACACATTCCTTGAGCTTGAGCTAAGTTATCTCCTACCATATCTATATTCATAAGCACATCACTACCTTTGCCTATTAAACTAGCTCCTCTTACTGCTTCTTTAATCTCTCCATTTTTCACTAAGTATCCTTCAGCTACAGCAAAGTTAAATTCACCAGTTACAGGATTTACAGAGCCACCACCCATTTTCTTTGCATAAAGGCCATTATCTATGGACTTTATTATATCTTCAACTTTGTCAGTTCCTTTATCTATATATGTATTTGTCATTCTAGAAGTTGGAGCAAATTTATAACTTTGTCTACGAGAGCTTCCCGTTGCTGATTTATTCATTCTTCTTCCATTCAATTTATCTATCATGTATGATTTTAATATTCCATTTTCAATAAGTACATTCTTCTTCGTAGGATTTCCTTCATCATCTATATTTGCTGAACCCCAGTGATTAGTTAAAGTTCCATCATCTATAGCAGTTACCTTAGTAGATGCAATTTGCTCTCCTATCTTATCTGTGAATACTGAATTTCCTTTAGCTACTGATGTTGCTTCTAGTGAATGACCACAAGCTTCATGGAATATTACTCCTCCAAAACCATTGTCTATGGCTACTGTCATCTGCCCAGCAGGACAATTTTTAGCATTAAGCATAGTATAAGCTACTCTTGACGCTTCTTTTCCATAATACTCTGGATCTATATCTTCAAATAATTCAAATCCTTTACATGCTCCTGGACCTTCAAATCCTGTTTGATTTTCATTTGCTCTAGATGCTACTGAGGTTACTCCAAGTCTAGTTCTTACTCTGCTGTCTTCTACATATAAACCCTCAGTATTTGCAATTAGTACATTTTGTTCCTTATCACTATAGCTTATCTTTACTTGTGATATATCAGAACTGTATTCTTTAGCACTTCTATATGCTTTTTTCATTATATTTATTTTATCTTGGCAATTTACACTATGTGGATATAATTTTATTGGATTTATATTTGTAGTGATTTCACTATTGTTTAACACTATCATTTTTTCATCCCCTGCACGACCTAGAGCTAAAGCTGCTTTGTAGGCAGTGTCTAGCATTGAATTTAATGAGTTATCGTTAGTGTATGCATAAACGCTTTTGAATCCTTTAAATATTCTTATTCCTATTCCATAGGTTCTTCCTCCTAATACGTTTTCTATCTTACTATCTATAAGGCCAATGGTGTTAGTTATGCAGTCTTCTTCGAAGATTTCTGCAAAATCTCCACCAGTTATCAAGCACTTTTCAAGTACTTGTGTGGCTATTTGTTTTGAAATCATAGTATTCCTCCTGTTTATTTGTATGTTTATATTATACCAATAATTGGTGTTGTTTTAACATATAATTCCTACGAATTAAAAAAGCCACTGATTTTTATCAGTAACTTTTATCTATCCTTCAAAATATCCATTTTTATATTGTCTTTTTTCTAAAAATACACTTATAAAAATTTGGCTATTTGACCTACTGTATACATAACTAACGCACCCTATTAAAATCTATGATTCACTACAATAAAAAACAAATAATATATAATTACTATTTTGGGGTTAATTTAATTTATGAAATCATGATGATAATGAACATTACATAGATCGATGAAATGAATTTTCAGACTTTACTATAGAATATTAGTGTATAATAAGTACATAGTTACTTTTATAAATGTAACTCGCTTATCTAGTAACTATGTATTAGAACAAATTTTAGCATGGAGCTTTGGTTTAATAGGTATAATATCTCTTATT
Source organism: Terrisporobacter sp. (assembly GCA_036648085.1). Lineage (GTDB taxonomy): Bacteria > Bacillota > Clostridia > Peptostreptococcales > Peptostreptococcaceae > Terrisporobacter. The sequence continues at coordinate 11,654 of JAVXJA010000078.1, forward strand.
ATAAAAATTAAAAAACCTGAAAAAGCATCTTTATGTTATATACCTTTAACTGCTTCAGTATCATTAGGAATAATATATTTATTCTTTTTTATGAAATTTATTTAATTATAATAAAATAAATTTTCTAACACAGTACGTATTTAACTAAAGGGTAACTTGATTTCTCAAAGTCACCCTTTAGTTATTTTATATATGTTAACTATCTTAAATTATTATGCCTTGGAAATGATCTACTTCATGTTGAATAACCTGTGCTGTAAATCCTGTGAATATTTCTTTATGCTTATTAAAATTTACATCCAGGTATTCTACTTCTATAACTTCATATCTTTTTGTTTTTCTAATACCAGTTAAAGATAAACAGCTTTCTTCCGTTTCATAAGGTTTTTCTTTTTTTAGTATAACTGGATTTACCATAGGAACTATAGTGTCCTCCACAGTAAATACCAGGATACATTTTGTTACTCCTATCATATTAGCTGCCATTCCAACACAATAAGATAAATTTGCTCTTAATGTATCAATTAAATCAATAATAACTCCTATATCATCTTTAGTAGCAGGTTCTGATTTTTGTTTTAAAAATAAAATATCTTTTACGACTTTTCTTATCATTTTTATTTACCTTTCTAATTTCATTTGAATTTACATGCAATAAAATCAATAAAGTGTGCATACTACACTTTATACCTTCAATTTTATCACATGATTTAAACTTATTTTATCCAACCCTTACTTTTCCAATAATCCATTTCAACTTAGGATAAAATAACCCATAATCAACAAAGACCTTTTGAAAGGATACTATTTTAAATATGAAACTAAAATATTATGTACTTGTATTAATTATTATATTTACTCAAGCATTTACTCCAGTATATGCTGTTTCAAATGAAGATTATGAATACATATATGGTAAAACCAACTTATTGCTAATTGGTGCTAATGATAAATATGATACGCCTTATAATTTTTTCATAGTTCTTACTATAGACTCTATTAATAAACAATTAACCCTTACGTCCTTACAAAAGAATATTATGTTTAACTGTGATAAACCTTCTCTTTATGATATTTATTTAAATAAGGATGAAGAATATTTAAAGAAAATAATTAAAGAATATTATCATATTAATATTGATAATTATGTGGTTATAGATAAATTAGCTCTAAAAAAAATAGTTGATACTACTCAGACTATTAAAATTAATAATAACTTAGTTAATGGCAATGATGTGTTAAATTATTTAGAAAATACTAGATTTGTTCATATTTATATCCAAGAGCAAATTCAAAGAGATGTTATCCAAGAATTATTATATGGATTTAGTAGATTACCATTTTCAAAATATCCCTATGTAATAAAGGAATGTTTTAATTATGTAAAGGTTGACTTAAGTCCTTTTAAAATGTTATGTCTTGGATTTACTGCTTTAAGCTTAAAAAATTATACCGCATTGCAATTTCAACTTACTTAGGAATTGCAATGAAGTATAATCTAACTCACACTTTTATTTAATTAATCTTCTTTTATTATATTTTTGCTACAAAGATAAGTCACTGCAAAGTATCCACCATAAATCACAATTAAAAATCCTGCTGTCATTATAATTGGTTTTAAAATATTGCCTCTTCCGTAACTTTCTGTCATCATATTTAACACTTGAATTCCAAATATAGAATGAACTATGGCAAGGATTAAAGGAAATGCAAAGAATACTCCTATTTGTATAAATAATGATCTATTAATCATATTTTCATCTATACCAATTTTTCTTAAAGTGTTATATCTCTGTTTACTATCTGTACTTTCTGAAAGCTCCTTTAATGCTAATATTGCTGCACTAGAAATCAAAAACACTATACCTATGTACAATCCAATAAACACTGCCATGGCACTTGCACCAATATTACTATTGTAAATTTCTATTTTACGACTAAAATAAGTATTTTTATTTTCATCATAAAATCTCTTTTGTATATTTTCTAACTTATTATCAATATTTTCCTTATCAACTTTACTGTTTCCATTGTAATTCGCCACCATAATTTCATTTGTTGGTGCCTTTTTCTCTAAAGCACTGTCTTGTACTAAAATTATTCCCATATTACTTGGATCTGTTGACATAGTAATATA
>JAVXJA010000079.1:0-13319 GCA_036648085.1 Terrisporobacter sp.
TAGTTTATATTTTTATAATCTTTTTATAAGATTTTATAAACTACTTGTTACTGTAGCTTAGATAATTCTACTATCTCTTCATTTAAAGAGTTGTTTACGATTTCTTCATATATGTTTATTGCTTTTCCATAGATTCTTTTTATTTCTTCTTCATTCTTAATAAAAGCACATCCAATAGTCATTAAAGCTACTAACTTAAACTTTAGATCATAATTATTTGTATATTTTATTAGATATGATTTACAAAGTTCAATTCCATTTTCAGTATGTTCTTCATTAATTGCATTTTTACATTCAAGATATATTTCATCTTCTAATTCTTTAGAAATTTTAGAATTAAAGTTTAATAGTTCATCTATTGAAATTTCAAAGAATCTCGCTAATACAGGAAGTAGCTCTATGTCAGGGTAAGATACTCCACTTTCCCATTTAGATATTGCCCCTTTAGATACACCTATGTATTCACCTAGTTGCTCTTGTGTTATTTTCTTTAATTTTCTTAGCCTCCATATGTTTTCTCCAATTATTAATTTATTCATTGTTTTTCTCCTTGCTGTATATCATAGATTAAGTATAGATTTATGGTGAGTTAAATACAATGGATTGCTTGTCTTATAAATTGTCCTCTAAGTCTATTATTAGTAAACTTATTTATAATATTAAAGTACAAAAAAGATATTAATTTTTTCATATAATAAAAGTTACTATTTTTAAAAAGTATAATAATAATTTAAATACAAAAACTATAGCATTATAATTAACTTTAGATAAATAACTAAAAGGATGTGAGCTAATTGCATGATATGAAAAACTTCACTAAAACACCCTTACAAAAATTAAAACAACTAAAAATAGGAGAAAAAATCCAACTATTGACTTTTAAAAAGGATAGAAAAATAATTCTAGTAAAAAAAGATTTGAATCTATATAAAGTTATAGAAGATGGGTTTGAATACAAAGAGTTTGATAATATTAACTATGAAAAATTAGAAGTATTACTAAAACAAATGCAACATGTTGAATTTCCTAGAAGTAATAAATTTTATTTGGAAGTAATAGAAAATAAAACCCCTTAGAATAATCTAAAGGGTTACTATACTTATTGTTCTAAATATTTATTAAATATAATTACTGCTAGCTCTTCCTTAGTTAGTGTTTCAAGATTTTCTACATCTTCTAAATCCATTTCTATTAGAAACTCTCCACACTCCACTTCTAAATATTTCTCTGTGGAATCTTCTATAACTGTCCAAGCTTCTATATCAGATGCCATATTGGCTATTCTTTCTTCCTTTGTCATGATTACACCTCTTTTTCTTTTATACTTCTATTATAAACATATTTTAGGATACTTTTAAATATGTTTCGTCAAATATTTTATGTATTTTTTATTAATAACTTGACTTGTCATAGTAATATCCTAATTCTTCAGCGCAATAAACTAACATATTTATAGCTTTTGTTACGTGTGCTTTTGTAGCATTCTTATCTTCTAAAACTACTTCTGCCATTTTTCTAGATTCTACAAAGTTATTCCACTTAGGTCCTAAATGTTTATTTGTAGTTGCCATATCTTTAGTCATAGCGTTGGCTTTATCTAAAACTTCCTTTAGAAGAGTTTTATCTACTAATAAAACTAACTCGCTTTCTACTTTAGTTAAGTCTTCTAATGCTTTGTCCAACTCAACCCTAGAGGCACCATTAGATATTAGTACTTTGGCTTTTGCCACTTCTACTTGTAAAGCCTCCCAAGATTCTTTAGTGTATAGACTAGCATCTAATTTTTCAAGCTCTGCTAATTTACTTTCTAATAATCTACTATCAATTTTTAATCCTTCTATAGACTTGTTAAGTTCTGCTAAAGCATTATCAATTTCTTCTTGAACTGTTTTTGTATCTTCAAACACTACAGTAGCTTTAGCTTTAGCATCCGCAAATACTGCCCAAGTTTCTGCAGTGTAATCCAGTTCAACTTTAGAATCTGCAACTTTAAGAGTTGCTTCTAATTCTGCTTTGTCTGTAGCTTTTATTCCTATGAACATAGCATCTGCCCAAACTGTTTGGTCTCCCCAGTTCTTGTTGTTATATTCGTCTGTTATTAATTTTATTTCCTTAGTTCCTTCAGGTATACATACTGTTATATCTTCCATAACTGTATCCCCACCAAATACTTTACTTTCATAAACAACTTTGTTATCTGCTTTTATTATATACTTAGCAGAAGACTCATTGTATCCTCTAGAATGGTCATCTATTCCTAACGTAGCTTTAAACGCTAGAATATTCTTACCTTCGACATTGAATCTGATTTCAGAGTTTGCATGTGCCCCTATACCCTTTTCAAATATTTGTTCTTGACCGTCTTTACCTAATAAACTTATATCTGTATTATCCGCTGCTTTATCATTTCTTATTGCACCCCAACCTGGGTTACCTGCTGTGTATTCCATATCAGAAGCATATACTTCTTCGTTATATACAGAAACTTTAACTGTCTTAGACGTTGTGTTATTTTCGCTATCAGTTACAATATATCCCACGTTGTAAGTACCAGGTTTCTTAACATCAAATCCATTTGCATGTACAACTACCTTATCTGTTATGTCACCATCTTCTATATCTTTAGCAGTTACACCCTCTAGAAGGTCGAACTCCTCATTTAATTTAGCTATCTTATTTGTAACACCTTTTAATTCTGGTTTAGTGCTACTTTGTGTAAACTTAGCATCCGCCCAAACTGTTTGGTCTGCACTCTGACCGTTATGTTTCCCATCAGTTGTTATTAACTTAACTTCTTTAGCTCCCCTTATATCAATCTTTACATATTTACGATCTTGTGATGCATTCATAACACCACTATCATAGACTTTCTTTCCATCCACATGAACTTCAAATGTTGCACTACTATTGTTATTAACTATCATTGAATAATCAACCCCTAAGAATGACTCGAAGAAGTCGTAACCTTTACCCTCTACGTTATATACTACTTCAGAATCTGCATGAGCACCTATACCTTTATCATATCTTGTAACATTCCCAAGTTTAGTTAACTCTATTGGAGTTTCATTAGGAGCTTTATCCTTTTGGAATCTTCCCCAACCTACTTTAGTACTTACTGCATCTAGGTCTGATACATAATTTATCTTGCTTACAACACTTATTTTAGTTGTAACCGTTTGCGTTATCCCTTCATCTTCTACCTTGTAAGTTACTTCGTAATCACCTCTAGAGCTTGTATCTACATTATTAGCAGTTACTTTAACTTTAGAATCTATATTAGTGCCACTGTAAGACTTAGCAACCACATATTTCATTGGGTCAAATGTACTATTTAACTCTACACTTATAGATTCATCTGCAGCTATCTCAGGAGTGTATAACTTTCTATATGCTTCTCCAACAGGGTTTACTTGCTTATCATAAGCTACTATTTTGTACTCATGATTAGTTCCTGCTACTGGTGATTTATCTGTAAAGCTTTGCTCTGCTGTAAATCCTATTAATTCTCCATCTCTGTATATCTCATAACCTAATGTTCTTCCTAAGTTATCTGCATCCATATTGAATGATAACTTAACTGTATTATCTTTTATTTCTGTTTTACTTATTTCATAACTTACATCTTTACTGAAAGCTTCATATTTCTTGTCTGCATAGATCTTATCATTTATATACCATAACTTTTTGTCTGGCTTTTCATATTTAGAACAGTAAGCTTTTGTTTCTTCATGTATTATGGCACCATGTCTTTCGAAGAACTCAACTAAATCTAATTCCATAGCATCAGAGGCATAAGCAACCCAAGCATTCTCTTTAGTCTTCATATCTCCTCCACCAAACTTGCTTTCTCTGAAGTTTCTTTCAAATTTTGGCCAGAAATCATTATCATATATTTGTAACTGCCATAATGGAGTTAAATGTGTTAATTTACTTTGGTCATTCTTGGGATACCACTCATTTATATCGTCTTCATTACTTACTACTGTACGGAATATCCAAGACTCCCATAAACCTTGCTCTGTTATTCTAGAAGAGTTGCCCTTTAAATATCTGAACCATTGAGGTAACATGTTATTTGTTGTTTCCCCTATTGCTCTATTATTAGTATCAAAGTTGTGTCCTAGTTCATGCATAGTTCCCCAGCCAGTATCTACTCCAAGTATAGCACCTTGCTCATTTTGATTTATGCCTGTTATACCATTGCCTGCATTCATGAAGCCGCCACCATCTAAGTATTTAATCATTTGTACATATCTAAAATTAAAATCACTGTTTACTTCGCTAGAATCATCGAAGCCCCAGTAATCCATTGTTTTCTTTAGAACATCATCTTGCTTATCCGCAGTCTTAGCTGGATTTTGTCCTCCAGAGTTTTTCTTGTAATAATCTATGGCATAAGTTGCTCTAACATTACTTAAAGTTTTATCACTGAATACATCAAATACATCTGGTATTGTTGGGTCTTTCTTTATTTCATCAACATAAGCTTCTAACTCTGCCATTACCTCTGCATTATTATCTACACCTTTTATAAAGTGTGGATATTGCTTTGCACCTTTTATTCTCATCTTTGGAACGCTACCTTGTTTTGCAGGGTCGTTAGGATTTACTGTATATAACGGACCGCCTGTAGTAGTTCCTGGTCTTATATCTTTTTTAGGTACTCCTGGAACTGTTATTATATTTTTACCTTCACGTAACGGTATATGTATCTGACCATTATGAGCACTATCCATTTGCTTGTATACTAATTGAGGTGTTGGCGCGCCATCTTCAACATCTACGTAAACTTCTATTACATCACCTGGCTTAGCCATATAGCCTGTTGGTTGCCAGTCTTGAAAATTCCAAACTTTTCTCTTTTGAGATTCATGTATTGAATCTCCTCTAGCTGGTACTTCCCAAACAGCTGAATCATGCTTTGCTGGATTCTCCAGAACTTCTCTTGCTAACTCTAGAACTTCCTTCAATTCATTCTTTAATGGGTGCGTCTTTAATTGCTCTTCTAATTCCCCTATTGTTTCTAACGTAACTCCGTCTTTAACTTTAGATTGAGTTCCATCTGTGAATATAGAGTTTATAGTATCTGCAACTTCATCTTTACTATAGAACCACAACTCTGAAGCAGTTGCCCAGTTTTGATCTGATTTCTTATATACAAATTTCATTCTTTTAAACTCTGTAGGTTGGAATTTAACTTCTATTACTCCACCAGTTTTATTATGAGTACCAGTACTTACTAATTTATAAGTATCCCCTGTACTTGTCTTAGAACCATATATTTCGAACTCGTTAGCAAACCCTTTTGAATCACTTGCTCTTGCTCCAGTAACTACTCTATCTAAAACTACTTTATCTTTGAATGTTACTTCGATGGTATTATTGAAAGTACTTGTATTAGAAGTATTAGTTTCCCAGTAAGTGTCTAATTTACCATCTATTGCTTTATCTATTACTTGACCAGCATAAGCTCCAGCATTATTCTTTATAGCTTTTATATTAGATTTATCCATCTTAAATAATTCATCGTAACCTTTTACTTTATACTTATCAAATACTTTAGTACTAGCTTTAACTACTTCTAATTCTGTATCTCCTATAATTATTCTAGCATTATCTAAATCCTCTTTATATAAACTATATAAAGGATGATTTTTTACTTCATTCTCTAAGGCATCTAATTTCTCAACAGTATTATACGCTTCAGATACTGTACTTTTACCTGCGTCTGTGAATAATGTAGTCATCTTTTCTCTTATGCTATCTGTAGTGTAAACACCTATTTCACCTATCTCTGCCCAGTTCTCGTATCCTTGAGCAAATATAAACTTAACTCTCTTTGCCTTGGTTGGATTGAATTTAAACTCTAGAACATCTTGAGTTGCACTTGTTCCACCTTTTGAAACTAACTCAAAGTTATTACCACTAGTAGTTGGAGAAACATATACCTCGAACTTCTCTGGGAATCCTCTGTGTGTACCTCTAGCAGCACCAAATATTATTCTATCAATCTCTGATAACTTGTCCAACTCTAGAACTACTTCGTTCTTAAATGAACCATTATTTTGTTTCCCAGAATGCCAGTTAGTTGCTAGGTCACCATCTGCCGCTCTTTCGATTACACTTCCATCATAATGCCCACCATTAGTTGTTATCTTCTTAGTTGGCACTAAGTATTCCTTATCATAAGCTTTCTGTTGCTCTTGACTAGTCTTTTCGAATTTACTTATAACTGCGTCCATATATGCAACTTCACCTGAATTTAATATATCTTTAGCATCTTGGAAATCCGATTTAAATGCATCATATAATACATGACTCTTAGCTTTATTCTCTAGAGCTTCTAACTTCTCTAGAGTGTTATATTTTTCATTTAATACATTCTTTTTACTATCTGTGAATAAATTAGCTAATTCAGTTATGACCTTATCTTCTTTATAGAACCAGAACTCAGATGCACTTGCCCAATCTTGGTTTGCTTCTTTCATTACGAATTTGAATTTCTTTGCATTTACAGTATCAAACTTATATTCTACTACATCGCCATTACTAGAGTATTTACCATTTCCAAGTAATTGGAAATCAGCATCATCTCCAGATTCAGATGCATATATTTCTAAATTTCTAGAAAATCCTTTTCCACCTGCATCTCGTCTAGCAGCATATACTACTCTATCAATCTTTTCTGTGTTCTCTAATTCCACAACTACTTCATTGGTAAATGTAGACGTGTTAGGTTTACCTGTTTCCCAGTGTGTATTTAGTTTACCATCAATAGCATTTTCAATTATACTATTTGAATACCTACCACCATTATTACTTATTGATTTTATAGGCGCTTTGTACATTTTATCGTACTTTGGTAATTCCGCACTATTTACTATTCCAAATCTAGATGCGTTTATTTCTTGGCTTATTGCGTTTATTACTTCATTTACCTTGTTGTCTGCGAATACATGTATCGCAGGTGTCACACATGATGTTAGCATTGTTATAGCTAGAATTGTTGATATCTTTCTTTTCATCATATTTACCCCCTAAAAAATTTTTTTATTCTCATATTCAAATTAGCTAGAATAAATCTCCCTAATTTGCAAACTTAATAGGTTTCGAGAGCAGATTAAAACAAAGAAAAACTACCCCTAAAAAGAGGTAGTTTATTTTATATTTTAATATAACAAAGAAGTCTACTTACTCTTCGGCAACTGGCGAGCATAGTCATTAACCTTAGCCCCTATAGTTTTGCGTCACTAGATTTACCTAGTTTTGCCTATTTAGTTTTATTTTCTTTTTTATTATACATATTTTGTTTTATTTAGACAATCTTTTTTATAAACTTTCTATTATATTTGACATACCTACCAAAAATATAATGAAAATTCCTATTGTTATTGCATATAACCTGCTTGATGTTATATAATATATATAACAAATATATCAAGTAACAGTTGGGAGTGATAAAATGATACTAAATTTAGATTTTAACAGTGATGTTCCTATATACACACAAATTAGAGAACAAATTATAAAATCTATTGCAAATGGTGATTTAAAAACAAATGAATCTTTGCCATCCGTTAGAAATATGGCAGAGGAAATAGGTGTAAATCTTCACACAGTAAATAAATCATACAATTTGCTTAAAGATGAAGGCTATATTAATATTGACAGAAGAAAAGGTGCTATGGTAAATACTCTTCCTCTTATTAAAAAAGATGAAAACACAGAAAAAATTAAATCTATGTTAGAGCTTTTGACAGCTGAAAGTTATCTTTTAGGTATGTCTAAAGAAGAGTTTATAAATTATAGCAATGAATTTTTTGATAATTATGGGGTGAAAGATTATGAATAGTACTTTAGCAGTTTTAATAAATGTTCCAATATTGTTTTTGTTGTATATAATAATATATTTTACTCAAGCATTAAGTGGAAAAAGGCAGTTTTATGGAGTTAGCTTAAATAGCGATTATTTTAATAAAAAAGAATTTAAAGAATTAGATAAGAAATTCAAATTACTTCTTACTTTAGGCTTTATTATATTTACAATAAGTTTACTTATATGTGTTTATATATTTGAAGCTTATGTATCTTCTTCTATTTTACCTATAACAGGATTTTGTATATATCAATTTGTCATATTTATATATATTCACAACAAAGTAAAAACTGTAAAACAAGATTTATCTCTTGAAATAAGTGACTTAGAACTTGAGAAAACTAAGGTAATATTAGATACAGATTTTATGAATGAAAAAAATACAATAGTAAAGAGATACTCTATTTTATTTATTATTCCATTTATAATTACTATAATAGTAGCAATATATACATGTACTCAGTATAATTCAATGCCTGATATTATACCTACTCACTGGGGATTTACTGGTGAAGCAGACGCTTTTTCTGAAAAATCCTTAGGTAAGGTTTTACTTAATGTATTTATGAGTATAGGTGTTGGAATAATAATGTATGTTAGTTCTGTAAATTCTTTAAAAAGTAGGGCTAAGCTAGATACTAATAATATTAATGAAAGTAAAAAATCTCATTTAAGTCATTTAAATAAATTTGCCTTTTCTTTCTTTTTAGTAAATTTAGGATGTCATCTTTTATTTATTAATATTCTAATTGCTGTATCAAGCGCTGGTAATGTCAATCCTTATATGATATGGCCAGCTACAATATTAATACTTGTGGCATCTATTTACCAAACATACTTATATTATAAATCTCCAAGTAAGTCTAAAAGTGCACTTTACTCAGTAGACGATAATGATGATAACTGGATATTTGGAAGTATATACAATAATGCCAATGATCCTTCTTTGTTTGTTCAAAAAAGATTTGGTGTTGGTTGGACTATAAACATAGGAAGTGGAAAGGGAAAAGCACTATTTATCCTTCCTTTTATACTAATAATATTTATATCACTTGTTTCATTTTAATATTTTAAGAGTAATAAAATTCATAAAAAACTTAGTCTATTTTTCTTTGAAAATAGTCTATAGTAAAACTAGAGTAGGATTTTCTCCTACTCTAGTTTTGATAGTATACTATTAACTTCTTCTACAGATAAACCTGAACCTTTGGATATTTGCTCTGTATCTAACCCTAAATTATTAAGTCTAATTACTGTTTGTATTTTTTCTTGCTCTATGCCTTCTTTTTGTCCTTCTTCTAGGCCCTTATCTAAGGTTTCTAAAAAGAAATTTCTTCTTTCATTTATTGCATTTTCTCTCATTCTATATTTTTCTGCTTCCTTAGGGTCTCTACTAAGTCTTGCGAGTTCAATTTTAGCTTCATGTAATTCTTCATATTTAGCTTCAAGCGCTACGACAATGTCATTATTAGGATCATCTAAAAATGCAGTCCATAATGATAGCATGTCATTTTGGTCTATTTGTTTCATTTTAGGAATTTCAACAAAATGTATTTCTAGTGTATCTGTTAGTAAATTATTATTTTCTTTATTTTTTAGAATGTATGTATTATGGAAATTTTCTTCTTCTAAAAGTTTGAAATCCAATACGTTTATACAAATAGTTCTTGGTAAACTACTATATCTTCCTTTTCCTTGATACTCTGCTGAAAATATTTTAGACCAATAGTATAAACTCCTCTTTACCATGTTTTTTTCATCCGCTCTTTGCATCTCTATGTTGATTATTTCTCCATTTTCAGTAGTTGCTAGTACATCTAATCTTGAGAAACTTTCTTCTATGTGTTCTTTTGTTAATTCGGTATTTTTTATTTTTACACTTTTAATTTGTGATTCTGGTTTTATACATGCATTTAAAAATGAAATTAATACTTTTGGATGTTTTTCACTTCCAAATATGTTTTTAAAAATATAGTCAACTTTTGGATTAAATAGTTGTGTACACATAATACCTCTCCTCTTTATTCTAAGATTAATTTCTTATATTGTTCAATATAAATATTTTATACTATATTTATTTTTCTTAATTATATCATATTGATTAATATAAATATCAACATTTCAATTGATAATATAATATTAGACTATATGAACCCACTAACTGTAGACTGTTCATAATAGTCAAGTCATTGCAATAACTTGACTTGTTATTTATAAGTATAACTTAGATTGCTTTGATATAGCAATTCTTTCTTTCACAGATTCAATAACATGATCAATATAATAGCTACTTTTTCATTACTTTTGATAAAAGTCTTTTGTGATCCATATAATTCTTATATTTCTTTATTGCATACTCTATTAGTTATTTACCTATTCCATTACCTTGAGAATCTATAGCAACAAATAATGCACCTATAAATTCATTATTTATTCTACTTATAAAACCTTTTATCTCTTGATTATCATCATACACAAATGTTTCTGCAATGATATGGACTTTTTAAGCTATATAAACATAATAAAAAAGTGTCTCACTTAATTATAAAAATTAGCTGAAACACTTTCTATTTATACTATTTGCTTTTCTTGTCTAATAATTCTTCTAATAATAATTCATATTTACTTCTCATAACTAAATCTATTTTTTTTATTTGTAAACCAAGCAATATCTATATTACTTTCACCGTCTAAATAATATTTAGTACCATAGCTACCAAATATATATATTGCATCTGTTGATTTACAATTTAGTACATTTATTATTAAGTTTTTTATATTTTCTGGTATATTTCTCATTTTCAGGTCACCACCCATATTATTTTTCCATTCTCTTTATTTATAATTATATCCTAAAATATACTTATTTAAAAGCTAGCACTCTAAACAGTCAATAATTTAAAGTACACCAAAGGACAGCAAAAGTACACTAAAAACTTAATTTTAGTGTACTCATAATTTATTATTTATTATTTATAACTTCTATTGCTTTTTCAATAAGTTCATCCCTATTTTCTTTTATACCTTGAATTGTAGGCTCTATATAAATATCTGGCTTGATTCCTATCCTTTGAGTTTGTGATTTATCTGGATTATAAACCCCAAACCCTGTGATAGAAGTAGTTACATTGCCAGGCAAACTAAACTCAGTTATAGCTCCATCTGTACCAATGGAATCACTACCTATTACTGTAGCATTAGGTGCCTGTCTAAATGCCATAATAGTAAACTCTGATTGACTTTGGCTACGTTCATTCATAAGTATAGTCACTTTGCCTTTGTAATAATCATTATTATCTTTACCTACTTTTGAATCTTCATCTAATAATATAAACTCTCCTGGCACTAATTCATTAGACATTGATATTTTTGAGAAAACAACTTCTTTAGGCATAAGATATTCACCTAAGCTATTTCTTATAACATCAGATGGATACTCTCTTAAATCTATGATAAGACCCTTTGTATCCATAAACTTATCCATTATTTTATCAATTTCACCTTTTTTTAATTGACCTGGATTAATATAACCTATATTTCCTTTTAGTAACTTGTGGGAATCTGATTTTATATTAAACATATCCATATCATCATAACATTTAATATTTTCTGTTCTATTAGTCCCATCTCTTTTAATTGTTATCTTCATCTCATCATTTTGAGTTCTAAATAGATAGTCTTGTAATACCTTTACTATTGCACTTTTCTTTGAAAGTGATTTATATTTAGACTTCTCTTTTATTACTTCAAATATCTCTTTATCATCAATCTTTAAAACAATATCTCCTTCTTTAAGATTACATTCATTTTTATACTTAGGTATTATATTTGTTATCACAATATTATTTTCTATTAATCCAAATTCTATAGGTGCAAATTTATCTCCCCAGAATTCGTTTAAAATCCCCTGATTATCCTTAACTCTTACGTGTGGATCTTGTATTTTTGTTGTAAGTTCTGATATTGTTAACTTATATCCCAACTCATCTTTAGTTTCTATAAATTTAGGTATAAACTCAGTTAAAACACTATCCCAGTCTTCTTCTATTACATCTCTATAAGGATAATAATACTGAATTATATTCCAATATCTAAATAAACTAAGTAGTTTATAACCTGTGTCATCATATTTTATATTACTATACTCACTTTCATTTTTAAATTCTGTGAAACCAGAAACTTTAGAATAATTAACATAAGCTTTATTTCTTTTTGATATATTAGTATTTGATATTTTAATTAATAAGCCACTTAATTTTTTATCTATATATTTTTCATCACTTATCCAATCTACATCTCTTTCTAATATGACTTCTTTATCTTTATCCTCTTTAGGATTTTCTTTTATTTCCCCTAATTTATCAATCCACTCATATAATATTTTATCAGTATCATTTGAGTTTTTTGCAGCTAATACATCTGGCATTACTCTAAATAGTTCATAATCCCAATTCACATCACCAGAAATCACTTTTGGATGATAGTATTTTGCCAACCCCCAAACCTTACATAGTTTTTCTAAATTCTCAACTTGATTTTTACTTAACTTTTCTACTTTTATATTGCTTCCGATAGCAAATTCATTATCAAAGTCTCTTTTGCTAACAAAAAACGAAAACATAACTGTTGCTACAATTAAAATACCTATTGAAATTAAGGTGACTTTTTTAATCCATGAATACTTACTTTCTTCTTTGCTCATTTCTCTCCCCCCTCCACGTTTATCTAATATTAAATATACTAGGAAGAGGTTCTATATAGTCTTGGTAATACCTTTTAATTTACATATTATTTGAATTGGATTTTAAAGTTATTTTTCTTACAAAATTCTATAGAGGTGTATGATACTATTTTTTCATTGATAGTTACTATTTTAGTATTAGCAAATTTTACTAACCTGTTGCCTATGTCTGGTTGCCTATTGCCAAAAAACTATACGCGCGTATATACGTATATTTATATATAAATAACCTATTTTACTCTCTATATAGAAAAGATAGGCAACGATAGGCAATAAAGCCTTTAAACCATTTAAGTTACTTAATCACAGCTATTGCCTATATAGATTTTTTTACATTTTATGAGCAATCTTAGGCAATCCTAAGCAATAATTTTCTTGCCTAGAATTGCTTAGCATTGCCCTGAATTATCTATGTTAAAATTTATAGGCAATATTTCTATGTTTTTATAAAATCATGCTAGGGGTTTTTGATGCATCTTTTTATCTATATAATTAGTATATATTGAGAAAAGGTACTACCTAGCTTAGGTAATACCTTTTAATTTACATATTATTTGAATTAGATTTTAAAGTTATTTTTGTTACACCATTGCTTATAGTTACTTGAAGAGATTTTTTAGACTGTTTTATAAATGCATCTCTCTTTTTACTAGCTTCTAAATCTTCACTTTTAAGTTTTCTTACAAAATTATTAGTTAA
>JAVXJA010000080.1:0-13027 GCA_036648085.1 Terrisporobacter sp.
GCTCCCATTATACCTGATATAAGAATATCAATATCTGCACCTAAAAAATAGTCGTTAATATTAACATCTTTTAAAACTTCTTTTATATGATTTTCATCATGCTTAACATTAGTTAATTTATCTTCAATAAAAGAAACATCATTTTTACCGAAGAAATCTCCAAAGAATTTAATATTTTTAATCAATCCTTTTTCCACATCTAAACTAAAGTCCACATTTCCACCAGCATATTTTAATTCATTATTTAAAGTATATTTAGGTGATATGCCAAAGTTCCAATTCCAAGTGCTGTATTTTTCTTCTACTAATTTGTTTATACTTTGTATATCATCTTCTGTCATAGTATAAATTTTATTATTATCATCACTATTCAATACAAAATTCATTAAATAATCTTTAAACTTTAATATATCCATGGAGTTATCCAAGTGTTCGCTTATATTTGTAACACGAGCTTTTACAGATTTAACACTTTTACCTTCGAACTTAGAAGGCTTAACCTTCAAAGCATCAGAAAGATTATTTATTACTGAAGAAAACAACAAAGTTCCGTGATGCATAACTTTATCTTTATAATTATATTGGGCATTACCAGAAAATTTTTTATCATTTATTAATAAGTCATTTCTACCAGAAAATTCAGCATTTATATTAAGTCCTTTTAAAGCATTAATTATAGGCATTGTAAACCTTTTGAAATCACTAAAACTATTGTCATTGCATGATATAAAAGTAAAGTTAATATTTCCTAAATCATGAAAAACTGCTCCACCGCCAGATTGTCTTCGTACTACATTTATATTGTTTTCTTTTACATAATCATAGTTAATTTCACTAAGCGTATTTTGATTTTTACCAACAATTATAGAACTATCATTTCTCCATAATAAGAAAATATCTTCTTTAGTATTTTTTAAATAAAATTCCTCCATAGCTAGGTTGAAATAAGGATTAGTTATTTCGTTGTAAATTAGTTTCATAATGACCCTCCAAAATTATATATTAATCGAAAATATACTTTATATTTCTACAAAATATGTGAAATCCCTTTTTTTATTGGGAATGTTACGATAAAAATGAAAAAATATGCTAATAATAATTAAAAAATAATAAAGGATTTGTTTATATAAAAAAGAAAACATATATATATAAGTAATAATACAATTGGAGGTAATTATGAAGAAAATAATAGTCTCATTATTAGTAGGTATTACCTGTGTAAACATTATAGGATGTAACCAATATATGAGTAATAATGCTAAAGCTGTTGATAATGTTGTAGAAAGTGAAGTAGCAGAGAAAAATAATATTTATGGTAAAAATGATTTAAAAGCTATAAAAGAAATTTTAAAGGATTGTGGTAGTAAAAAGGATTTATCAGTTGAAAAAGCCAAGGAAAAGAATATGTTTGTTATTAAGGATAGAAAAATACAATGTAATGAAAATCTGTGGAAGGACTTTGCTGATAATAGTAAAGAAAATAAGGATGATGAAATTATTATACTTAAATATACAGAGCAAGGAGATCCTATTTTAACATATTTATCCTATTTAGATGGCAATTATTTTATGGTGGAAGATGAAAGTAGAAATAACTATAAAGAAGGATATGATAAGGATTATTATGAATATAGTTTTAAATATTTACGTATGTTTGAAGATGATAATTATCAATATGCATATTTATTAGACGATAAAGATATAACTTTAGAAGCATTGAATTATTCATTATTAAGTAGTAATGAAGATGATTGGGTTCCTTATGGATTTATATTTTATATTGAAAAATTATAAAAAATTTATTTTTACTATTGAAATATTATTTTTTATAATATATACTAATAAAAAAACAACAAGTGAATATAAAAGGTAGAGGCGCGATATTTATTAGTAACAATAAGGAGTTAAGCACTGTGATTTATTGTGAAAGGAAACATCGCCGAAACGTATAACTAATGCTTTAAGGTTATATAGTTGGTAATATGTAAAATATATATGTTACTGTCACTAGTTTTAGTGTTGAGCTATCATTGAGAAATTATATTATTAATTAGAATATAACTAAGCCTTGATGAATCTCATCAAGGCTTTTTTTGAGCAACGGGATAAGTCTGAAGCGGTAGCGAAATGATTCGCCAACGCGGTTGCTCAATCGAAGCGAATTTTTGATGAAAACAACAAAACCCTAAAATATTCACAATACATCCTAGGGGGAAAGAAAAATGAAAAAAAGAAGTTTACAATTATTTTTAATGACGACAATGTTTATAATCATGTCAAGTGTAGTGAGTTTTGCAGAATCTACAGATATAGCTGTAGTTAATGAAAATAAGTTTGGAATATTAACATTATTACCACCATTAGTAGCTATAGTATTAGCCTTTATAACTAAAAATGTTATAGTATCCTTAGTTTTAGGTATAATGTCTGGTGGATTTTTACTTAACTTAAATGGAAGTAATATATTTTTGGCAATATTTAATTCTTTTTTAGATTTAGTTGATAGAGCTGTTGGAGCATTGGCAGATCCATGGAATGCAGGAATTATACTTCAAGTTTTAGCTATAGGAGGAGTTATAAATCTAGTAGCTAAAATGGGTGGAGCAAAGGCCATAGCAGAAGTTTTATCTAAAAAAGCGAAAACTCCAAGAAGTGCTCAGCTTATGACATGGTTTGCAGGACTTTTAGTATTCTTTGATGATTATGCAAACTCTTTAATTATAGGTCCAATGATGAGACCTGTTACAGATAAAATGAAAATATCAAGAGAAAGATTAGCCTTTGTAATAGATGCTACAGCAGCACCAGTAGCTGGAATAGCAATAATATCTACATGGATAGGTCTTGAAGTTGGTCTTATAGGAGATGGATTTAGTGCTATTGGCATAGAGACAAATGCATTTAGTGTATTTTTAAATACAATACCATTTAGATTTTATAATATATTAATTTTAGGATTTATAGTTATTACAGCAGTGACTTTAAAAGACTTTGGTCCAATGAGAGAAGCAGAGTTAAAAGCTAGAAGATGTAATAATACTTTAACTAGTAATGAAGATATAGATAAAGAAATAAGTAAAGATCATGGTGATTTAGAACCACTTCCAGGAGTTAAATTAAATATATGGAATGCAATTATACCAATAGGTGTATTAATAGTAGGTGCTTTACTTGCATTTTACTACAGTGGATATACAACAATACTTAGTGGAGATGATACAACTTTAATTCAATTAATGCAAAATTCTCCATTATCATTTAATAGTATAAAAGAAGCTTTCTCTAATGCAGATGCATCAGTAGCTTTATTCCAATCAGCTTTATTTGCTGGAATAGTTGCTATTGTTATGGGCGTTAGTAAAAAAATATTTACAGTAGCTGAAGGTTTAGATTTATGGGTAGATGGTATGAAAACTTTAGTAATTACTTGTGTAATATTAATATGTGCTTGGTCACTTTCTTCAGTAATAAAAGAGCTTGGAACGGCAAGATATTTAATAACTTTATTATCAGGATCTATGCCAGCATTTTTATTACCAAGTGTAATATTTATCTTAGGTGGAATAATCTCCTTTGCAACGGGAACATCTTATGGAACTATGGGAATACTAATGCCACTTACAATACCGTTAGCTCATTCTATAAATCCTGAAATGTCTTATATAATAGTATGTATAAGTGCAGTGCTTACAGGCTCTATATTTGGAGATCACTGTTCACCAATATCAGATACAACAATACTTTCTTCTATGGGGGCAGGATGTAATCATATAGATCATGTTAGAACTCAAATGCCATATGCTTTATTTGTAGGGACTATAGCAGTAGTATTTGGATATATACCAGCAGGTCTTGGACTACCTATTTATCTTATTATGCCTTTAGCATTTATGGCTATGTTTATAGGGATACAAATACTTGGTAAAAGAGTAGATGTGGATGAAAATGAAAAAAGCTTAATAGCATAATTTATTTAATATAATAAAGACTTAGACAATTGATGAAATTATCTAAGTCTTTTTATATTGAAGTAATTTATAAGGTTATATTATATCTAAATCTAAAAACATTTCTATTAAATCTTCTTTATAATTGTCATCTTCCAATTCATCTATTATTATGTCTCTCATAACAAAGCCAATGGACTCATAAAGATGAATAGCTGTTTTATTATTATATTTTACTTGTAATTCTAAATATTCATATCCTTGTCTTTTACAAATTGAAATTATTTCTTCTATTAATTTTCGACCATAACCCTTATTCCTAAATTCTTTTAAGATACCAATTCCTAAAGTACATGTAGTTAAATCTTTGGGAGAAGCCTCACACCATCCTACAACTTTATCATTTTCACTGTTTATTAAAAATAAAAAAGGAATCTTATCTTTAATATTACTTTTAATAAGTTCAACTGTAGAATCATAGGGAAATCTAAATGTAGTTCCTAAATATATTCCCTCGTCAATAATTTTATTAAGAGTAGTCCAATAAGAAGTTATAAATTTTTCTTGTGGAGTAGTTATAATTAATTTATTCATTTAAAATCTCCTTTTTAAAACTAGATTTATTTTTCTTATTTTTGAGTATATCAATTGTTAGTATAGCAGCAACAACTAATCCTAAGACAAAAGTAATACTAAATATTTTAGTACGATTTAACTTAAGTTTAAGTAAAGTATAGTTCAATTGTGGTGTAAAAACATAAGGTTATTTTTTATGTTTAAGATTATTTTGTATTGAGATATAATTAATAAAGAAATAGGTGACATAGTTGAAGGGAGCGCTAATATAGATGAAGTTTAAATACGACTTACACATACATACAAAAGAAATAAGTCCTTGTGGTCGTCTTAGTATAGAAAAAATAATAGACAAGTATATAGAAGAAGGTTACTCAGGATTAGTTCTTACAGATCATTTTAGAAAAGGTTACTTTAGAAAGTGTAAAAGAGAAGATTGGAAAGAAAAAACTGAGGAATTCTTCTATAGCTATGACAGAGGGATAGAATATTGTAAGGACAAGGACTTTTATATAGGTTTAGGTATGGAAATTAGTTTTAAAAGTAATACAAATGATTTTTTAGTATTTGGATTTAAAAAAGAAGATTATTTGGAAAATGAGTGGATGATAGAAATGAGATTGAAGGATTTTTATAATAAATTCAAGGATAAAGCAATTATTATCCAAGCTCATCCTCATAGAGAAAGAGGTAGTAAGTTAGAGGATATAAATTATTTGCATGGTGTTGAAATAAATAATCAAAATCCTAGACATAACAATCATAATGATTTGACGAAATCTGTTTATGATGAGAATACAAGGCTGATTGGGACAGGTGGTAGTGATGTGCATGAGGTGGAGGATTTGTGTAGGACAGGTATTTGTACGAGAGAGAAAATTACATGTGATGAAGAGCTAATGAAGGTTTTGAGAAATAGGGAATTTGAGATTATTGGTAGGAATTGATAATTTATTGATTGAAATTCTTAGGGGTACTGTTATTGACATATTATTTTAAAAACATGTTATAATTATAAATACAAATGAAATAATTCAAAAATAATAGGGGAGAAATAAAAATATGTCAAACTTTTATTTTTTAGATAGATGGCCAAATCTAAAAAAATTAGGAATGCAAGCTGAACAATACATACTGACAGATCCAAACGCAACAATGTTAAAAACTAGAATGCTTGGGGAACAATTAATAGATATAGTATTAATAGCACTAAAAATAGAAATGGATAAATTCGCAAGTCAAGATGATAAAATAAAAAAACTAAGAACAGTAAATATAAATCAATCTATACCAGATTGGTTTAATATAGTAAGGCTTCATGGAAATAAAGCAATGCATGAAGCAATGGATGATAAAGAAAAAGCAAAAGAAGCTTTAATAGCAATGTGTAAGATAAGTGGATGGTTTTATATAAATGCAACAAAGGACAAATCTATACTTCCCCTTAAATTTAAAATGCCAAAAGCCCAGACTAAAAAAGTATATAATATGGAGGACTATAAAAAAGAAGTAGAGAAAATTGAAGTAGAAAATAAAAAAGAGATAGAAATAGTAAAAGAAGAGTTAAAACAAACTTCCATAATAAAGAGCTATCCAGAGCTTAAAAAAGTAGAAGACATGCTAGAGTTAAATGAAGCACAAACTAGAAAGAAATTAATAGATGTACTTTTAGGTGAAGCAAATTGGAATGTTTCAAGTAGTAAAGTAGTAGAAGAATATAAAATAGAAAATTATAATGGTGAAAATGGTAAGGTAGGATATGCTGATTATGTATTGCTAGACAAAAAAGATAAACCAATAGCAGTAGTAGAAGCTAAAAAAACAATGGTAGACCCATATGTAGGACAAGAACAAGCTAAATCATATGCTGATGGAATAGAAGCCATGACGGGTGTAAGACCTATAATATACTTTACTAATGGTTATGAAACCTATATGTGGGATGATAAATACTCTACACCAAGAATAGTGTGGGGATTTTATACTGTAGAGGATTTAGAATATGAAATGTTTAAACACAAGAACAAAAGACCACTTAGCACTGTAGAAATAGACACAAATATAAGTGGTAGAAGTTATCAAATCGAAGGAATAAAAAGCGTATATGAAAAATTTGAACAAGGATATAGAAAATCATTAATAGTAATGGCTACAGGTTGCGGAAAAACAAGAACAGCAATATCTCTTGTCAAAGGAATGATAGAAGGAAATCATGTGAAAAGAGTATTATTCTTAGCAGATAGAGACGAACTTGTAAAACAAGCAAGTAGAGATAAAAGTAGTTTTAAAACATTTATGCAAAATACTCCACAAATGAGAGTAACCTCAAAAACTTCTCATGATAGAGAATCAGTATTATATTTTTCTACTTATCAAACAATGATAAACTACTATAATGAATTTAGTGTAGGATTTTTTGATCTTATAATATGTGATGAGGCTCATAGAAGTATATACAAAGTATATAAAGATATAGTAAATTATTTTGATGCTTATATAGTAGGACTGACAGCAACACCAGTAGGCTTTATAAATAGAAATACATTTACTTTATTTGATTGCGGAGATAAAGACCCAACATTTTCATACTCTTATGAAGAAGCTATAAATCATAAACCACAGTATTTATTAAAATATAAAGCAAAAGATGCCTCAACAGATTTCTTAAGAAAAGGAATCAAGTGGAACAACCTAAGTGAAGAACAAAAAAGAGATTTAGAAGAAGATGGATTAGACGAAGAAAAAATAGATTTTGATAAAAATGCCTTAGAAGAGTTTGTTACTAATAAAGATACAAATAGAAAAATATTAAGAAATCTAATGGAAAATGGTATAAAAGTAAAAGATGAAATAGGTAAAAGTATAATATTTGCTAAAAACAAGAATCATGCAACTCTACTTTTAAAACTATTTGATGAAATGTATCCTCAGTATAATGGAAGTTTAGCTGCCATAATACATTCAGATATAAAAAATAAAGATGATGTTTTAAAAAACTTTAAAGAAGAAGATAGACCTAAAATAGCCATATCTGTAGATATGCTAGATACAGGAGTAGATGTACCAGAAGTAGTAAACTTAGTATTTGCTAAACCGATATATTCAAAAGTAAAGTTTTTACAGATGATAGGTAGAGGAACAAGACTTTGTCCTAATTTATTTGGTGATGGTGAAGATAAAGAAGAATTTTATATATTCGACCATTGGCAAAATTTTAAATTCTTTGAAGAAAAGCCTGAGGGAATAATACCAAGGGAGAATAAATCATCACAACAAATTAGATTTGAAAATAGAATAAATCTACTTGAAATACTTAGTACAAAAGGATTAAATAAAGAAGCTACAAATATTATAAAACTAATAAGAGAAGATATAGATAGCTTACCAGAAAAATCAGTAGAAATAAGAAAAAATAAAAAACTTATTGATTCTTTAAAACTTGATAAACCATGGCAAAATATAAATACAGATTTACTTGATATTTTAAGAAAAAACATAGCACCACTAATGTTATGGATAGATATACATGATCAAAGAGATGCTATGTTATTTGATAATACCATATATAAAATAGAAATCTGTAAACTAAAAGAAGATCCAAAAGAAATTACATATATTTCCAAAGTAATAGGGGAACTAGCTAGATTAAATACTAGTATGAATCAGTTTAATGGAACTAGAGAATTAGTAAAAGAATTACTTGAAATAGATAAATGGTCAAAATTAAGCTATAAAGAATTAGAAGATATAAGAATACTACTGCGAGATTTGATGAAATATAAATCTAAAAATGGACCAAAATCATTTGTAGAAATAGATATAAAAGATAGTGATATAGTAATCAAAGATATAGAAACAAGTGATAATTACGGACAAGTAAATGTGGATGCTTATATAGAAAGAGTAAAAACAAGTTTAGAAAAAGAAATGAGTATGAACCTTGTTATCCAAAAGATAAGAAAAGGAAAAGAAATAACTAAGCAAGAGTTAGATATGATTTATGATATATTTAATTCTGGTAAAGTAGAGTTCAGCATAGATGAACTATCAGAGAAAGCTCATGTAAGTAAAGATGATGTTATAGGAATAATTAGAAAGTTTGTTGGTGTAGATGAAGAAGAGTTGAACATAAAGTTTGAGGAGTTTATAAGTGATCATAATTCAAAGATGAATGTAAAACAAATGAATATGATTAGGATGATAAAAGATGATATAGTAAAAAACAAAGGAATATCATTTGCATCATTATATGAAGGTAAGTATACTACTATAAGTAAAGATGGTATTGATGGTGTATTTAATGGAAAACTTTGTGATGAAGTTTTTGATTTAATAGAACCATATAGAGCAGATGAAGATGATATATATGCTTAATTAGGAGGAGTAAAATGAATAATATATTTTTAAAGTATATTTATATAAAAGAAGTTAGACATCTCAAAGATATTAAAATAGATATAGATAATGAAAAAAAGAAGCATTTAATTATAACAGGAAAAAATGGTAGTGGAAAAACTACATTATTAGAAGAAATAAAAATGTACTTATCATCAATTGAAATGACACATTATAAAACAAGAATCAATTCGTTAGAATATATCAGAGATAATGAAATGCAAATTGAGAATTGTAAAAATGATAATAATATGTCTGAGCAAGAGAAAATAATAAAAATAAATGAATTAGAAAATACAATAAGTACCTATCAATGGTATATAAATAAATACGGTAATTGGATAGAGCTAGATATAAATAATGGTGAAATAATTCAAAATATGTATCATAGAGGGGAGTTCGTATTCTCATATTTTGGAGCGAGAAGAAATTCGGAATTTACTAAACCTAAAGGCGTAGAAAAAGTAAGTTTAGATAAACAATATAAAATGGAGACAAAACCAGCAAAGGAATTTCTGAAATATTTAGTAGATTTAAAAACACAACAATCATTCGCTATAACAGAGGGAGAACGAGAAGAAGCACAAAAAATAGGAGAATGGTTTAACAACTTTGAGAAATCATTAAAGGAACTAATGGATGAGCCTAACTTAAAATTAAAATTCGATTATAAAAACTACAACTTTAATTTTATAGAAGGAAATAAAGAGCCTTATGGATTTAATGAATTATCTGATGGATATTCAGCAGTACTAGATATAGTGACTGATTTAATTATGAGAATGGAAAAAGTGGAAAGAAGAGCTTATGACTTAGAAGGCATAGTGTTAATAGATGAAGTAGAAACTCATTTACATATAGAATTACAAAAAAAGATAATGCCTTTTTTAATTAGATTATTCCCTAATATTCAATTTATAGTAACTACACATTCACCATTTGTATTAAATTCCATAGAAAATGTAGTAATATATGATTTAGAAAAACAGATAAAATTAGGAAACTTAACAGCATATTCATAGGAGGGCATAGTAGAAGGGTATTTTAATGTTAATCAGTACTCTAAAGGAATAAAAAACAAAATAGAAAGATATGAATATTTAGTAAAAAAAGAAAATAAAAGTCATGAAGAAGATGATGAAGTTAATAATATTAGAAAAGAATTGAAAAATATACCGAGAGACTTGTCACCACAGCTTTATGCTAGATTTTTAGAAATTGAGATAGAAAGAAAAATTAAAAACTAATGATAAATATAAAAAGAACAGAAAATGTACCATCATCTTTGGAAATTGAGAAAGTAAAAGCAGAAACAAAAAATAACCCTAAAAGTGGAAAACACAACTTGGAAGATGTTATACAACAATTAGAACATGATTTTAAGAAAAAATGTTATTTATGTGAAACAAAAACAACATCTTTTGAGGTGGAACATCTAAAATCCCATCAAGGTGATATTAAATTAAAGTTTGATTGGAACAATTTATTTTTATCTTGTAGACATTGTAATAACTCAAAAAGTACATCTTTTGATAATATATTAGATTGTACTAAAGAGGATGTAGAAAAGGAGATAAGATATAGAATAGATTTAACATATATAGCAAATGTAGAAATAACTACAACATCAGAGGATGAAAGAGTTAAGAAAATAGTTGAATTATTAGAAAAATGTTTTAATGGAGAGAATACTCCAACAAAAACATTAGATAGTAAAAATATTAAACGTAAAATAGTAAAAGAGGTTAAAGATTTTCTTGAATGTATAAATGATTATATAGATGCAAAAGAATATGATGAAGAAGATGAGATACCTGAATTAGAAAAATCAATAAAAAGACATTTAAATAATAATTCAGAGTATGTATCCTTTAAAAGATGTATTATAAAATATAATCCAGATTTAAAACAGTTATTTGGACAATATATACCGACAATAGAAAGAGAGGCACAATATGCTTAATTCAGAAATAAAAAGTAAAATAGATAGATTATGGGATAGTTTTTGGTCAGGGGGTATATCAAACCCTCTAACTGTAGTGGAGCAAGTTTCATATCTACTATTCATAAAAAAACTAGATGACAGTGAAATAGCTAAAGAAAAGAAAGCAGCAAGAATAAGAAGACCATATACTACAGTATTTGAAAAATACATAGAAGATATGGATGAGAGTGAAATAAATAGATTAAACTTAAATAGTGATAATCTAAGATGGTCAGAGTTTGTACATTATGATTCGGAAGCTATGTTTAAAAACATGCAAGATAAAGTATTCCCATTCTTAAAAACATATTCAGATGAAGAAAGTATATTTGCAGATCAAATGAAAGATTCTGTGTTTTTAATACAAAAACCAAGTTTATTATATGAAGCAGTACAATTAATAAGCTCTATAAACTTAGATGATAATGATACAAATGGAGATTTATACGAATATTTATTATCAAAACTAGCAACAGCAGGAGTAAATGGTCAGTTTAGAACACCAAGACACATCATAAATATGATGGTAGAACTAATGGACCCAACTATAGAAGATGTAATAACAGACCCTTCATGTGGGACTGCTGGATTTTTAGTAAGTAGTAGTGAATATATATTAAGAAAATACACAGATAAAGACAGTGTATTTACTGACGAAGAGGGAATATTACACGATAAAATAGGTGATTTAATAGATGCAAAAGGGTGGGATCATTATAAAAATAAAATGTTCAATGCAACAGAGTTTGACCCATCTATGTTTAGAATAGCAGCAATGAACTTAATGCTACATGGAATAGAAAACCCACAAATAACTCAAGTAGATGCCCTATCAAGTCAATATGATGAAGAAGATAAATATTCATTAGTACTTGCTAATCCTCCTTTCAAAGGAAGTATAGACGAAGGTGACATAAACAAGAGTTTAAGAAGTGTTGTAAAAACTAAAAAGACTGAATTACTATTCTTAGCACTTATAGATAGAATACTTGATATGGGTGGTAGAGGTGCTGTAATAGTACCAGATGGTGTGCTATTTGGTTCTTCTAAAGCTCATAAAGATGTGAGAAAGAAGATAATAGAAGAATGTGAACTAAGAGCAGTTATATCTATGCCAAGTGGTGTGTTTAAGCCATATGCAGGAGTTTCTACTGGTATACTTATATTTACTAAAGGTGGACAAACTGACAAGGTTTGGTTCTATGATATGCAAGCAGACGGATATAGCTTAGATGATAAGAGAAATGAAGTAGAAGCTAATGATATTCCACACATTATAGAAAGCTTTAGAAAGTGTATGGATAATAAGGAATTGGAGCCTGCTAAGGAAGACAAGTGGTTCTTTGTTGATAAGGGTGAGATTGTTGATAATGGATATGATTTGAGTATTAATAAGTATAAAGAGATAGAGTATGAGGAAGTTGTTTATGAGGCTACTGAGGTTATTATGGAGAAGTTAGAGAAGCTTGAGATGAGTATATTTGAGGATTTAAAGGTATTAAAGAAGATGGTGAATGGACATGAATAAGAAGTTGCCAGAGGGATGGAAAGAAAGTACATTAGAATATGTTTGTGATTTTATAAATGGAGATAGAGGCAAGAATTATCCATCAGGGAGTGATATTGTGGAAAAAGGAATTCCTTTTATAAATGCAGGACATATACAAAATAATAAAATAAATTTAGAGAGTATGAATTTTATAACAAAAGAGAAATTTGCATCTCTTGGCTCGGGAAAAATACAAAGAAATGATATAGTATATTGTTTAAGGGGTTCTTTAGGAAAAAATGGTATTGTTGATATAGATAAAGGAGCTATTGCATCTTCATTAGTCATAATGAGATGTAAAAAAAACATTATTAACCATAAGTACTTAATGTATGTTCTAAATTCTAAGTCTATTAAAAAACAACAAATAAGAGATAACAATGGAAGTACACAACCCAATTTATCGGCAAGTAGTGTAAAACAATTTAAGATAAATATACCACCTTTGGAAGAACAAGAAAGAATTGTTTCAATTTTAGAAAGAGCAGAAGGTACTATTTATAAGAGAGAAGAAAGTTTAGCGTTACTTGATGAGTTGGTTAAATCAAAATTTATCGAGATGTTTGGAGACCCAGT
>JAVXJA010000081.1:0-12647 GCA_036648085.1 Terrisporobacter sp.
AAAACTATAAAATTTGTAAAGTATTTATAAAAAATTATAGAGTTTATACGTCAGAATAGAAAAATAGCACCTTAGAAATAGAGGTTACTGAAAATATAATTTAAATAATAATTGTCATAAAAATCATAGGTTAAAGCTAACCTATGATTTTTTTATGTCTAAATTATAGTCCAATATAATAGGGATTAATTATGGAATTGGTATTTAATGGGTTGAAATATGATAATATTATAAAATATAGTATATTAGTTTATAAAAAGGGGGCTATGAAATTATGGGACAAACAATATTAGAATTAAGAAATCTAAAAAAGGATTTCGGGGGAAAAGAAGTATTAAAGGGTGTTGATCTTCAAGTAAAAAGAGGAGAAATTATTGGATATATAGGGGCCAATGGTGCAGGTAAAAGTACAACTGTAAAAATTATGCTAGGTATAGTAGATGGATATGAAGGTGATGTAATAATATTTGATAAAAATATTAAAGATACAAAAGGTGAGTACAAGAAGAAAATAGGTTATGTACCAGAAGTATCTGAAGTATATGAGAGTCTAACTGCTATGGAATATCTGAATTTTATTAGCCAATTATATGATTTAGATGTAGAAACATCAACAAGTAGAGGAAAAGAACTTATGAATTTATTTGGAATAGAGGATTATTTAAATACGAGAATATCTACATTTTCAAAGGGAATGAGACAAAAGTTAATACTTATTTCTAGCATTATTCATAATCCAGAGATATTATTTTTAGATGAGCCATTAAGTGGATTAGATGCTAATTCTGTAATGGTTGTTAAGGAACTTCTTGAAATATTTGCGAGAGAAGGAAAGACTATTTTTTATTCATCTCACATTATGGATGTAGTTGAAAAAATAAGTCATAGAATTGTACTTCTTAATGATGGAAAAATAGTTGCTGATGGAAGTTTTAATGAGCTTAAAGAAAATTCTAATGAAGGTTCCTTGGAAGAAATATTTAATGAGATGACAGGTTTTGATAACCATAAAGAAATTGCAGATAAAATTGCAATGGTAATTAAGTAGGTGAATAATATGAATGAATATAAGTTTTTAAAGTTACTAGATAAATTTAAAGGTATATATAGTAAAATGGGCGTGGATTATGAAAAAATGAGATTGATTTTAGGCATGAAATTAACTCTTGATAGTAGAAGAACTTCTACAGTTATGCAAAATCCTGCTAATGAAGAAAATGAAAGCAAAAATTCATTTAATAAAGCACTACTAATGTATGCAATCATGGGAATTTTCATAGGTATAATAACATTCTTTCCTTTTAATAAAATGTATAAATATACTATAGTTTTTGCTATGTTTATGTTTTTAGTACTTACTATTTTCATATCAGACTTTTCTAATGTACTTTTAGATATAAGAGATAAGAATATAATAGGAACTAAAGGAATTGATAATAAAACAATCAATGCAGCGAAATTAACTCATATATGTTATTATATCTTCCTTACATCATTAGCTTTATCATGGCTTACCATAATAGGCATGTTTAAATCTGGAGTACTAATAGGTATTGTTTTTCTAGTAGAATTAATAATAGTAGATATATTTATGGTTGTAATAACAGCACTTTTATATCTTGTTATTTTAAGATTTTTCGATGGTGAAAAAGTTAAAGATATAATTAACTTTGTCCAAATAGGATTAACTATAATGATGACTATAGGTTATCAATTTTTAGGTAGAATGTTTGATATAGTAGATGTAAACATAATATATGAAAGTAAAATTTGGAACTTATTTTTCCCACCAATGTGGTTTGCAGCACCTTTATATGTAATACATGGTGGCGAAGTTAATAAAGTAATAATTACTCTTGTTATATTAGCGTTTATTCTTCCAATGTTAGCAATTGGTTTATATGTAAAGAATACTACTAAGTTTGAAGATTCTCTTTCAAAATTAAATATTGCAAAAAATAATGAAAAAGAAAAGAAAAAGAGTTTATTTTATAAAATTGGAAGATGTGTATGTAGAAATAATGAAGAAAAAGCAGCTTACGATCTTTGTGTATCTTTAATAAAAAGAGAGCGAGAGTTTAAATTAATGACATATCCTAGTTTAGGTTTTATTGTTATATTTCCATTATTATTTATATTTATATTTGCCATGGATGGAATGGATAATACTTCCTTATATATGTCATTAAACATATACTGGTTTATATTTATGATTCCAAATATATTAATGACTCTGCAATATTCAAATAATTATAATGCAGCTTGGATTTATGAATCAGCATTTATAAGTGATAAAGCTAATATATATAAGGGTGCATATAAGGCATTGGTAGCAAATTTATTACTACCATTGTATTTACTGGAAAGTATAATTTTTATAGTGGTTTTTGGTATTAAAGTAGTACCTATTTTAATTATTGCTTTAATATTCTTATTAATTTTTATAGCTATTGAGCATGTAATAAGCAAGAGCAAATTACCTTTTACTCTTAAAATTGGAGAAGTTGATAAATCTCAAAACTTAATTAGCACTTTATTAGGTATGATTATTTTAGTTGTAGGAGTAGGTATAAATTACTTCTTATTATTTAATCTAGTTGCACTATTGATTTATGGAGCATTGTTACTCATAATAGCATTTGTTATGTGGAAAAAATGTATTAAGGTTTACTAATGAAATAAGGGGGATTTTGAATTGAAATATTGTAAAGAGTGTAATTATAAATTTACATTTTATGATAGATTAAAATCATGTTTTAAATTAAGAGGAGATACTATTGGAGAATAAGTATGAGAAGATTTAGATTTATATCAATTTCACTATTTTTATTTGCTTTTATAATAAATGTAGTATCAAGTAAATTTCCGCAGTTAGTTGAAGAGTATTATTCAAATGGCATTAATATATACATAGTTAAGATTTTGAGTAAGATATCGAGCGTTCTTCCATTTTCATTATTTGAAATACTAATTTACATAGGCGTTATATCAATTATTGGATTTATAATATATTCAATAATTTACATTAGCAAAAATCCTAAAAGTATATTAAGTTATTTAAAAAATTCTATTTTAAATATAATTTCAATAGTAGGACTAATTTATTTTATCTTTATTGCGCTGTGGGGATTAAATTATAATAGGATGGATTTAGCTAATTCACTAATTGTAGATTATAATAAAACAAATAATCAAAATATAAAAGAAGTAGAGTATGATGAAGATGATCTTAAAGATTTATATAAATTTTTAGTGGGAAAATGTAATGAAATTAGGCATGATGTTTTAGAAAATGAGAATGGCGTTATGAAAAATAATACAGATTATAGGGAAGTATTATCTAGAGCAAAAGATGGATATGAGAATGTTCATATTTTGAATTTAAATAAAAAAGGAAGTTATGCAACAGCTAAACCTATACTAAATTCTAATTTACTATGCTACACATCAATAACAGGAATATATTCACCATTTACAGGAGAAGCAAATGTAAATGTAGCAGCACCAGATTACTATATTCCTTTTACAACATTACATGAAATGGCTCATCAAAGAGGCTATGCCAGTGAAGATGAGGCTAACTTTTTAGCTTATATAGCTGGTATAAATCATGAAGATTATGATTTTCAATATTCAGCATATATTTTAGCTCTTAATTACACGGCTTCAGCTTTTTCCAGAGCTGACTACAATAATTATGTGCAATTAACTAGAACTTTATCTGATGAAGTTCGAAATGATATAAAAAAGAGTAGTGAATTTTGGAGTCAGTATGAAGGTAAGGTAAGTGAAGTATCGGATAATGTGAATAATACATATTTAAAATCAAATGGAGTAAAAGAAGGTACGCAAAGTTATGGTAAGGTAGTTGAATTACTTTTAACTTATTATCAATTATATGAAAAATAATCTTAACTTATATATTACCAAAAATATTAAGTATATATTAAAAAGCTGTAGAAGTATTTGCATTACACAAATCATCTACAGCTTTTTAATGATTTTTCATATTGTAGTATTTATTTTTCGGGTTAATGATTATTTTTACAACTATCACATGTGCCTTTTAAAATGATATCATAAGAATTTATACTTATGTTCTTTTCATGAGATAAAGTATTAATAAAGTTTGATATTGATTCAGAATCAATATCATAGATTTCATTGCAACATTCACAAATTAAATGAGCATGTTCATGTGTATTTTTATCAAATCTATCTGGCTGATTAGGCATACTAACCTTACCGATAAAGCTGTTATCAACTAATTGTGATAAATTTCTATAAACTGTTCCTAAACTTAATTCTGGATTACCCTTTTTTAGATGATTATAAATAAAATCAGCCGTAGGATGTACATCACTCTCAAGTATAGTATCTAAAATTAGCTTTCTTTGTTTTGAGAATTTCATATCATACCTCCTTATAGCGTAATAATAGTAATTATTACTACTTAGATTTTAAAAAAAATATAGGGTCTTGTCAATCGCTATTATATGGTAATTAAGTTTAGTGAAAAGATTAAAATAATTTATATTTAAGTTATAATTAGAATTTCTCTGATTTTACTTCGAAGTATGCTTGAGGATGATCACACACTGGACATTTTCCAGGAGCTTTTGGTCCTACATGTATATGACCACAGTTCATACATCTCCACTCAACTTTTTCTTCTTTAGCAAATACTTCTTCTGCTTCTAAAGTTTTTAATAATTCTAAATATCTTTCTTCATGTTGTTTTTCTATTTCTCCAACTTTTTTCATTAAGAATGCTATTTGCTTAAATCCTTCTTCTTCAGCTTCTTTAGCAAATTGCTCATACATGTCAACCCACTCGTAGTTTTCACCGCTAGCAGCATCTTTTAAGTTTTCAGCAGTAGTTGGTACACCATCATGTAATAATTTGAACCACATTTTAGCATGAGCCATTTCATTGTGAGCAGTTTCTTCAAATACAGCAGCTATTTTGTTGTATCCTTCTTTTTTAGCTTGAGAAGCATAGTATGTATACTTGTTTCTAGCTTGGGATTCACCTGCAAAAGCAGACATTAAATTTTGTTCAGTTTTAGTTCCTTTTAAATTCATAAGTATTACCTCCATAATTTATAAATAATAATAGTAATGATTACTACTATTATTATAATAGAGAAATGTAGTTAGATTGTCAACAACTTTTATCACTTATATAAAATATACTTAAATTAGGGACTATTTATGATTACAGTATTCTTGGCTATAATTAATATATATAATAAGATAAATAAGGAATATAAAATAAAGAGGAGATAATAATGGATATTTTTATAATAGAAGATGATAAAGCTCTCAGTAGGGAGATTTCTTTAACTTTAAGTAAGTGGGGATATGATGTAAAAGAAGTGGAAAACTTTGAAAATATAACTGATGAGGTATTAAATACTAATCCTAAATTAATATTAATGGACATAAATTTACCTTGCTATGATGGTTTTTACTGGTGTTCACAAATAAGAAACTTTTTAAAAGTTCCTATAATTTTTATTTCTTCTAGAGACAATGATATGGATATAATCATGTCTGTAAATATGGGAGGAGATGATTATATTACAAAGCCATTTTCACCACAGGTGCTAGTTGCAAAGATTCAAGCTATCCTTAGAAGAACCTATTCTTATAATAGTGATGTAAAAAGTGAAGTAATTAAATTTAAAGATATAACTTTAAATATTGTGGAATCAAAAGTTTATTTTAATAATGAAAATACAGAGCTTACTAAGAATGAATTAAAAATAATGAAAATATTAATGGAAAATCAAGAGAAGATAGTAAGCAGAGATGAAATAATAGAAGAACTATGGGATACAGATGAATTTATTAGTGAAAATACTTTAACTGTAAATGTTAATAGACTAAGAAAAAAACTTGATATAATGGGATTAAGTGATTTTATATTAACTAAAAAAGGTCAGGGGTATATGATAAGATGAGTTTTTTAAAATATTTAAAAGAGATTAAGATATTGATAATTTTAATTGTTTTTATAATGATAATAGTCGATGTAGTAATGTTATTAGATCCTTATTTAAGTAAAAGTATGGATAGTTTAATTTATATTAATATGTTGGTTTTACTTATCACACTTATATTTTTATTTATAGCTTATAGTAGTTACAAAAGACAAGTTAAAAAATTTGTGAATTATATAAATAGTAATAAAGATGATGATAGCACTATAAATGACAATTATTTTTACAAAAATATAAAAAGTAAAATTAGTGATAGTGAAGAAGAGGTAGACAATTTAAGAAATGAGTTAGAAGAAATAAATGATTATATGACTAACTGGATTCATGAGGTAAAAATTCCAATAGCAGTTCTACAAATAATTGGAAAAAGAATAAATGAGATAGATGAAAGCAGAGAATTATCTAAACAAATAAATACTGAACTAAGTCGTATAGATAAATTAGTGGAACAAGCTATGTATTCTAGTAGAGCAGGTAATTACAATTCTGATTTTTTAATAAATGAAGTAAATTTAGGTCCTGTTGTGAAAGACGTAATTAAGAAAAATAAGTATCAATTTATATATAATAAAATAGATTTGCAAGTTGGAGATTTAAATAAAACTGTGTTAACTGATAAAAAGTGGATTACACATATTATTGAGTTAATACTTGATAATGCAATTAAATATAGTAAGACTGGTGGAAAGATAGAAATTTCTTTAAAAGAAAATAAAAAATTCGCGACCCTCATGTCGCCAACGTCTAAGTCTTCGCTACCGCTTCAGACTTATCCCGTTGCTCAAAAAGGGATAGAGTTACATATTAAAGATTATGGACTAGGAATAGTACCTCAAGATATAGAGCGAATTTTTGATAAAGGATTTACAGGAGAGAATGGAAGAAAAAGAACTAAATCAACGGGGATGGGACTTTATATAGCTAAAAAAATTTTAAATAAATTAAGTCATAATATAGATGTTATATCTACTCCAAATGAATTTTGTGACGTATATATTACCTTCTACAATTTATCAGATTACTTCAATGTGACATAAATGACACAAATAACATTAAAGTGTTAGGTTAATGGATGGAATAAAACCCTGATAATTTATAAGATATAAGTATAATAAATATTAAAAATTTGGAGGGTATCATGTTAAACGTTGTTAATTTGAAAAAAGATTTTAAAACAAATAAAAATACATTTAAGATATTAAAAGACATAAATATAGAAGTTAAAGAAGGAGAGTTTTTATCAATAATGGGTCCTTCTGGAGCTGGTAAAACTACTTTATTAAATATTTTATCTACTGTAGATAAGCCTACTTCTGGAGGAGTATACTACGATGGAAAAGATGTAGGTAAAATGAATAATAAGGAATTATCAAAATTCAGAAGAGATAACATAGGATTTATTTTTCAAGACTATAACTTACTAGATAGTATGAGTGTAGAAGATAATATTGCTCTTCCTTTAGTAATAGGAAATGTAAAACAAAGCAAAATTAAAGAAGAAGTATTAAGATTAGCTAAGTTCTTTGGAATAGAAAATCATTTAAAGAAATATCCTTATGAATTATCAGGGGGACAAAAACAAAGGGCAGCTGCGGCTAGGGCCTTAATAACTTCACCAAAAATTATATTTGCAGACGAACCT
Organism: Terrisporobacter sp.; assembly: GCA_036648085.1. Classification (GTDB taxonomy): domain Bacteria; phylum Bacillota; class Clostridia; order Peptostreptococcales; family Peptostreptococcaceae; genus Terrisporobacter. The sequence continues at coordinate 7,648 of JAVXJA010000081.1, forward strand.
ACAGGAGCATTAGATTCTAAATCTTCATCAGAATTATTAAACTGTTTAAAAGATATGAATGAAAGATTTAATGTAACTGTAATCATGGTTACTCATGATCCTTTTTCTGCAAGTTATTCTAAAAAAGTAATATTTATAAAAGATGGAAAATTAAATGCTAGAATTGATAGCAGTGGAAATAGAAAAGAATTCTACAATAATATAATGAATTTACTTACTTCCATGGGAGGTGAAGTAAATGAACTTCTTTAAGTTATCATTTATGAATTTAAGACAAAATATAAAAAATTATGGTATGTATATATTTTCAATGGTCTTTTCAATTGTAGTATTTTACAACTTTATTACTTTAATATTTAGTGAACAATTTAGATCATTACAAGATTTAAATATAGTTTCAAGTTTGTCTGGAGCTTGTGCTTTAGTGCTATTTTTATTTTTTATTTTCTTTATTTCTTACTCAAGTGGATTCTTTATAGAGCAAAGGAAAAAAGAATTTGGCATATATACTTTTATGGGTGTGGAAAATAATAAGATAGCTCTTTTATTTGCACAAGAAGGGCTATTAATAGGAATAATAGCTTTAATAGGTGGTATACTTGGGGGAATTTTAAGTAACAAATTATTTTTAATGGCTATTGTTAAAATTTCAAATCTTAATACTGTTATGAAGTTTGAAATATCAAAAGAGGCTATTTTAGTAACTAGTTTAATGTTTTTAGGAATATTAGTTTGTGTATTTATTAAGGAATATATAATTTTATTAAGAACTGATATAACGAAACTTATAAATGCAACTAATATATATCAAAGTGATGATAGTAAAAATAAAACACTACAAGGTTTATTAGGATTAATTGTCTTAGTTTTAGCTTATGCTGTGATTTTATATTATAAAAAATTTAATATACAATTTCCAATAGCAATACTTGCAACAGTAGTCATGGTTATAGCTGGAACAATGTTATTATTTAAAGGTTTTTTTACCTTCGCAGTTTCAAAATTAATAAATAATAAGAAATTCTTATATAAGGGAACTAACATATTAAGCTTTAATAATATAATTTTTAGAATAAGAGATAATAACAAGGTCTTAGGTCAAATTGCAATATTAATAACTTGTTGTTTAACTAGTGTAATAGTATCAATTGCAATGAGAACTATATTTACTGAAGGTCAGCAATCAGAATATCCTTATAGCATAATGTATGAAGGATATTTAGATAATAAGGTAGTAAAAGAAGCATTGACTTTAAGTAAAGAGAAAGTAGATTTTAAGCTAGAAACAGAAATTATACCTGTTGATATAACTGATAATGGAAAAAAACAATCACCAATACCTTATATAAATCAGATTGACTTAGTAAAATACTCAGATGTAAAAAAAATAAGTGAGCACAGAGATTTAGAAAATGAAAAGAAATTTTCAAATAGTAATTTAAAAGACAATGAAGGTATATTTTTAATTCCAAAATCTTTAATTAATGGTTTTAACTTTAAGGTGGATTTTAATATAGGAAATGAAAATATTAAAATAAATGATGTTTATCCAATGAATTTGTTTGGTACTTATAGAGACTATTATCCTACAATTATAGTTAATGATAAGACTTATAATTCTTTAAAAGGGAATTTAAATAAGGATACAACTAATATATCTTGTATAACTCTTAAAAACTTTGAACAAAGTGGAGAAATATCAAAATATATAAAAGACAATAGTAAATTAAAGGTCCATAGTGTAGATAACTTTGATGGAGATAGCTATAACTTTATTAATGCTATTTACTTTATAGGATTATTCTTAGCTCTAGTATTTGTAGTATCTGTAGGAAGCATAATGTACTTTAAATGTATATCTGATGCAAGTAAAGACAAGCCTAGATTTGAAACACTTAGAAAAATAGGAACTAGCCAAGAATATATTAATAAATCAATATTTAAACAAGTAGGCATATTCTTCTTATTCCCAGCTATTATAGCAATAGTCCATAGTATAGTGGCAGGCTATGCAGTAACTAGTTTGTTTAATCAAGATGGAAGATTGTCTACTTTGATAACAATCTCAGGGTTTTCTTTAATTTATTTGGTTTACTATATAATAACAGCTAAAAAATATATTGATTTAACAAAATAAAAATTATAGAAAGAAATTCGGATTATATATAAATTAATGCTTTTAAATTAGAAAGTCAACAGTTAATAAGTGAAATTATTATAACTGTTGACTTTAATTTATTTAAACTATACTATAAAAGTTTATGCTTACAGATAAAAAGTTACATTTAATACATAATTAAATTATAAAAAATATAATAATTTTATATTACTTAGAAAAAGATGCAAAATTATGTCTAAAAAATAAATGATTTATGTTATTATATATGGTGAAATTTTTTTTAGAGGGAGAGGAATAATGAAGAGTAAGATTATACAAAAAATAGGGGCTATATTCATGTCTGTATGTATATGTATTACATATATGCCAATGGGAGTATTTGCAGAAGAAGTAAAGGAAATATCGCAAAAGTTACAAGAAGAAGGAGATAAACCTGAAAAATCAAATAATCAATCTGAAACAGGACAAATTATTAAAAAAACAGAAAACTCTACTATTTATCAATTAAGCGATGGGATGAAGAGGGAAATAATTCATGACAGTAACATAAGATTTGAGGAGAATGGCAAACTTGTTGACTATGATCCATCTTTAATTAAAATTGAAGACAATAAAACAGAAAATAATACAAATATTTCAGGATATGCATACGAAAATAAAAAAGGAGACAAAAAGAATTATTTACCAGAAATAGTATCAGAAGAAACACCAATAATCTTGGAAAAAGATAATTTTCAAATTACAATATCTCCTATTGATAAAGAAACAAAAGGAGTTAAGGTAGAAGATGAAAATATATTAGATATTTATGATAAAGAGGTACAAATTCCAGTAAAAGCTATATATGAAGCCAAAGATGAAAAATCATCATTGGAATACATTTCTCAAGATAATGGAATCAAAGAAAATATTGTTTTAAATGAAGCACCAGAATCTAATATTTTTGAATATGAGATGAAGTTAGATGGAGTTAAACCTAAAAAATTAGAATTAGAAGAAAGTATAGTATTTATAGATGATGCTACAGGAGAAGCTGTAGGGAGTATAGATGCACCATTTATGAATGATGCTAGTAATAAAGCATATAGCGAAGATATAACATATGATATTAAGCCTAAAGACGGTGAAAGTGATAAGTATATACTTACAATGACTGTTGATAATACTTATCTACAAAGTAGTGAAAGACAATATCCTGTAACTATTGATCCTACTGTAACTTGGTCAGGAGATAGTAACATAATTGATACATATATAATTAGTGGTACTAAATACGGAGATACAAACTTTTATTCTAGCGGAACTACAGCATTTCCAGTAGGAAGAGGTACTAATGGAGTTCATAGAGCGTTAATAAAAGGAAGAAAATTAGCATCCACAGTAGATGGAAAATATGTTCACAAAGCTACACTTACAATGTATGAAACTAGCAATAATGATGTATCTAATGTAGTGAGAGCATATCGTATGATAAAAGATTGGAATGAAAAAACTGTTACATGGAATAACAGACCAGATTATAGTACTAGTGATGGATATTACGGTACAGTAACTACAACAGGAACATTATATAAAGCTAGAGTAATGGATTTAACTAATTATGCTAGAAAAGTGGCAAATAAGTCTATTACTGACTATGGGTTAGTACTTAGGTCATCAGATGAAGGAGTTACAACAGGAAAATACTCTAAGTTTTTTGGTTCTAGACATGCAGGAACAGACATAAGACCTAAATTCACAGTAGAATATTATGACGGTCCAACAACAGCAAGTACTCTAAAGCTTTCAAGTAGTTATTTAAAAGTAGGTGAAACATTTAAATTAGACTGGGCAGGTATAGATTCTAAATCACTAAGTAGAGTAGAATATAGAATTGCACCTTATAATGATGCTGATGGCGTTGTAGGTTCAGACTTATTTAAATATGCAGATAGCCCTAATTTGGGAGCTACTTCTAGTGGAAGTAAAGATATTACAAAAATAAAAGAATTAAAAGAAGGATGTTATAGGATATATGTAAGAGGTGTAGATAGTGGAGGAATAAAGGGAACAGGAAAAGGAGCAACTTTCCATATAGACTCTACAGTTCCAACTCTAGGTAGTGCATCAATATCACCAATTACTACATCAAGTAATCCATCAGAAAGTTATACACCTACTATAACATGGGCAAACGCAAAGGATACACATTTTAAGCAAGTTGAATATAGTGTAAATGGCGGATCTTATGCAGTAGCAGGAACAGGTACATCTGGATCATTCAAAATACCAGCATCAAAATTTACAGCACCAGGTACTCATACTATAAAAGTAAGGGCTGTAGATAAATCAGGTAATGCAAGTGCATTAAAGACTTTAACATATCATATAAAAGATATAAATGAAGACTTGAAAAAATACTTACCTACTAATTTAGCTACTACTAATTACTATGGAAAAACATTAATTTCGTGGGATAAGATAGATAATATACCAGGCAATATATCATATAAAATACATAGAGGTGAAACAGAAAATTTTACACCATCTGATACTAGTGTAGTAGCTAACAACATAAAAGATCCTTATTGTTATGATATGTTAGTGGGAGATGGAAAAACATATTATTATAAAGTAGAAGTAATAAAAACAAAGTCGGATGGTAAAGAAGAAAATACTAATACAATTACTGCATCTATAAAATCATCTCTTAGCAACAAGGAAGAGTGGTCAAAACTCTTAGGAAGTAAGGACTATTTAGGATACTTCTCTTATGAAACACCTAATGGAAATGGAACTATAGAAAAAAGCAAAGGGAATCTAACTTATTCTCAAACTGATATAGAACTTCCAGCAAGTCAGGTAAGTTTTGCTTTAGATAGAAATTATAATAGTCAATCAA
>JAVXJA010000082.1:0-12103 GCA_036648085.1 Terrisporobacter sp.
AACACAAACAAAAAGAGACCTCTTTAGAGATCTCTTTTTATCGCTCATTTTAGTTGAATAATTTACTTACTGATTCATTAGCAAATATTTTCTTTATAGCGTCTCCAAATAAAGGAGCTACTGTTTTTATTTTTATTTTTTCTATCTTCTTTTCTTCAGGAAGTTGGATAGTATCAAGTACTATTAACTCACTTATAGCTGAATTTTCTATTCTCTCTATAGCTGGACCTGATAAAACTCCATGAGTACAACATGCATAAACATCTTTAGCTCCAAATTCTTTTAGAGCATTAGCAGCATTAACTATTGTTCCTGCAGTATCTATCATATCGTCTAATAATATAACATTTTTATCCTTAACCTCACCTATTATGTTCATAACCTCACAAACATTAGCTTTTGGTCTTCTCTTGTCTATTATAGCTATTGGAACATCTCCATTTAAATCATTAGCAAATTTTCTTGATCTTGTAACACTTCCTAAGTCTGGAGAAACTACTACTAAATCTTCTATACTCTTAGTATTAAAGTAATCTGCTAATATTCTTCCGCCTTGTAAATGATCTAATGGTATATCAAAATATCCTTGTATTTGAGCAGCATGTAAATCCATTGTTAAAACTCTGTCTGCTCCTGCTGCAGTTATTAAGTTTGCAACTAACTTAGCAGTAATTGGATCTCTAGCCTTAGCCTTTCTGTCTTGTCTTGCGTATCCATAGTACGGTATAACAGCAGTTACTCTACCTGCAGATGCTCTTCTTAATGCATCTATCATTATTAATAATTCCATTAAATTATCATTTACTGGACTATTAGTTGATTGTATTACGAAGACATCACATCCTCTTACTGTTTCACTTATGTTTACAGATATTTCTCCATCGCTAAATGTTCCAACTTCACATTGAGCCATTGGTACACCTATGTAATCAGCTACTTTTTGAGCTAATTCTTTCGATGCATTTCCTGCAAGTATTTTAATTTCGCTTCCGCTAGTATTCATAATTACCTCCCGAAAATTTTGTTAAAGAAAATATTTTATTTTAAACGCAAGTATAGTCTGGACTATACCCACGTTATAGCCTAGTTAAATTTATCAATTATTTTTTTAAATTCTTCTTCTCTACCCAACCTTCTTTTATTACCTGTCTTTGTCTAGCAACTGCCAATGCACCTGCTGGAACATCATCAGTTATTGTAGAACCTGTTGCAATATATCCATTTTCTTCTACTGTAACTGGTGCAACTAAATTTGAGTTAGATCCTATAAAAGCTCCATCTTTTACTACTGATTTAAACTTATTTTTACCATCGTAATTTACAAATACTGTTCCACATCCTATATTAACATTCTTACCTACATGTGCATCTCCTATATAAGATAAGTGAGATGCTTTAGAATTATCTTCTATAGTTGCATTTTTAACTTCTACAAAATCACCTATTTTAACATGATTTCCTATATTACTCTTAGGTCTTAAATATGCATATGGTCCAACTGTAGTTTTGCTTCCTACTTTACTATCTATTATAGTAGAGTTTTCTACCTCTGTAGCATCACCTATTATTGAGTTTGATATACATGAATTCATACCTATAACACAGTTACTTCCTATCACTGTATTTCCTTTTAACATAGCACCAGGATATACTATAGTATCATTACCTATTTGTACATCTGCTTCGATATATGTGCTATTCACATCTATTATTGTTACACCATTTATCATGTGCATAGTGTTTATTTTTTTTCTCATTATTTCTTCTGCTTTAGCTAACTCAACTCTTGAGTTTACACCCATAAGTTCTTCTATTGTTGCTCCATTGTATGCACCAACTTTTAATGAATTAGTTCTCATTATCTCTATTGTATCAGTTAAATAGTACTCACCTTGAGCATTATCATTATTTATGTTAGCAAGCGCTTCTTTTAAACTTTTTCCATTGAAGCAGTATATTCCTGAGTTTATTTCATTTACTAATTTTTCTTCTTCATTAGCATCTTTTTGCTCTACTATTTTTAATAAATCTTCATTAGCGTCTCTTATTATTCTTCCATATCCATTTGGATTCTCTACTTTTGTTGTTAAAACAGTAGCATGATATCCATTATCTAAATGATATTTAAATAAGTTTTCTAATGTATCTGAATTTACTAAAGGAGTATCTCCACATAGTACAACTATTGTGTCATTTTCTGTTATATGTTCGTCAGCCATCATAACCGCATGTCCTGTTCCTAATTGTTCAGTCTGCATAGCTAATTTAGTTTCTTCTGGTAAAACACCTTCAACTACTTCACTTCCGTGACCTAATATTGCAACTATTTCACTAACCCCTGATTTTTTAGATACGTTTATAACATGATTTACCATTTCTTTTCCACATACTTTATGTACTACTTTTGGTAAACTTGACTTCATTCTTGTTCCTTTTCCTGCTGCCAGGATTATAGCCTTAAAATTCATAAACCCACTCCATTTCAAGTTTTTTGATTATTAATCAATCTATATATGATCTCTTATCGCTTTATTTTGTATACAACTTCTTAATTCTAATAACTAATATACCATTTTTGTTTGAAAAAGTACATATCATTCCAATAAAAAAGAGCCTAAAATTCGGCTCTTTAAGAAATATATTATAAAACATATTATATTTTTAGTTCTGTTTTATTACTCAGCAGCTACTTCTAATTGAGATACTGCTTCATGGTAAGCTTTTAATACTTCATCTTCTAACATTTGTCTCATTTCTGCATTTATAGGATGAGCTATGTCTCTAAAGTTTCCTTCTCCTATTTTTCTGCTTGGCATAGCTATGAATAAACCATTATGACCCTCTATAACCTTTATATCATGTACCACAAATAAATTATTGAAAGTTAATGAAACTATACACTTCATTTTCCCCTCATCAGTTAATTTTCTCACTCTAACGTCAGTAATTTTCATTTTCCTAATATCCCCCTTTTGTTTTTGACAAAGTTAATTAAAAAGTTATTAAATCTTTTATATTATATAAATTCTATCATCTTTTTAAATTTCCTCTATTATTTTAGAAATTTTTCATTATTTTTTTATATTTTTTTCATTTGATAGAATTTCACCCTCAAAACCTGTCTTATTCTACTGAATTGTCGATTTCGCTTATCTCTTCTTCAATTTCATCGATAACCTCAGTAGCCCAATATTCTTCTCTGAATGTTTGAAGATTCGGTTCAACTGTAACCACTTCATTATTAATTACATCTATCTGTATTAATGATATGTAGTCTTCAACCATTTTTTCAGTAGGGTTAGTCGTAGATATAAATACTCCCTTTCCTATAACTTCAGCCCCAAATTCATGCATAAGTTGCATCATACCTTTTATAGTCCCCCCACCTCTCATAAAGTCATCTATTAATATAACTTTACTACCAGGCTTAACTGCTTTTCTTGGTAAACTCATGCTTTCAACCTTAGAATTTCTTCCACTTACATACGTCATACTAAGTGTAGGTCCTTCTGATACCTTAGTATCTTTTCTTATTATAACTAAAGGTAAATTCATAGCCTTAGCTGTCATAAGAGCCATAGGTATTCCTTTAGTCTCCATCGTAACAACATAGTCAGCTTCTGAATAATCTATATTTGATGCAAATATTTTCCCTATTTTAGATGCTATTCTTGGATCATATATTAAATCTATTAAGTATAAAAATCCTCCAGAAAGTACTCTAGATTGGTCTTTTATGTCTTCACATAACTCTAATAAAAACTCTTCATTTTCTGATTTAGATGTTTTTGGTATGTATTTAACTCCACCAGCCGCTCCTGATATCGTTATTACTTGTCCTAACTCTAGTTTTTCAAATACATTTTTAACTACTATTAAATCTTCGCTTATTGTAGATTTCGCCGAATTAAACTTAGATGTAAAATAGCTCAATGTAAATATTTTATTAGGATTATCTGATAGTATTTTAACTATCGCACCTATACGTTCCGTTCTTTTAAACTTCATAAAATACCTCCTAAACTTGAACCCTGTGTATTTAAACTTATTAATGCATAATTTTTATCATTATGTTATAATATTTGTTATGTTTTATTTGAAATTTAATATATTAATGTATATAAATATTTTACAATTTTAGTTTGCTTAAAATATTGAACATTATACTATTATAGCATAAATATAGTTCTTATTGTAGAACTTTTAATTTAACAGAAAGGTGGTTTCACTATGAATATATTCTTTATAGGCGTTGGTGGTATTAGTATGAGTGCCTTAGCCAAAATATGTTTAAATAAAGGTTATAACGTTTATGGTTCAGATTCTTCAGACTCTAATTTATTAGATAGTCTTCGTGCTCAAGGAGCAACAGTATATGTTGGGCACAAAAAAGAGCATATAACTGATGATATAGATATGGTAGTTTATACTGCTGCTGTTAAGTCTGAAAACGAAGAGTTAATAGCTGCTAGAGAGAAAAATAAATTAACAATGAATAGAGCTGCATTCTTAGGTCAAATAATGAGAGAATACCAAAACTCTATAGCTGTTTCTGGTACTCATGGAAAAACATCTACAACTTCAATGTTATCTGCTATTTTTGAATATGCAGAACTTGATCCTACTATACTTGTTGGAGGAAATCTAAGTATAATAGGTGGTAATGTTAAAATAGGAAAATCTCAAAACTTTATAACTGAAGCTTGTGAGTATGTTGATAGCTTTTTAAGTTTCAACCCTAAGATATCTGTTGTTTTAAATATAGAAGAAGATCACTTAGATTATTTCTCTGGTATAGATGAAATAAAAGCTTCTTTCAATAAGTTTGGTAAATTATTACCTTATGATGGTTATTTCATAATAAATGGAGATGACGAAAATACTAAAGATATATTACATGAGATAAAAGCTACTGTTATAAAATATGGTCAAAGTGAAGGAAACAACGCTTTAATCAAAAATGTTACATTCAATGCTGATGGTCATGGAATTTTTAGTATATTATACAACGGAATTAACTTAGGTGAATTTAAACTTGCAGTTCCTGGTATACACAATATATACAATGCTACAGGAGCAATATTAGCTGCTTTAGTTTCTGGTGTAGAATTAGAGACTATAAGAAAGAATATTGCTTTATATGGTGGTGTAGGTAGAAGATTCGAAGTTAAAGGTAAATATAACAACGCTCTAGTTGTTGACGACTATGCTCATCATCCAACAGAGTTAAAAGCTACTTTATCTGCAGCTAAAAAAATAAAGAAAAATAAATTATGGTGTATATTCCAACCACATACTTATACAAGAACTAAATCATTATTAAACGAATTCTCTGATGCTTTTTATGCAGCTGATAAAGTTATAATAACTGATATATATGCAGCTCGTGAAAAAGATCCTGGAGATATTCATTCTAAAGATCTAGTTGACAGATTGTACCAAAATAATGTTGACGTAATGTACTTAAGCGAATTTGAAGATATAGCTAAATATCTATCTGAAAATGTTTCAGAAGATGACTTAGTTATAACTGCAGGTGCTGGTACTGTATATAAAATCGGAGAAATGCTACTTGAAATGTAGAAACAAAAAAACTAGGTTTAAATAAACCTAGTTTTTTTGTTATTTTTTTTCAATTTTAAATATATCATCTCTTAAATATTCAAATAAACCTTCATGAACTTCATAATATGCCGTAGCTTTATCTGAAGTTACTTTAACATAGTCTTTTCCCATTGTCTCAAGATTTATAGCATATCCATCTCCCTTTATTTTTATAGTAAAGTTGTATGGACTTCTTTCTTTGCTTTTTTCTGGTTGTATTTTTCCAACCAATCTTTTTACTGATATCTTATATGCTAAATCATCATAACTCCATCTCCATGGTTTCTTAACCTTATCACCATATATTATTTCGACACTATCCCATGTTTTATATTTTTTAACAGAATCTATAGATGTATATATACTTTCCTGTAATAATTTATCAAATGCCTTCTTTTCTGATACAGGTATTTTATAAAACTCTTCTCTACTTACCGTATATATTCTAAAATAATCTAAGTCAGTAGAAAATCTTATCCCATTATCTAAATATCCTTCATAAGTACCATCATAGCTACTTGGCTTTCTTACTTCTTTAAATTTTGTAGAGAAAAATTTTATTTGCTCCCAATATTCTTGATCTATTCTTACATCCTGCAAATTTTCATCAGAAATATATACTGTATCATTAGTTTTAAGTTGAGATAATAACGGTCTTGAATCATCTTTTGTACTTGTATCTTCTACTTTAATAGGCTGATTAGACTCTTGTTCTTTGGAAAAATGGATATATGTACCTGCATATACTATAAAGAATGCTATTACTCCTATAAGTATTACCATGCTTTTTTTAACTTTTCTTTTCTTTGCCATAAAAGCCCCCCCATATCTAGTTAACGCTTTTATTATACTATAAAATATCTAAACTAAAAAGCACTACAATTGAATCATAGTGCTATTTTTCTAAATTATTATAGTGTTTTATTATTTTCTACAAGAATTTCCTGGGCAATTTATACAAGGTTCTACATGGACTGTTATTCCTTTTACAAATTGCATGTCATTTATTATATGTTTTTCTAATTTTGTCGCTATCTCATGACCCTCATACACACTTAAATCTTTATTAACGCATATTGTTAAATCCACATAAGCTGTTGCTCCATGTTTTCTAGTTCTAATTTCGCCTAAATTTATTACTCCATTTGTATTTTCTGCTATTTCAATTATTTGATTTTCTTGATCTTCATCAATTGAATAATCCATTAATTCATTAGCTGAGTCTTTAAGTATATCAAATCCTACTTTTGCTACAAATAAAGCAACTACTATCGATGCAATTGGATCTAATGCTTTGAAACCTAATATTGCTCCGCCTATACCTATAAATGCTGCAATAGATGAAAGCGAATCAGATCTATGATGCCATGCATCCGCTTTTAATGACGGTGAATTTATTTTATTTGCTACTTTTATAGTTATTCTATATTGATATTCCTTTATTGCTATTGATATAACAGATACTATTAATGGCAGTATTGTTGGCACTTGAACTTTATTTAAGTTAAATAGAGAATCTAGTGCATCAAATCCAATTTTTAAAGATACTACTATTAATAATATTGATAGTAAAAATGATACCAAAGTTTCTGCTTTTTCATGTCCATAATTATGATTTTTATCATTTGGTGCATTTGCAATTTTGTTACCTATTAAAACACCTACGGAACTTATTATATCTGATGCAGAATGTAGTCCATCAGCTATCATTGCATTAGATTTACCTACTACCCCTGCAAATATTTTTATAACAGTTAGTATCACATTCCATATTATAGATGTTATAGTTACCTTGTTAGCTTCATCATACCTCGTCTCCACTATATTACCTCCTTATATTTATATCTTTTATTTTAGTATCCATTTTTATTCATTCTTAAACATTCTTAAACTTATACTTAAATGCAATAAATTATAATTATAATTCAATACTAATTATCATTTATTCCTAAAATTAAAAATCACCCAACAAATGTTGGGCGATTTTTAATTATACCATATATTTAATTATGCTTCTTTAATTATTTCTAATACAGCTCTTGAAGAATTTATTATATCTTCTATAGCTATATACTCTTCTAATGTATGAGCATTTTTCATTCCTATTCCTAAGTTTACAGCTTTTAATCCATTTCCATTTAATACGTTAGTATCACTTCCACCACCAGTTGAAGCAGTGTATCCGTCTATTCCTATGTTAGCGAATGCTTTTTTAGCAAGATCTACTATATCTGTATCATCAGCTATTTTAAATGGTGCATATGCTCTAGTTACTTTAGCTATTACTTCAGCTCCCATAGCTTCTCCTGCTTTTTTGAACTCTTCTACCATGTGGTTAGTTTGAGCATCTAATTTTCCTTCTTCTAAACTTCTAGCTTCTGCAACTATTTCTAGTTCTGGCATAACTATATTTGTAGCTATTCCACCATTAATAACACCTATATTTGCAGTAGTTTCTTCGTCTATTCTAAGTAATTTCATATTTTCTATAGCTTTAGAAGCAACCATTATAGCACTTACTCCGTTTTCTGGTTGTAATCCTGCATGAGCTGGTTTACCTTTTATAGTTATCTCTATTTTATCTTGAGCTGGTGCTTTTGTTATTATTTCTCCTGGAGATCCGCCACTATCTAATACGAATGCATAATCTGCATTTATTTTAGAGTAGTCTAAATATTGAGCTCCAAATAATCCGCCTTCTTCCCATATAGAGAATACTACTTCTATATCAGCATGATCTATTTTGTTTTCTTGTATAACTCTTAAAGATTCTAATATAGCTGCTATACCAGCTTTATCATCTGAACCTAAAACTGTAGTTCCATCACTTTTTATTATTCCTGTTGCTTCATCTATTATAGGTTTTATTCCTTCTCCTGGGCTAACTGTATCCATGTGAGAACTGAATAATACTGTTTTGCCTTCTCTATTTCCTTTTAATTTAGCTATTACATTTCCTGTTTCCCCACCAGCTTTAACACCAGCTTCATCTATACAAACTTCGCATCCTATAGTTTCTAATTTTTCTACTAATACCTTTGCTACGTTACCTTCTTTAGATGAAGGACTATCTATTTTCACTAATTCTATGAATTCATCTATTAATCTTTGTTTATTTATCATTTTCAAATCTCCTCCTTAGTTTGTATCACATAAATATATTGTAAATTATATTGTAAATTTTTTCAAGAGAAAACGATATTATCAGATTTCTCTTACTATTTACTTTAATATTTTTCTAGTTCTAGAATCTACAAAACATACCCAATATCCAAGTTTATCATTTCTATCATCACAAGGTTTATACATATTAAATCCGGTATGACCTTGATCTGGCTGTTCATCTTTATTTCCTGGAATAGCATACATATAGTTTTTACGCTTATTGTATTCGTCATATTGAACTCCAAATAAATAATGTCTATATCTATATGACTGAAGAACTATATCACTATACATAGTATAGTTCAAAGTATTTATATACCCTAAATAAGGCATTGTGTAACCACACATAGTCATCGGAGTTATTTCTATTTTCCACCATCTAGTATTGTCTATACTCTCTCTTACAAATGGCTTAACCTCTTTAAACATTTTTAGACCTTTCTTTATTTGTCTAGGCATTAATAAATTTCTTGAAGTATTAACTTCTGCTTCTTTATGATTTATATCCTCTTCTATTTGTTCTATTTCTATATTTGATTTTGATTTATTTGTTTTTGATTTTGATTTTTGATTTATTTGTCTATCTGATGTTTCACGAGTTTCATCTTCTTCATAATCATACTCTATGCTATCGCTACTTTCATTTTCATCCATTTCTACATACTCTAAATATTCATACTCATATTCATATTCATCAGAATCTTCAACATCTATATATTCTACTTCTTCGTACACATATTCTTCATCATCTTCTAATTCTTCATATTCTACGTACTCTTCATCTGATGTAAATATTATTTCCTCATAATTGTCTATTTTGCTCCCCTTAAATCCAATTAATGGTACACTTCTTTCACACACCAATGCTATAGCCTTTATATTTATGCTATTTTCTTCTAAATTTAATGAAAACTCCCCTTTACCTTGCTCGCTTAATACAATACGCCCTAAATCAGAAGTATTATAGTCATCTAATATCGCTACAACTTTATATCCATCTCTAACATATTTAAGATTTTCTACATATAAAGCAACTACAGATTTTTCTTCTGTAACTTCTACTTTTGCAAATGCTTTTGGTAGTACTCTGTCTTTATATCTAAAGTTCATGTCCTTAGCTTCTAAAATTATATAATCTCTTTTATATTTCTTTTTAGTACTCAAAGTTATCCCCCCTATAAAATATAAATCCCTCTAAACAGTATATGTTTGGACATGCAAAAAAGTACCTTCTATTTAGAAGGTACTTTTTTATTTACAACATTTGCAAGGTTTGCAAACTCTTCTATTGAAAGAGTTTCTCCTCTTCTTTTTTCATCTATATTAGCTTCATTTAACACTTCTCTTATTTCATCTTTAGTTAAAAACCCTAGTGTTCCTAAAGCATTTAATAAAGTTTTTCTTCTTTGCCCGAAACCAGCTTTAACAGTTTTAAAGAACATTTCTTCACTGTCTACTTTGTATTTTTTTTCTTCTCTTACATGAAGACCTATAACTGTTGAATCAACATTAGGTTGAGGTATAAACATATGTCTTGGAGCTTTTGCTACTATTTCTGTGTCACAATAGTATTGTACTGCTACTGATAATGCACCGTAATCCTTAGTTCCAGGAACTGCATTCATTCTATCTGCAACTTCTTTTTGCACCATAACTACTATATCAGTTACTGGAATGTCTTCTTCTAAAAATTTCATAACGATAGGAGTAGTTATATAATACGGAAGGTTTGCTACTAATTTCACTGGACCTCCACTTAATTTTTCTTCTACTAATTCTTCTACATCTACTCTTAATATATCTTTATTTATTACCTCTACATTTTCAAACTCATCTAAAGTATCTTTAAGTATAGGTATTAAAGTTTTATCTATTTCTATAGCAACAACTTTGTCAGCTACTTTTCCCATTTCACGAGTAAGAGTTCCTATTCCTGGTCCTACCTCGATTATTTTATCTCCTTCAGTAAGTCTTGCTCCTTCTAATATCCTATCTATTACATTATCATCTATTAAAAAGTTTTGCCCTAATGATTTCGAGAATTTAAATCCGTGTTTATCTACTACTTCTTTGGTTTTTCTATGTGACGAAAGTCTATCCATATTCTCTCTCCTTTATTGTTTATTGTCTATTTGTATTATAAAGTTTCTAAAGACTTTTCAAATTCTTCTCTACTAACTCCGTAATTATTTAATCTATTTAAAAACTGTTTTGCATTTCCATAGCCTATACCTAAAATCATGCCTAACTTATCTCTTCTATGAGAAGCATCTTCATTTCCTATAAGTCCATTTCTTATTAAATCTACTTGTCCGAATTCATCTCTTTTATCTGTGTTTTCAGTTCTTACTTTCTCAAGTGCTCTTCTTATACTTTCTGGAGTAGCATTTTCTATACCTATATCTCCATTTTTCTTAGCTTCTTCTCTTGGTAAAAATGCATGCTTACATCCTGGAACTTCTGCAGCTATTTTCTTTCTTATTTTTTCACCTGCAAAATCTGGGTCAGTAAATATTATAACCCCTCTTCTTTCTTGTGCTGATTTTATTCTTTCCATAACTCCCTTTGGAAATCCAAATCCACCTGTAGTTATAAGTTCAGCATCTAATGCTCTTTTTACAGCCGTTACATCGTCTCTTCCTTCTACTACTATTATTTCCTTTATCATATAATCACCTTTTTCGCTCATTTTACTTAATATCTTTATATTTTAAGCTTTATACTAAATTTTATCAAGGCTACAAATTCAGTTATAGCTAAAATAAAGTACATCCTGCACAAAATAGGGGCTTATCTCTATTTTGAGAAAGCCCCATTATTTATATTACTTTATATTGAAAAATTTCTTTGCATTTTCTTTTGTAGCTTCACAAACTTGCTCATATGAAATTCCTTTTTCCTGAGCTATTTTATCAGCCACAAATTGAACTAAAGAAGGATCATTTCTTTTTCCTCTATGTGGCTCTGGAGCCATATATGGAGAATCAGTTTCTATAAGTAAATACTCTAGAGGTATTTCCTTAACTACTTCTCTAGTTTTCTTATTATTTTTAAATGTTACTGTACCTGGTATAGATATATAACATCCCATTTTTACATACTCTTTAGCTAGTTCTACATTTCCACTGTAACAATGAAGAACGCATCCTATTTCAGGATTTTTAGTGTTTTTTATTATTTCAAATGTATCTCCATGAGCATCTCTATCATGGATTATTATAGGCAACTTTAATTCGTTAGCTAGTTCTATTTGTCTCTTAAACCACTGCTTTTGAATTTCTCTAGGAGAATTATCATAATAATAATCTAATCCTATTTCACCTATAGCTTTTAC
>JAVXJA010000083.1:0-11695 GCA_036648085.1 Terrisporobacter sp.
TTACACAATTCTTTAAATGAAATATTAAAGTATGATTTTATATATAATTCTAATAAAATTGAAGGCAGTACATTTACAATTGGATCTTTACAAATGCTTATGGAAAATAGGATAGTAACAGGAACTCATAGATTGGACGATATACAGGAAACAATTAATTCTTTTTATACATTTGATTTAGTAATGGATGATTTAGGTAATATGTTAACCTTAGACATGATAAAAAGATGGCATGGAGCATTAATGTATAGAACTAGATTATATGATATGGGGCTAGCTGGTGTATTAAAAAAATATCATAATAAAATATTAGGTTGTGATTTTGAAACTGCTAATCCATTGGAAGTTGAAGATAAATTAAATATAATAATCAATAAATATAATAATCTAACTAAAGTAACTATAGATGATATTGCAAGATTTCATTTGAAATTTGAAAAGATTCATCCATTTCAAGATGGGAACGGAAGAATCGGTAGATTTATATTTTTAAAACAATTATTAGAAAATAAATTACCCTTAAAATATATGAATGGAGAAACTGCTAATGAATATAGAAAAGTACTAGCAGAATCAAGAGAAGATATATTAGATCCTTTAATAAAATATATAAATAAACAAAAGAATTTTATAGAAGAAAATAAAAGTTTGTTTTAATAAAAAATAGTGATGATACTCGCATCACTATTTTTTATTATTTATTGATATAGAAAAACCAGCTATAAAAATAGAAGCTATACCTAATATATAATTATTAGATGATATAGAATAAAGCATAAGAGCTAAAGATAAGGTTAATCTTAATACTGACAATAATATAGTTTCTTTATTAAAAAGGGAAAATGAAATATTGATAATAATCACCTCCATTTAAGTTAATCTATAAGTCTAATTATATACAAATTTTAGAGTATTTATTAGATAAATTATATAATAATTTTAAAAGAAAAAATCTCTTGAATAATTAGAGTATAAAAATATAATTCCAAATTATTTATGCTATAAATACAGTATGAATAAAGTAAAAGGTTTATTAGTTAAAGAGGATTTATTATCTTTAAGAAGAATATAATTATGATGACAAAGAAGACAATGTCACAGGAGGTACTTTTTATGGAATGGGATATAAGTAATATTGATAGTATAGTAGATTTTATAAATTCTGAATTAAATAATGGAAGATCTTTGGCCGAGATTGAGAGAAGTGAATTTGGGGTAAATCCGAGTGTAATATCCAAAAGATTAGGAAGATTAAATTATAAAAGAATAAATAATAAGTTTGTAAAGCAGAATGTTAGACAATATGTCAGACAGGGTGTCAGACAAGATGAAAATCAGGTTATAGTTGGAGAAGTTACTCAAGTATTAGAGCCAGTAGGGGAGACAATAGCGGACGTTGTCCCAACAAGAGAAACACAAGAAAAGTTAATTAGATTAATTGATAATTATGATGTAATAATGGAGCTGGTAGAAGCTAAAAAAAATGAGATTGGAATAAGTATAGAATTACCAAGTGAGCCAGGAAAAAAAGAAGCTAGAGCAACAATAAGAGTCAATAAAGTAATATGGGATAAATTTAATCTTTTTGCAGACAAGAATAAACAATTTACAAAAAAGGAACTCGTAAGTCAGGCACTAAAAGAGTTTATGGAAAAGTACGGATATTAAATTATAAATGTACAATTTAAGGAGGATTCAAATGAATATATCTAAGGAGGAATTAAATAAAAAAGTATATATAATAGCTAAAGATTTTAATAAAGTAGGGAGTTTAGTATTAAAAATAGAAAAAGATAATAAAATAAAGGCTTTAATAATGTATTTATTACAGGAATCTTTAGATACAAACATAGAAATAGTAGAAACTAATAATATAGAATCCTTTAAAGAATATTATCCAATTAAAATAATAAAAGATACAAAAGAATTTACTATAAAAGTATTAAATATGATGAAATTAAAATATGTAAAAATAATAAAAATATAGTATAATAAAACAATAAGGGAAACAATTTTAGCTTTAAATTATAAGCAGAAACTAGAAATTAGCTATATAAGCAGAGATAATATTAAAATTAGAAATAAATAGCTTGCAATAGAGCGTAAGAGAAGAAACAAATAATTAGTATAAAAAAGCAAAAATTAAAATTTATTTTTGTGTATTTTTTATGCTTATTTTTTGTTTTTTTTATTTTTATAAAAAATTTTAATAAATAAACTTAAATAATTTTATTTAAGAATCCAATATACTGGATTAATTGTAGTAAAAGTGTGCTTGTAGAGCACTATTTATTAAAATTTTATGGTTAAAAAGAAAAAAACTACATTTAAATTTTGCTAAAGCAAAATTTAGTGCTTGCTGTGATAGCAACAAGCGAGAGCTTATAAAATCTAGCAAATTTGCTGCTCTATAATTAAATTTTAATTATCATTTATCCTAATCTAGTAAGATTACGGAAGGTACTGAAAAAAGCTAAATTTGTTCTTTTAAAACAAGATATATTTTTTTAAAAGTTAAAACACGTAGCACCATTAAACGAGGGCTATGTGTAATTTGTTATGCTTAAAAACATTAAATTAGCACTCGTTTAATGGTGCTGAAAAGTATTGAGATAACTAAGATTAGGAGATGTTTACTATGAAAAGTGGTGTACACCACTTTAGGAAAATAAGAGGTGAAAAACTAATGAGAATAAGGAGCTTAAGAAAGCAGTTCCAATATATTATCCATGATAATTTTAAAGAGAATTTGGATAAAAGAACTATAAAACAGAATCAAAAAGATAATAAAAGTGAGAAGATCTTTAGTTATACAAGTAAATTTAATTTACTAGACTTCAGCAAGAACTTTAGTAGTTACATGAATGAAAATTTTACTGAAGTGAAAATTTTAAAAGATATAAAATCAGAACATATACAATCATTTTTAAATTATTCTGCAGAGAGAGTTACAGATAACACTTTAATTACGTACGTAAGTTATATAAGCAAGCTACAATTATGTGCTAATAAAACTCTAAGAGCTAATTTAAGCTGGAATAATAATATTGTTAAATCTATTAGTATAAAAGGATCTAAAAGTCCTTATAGAGGCGTAGAAAGCGTTATAGGACATAATGATTTTAATAAGATACTTAACTATTGTAAAAATAATAGAGGAAGCCAAAGTAGTTATGCTATAAGATTACAAGATAAATTATGTATTAGAGTAGCAGAAATGGCTACTTTAAAGAAAAAAGATATAGATTTTGAAAAAAGAAGCATTAAAATAGCTAATGCTAAAGGAGGAAGATCCTTTGAGAGGAGAAATTTAGATAATGAAACATTAGAAATATTTAAAGATGTCATAAACAAGAATTATCACAGAGAAAAATTATTCAATTGCAATAGCAGAGCTTTTAATGATTATCTACGGAATGTAGAAGATAAATTAAGTATAGAAAGATATAGCTTTCATGACTTAAGAAGATGTAAAGCTCAGGAATTTTATGACAGTTGCCGAGAGGAGGGAATGAGTATAAAGGATGCAGCTGATTCAACAGCAAAATACCTTAATCATAATAAGAATAGAGAAGAAATGCTGAAGGAAAGTTATATAGTTTTAAAATAGGAAGAAATAGATAAAAATATGAAAGAAAACAAGGGATTATGTTATAATTTTAATAGTTTTAAGAAAGAAGGGGGGGGAATTAGTGGGGCAAGCGTTAAAAATGAATAGAGAAAGTTATTTAGATAAGCTACATAGCAGAAGTAAAGGATGGATAACAAGAAGTGTTATAGATGAAAATGGGTATAAACAGTGGCATTATAAGTATGCAGAGTTAAAAGGTTTAGATTTAACTGGACAAAATGTTTATATAACTCCAAATACTTTTTATAGTACCTATAGAAGATTAGAGTATATAAAAGAGCTTAATGCTTTATATATAGACCTAGATTATTATAAAACTGGATTTACAAAAGATCAAATAATAATGAATCTTGAAGATAATTATTTTAATAAAAGTATTCCAATACCTAATTTTGTCATAGATAGTGGACGTGGAATGTATTTAATATGGCTTATAAATGCAGTACCTGGTAAGGCGTTGCCGTTATGGAAGGGCGTAGAAGAATATTTATATAATCAGCTAAAGTGTTTTGGAGCAGATAGACAAGCTTTAGATGCAGCAAGAATACTAAGAGTACCAGGAAGTATTAATTCTAAATCAAAGAGTATAGTAAATATTTTAGATGAATATGACTATATTTATGATCTAAGAGAAATACAAAAAGAGTTTTTACCTGAATTAAGGCCATATGAAAAGAAAAAAGGTAGACCTAAAAAGATAAATTTTATTTTTAGAGAGAGAAGCCTTTACTATGGCAGAATACAAGACATAATAATGTTATGTGAATGTCGAGAATACGATTTAAAAGGTCATAGGGAACTTATATTATTTTTATATAGATATTATTTATGTAGTTTCACTGAAGATACTAAGAAGGCGTTAGATGATGTTTTAGAGCTTAATAGTATGTTTAAGCAACCATTAAGGGAAAGAGAAGTTGTAAAAGCTACTAAGAGTGCAGAAAGGTGTTATCTAGATAAAAATAAGCAATATAAATATAAGAATGATACTCTTATAGAACTTTTAGAAATTACAGAAGAAGAACAAACCTATATGACAATAATAATTTCTAAGAATGAGTATAAGAGGAGAGAGAATATTAGAGGTAAAAAAAATTATCAAAAGAAATTAAAATTAGAAGGTAAAATATCTAAAAAAGAACAAGTTAAGTTAAGAAGGAAAAAAATAAAAGACCTTTTGGTAGAAGGTCTTAAACAGAAAGATATATATTCACAACTAGATATATCTAAACGTACTTGTATAAATGATATAAAATATTTAAAAGAACATGGGTTAATATAACCATGTTCTTTTTTGATTATAAAATAAATTCAATTATTTATCAATGATAAATAAGGTGCAATTTTTTTTACGCTTGTATTATAGGGTACTTTAGTACCTGGTCTTTTTTGTTGGTTGAGACGACTTGACTTCTTTAATTTTTATATACTATATTTAATGTTATTTTTAGTATTGAAAGGAGTTTTTTTATGGATATTAATGAAAAATTACAGCATTTAACTAGTGAGGAGTTTTTAGAGCTAATAGAATGCTATTATAATAATGAAAGAGTATCTGATTTACTTAAAGAATTTAATATAAATTGTAAATCTTCAGAGCTTGCTAGCTTATTTCCACCTGAAAAGTTTGATAATATTTTATGTGAGTATTGCAATAGTCCTATGATTAGAAATCGTACATCAAGAGGAAGTTCTAAAGGACCTATATATTGCCCTTCATGTTTACATAAATTTGATGATATTGATTGCAATTGTGATGTTTGTAATCATGAGAAGCGAAATATAATTTTTCAAAATTATAAACCTTCAGGAAATATTGATATTAGTGAAATATCTTTAAAAGATAGAATTTATATTGCTACTTTACTTAGAGGATTAGAGTGGGTTGAATGTAATGATAAAATTGTTATTTATCCATTAGAAACTACAGATAAAAAGCTAGCGCCGATCTTTAAGAGAGAAATAGAAATGTTAAGAGATCTTTCAAGTAAAGGTATAATATCTGTAGAATGTAATTCAAAGTTAGATGCATTTACAGGAAGTCTTCTTGAAGGAACATATGGAGATAAATATTATATAAATAAAGTTAGATATAGTGTTAATATTGAATACTCTAATGAATTATCAAATCCTGATATTGATTTAAATGATGAAAATATTGATGAAATCTATTCTTTAGTTAGAGAGATAATTATGGAAGAGTGCTACGATTATCTAGAAAATCAAATGAATAAGGTTAAATTTGCATTTAATCCAGGGAAAACAACAGAAGAAGTATTTAAAAATTAAAAGACTATATGTTAAATATATAGTCTTCATACATTGAAATTACTAGTATTTTTATATAAAGTAAATGTAATAATCTTATATTTACTTTATAATATTATTACGTTATCTAATAAGTTAGAGGAGAGAATTATGATGAAAAATATAAAGAGTATTGAAAACAAATTAACTGATAATCAATATATAATATTTGCAGTTATAGCATCAATTTTATCAGGAGCATTAATACAAATTATAGTATTTAAAGTATTTCCTAATATTAATATTGATTTAGGAATTAATTCTTTATTAGATGAATCAATTGCATTTAAAGTAGTATTTATGTGTATAGTTGGTCCTGTTATTGAGTCTGGATTAATTATATTTATAATTTTTATTTTAAAATTAATTCATATAAAAAGAAGAGTGTATTTACTGATAATTACAACGATTATTTTTTCATTAACACATAGTTATAGTTTGTTATACATAATTACTATGTTACCTTCTTGTTTTATATTAATATATTCATATTTATTTTATGAGTCTAAAAACTTATCTAATTTTAAAATAATGTTGTATATACATATTTTAAACAATACATTAGCATTAATTTTGAATTATTTATAACATTTGTTAAAATTTGTTTAAAATTAATGCTAATAAAAGAATATTTTTACAACAAGTGGTATAATTAATGAAAATTATATAGTTGGGAGGTGATAATATGAAAAATTTTAATGAATTAACAGAAGAAGAAGTTTCAAAAATTAATGGAGGACGTAATCTTATTAAATTTGGACTTGAATTTGGTGAACAAATTTATGAATTTGGAAAAGGTATAGGTAGAGGATTTGTTAAAACTGCTAGAAGCTTTAAGGACTAGCAAAAAGATGAAAAATAAATAAGGAGGAATAAAGATGAAAAATATACAAGAAGATGAATTATTATTAATAAATGGTGGTAGTTTTTGGGGTGAAGTTGGAGAATGTATTGGTGATGGATTAGCTTGGGCTGCTCGTGGGTTAAGTGCAACAAATACTGCTACTCAAGTAAGATGGTATAATGAAAATAGATAGAAGATAGAAAAATTTTATATTTAATATAAGTATAAGGGATGTCCAAAAATATATTATTTTGAACATCCCTTATAATATTTTAATATTATATTAGGTGAGGTAATAAATGAATAACATATTAAAAAAGTATTATTGTATAAAACAACATGATTATAAAGATTGTGGTTGTGCTTGTTTAGCAACTATATGTAAGACATATGGATTAAAATATCCAATATCAAAAATTAGAGAAGTTGCTGGAACTGATAAAGAGGGGACAAGTGCTTTAGGTATTATAAAGGCTTCAGAAAAATTAGGATTTTCAGCAAGTGGTGTTAAAGCTAATAAACCTGAAGATATATTTGGAGTAATTCCACTACCAGCTATAGCTCATGTTGTTATAGATAAAACAATGCTACACTATGTAGTTATACATAAAATAAGCGAAAAAGAAATAATAGTAGCTGATCCAGCAAAAGGTATAGTTAAATATTCACCTTATGAATTTTTTAATATTTGGACTGGGGTTCTTTTACTTATGACACCAACTGCTAGTTTTAATAAGGGAAATGAAGTTAAGGGTGTATTTACTAGATTTTTTGATTTATTAAAACCTCAAAAAGGACTATTATTAAACATCTTTTTAGCTTCAATTCTTATAACTGCCTTTGGAATAATAGGTTCTTTTTATTTTAAGTTTCTTTTAGACGATATAGTTCCTAATAACCTCAGAGAATCGTTAATGGTGTTTTCTATAGGTTTTATATTACTTGCTATATTTAAAGTGATTACAGAGGCGTTTAGAACTCAATTACTTATACATTTAGGACAAAGAATGGATATACCATTAATGCTTGGATATTATGACCATGTTGTTAATCTTCCTATGAATTTCTTTGGGACTAGAGAAGTTGGAGAAATCATATCAAGATTTAATGATGCTTCAAAAATAAGACAAGCTATTTCAGGGGTAGCTCTTACAATGATGATTGATGTATTTATGGTTTTGATTGGGGGATTTATACTTTATTATCAAAGTTCTTTGTTATTTGGAATAACTATAGTTCCTTTAGTTTTATATGGAATTATTGTATTTGTATTTAAAAATAATATAGAAAAGGTTAATAGGGAAACTATGGAGGGAAATGCTAAGTTAACATCATACTTAGTAGAGTCTTTAAATGGAATAGAGACTATTAAGGCGTTTAATGCAGAAAGAGAAGTTAATTTAGAAACTGAAAAGAGATTTATAAAATTTATAAAAGCTATATTTAAAAATGAGTACATAAATAATATTCAAGTATCTTTAAAGAGCTTAGTAAAAGGTATTTTTGCAATAGCCATTTTATGGATTGGAACACTTCAAGTATTAAATGGGAAAATATCATTTGGTGAACTTTTAACTTTTAATGCTTTATTAGCTTATTTCTTAAATCCGATAGAAAATATAATAAATCTACAACCGACACTACAAACGGCAGTTGTAGCAGCCGAAAGACTTTCAGAGATATTAGATTTATCTTTAGAAAAAGCTGAAGATGAACATAAAAAAATAAATCCTAGTTCATTAAATGGGAAAATAGAATTTAAAAATGTTGATTTTAGATATGGTACAAGACAACTTATTTTAAAAAATATAAATATGACTATAAATAAAGGTGAGAGAGTCGCATTAGTTGGGGAAAGTGGTTCAGGTAAAACAACTATATCAAAGCTTTTACTTAACTTTTATCAATGTGAAAAGGGAGAAATTATAGTAAATGACTATAATCTATTAGATATTAATGTTGAAGCTCTTAGAGATAAGATAGCTTATATTTCACAAGAAACATTTTTATTTAATGGAACAATAATAGAAAACTTAAAGCTTGGGAACCCATATTTAACTTATGAGGAAATTATAGAAGCATGTAAAAAGGCTCAAATACACGATTTTATAAATTCACTGCCATTAAGATATAATACTTTAGTTGAGGAAAACGGTTCAAATTTTTCTGGGGGACAAAAGCAAAGATTATCTATTGCAAGGGCAATACTTAGAAAGCCTGAAATATTAATAATGGACGAAGCTACAAGTAATCTTGACTCTATAACTGAAAAGGCTATAGAAAAGACAATACATGAATTTAGTGAAGGTATGATAACTATAATAATAGCTCATAGATTAAGTACAATTATGAGATGTGATAATATTTATATTTTAGAAAAGGGAGAAATAAAAGAACGAGGAAATCATAAGGAATTATTAGAAAAACAAGGTAGATATTATGAGCTTTGGAAAGAGCAACTTCCTGATATAGAAAATATTGAGGTTAAGGAGGTAGTTCAATATGAAGTTTAAAATAGATAATATTGATAATCTAAGTGATAGTAGACAAGTTATGGAGTCAAAACCTAATAAGTTTATTCAAATATTTATTTATATATTAATAGCTATTATAGCCACTTTTCTTATATGGGCATGGTTTAGTCAAAAAGAAATAGTAGTAAAAGTTAGTGGAGTGGTTAGACCAGATAATGAGATACAAAGTGTGTCTAATATAGTTCAAGGTGAAGTAAAATCAGTAAATATGAAAAATGGGGAAGAAGTAAAAAAGGGAGATATTTTATTTGAGATAAATTCTAAGGAATTAGAAGATAAGAAAAAGCAAATAAATGATCAAATAGATTACTTTAAAACAGATAATGAAAATCTTGAAAAGCTAACTAAATCAATCAATGATAATACAAATTACTTTGAAAATAACGATAAAGAAAAAGAATATTATTATAAATTTAAAAGTTATGAAGCTGGTAATAAAGTAGCTCTTGGGGAAAAAGAAAATATTACAACTTCAAAAAATGAACTTCAAAATGATAAAAACAATTTAGAAGTTCTTAGTAAGTCAATTAGTGAAAATAAAAATTATAATAAAAGTGGTTCAGCATATAGTGCTCAATATGAAAGTTACATAAGTTCAAGAGGAATGATTTTAAATAAAATAGAGCAACTTAAAAATAGTAAAAAGAATTTAAATGATGAAATAGAATCTAATAATAAGGAATTAGAAAAATCAAATCAAGAAAATAATGAGGATCAAGTAATAAAAGAAAAAAATAAGCAATTAAAAAATCAAATAATTCAAATAGATTTAGAGATTAAAAATAATAATGAGCAATTAGATAAATTAAAAAGTGAAACAATAGCTCAAATAAAAGGAAATATAGAAAAACTAAATCAGGAAATTAGTAAATTAGGTAATAATATAAGTTCCTTTGATGAGTCAGTTAATATATCAAGAGATAAAAATAAAACAACAATATTAGCACAAATTGAAGATAAAATTAATGAAAACACTCAAAAGAAAAAAGAGCTTGAAGAAAATAAAAATCAAATAGATGAAAGTATTGAAAAATGTAATGTTAAATCTCCAGTAGATGGTAAATTAAAAACTAATGGAAATTTAGAAAAGGGAGTTATGTTACAAACAGGATCAATTATAGCAACTATATTACCTAATTCAAACACATATAAAATTAATCTTATGATACCAAATAAAGATATAGTAAATATAAAAAACGGTGAAGATATAAAGTATAGTTTTGAAGCGTTGCCATATAGAGAATATGGATTTTTAAATGGTAAAGTTAATAGTACAAGCCCTGATTCTACTGTTGATACAGAAAAGGGAATATCTTTCTTTACTGGAGAAGGAAGTCTAAGTTCAAATGTTTTATATAGTAATAAAGGTGAAGAAAGTTATATAAAATCAGGAATGACATGTGAAGCAAGAATAATAACAAGAAAAGAAAAAATGTTATATTATCTTTTAGAAAAAATAGGGTTAAAGAATAAATAATAATTTAAATCATTTTATAAGAGATTAGATTAATTAAGTATCATAACTTTTGAGTATTGACACCATTTTTAGACTTACGTAAAATGGATACATAGAAAGGTGTCATAACTTAGCACCAAAAGTCATGATAAAAAATAGGTGAAAAAATGATATATGGATATGCTCGTGTAAGTACAAGGGGGCAAGCTAAAGATGGAAATAGTTTGGAAAGCCAAATAGATTTATTAAAGAAAAATGGATGTGAGAAGATATATTCAGATAGTTTAACAGGATGTAAAACAGATAGACCAGAATTTAATAAATTATTAGATAAATTAAATCCAGGAGATATGCTAGTAGTTACTAAGTTAGATAGGTTTGCTAGAAGTATGAATCAAGGAAGTGAGTTAGTTAATAAGCTTATAGAGCGTGGTATCAGAGTTAATATACTTAATATAGGGATAATGGACAATACTGCAGCAAGTAAGCTTATAAGAAATATATTTTTTAGTTTTGCTGAATTTGAAAGAGATATGATTGTTGAAAGAACGCAAGAAGGAAAAGCTATAGCTAGGACCAAGGAAGGATTTAAAGAAGGAAGACCAAAGAAATATACAGATAAGCAATTAGAGAATGCATTAAGAATGCTTACTGTAAATGGTGGAAATAATAGTTACAACGAAGTGGCAGAGCTACTAGGAATAAGTAAGAGTACATTAATAAGGGAAAATAATAAAAGAAAGATAGATTAGATATTTTCATTTTAAACCAATGGCAACTATTTTAAAAAATAGTTGCCATTGGTTCCCTAATCTGTTGCCTTTGAATTTTTATAAAGGAAAATAAGTAATAAGATAGAATATAAAATGTAATGCAAAATAGGGATTTGCATTACATTTTTTTAATTTGCATTACAAAAATAT